>JAENVS010000038.1 GCA_016650445.1 Frankiaceae bacterium | reverse complement strand
TCCCTGTCCCCGCCTCTCCCTGTCCCCGCCTCTCCCTGTCCCCGCCTCTCCCTGTCCCCGCCTCTCCCTGTCCCCGCCTCTCCCTCGCCCTCGCCCCCAACCCCAAGACCTTCTCCTCTGCACACCCCGGTATCGGGATACGACGACCGCTGGGCGCGGGTTTGTGCGCGACGGCGGCGGTCAGGCTCCGGGCGGCTGGAGCCGGTACAAGCTGGCGGTGAGCTCGGCCAGCGCGAAGCCGCGTAGCGGCGGGAAACCGTGCCGGTCGAGCACGGCGGCGACGTCCTCGAGGACGGCGATCGTCAGAAGTTCAGGGGCGGACTCGCGCGGGCGGCGGCTGTAGAAGTCGTCGAACAGGCCGTCGTCGCACACGCCGATCAGTCTGCTGGCCGCATCCGACCTCCGGGCGCACTGCGTTTGCATCTGTGCACGCGCAGAATCCGATACGCCGCGACCTCGACTCGCCCGTGGGTACGCCCGTGGGTACGCCCGTGGGTACGCCCGTCGGGTAACGCCCGTGGGTACGTAGTGGCGCCATGGCGCCGTTGTGCGCCTGTTGTGCGCTGTCCTTTGACGGCTCGGCAGGCGTTAGCTTCATCGGGCGGCGAATTCCCGCGCGTGGGTACGCCCGTGGGTACAGCGCTGGGTACGCCGCGCGGCGCGGCAGTGGTCGTGGGTACGCCCGTGGGTACACCTGGATCGCACGGTCTCGCGCATGACGGTCCTTGTGCGCCCCCTGCCCACCGGGTTGTGCGCCTGGTGTGCGCTTCTTGTGCGCCCCGCGCCCGCTGCGATCCGGCGTTGTGCGCTTTGCGTGCGCACCCCCCTGACGCTCGCCCGCATGGCCGCCGCAGCCCTCGCCAGCGTCGCCCCGCATCGCACGGGGAGTCGGCTGTGCTGAGTGTGCAGCCGCTCGCCGGCGGCGGCGGGGCGGCGAAGTACTACCTGCAGCACGAAGCGGGCTGCGAGCACGAGCCGCCAGGTCGGGATGGGCTCGGCTACTACGTCAACGATCACGACGAGCCCGGCCACTGGCTCGGACGTGGCGCGGCCGCGCTCGGCCTGAGCGGACCGCTGGGCACCGCCGGCGCCGTGATGTTGCGCGAGCTGCTGGATGGCCGGCTCGGCGAGCAGCAGCTGGCCCGACCGGTACATCGGCGCACTGACGACGGCCGCAAGATTGATGCGCGCCGCTGCGGCTTCGACCTGACCTTCAGCGCACCCAAGTCGGTCAGCGTCCTGTGGGCGCTTGCCGAGCCGGGCGTGGCCGAGCAGATCGCCCAAGCCCATCAGAGGGCGGCCGAGGAGGCGCTCGGGTTGCTCGAGCAGGTCGCCGCCCGCGCGGCCCGCGGGCATCAGGGCGACGGGCAGCGGGCACCGCGAATTGCGACCAGCGGGATGATCGCCGCGGGTTTCCAGCACACGACCAGCCGCGCCGCCGATCCTCAGCTGCACACCCACGTCGTGCTGGTGAACCTCGCCCAGGGAGTGGATGGGCGGTGGTCGGCACTGGACTCGCGAACACTGCATCGGCAGGCCACCACGGCCAGTCACCTCTACCAGCATCTCCTGCGCGCCGAGCTGACCCGCCGGCTCGGCGTCGGCTGGTCCGAGGTGCAGCGGGGCATCGCGGAGATCGACGGCGTGCCATTGAACGTGCGGCGGGCGTTTTCCACCCGCCGCCGGCAGATCGAAAACCACCTCGCGCACACGACCTCGCGACCGAGAGAGCCGGAGTCGGGCAAGGAGCCGCGGGGGAGAGCGGCGCAACTCGCGGCACGGATCGCGTGTCTGGCGACCCGGCCGGCGAAGCAACACGAGGAACCGCAGTCGCAACGACAGAGGTGGGCCGCCACTGCCGCTGGACTGGGGTTCACGACCGCTGATGTGCGCGACCTGCTCAACCGCCGGCACGAAGCACCAGCAGTTGAACTCTCCGTTCTGACCGAGCGCGTTCTCGGTCCGCGGGGTGTGACGCGGGAAAGCTCCACCTTCGATCAGGGAACCGTGCTGCGCGAGCTGTGCGCACAGTTTCCGGCGGGGGCGCAGGTCAACGCCGTGCAGCTGATCGCACTCGCCAGCCGGCTCGTCCGTGACGACCAGGTGCTGGCGGTGGCCGGCGTCGACGGTCCGGAGTTCACCACCACTGAATTGGTCGCCACCGAACGCCGCGCACTCGAACTGGTCGAGGCGCGCGCGGACGAACACTCAGTTGTCCTACCGGTCGCGCAAGCAGCGAGCCTGGCCGCGCGCAGCGGACTACGACCCGATCAGCAGCGCCTCGTATTCGCGCTGCTCACTTCCGGCCGGGGTGTCGATGTCGTCACCGGACCGGCCGGATCGGGCAAGACCGCCGCCCTCGGACACGCCGCGTCCACCTGGCAGCAGCGTGGGGTACCGGTCGCAGGTTGCGCCGTTGCCGCGTTGACTGCCCAGGGACTGCAAGACGCCACCGGCGCCCGTTCGGTCTCGCTCGCTCGACTCCTACACCAACCCGATCGTCACCTGCCCGCTGGCGGCGTGCTGTTGGTCGACGAAGCCGGGATGATCGGCACCCGCGCGTTGACCCAACTGCTCATGCAAGCCGAGCAGAGGCATTGCAAGGTCGTGCTGGTCGGCGACCCGGCGCAGCTGCCAGAGCTCGAGGCCGGCGGGCTGTTCAATGCCTTGGCCGAACAACCCACGGCGTTGCACCTGACCGGCCACCACCGACAGCGGGAGGCCTGGGAGCAGGAAGCTCTCACGGCGCTTCGCGCCGGCCGGACCGTGGAGGCCATCGACGCGCTCGACCGGCACGACCGCGTCCACTCCGGCTCGGATCGCGTGCAGCTGTTCCACCAACTCGTCGGCGACTACGCGCGTGCGCGTGGCGCTGCTGCAGATCCATGGAACGTCGTCGTTCTGGCCAGCCGCCGCAGCGACGTGCACCAGCTCAACGCGCTCATCCGCGACCGCCTCCGCGCCGACGGCAGGCTTGGCCGTGATCAGCTCGTCATCAACACGCCGGATGCGGCGGTCGGCTTTGCCGTGGGCGACCAGGTCCTGGTGACCCGCAACGACCACGGACGAGGGTTGCTGAACGGAACCTCCGGTCGCGTCAGTGCCGCCGACCGCCGCGGGTTGATCATCGACACGCGCGACGGCCGACGCGTCGCCGTCGACCGCAGCTGGCTCGAGCAGGGACAGCTCGACCATGGCTATGCGATGACGCTGCACAAGGCGCAAGGCCGGACGGTGAACACGGCGCTGCTGCTCGCCGACCTCACCGTCACAGCTGAGGCCGGCTACGTCGGACTCAGCCGCGGCACCCACGCCAACCACCTCTACCTCGACACCAGCAGCGAACCGCGTGTCGAGCCGCCCTGCCAACCGGCAGCGGCCTGGAACCAACGAGGTCTTGACGCCTCCGCTGCAAACCGGGATCTGATGCGCCGCCGGCAACAGCAACGGCTCGCCAGCCGTCAGGTCAGACGGGCAGAAGGCCGCAGCAGATGAGGCAACCGATGACTGGAGACGATCGTGGTCGGGTCGCCTCAGCCGAGGTCAGGGTGGTGGTCCCGGACCATCCGCCGGCGCTGACACCCCGCGCCGCCCGGGCGCTGCTGAAACTGCTCACATCTGTGCACAACATGCAGTCGGCCGCCGAGCACGAACAGGTGCCTTGGGATAGAACTGGCTGAGCGCCTTACGAGCGGAGCAGGCATGACCAAGTTCGCCTTCTACGGCCGCGTCTCCACCGAGGACCAGCAAGACCCGGCCTCGTCCCGCGGCTGGCAGCTATCCCGCTCGACGGCCTTGATCACGCCACACGACGGGCAGGTCGTTGCCGAGTACTTCGACATCGGACTATCCCGCTCGCTGCCCTGGAAACGGCGCCCCGAAGCCGCCCGACTCCTTCAGGACCTGGCGCGCCCGAACCGCGGTTTCGACGCCGTCGTCATCGGCGAACCGGCCCGCGCGTTCTACGGCAACCAGTTCGGCCTGACCTTCCCGGTCTTCGTGCACTACGGCGTACAGCTGTGGGTGCCTGAAGTCGGCGGAGCCGTCGATCCCGGAAGTGACGCCCACGACCTGGTCATGAGCCTGTACGGCGGAATGAGCAAGGGCGAACGCAACCGCATCAAGATCCGCGTCCGCAGCGCCATGGCTGCCCAAGCCGCCACCGAAGGACGCTTTCTGGGCGGCCGACCCCCCTACGGCTACCGCCTCGCGGACGCCGGCCCCCACCCCAACCCTGGCAAGGCGGCCATCGGTCAGCGGCTGCACGCCCTCGAACCCGACCCGGTCACCGCGTCAGCCGTTGCACGGATCTTCGCCGAGTACCTCCGCGGTCAAGGGATCTGGGCCATCGCGGAGGGACTGACCGCCGACGGCGTGCCCTCGCCGTCCGGGCATGACCCGGCCCGTAACCGGCACCGCATCGGGATCGCCTGGTCCAAGGGTGCTGTTCGAGCGATCCTGCTCAACCCCCGCTACACCGGACGGCAGGTCTGGAACAAGCAGCGCAAGGAAGAGATCCTGCTCGACGTCGAGGACGTCGCGGCCGGTCACGAGACCAAGATGCGCTGGAACACCAAGGACGACTGGATCTGGTCGCAAGGCGTCGTGCACCAGCCCCTCGTCGAGGACGAGGTGTTCCAGCAGGTGCAGGCGCTGTTCGCCGCCCGTGGGCGCACCCCCACCGAGCGGAAGAACCGGCCAGCGGTGCGTCCTTACGCCCTGCGTGGCCTCATGACGTGCGGTCTGTGCGGACGCAAGATGGAGTCACTGTGGGCGAACGAGCGCGCGCACTACCGCTGCCGCTACCCACGCGAGTACGCCGCCAGCCGGGCGCTCGACCACCCTAAGAACGTCATCCTGCGCGAGGACCTCGTGCTGCCCACACTCGACCGTTGGCTGGCCTCCCTGTTCGACGAGGAGCACCGTGACGCCACGATCGACGCCATGGCCCAGCACCAGGCCAACCCCGTGGAGGACGCCCGGGTCGAAGCAGCGCGACGGCGCATCGAGGACTGCAACAAGCGGCTCGCGAAGTACCGCGCGGCGCTCGAGGCCGGCATGGACGCCGCTCTTGTAGCCCAATGGACAGCTGAGGTCGAGTTCGAGCGACGCGCCGCGGAGATCGAGCAGCAGCCCGCGCCGGTGCCGACGCACCGGCTGTCGCGTGACGAGATCGCCGGAATCGTGGACGGCCTTCGCAGCGCCTACGCCTTGCTCCGCAGGGCCGATAGCGCCAGCAAGACCGCCGTCTACAAGGAGCTGGGGCTCCGGCTGACCTTCCAGCCAAGCCAGAAACTGCTGCTCGCGAGCGTGACTCCAGGCATTGGGATCTCGTCGTGTCCGAGGGGGGACTTGAACCCCCATTCCCCGTAAAGGGAACTAGCACCTCAAGCTAGCGCGTCTGCCAATTCCGCCACCCGGACCAGGTGGTCCCGCCGCCGCCATCAGGCGCCGACTGGACGGCAGCAACCATAGCAACTCGACAGGTCACCTGGACCGACGCGGAGGCTCAGTGCTCGGGGTGCCGAGGCGGGATGATCGACGCGTGCGGCTGCTCGTGAGCGGCCCGTTTCGCGGCGCGCTTCTGCTTGATGCTCTTGCCGGGCTTCTTGGCCTGGTGCTGGGGACGGGACTTCTCGTTCATGATCGGCTCCTCGAGGTGGCTGCCACCCCACACTGTGCTCCCCTCGGACCGCGCTGGCCATGGACTTTCGGCACCGTTTCGCCGGCGCCGTTACGGTGCCTTCAACGCAGGCAGCGAGGGGAGCTCCAGTGGCCGCCCAGGACGAGGTCGTCGAGCTCTGCCGCGACCTGATCCAGATCGAGAGCGTCAACGACGGCACCGGCCGTGGCCCGGGGGAGCGGGCAGCGGCGGAGTACGTCGCCGCCAAGCTCGAGGAGGTCGGGCTGGCCACTCAGGTCTTCGAGTCGGCGCCCAACCGCACCAGCGTGGTCACCCGCATGGAGGGCACCGACTCCAGCCGGCCGGCACTGCTTATCCACGGCCACCTCGACGTCGTACCGGCTGAGCCCAAGGAGTGGACCTACGACCCGTTCGCGGCCGAGGTCGCCGACGGCTGCGTCTGGGGACGCGGCGCCGTGGACATGAAGGACATGGACGCGATGGTCCTGTCGATGGTTCGCGACCGGATGCGCACCGGACGCAAGCCACCGCGCGACGTCGTACTGGCCTTCGTCGCAGACGAGGAAGCCGGCGGCGTCTTCGGGGCCCAGTGGCTCGTGGAGAACCACCCGGACCTGTTCGCCGACTGCAGCGAGGGCATCAGCGAGGTCGGTGGCTTCTCGTTGACCGTCAGCGACGACCTCCGGCTGTACATGATCGAGACGGCGCAGAAGGGGATGGCCTGGATCCGGCTCACGGCGACGGGCACCGCGGGCCACGGCAGCATGATCAACGACGACAACGCCGTCACCCGCCTCTGCGAAGCGGTCGCCCGGCTCGGGCAGCACGAGTTCCCGATCCACATCACCAAGACCGTCCGGGCGTTCCTCGGCGAGGTGAGCGACGCGTTCGGCATCGAGCTCGACCCCGACGACATCGCCGCGACCGTCGCCAAGCTCGGTCCGCTGGCCCGCGTCGTCGGCGCGACGCTCCGCAACACCGCCAACCCGACCATGCTCGACGCCGGCTACAAGCACAACGTCATCCCCGGCCGCGCCCACGCGATGATCGACGGCCGCTTCCTGCCCGGCTTCGAGAAGGAGTGGGAGACCGAGCTCGATGCTGTGCTCGGCCCCGGTATCACCCGTGAGTACACGCACTACGACATCGCCCTGGAGACCGAGTTCGAGGGCGCCCTCGTCGAGGCGATGACCGCAGCGCTCAGGAGCGAGGACCCCGGCGCCCGCGCGGTGCCCTACACGCTCTCGGGTGGCACCGATGCGAAGTCGTTCAGCCGCCTCGGTATCCGCGGCTTCGGCTTCTCACCGCTGCGGCTGCCCGCGGACCTCGACTTCAGCGGCATGTTCCACGGCGTCGACGAGCGGGTGCCACTGGAGTCGCTGGAGTTCGGCAGCCGCGTGCTCGACCGCTTTATCGACCTGGCGTAGTCGGTCGTCCCTCCTGGTGGAATCCTCAGGGCTCAGGCCCTGAGAATTCCACCAGAAGCACGACAGCGAAGGATGCCCCGATGCAGCGGATGAGCCCACTGGACGCGTCGTTCCTGCACTTGGAGGACGACAACAGCTCGATGCACATCGGGTCGACCGCGATCTTCGAGGGGCCGGCGCCGACGCAGGACGAGTTCCAGGCGATGGTGGCCTCGAAGCTGCCCCTCGTGCCGCGCTACCGGCAGAAGGTGCGCTTCGTGCCGCTCGAGCTCGGCCGGCCGGTCTGGGAGGACGACCCGCACTTCAACATCCGCTACCACGTGCGGCACACCGCGCTGCCGACGCCGGGCGGCCAGGTGCAGCTCCGCAACCTCATCGGCCGCGTGATGTCGCAGATGCTCGACCGCACCAAGCCGCTGTGGGAGATGTGGGTCGTCGAGGGCCTCGAGGACGGCCACTGGGCCTTGATCTCCAAGGTCCACCACGCGATGGTCGACGGCGTCTCGGGCACCGATCTGCTCGCCGTCATGCTCGATGCGAGTCCCGAGCCGGAGCGACCCGCAGCTGCGGACTGGCAGCCCGAGGCACCGGTCTCCAACGCCCGCCTGATCGCCAGCGCCCTCGGTGAGCGCGCGGTGTCGCCGTACGAGATCGTGCGCGGAGCCCGCCGGATCGTGCGCGCTCCTCGCCAGTTCGCGACCGAGGTCACCGAGACGGTCAAGGGACTCACCTCCATGGCCGGCGTCGCGATGCCGACCGCCGCGACGTCCCTGAACGGGCCGATCGGCCCGCACCGTCGCTACTCGTGGGCGCGCGGCAGTGTCAGCGAGGTAAAGAACGTGCGCAGTGGGCTCGGCGGCACCCTCAACGACGTCGTGCTGGCCGCGATCAGCCAGGGCTTCCGCGAGCTGCTGCAGTCCCGTGGCGAGGACGTCAACGGCCGCACGGTGCGCAGCCTCGTGCCGGTCAGCGTGCGTCGGGCGGGGGAGAAGGGCACCTACAACAACCGGGTGTCGGCGATGTTCGCCGAGCTGCCGGTCGGCATCGCTGACCCGGTCGAGCGGCTGCACGCCGTCACTGAACAGCTCGCCCGGCTGAAGGACTCGAAGCAGGCCGTGGCCGGCGACGTGCTGACCGGACTGGCGGGCTTCGCGCCGCCGGTGTTACTCGCCGTGGGGACCCGGGTCGCGTTCCGGGCGCCGCAGCGCAACATCAACACGGTCACCACCAACGTGCCGGGTCCGCGCGTGCAGCTCTACGCCGCGGGACGCAAGATGCTGGAGGCGTTCCCCTACGTGCCGCTCGCCGGCCGGGTGCGCATCGGGATCGCCATCTTCAGCTACCTCGACACGCTGAACTTCGGGCTGACCGGCGACTACGACACGACCGAGGACCTCGACGTCCTCGCCCACGGCATCGAGGCCGGCATGGCAGATCTCGTGAAGGCCGCCGGCTGACGCTACCGAGCCCTCAGTCGAGCTCGGGCATCGGGACCGGCTGAGGCCTTGGCTTGCAGGTGCCGCACTGCAGGGCGTCCTCGACGACGAGCGCTTCGGTACGGGAGCGAGCCTCACTCCGGTGGACGTCGAGCACGAACGGCCCGAACCGCGCGTGGTCCTCGCACACTCCGCGACCGCAGAACGCGCAGGAGCCTCGCGAGGCCTTGGTGCAGAACCAGCACGTCACGACGGTGACCCTCTCATGTGACGGTCACGGTGATGGTGTCGCTTCGGGTGATGGTCCCGTCATCGGACCGTGCGACGACCTGCAGGCTGTAGGTGCCGGGCGCCACCTTGGTTCCGCTCACCGTCACGACCGTCCCGGCGCTACCTCCGGACGAGACCGTCGCACTGCCGGGTGACGGGACACAGCTCATGCCCGCCGGCTCGCCCGTGCACGAGAAGGTCACCCCGCCCGAGAAGCCGTTGATCGAGCTCGCGTTGCACTTCGTCGTGTCCGAGCCGCCGGGCTTGAAACTCAGCGACGTCGGGGAGCACGACCAGCCCAGGTCCGGCGGAGGCGGCGGTGGAGGGGGTGGCGGAGGAGGCGGTGAGGGGGACGGGGACGGGGAGGGCGCCGGCGGTGTCGGGCTCGCGCTCGGTCCGGGCGACGGCCTTGTCGTCGGTCCCGTCGTGGGACCGAACGTCGGGCCGGGACCTGTCGTCGACCCAGGACTCGGGGTCGTGCCCGGTGCGGGCGTTGTTCCTGGCGCCGGCGTCGTCCCGGGCACCGTCGCGGGGCCGGTCGTCCCCGGCGCCGGGAACCCTGACGCGCCTGCCGGGCCACCGGTCGGCGTGGAGCCGCCGGCCGGCGCCGAGGCACCCGGCGGTAGCGATCCGCCCGGTCCGCCGGCAGTGCCGGCGGACGGCGACCCTGGTCCCGTTGCCACCGGGCTCTCCGCGGCGTCGGATCCGACCAGGCCGCGACAGTCGACCGGACGCATCGACGCCACCGCCCCTTCAACATTGACAACGCCGGACGCGATGTCAACCCGACCAACGGTCATGCCGAAGCGGGCCGCGTCGCCGGACGCACTCACCTGGAGCCTCGACGTCGCGACGGTCAATGCCAGCGGGCCGAACGCGCGAGACGCCGCCTCGGTGTCGGCCAGCAGCGCTCCACCGTCAAGCCGCAGCGCACCGGACGGGACCCACGTGCGGTCCTCGGCACGGACGCGGCTGACGTCCAGGACGGTGGCGCGGCTGCCGCCGCAGAGCACTTGCTCGGCGCCGCCGGCGTAGACCAGGTGCACGGTCGAACGGCGGTGCACCCGCACGAGGTCACCCCGCCCGAGCGTGACCTGGCCCTGTCGTCCGAGGCGCACGTCGGAGCCGTTGACCTCCGCGTCGGCCGACCCGCGCGTCACGATCGCCAGCACCCGGTCGCCGCGCACCTCGGCCCACGGCGTCGCGTCGCTCAACGCGGCAGCGATGGACAGCAGCGCCAGGATGAGCAGCAGCACAAGCAGTCGCCGAGCCTTCTTCCACAGCCGGTCGTCCGCCTCGTCGTCGCCGGCGGGCGTGTCCGTAGGTGGCGGCGTCACCGGCGGATGCCCACCGCCGCCGTGGACTCCCACGGGAGGCGCGGCCGCGGCAGCTCCCGCGGCACTCGCGCCCAGCGACCCGAAGCCGGCCAGCCGCCACAGCGTCGACTGCGTCCGCGTCGTGGCCCGAAGCGGCTCGGCGGTGCTGGCCGCCCTCAGCACGGAGCCGGCGCGACGCTCATCCGCGTCCGCGACTACAACGCCGGAGCCCACCAGTACGGCGTGCTCAGGGTCGCTGACCGTCAGGGACTTACCGGGTGCGACGTCCACGCAGGTCATGCGGGACATCAGCTCGAGGCGGGTCGCGGGGGTGAGCGACGCCAGCATCGGCGACGCATCCAACGCGGCCTCAGCCGCGTTGAGGTCCACACCGGGCGGGGTCAGCTTGTCGCCGGCCGAGGCGCGGAAGGCGTCGGCTGGGATGGCGAGGAGCCGGCTGTCGCGGGTGGTTCGCCACTCGAGTGACGTAGTACGTCCGGCCAGCACCTCAGCGACGCCGAGCGCCTCGCCGCGCCCGGCGCGCACCCGGACGGTCGCCGGGGGGTCGGCCGGGCGACGCGCCTCCGCATCGCCGTCGTGCAGCAGCAGCACCGATCCCGGCGCGACTCCTGCGGCGAGCACCGTGCGACCCGCCGGGACGATCGACCACGAGGCCGCGGCAGCCAGAGCGTCGAGCGTTGCGGCCGGCAGCGCGGCCAGTCCGCTGGTGCGCAGCGCGTCTAGGCGCGCACCGACCCGTCGGGCCGGCTCGCGCAGCGCACGTCGCCGATGCCAACGGGCGGACAGGGCGTGGCCGACACCCCAGAACACCGGGGCGAACAGACCAAGCACGAAGAACGCGACGAGCAGCTTTCCGGTGATGCCCGTGTGCCACACGCCGGCCACGAGACCGCGGACCCGGTCCCGCCAGATGCGCGTGGAGATGCAGAGGAAGATGATGGTCCAGAGTGTGGCCGCGACGCCGTACGCCGCGACGTACCGCCCTTCCCGATCGAGCTTCGACCAGGCGATGCGCCTGGTCCGGACCGCACCGACGAGGAAAGCGATGCCGCGGGAACGCAGGTTGGCGATCTCGAGGGCGTCCATGGCGAGGTAGTAGCCGTCGAGCGCCATCAGCGGGTTGAGGTTGAACAGCGCATTCAGGTACCACGCGAACGCGAGTTTGAAGGCGAGCGGCGCCAACGACGGATCGACGAAGGCCACCAGCTGGGCTGCACCGGCGAGTGTTAGGGCGGACGCCGGCCCGGCCGCGGTGGCGATCAGCCGATGCCGTCGATCGGCCATCCAGATGTCCGTGGTGTCGACGAACGCCGACGGGATGCCGAAGTAGAGAAGGACGCCGACGGCCGGGACTCGGCGGCCGGCGTGCTTGGTCGCCAGTGCGTGTCCGAGCTCGTGGGCGAGAAGGGCTCCGGCGTTGAGCGCCAGCAGGATCAGGCCGCCGGTGGCGTAGGAGCCCTTCTGCAGGAACAGCGAGTCCGAGCCCGACGCCCAGGTCCGGAGGAAGAGAGCGCCACCCAGCAACGCGATGACGAACGCGATGACCGCTGCGACGCGCGTGAACAGGAAGCGACCGCCGGCGCGGTAGAGCACGCCGATGGCCCGGTCGACGTCGCCAAGAACCATGCGACGACCTCGTGCGGCGTCGAGCAGTCGCTTGCCCAGACGGTTCCTGCGCCGGCCGGAGCGGATGCGGCGTACGCCGGAGAACGCATCGACCGGCAGCTCCTGCAGCATCCGGTTGCCGGCGAGGTCGGCGACGACGCGGGTGACCCGGTCGGGCGCGAGCGTTCCGGTCGTTCTGGCGAGTACGCCGACCAGCGCCGCGACGGTGCGGCTGCCGTCCATCTCCTGCGCGAGTGCCCACTCCTCCGGTGCGAGCCGGACGTACGAGCCCTCACGGTCAGGGGAGCGCAGCATGACGTAGGGCTGTCCCCGGACCGTGACGTGGGCCACCGCCTCGATGCCTGACCGCAGTGCCGGCTTTGCCTTGGCGACGTTCAGGCGGGTGGCGACGTCCTCCCAGAGGTCGGGGTCTTCAGGGGCGAGCGGTGTGCCCACCGCGCGGCCGGCGAGCACCTGCCAGAGATCGGTGCGGACCGGTGCGCTGTCGACCACAGGTCACGCTTCGAGGTCAGCGCGGGTGAGGCTCACGACACCGGCAGCCGCGCCACCGGACTGCCACCACCGGCCACGCCCTGCGAGCAGCTCTGCCACGGCCGGCTGGTTACTGGTACCCACCTCGAGCACCAGCAGACCGCGGTCCGCGAGGTGCGGCGCGGATCCCGCCAGCGCCCGCCTCACCAGGTCCAGACCGTCGCCGGGACGGTAGATCGCGGTTTGTGGCTCCGCGTCGATCTCGGTGTTGGTGCGCCCGATCTGTGCCTCGGGCACGTAGGGCAGGTTGGCGACGATGACGTCGTACCGCGCCGCCCGGTCGACGCCGTCGTACATGTCGCTCACGGCGGCCTGCATCCTCTCCCCGACACGGTGCCTTCGGATGTTGGCAGTCGCCACCTGGACCGCCAATGGGTCGATGTCGACGAGGTCGACGTTGGCCGCCGGCACTCTGACGGCGATCGAGATACCCAGCGCGCCGGTGCCGCAGCCGAGTTCGAGGGCCCGTGGCTGCGCCGACCACACGACCTCAGCAAGCACCTGGTCGAGCAGCTTGCCGAGTGCGCTGCGCGGAATGAACACACCGGGGCGGACAGTGAAGCGGCGGCCGGCGAAGAACGACTCGCCCAGCAGGTACGGGACGGGAGTCGGGCCGTCCACTCGGCGCTCGAGCAGGCCGAGAATCTGCACCCGCTCGAGCGAGCTGACTGCCGCGTCGAGGTAGCGCTCGTTGTGATCGCGGATCGCAAGCGTTTCGAAGACGAGAGCCTCGGCGTCCTTGCGGGGTGACCCCATCGAGTTGAACCCCGTCAGCCCCGCGCGGGCGATCACCGACTCGCACAGCCGCACGAGGTCTCGGGCTCGGCAGAACGTCGCGTCCTCGCGTGCCGCCGCGAGCAGGTCCTTCCAGCTCAGCTCGTGCGGTGAGCCGTCATGCACAGGGACGTCGCCCGGATCTGGCGTCACCCGTCCTCGATCGTAAGGAAGTCGGCACTCGTGTCGCCGGCCTTCATGTGGCTGACGTCGACGCCCTTGGCGTTGTCACCGGCGGACGGCTGGAGCATGCCGATGAGCTCCGCGGGCGCGCCGTCGCCGTTCACCTCGACACCGGTGTCGCCAGCCTTCATGGCGCCGATTTCGATCTTCTCGACGGCGGCGTCGGCGTCGGCTGGCGAGAGGACATTGGCCTGCGCTTCGGTCTGCTTGGGCGAGAAGTGGAAGTCATTGGCCTGCGCGTCGCTCTTGCTGGGCGAGAAGTTGCCCTGGACCGCGGAGAGGTCGTTCACCGGTGCGCCCTTGATGTCGCCGATTGCAGGCAGATCTCCGTTCACGTCCGCGGGAGCGAGGTTGCCTTGCGCGCCGTCGCCGGTCTTCTCCGTCCACTCCGAGAAGACGGCAGGTGACCCGTCGCCCGAGGCTGAGCCGGGGACATCGACCGGCGGCGCGAAGTCTTCATGCGCCGCTGACCCGCCGCCTCCCGACGATGACGCTCTGGTCAGAGTGATCTCGCCGGGCTTGGGCTTGCCCGGCAGCTTGTGCACCGCCTCCGTGGCGTCGTCCGACGGTGCGGCGAGATCCTCGCCGACGACCCCCAGCTTCATGGCGTCCTTCGACATGGCGTCCTGCGGTGGGGCGAAGAGCTGGGACGCGTTGTCGCCACCGATCTTCTCGCCGCAGTTCGCGGCCAGGAGGTCGTCCGACTTCCCCGTGATGGGCTTGTGACCCGCCGAACCGCCACCGCCGCCGGTCAACGACGCGAGGAGCCCGACGACGGCGCTCTTCGATGTCCGCTGCTCGACGCCGTGCTGCTCACCTGCGCTGTCATCCATCGAACTCGCGAGGACCTGGAGGTCCTCCGTCGTCAGGTCATATCCCGACAGCGCCGCAGCCGGGTCGGTGCTGAGCTGACTACGGAACGCCGTGTCGGTGATGAGCCGCTCGAGAACACTGTCGATGTCGGCCATGGAAGAGCCCCCCCCCCCGCTCGAAGGGCGCCACCGTACTCCCGCGCGTGAGGCGTCGGAGGGAGTCGTGCTAGCTGGGCATCGGCGGGAGCGGCTCGGGGCGCAGGCGCCGACGGACCGTCACGTTGCGACGGCCGTCGGGCCAGACGGCGTGGCGGGCCAGCTCCCAGTCGCCGTACTCGGCGTGGATCGTGAGCAGGTCCCGGGTGTGCTCGTGCGAAGTCCCGGGCGGCACACGCATCGCGCGGTACTCGTAGTCCGGCACGGCACAAGTGTGCACGAGTCACAGCGCCTGCACAGCCTCCTGCAGCAACCCGGCGAGTCGGGTTCGTCGAGGCAGCGCCCCCACGTCGCGTACCGCCCGCGCCAGAGCGGGACCGGATGCGTGTACGACGGACAGGTGGCGCTGTGCCCGCGTGAAAGCCGTGTAGACCAGCGGCCGCGACAGCAGGCCGCCCGCCTCGGGCGGGAGCACGGCGACCACGGCGGGAAACTCCGATCCCTGCGCCCGGTGCACCGTCACCGCCCACCCGTGCCGTAGGTCGAGGAGTGATTTCGGCGGCACCGTCACCGGCCCGGCTCCCGCGAAGGACACGATCAGGCCCTTGTCTGCTTTTCCGGTCACGACGCCGACCTCGCCGTTGGCGAAGCCCTCGTCCAGGTGGTTCGCCGTCGCCACCACCCGATCACCGACGTCGAATCCCTGCACCTCGCCGGACCCTGGGTTGAGGCGCGCCTTCAGGGCGACGTTCAAGGCGATCGTCCCGGCCGCGCCGCGGTGCACCGGCGTCACCACCTGGATCTCGTCCGACGGGATGCCCAGAGCCCGCGGGATGGAGTCGGTGACGAGCTGCACGGTGCGATGTGCGGCCTCACCCGATTCCTTCGTCCGTACGACGACGACCTCGCGGCCGGGATCGTCCTCGACCGCGGGCAGCTCCCCGCCGCGGACGGCGGTCGCGAGCCGCGCGATCGCACCGCCTTCGTCCTGCCGGTAGAGGGTCGTCAGCTCCGTCACCGGGACCGCGCCCGAGTCGATGAGGTCACCGAGCACCCGGCCCGCGCCGATCGACGGCAGCTGCGCCGGGTCGCCGACGAACAGCAGGTGGCAGCCGTCAGGGCAGGCCTCGAGCAACGCGGCGGCCAGCTCGACGTCGAGCATCGACGCCTCGTCGACCACGACAACGTCCTCGTCGAGCGGCCACTCCTCACCGCGGCTGAACTGACCGGTCATGCCCTGCGCACCGAGGAGCCGATGCAGGGTCATCGCGGGCGCGTCGCACAGCTCCTCGAGCCGCTTCGCCGCGCGACCGGTCGGCGCGGCCAGCCCGACCTGCTTGCGACGTGCCCTGGCGAGTGCCACCAGTGCGGCGACCGTGCGGCTCTTCCCGGTGCCCGGCCCGCCGGTGAGGACGGAGACGCCGTGCCGCATCGCAAGGACGACCGCGCCGGTCTGCACCTCGTCGAGCTGACCCTGCACCGCCTTCGCGGCCGCCGCGTCGGCAAGCGGCTCGGCGGTGGCCAGCAATCGCGCGATGCCGTCGGCGACGGCCTCCTCGGCCATTGCATAGCGCGTCAGCGACAGCAGGCCGTCCTCGCTGACGACCACGCGCTCATCCTCCAGCGCCGACGCGAGCGCGACGTCGGACGCCTCGTAGCCCTCAGCCCGCACGCCGCGAGCGACGTCCTCCGACGGGACGCACGTGTGACCGTCTCGGGCTGCCCGCACCAGCTCGTGGGCGACGAGCGCGACCCCACGCCGCGGGTCGTCCTTGCGTGCCTCGGCACCGAGCACCGAGACCGCCAGCCGGTCGGCGTCGACCAGCCGGACCTCCGGGATGTCCAGCAGCCGCCACGGGTCGGCGTGCAAGCGGTCGGCGGCGGAGGGTCCGAGGCTCTCCATCACGCGGAACGCGAGGCGGGCCGGGAGGCCGGCGGGCACCAGCAGTGCCGCGACGTCGTACCGGTCGGAGGCGCCCTTGAACGACTCCACCAGCCGCTCGGCGCGGACGAGACCGATCGAGGGCAGCTTCGCCAGCTTTGACGGCAGCACGTCGTCCGGACCGACGATGCCGTTCTCGGCGAGCTGGCCGGCGAGCGTCTTGCCGAGACCGGGCCACAGGCCGGCGGCGGCGAACGCCGTGAAGACGGCGTCGGTCAAGAGCTCTCGAGGCCGGTCTCGAGATCGGGCGACGACCAGTGCGGCAGCTTCTCCGGGTAGCCGATGACGGGAGCCGACACGTCGTCGAGCGCCGCCGTGATCGTGTCCGGCAGCTCGACGGCCTCGGCCGCGAGCGACGCCTGCAGCTGCGCAGCCGTGCGCGCGCCGACGATCGGTGCGACGACGCCGGGCCGGTCGCGCACCCAGGCCAGGGCGACGGCGACGGGGGAGACCCCCAGGCCGTCGGCGGCGGTCAGCACGGCATCGACGATCGACGACGACCGCTCGTCGAGGTAGGGCTCGATGAACGTGCTGAAGTGCTCCGACGCGCCGCGGCTGTCGGCGGGCGGTCCGTTGCGGTACTTCCCGGTCAGCACGCCCCGCCCGAGCGGCGACCAGGGCAGCAGTCCCACCCCGAGCTGCTGCGCCGCGGGGACGACCTCGCGCTCGATATCGCGCTGCAGCAGGGAGTACTCCACCTGGTTGGCGACCAGCGGCGCCCGGCCGGGCACCGCCCGCTGCCACGCAGTGCCCGCGCCCAGCTGCCAGCCGCCGTAGTTGGAGACGCCGGCGTAGCGCACCCGACCTGACGACACCGCCGTGTCGATCGCGGCGAGCGACTCCTCCCAGGGCGTGAGCCAGTCCCAGGCATGCAGCTGCCACAGGTCGACGTAGTCGGTGCCGAGGCGCTTGAGGGACGCGTCGAGCGCCGACAGCAGGTGGCCGCGCGACGATCCGCGTCCCATCGGCCCGCTGCCGGTCGGGCTGTACGCCTTGGTCGCGACGAGCAGCTCGTCGCGCGGGACGACGTCGGCGAGGAGCCGGCCGAGGACCCGCTCGCTCTCGCCGTCGACGTACACGTCCGCGGTGTCGACCAGCGTGCCGCCCGCCTCGCGGAAGGCGATGAGCTGGGCTGCGGCGTCGTCCTCGTCGGTGTCGCGCCCCCAGGTCATCGTGCCGAGGGCGAGCCGGGAGACGATCAGGCCGCTGCGGCCGAGATGACGCTGCTTCACGGGCCGCACGCTAGCGTGCGAACACATGGGAGGCCTGGCATGAAACTCGGTCTGAACCTCGGCTACTGGGGCGGCGGCAACGACGCTGACAACCTCGCCCTCGCGCGGGAGGCGGACGCCCTCGGCTACGACTCCGCCTGGGCGGCGGAGGCTTACGGGTCCGACGTCGCGACCGTGCTCGCCTGGGTCGCGGCGCAGTGCCCCAACATCGGCATCGGGTCGGCGATCTTCCAGATCCCCGGCCGTACGCCGGCGCTCACCGCGATGACCGCGGCGACGCTCGACACGCTGTCCGGCGGCCGGTTCCGGCTCGGCCTCGGCCTGTCCGGGCCGCAGGTCTCGGAGGGCTGGCACGGCGTCCGCTTCGACAAGCCGCTGGCACGCACCCGCGAGTACAGCGACATCGTCAAGCTCGCGCTGAGTCGCCAGAAGGTGCGGTACGCCGGCGAGCACTACACGCTGCCGCTACCCGACGGACCGGGCAAGGCGCTGCAGCTCACCGTGCACCCCGTGCGCGATCACATCCCGATGTACCTCGCGGCGATCGGCCCGAAGAACCTCGAGCTCTGCGGTGAGCTGTTCGACGGCTGGCTCGGCATCTTCTTCTCGCCGGATTACGCCAAGGAGTCGCTGGCGAGCATCGAGGCCGGCCGCGCGAAGGTCGGCAAGACGCTCGAGGGGTTTGACGTCGTACCGACCGTCCCGATCGTCGTCGGCGACGACATCGCCGCGTGCGCCGACCCGATCCGCTGGTACGCGGCCCTGTACGTCGGTGGCATGGGCAGCCGGGAGAAGAACTTCTACAACCAGCTCGCCGTGCGGATGGGCTTCGAGGACGCCGCGAAGCAGGTGCAGGATCTCTACCTCGACCGCAAGTACGACGAGGCGGCCGCGGCCGTGCCGCGCGAGTTCATCGAGCAGACGTCGCTGTTGGGCACCAAGGAGCAGATCGCCGAGAAGATGCAGGTGCTCGCCGCCGCCGGCGTCACGACCCTGACGCTGTCGCCCTTCACCGGTGACATCGACGAGCGCAAGGCCACGCTCCGCACCGCAGTCGAGGCTCTCGAGCTGGCCGGCGTCGGTTCTTGAACGTCCTGCAGGCCGTGGTGCTCGGCGTCGTCGAGGGCGTGACCGAGTTCCTGCCGATCTCGAGCACCGGGCACCTGCTCATCTCCGAGCACCTGATGGGTCTGCCCACCGGCGGTGATGCGGGTGATGGCCTCATCGGCTTCACCGCGGTCATCCAGGTCGGCGCGATCCTGGCCGCGGTCGTGTACTTCTTCCGCGACATCGTCGCCCTGCTCGCCGGCTTCGGTGGCGGGCTCGCCAGCGCCGAGAAGCGGCAGGGCCCGGAGTGGACGTTCGCACTCGCGGTCGCCGTCGGGTGCATCCCGATCGGGATCGTCGGCTTCGTGCTCCGGGACGTCATCAAGGACATCGACAAGTCGCTGGTGACGGTGGCGATCGGGCTCATCGCCTTCAGCGGCGTGCTCGTCTACGCCGAGCGCCGCGGCACGCAGGAACGTCCCGAGCGGACGCTCACGGTGATCGACGGCCTGTTCATCGGCTTGGCCCAGTGCCTCGCGCTGGTGCCGGGGGTCAGCCGGTCCGGCGCGACCATCTCCGCGGGGCTGCTGCGCGGGCTGGATCGTGTTTCAGCGACGCGGTTGTCGTTCCTGCTCGGCATCCCCGCGCTGCTCGCCGCGGGCGCCTACGGGCTGAAGGACGCCACGACGAGCGGTCCCGGCGCACCGGGCGTCGCTGCGACCCTGGTGGCGACGGTCGTCTCCTTCGTCGTGGCCTACGCCGCCATCGCCTTCCTGCTGCGGTTCGTGACGCGGCACAGCATCGGTGCTTTCGTGCCGTACCGGCTGCTGCTCGGGGCAGCGGTCCTCATCGGGGTGGCCGTCACGTGAGCCCCGCGACGCCGAGGAAGGCCGCTGCCAAGAAGGCTGCTGCCAAGACACCAGCGCCCGCGAGACCAGAGCACCCGGTGGAGGCCTGCCGAGCCGAGTCACCCACATCGTGCGAGGCACACACCCGCGCCTACCGCGCCGGCAAGCTGATCGCCGAGGGCTTCCCGGTCATGGAGATCAGCGAGTGGCTCGACAAGCGCGACGTCGTCGTGTGGCTCGACCTTGCGCAGCCGACGCGCAGCGACCTCGACGTCATCGTCGAGGAGCTCGGCCTGCACGAGCTCGCCGTCGCCGACGCCCTGCACGAGAACCAGCGCCCCAAGCTCGACCACTACCAGGACCACCTGTTCCTCTCGTCGTACGTCGCCCGGCTGGACGACTCGACGGCAGAGCTGACCGTCAGCGAGGTCGCGGCGTTCATCACCGACCGCGCCCTGGTCACCGTTCGCAAGAGCCCTGACTTCGAGCTCGAGCCGCTGCTCGAGCGGTGGGACGGTGCGAAGGACAACGCAGCCTCGGGCGTCGCCTACCTGCTGCACGGCTTGCTCGACCTGCTCGTCGACGGCCACTTCGACGCTGTGCAGCGGCTGGACGAGCAGATCGAGTCGTTGGAGGACGTGTTGTTCGACCCGCAGCCGCGGTCTCGCGAGCTGCAACGGCGGAGCTTTGAGATGCGCAAGTCGCTCGTGCTGCTGCGCCGAGTCGTCCTGCCGATGCGCGAGGTCGTCAATGCACTGCTGCGCCGCGACCTGGGCGTCGTCGACGCCCAGATGACGCCGTACTACCAGGACGTCTACGACCATGTGCTGCGGGCAGCCGAGTGGACCGAGAGCCTGCGCGACCTGGTCTCGACGATCCTCGAGACCAACCTGACGTTGCAGGGCAACCGCCTGAACGAGGTGATGAAGCAGCTGACAGCGTGGGCGGCGATCCTTGCGGTCATCACGGCGGTCACCGGCTTCTACGGGCAGAACGTGCCGTATCCGGGCTTCGGCGAGAAGCACGGCTTCTACGTGTCGCTGATCCTCTTGTTCGGGCTGAGCGGCGCGCTGTACGCCAACTTCAAGAAGCGCGGCTGGCTCTGACCGGCCCAGCTGTCCGTGGTGAGACGCGCTGGCCGGCGGCCGGCGTCGTCGTCGCGGTGATCGTCGCGCAGCTGCTGCTTCCCGGCTCGCTCCTCCCCGGGCCGCAGTGGTTGCTGCCGGCCGTGGAGGGGGTGCTGCTCGTCGGCCTGATCGCTGCGGACCCCAACCGGCTCACAGCCGAGTCGAGAGATCTGCGCCTTCTCGCCCTTGCGGTCATCGCCGTCGTGGGGCTCGTCAACGCCGCGTCGCTCGTACTGCTCGTGCACACGCTCGTGGATGGCGGGTTCTCGGACGGCGCGACGCTCCTCGGGTCGGCCGCTGCCGTCTGGCTGACCAACGTCGTCGTGTTCGGGCTGCTCTACTGGGAGCTGGACCGCGGCGGACCGCTCGGCCGCGTCGGCGCGCGGCCGTCGTCGCCGTACGCCGACCTGCAGTTCCCGCAGGACAGCGCGCCCGAGTGCGCGCCGCCCGGCTGGCGACCGGACCTCGTCGACTACCTGTTCGTGTCGCTGACGTCGTCGACGGCCTTCAGCCCGACCGACGCGATGCCGCTCAGCCGGCGGGGGAAGCTGCTCATGGGCTCGCAGGCGCTGCTGTCACTGCTGACCGTCGGGCTGGTCGCCGCCAGAGCAGTCAACGTCCTGAGCGGCACTAGCTGATCGGGGCCAGGAAGGGCGATGAGTAGTCGGGCGTCCGAGTGAGAACATCGGTCGCCTCGACGAGCTTCATCCGATCCGCTTCCGCAGCGATGACGTGCCGCAGCAGGCGGACGTCGCCAGGCGTGGCCAGCCCCACGAGCTCGGCGTGGCAGAGCGCCCACGACACGGCCGCCCGGATGTGCTCGGGGTCACTGAACGGCTGGTACCACGTCGCATGGTCGGGTGGTCCTGGCCAGACCCGCCGGGCAACGGTCTTGATGACCATGAGCGCGGCATCCTGGCGTCGCACTTCGGAGACGAGGCGCTCGTACGCAGCGAGGTAGCCGGGGTCCTGGGTGAGCACCCAGTTGAGCGGCGTCAGGACCGTCGCGAACGGGAACCGCCGCAGCGCCTCGGTGTGGGTCGCGGGTGCGCGGTGACCGTGACCGGTGATGCCGATCGCGCCGACAAGGCCTTCGTCCTGCGCACGGACGGCACCGGCAAGGGCGCCCGCCGGCGCCGTGACCTCGTCGAGCTCCTCCTCGGTGCCCACCGCATGCAGCTGGAGCAGGTCGAGGTGATCGGTCTGCAGCCGCTCCAACGACGAGACGATCTCCCGGTAGGCCGCCTCGGCGTCGCGCTCTCCGGTCTTGGTGGCGAGGAAGATCCGGTTCCGGATCTCCGGCATCCACGGGCCGAGCCGCAGCTCCGCGTCGCCGTAGCTGGGTGCCGTGTCGACGTGATTGATCCCAGCGGCCAGCGCTTCTTCGACCGATGCGTCCGCCTCGGCTTGGGTCACTCCACCCAGCGCCGCTGCGCCGTAGATGAGCACCGAGCTCTGGTGCTCGAGCCGCCCCAGCCGACGGGTCTCCATAGGCCCGAGGCTAGTCGGCGTCTGCAGCCATAGGGTCAAGGCATGACGACGGTGGTCCTCGTGCGGCACGGGCTGACCGCCATGACCGGACCGGTGCTGGCCGGCTGGACACCCGGCCTGCACCTGGACGATCGGGGCCTGAAGCAGGCCGCCGCGGTCGCGGAGCGGCTCCGCGAGGTGCCGTTCGCCGCGCTCGTCTCGAGCCCGCTGGATCGGTGCCTGGACACCGTGAAGGCCATCGCTGCGGGCCGGGACACCGACATCCAGGTGGAGGACCGGCTGGGGGAGTGCCGCTACGGCGACTGGACCGGGCGGCCGCTCAAGGAGCTCGCGAAGGACCCGCTCTGGAAGGTGGTCCAGGCGCACCCGTCGGCCGTCACGTTTCCCGGCGACGAGGGCGAGCCGCTGCGTGAGACGCAGGCCCGCGCGGTTGCCGCCGTACGCGACGGGAACGCTCGTCTCGGAGCGGATGCCACCTGGCTGGCCTGCTCCCACGGTGACGTGATCAAGGCGATCGTCGCCGACGCCCTGGGCATGCACCTGGACCTGTTCCAACGGATCGCTATCGACCCGTGCTCGGTCACCGTCATCCGCTACACCGAGCTGCGACCCTTCGTGGTGCGCGTCAACGACACCGGGGGAGGCGTCGCCGACCTGCTCCCCGCCAAGAAAGGCCGACGGCGCAAGGCGTCCAGTGATGCCCCCGTCGGTGGCGGCGCGGGCGCATAGGGTCGATTCCGTGCCCCGCCAGCTGTACGTCTTCGACCCGCCGGACCGCTTCGTCGCGGGCACCGTCGGGCAGCCCGGGGACCGGACGTTCTACCTCCAGGCCAGCGGCGCGGGACGTCTGGTGTCGGTCGCGCTCGAGAAGGTCCAGGTGGCGATCCTCGCCGAGCGGCTCGAGGAGCTCCTCGAGGAGGTACGCCGGCGCGGCGTGGGTGATGTGCCCGCCGTGGCGCCCAAGGAGCTCGAGGACACCGCCCCGCTCGACATCCCCGTCGACGAGGAGTTCCGCGTCGGCAGCATGGGGCTGGCCTGGGACGGCGAGGACGAGCTCGTCGTCATCGAAGCCCTCGCGCAGCAGGAGACCGAGGACGAGGCCGCGCTGGTCGAGCCGCTCTCCGACGTCGAGGAGGGCCCGGACGCCCTGCGGGTGCGGATCACCGCCGATGCTGCGCGCGCCTTCATCAAGCGGGCCGAGCGGGTCGTCGCCGCCGGTCGGCCACCCTGCCCGCTGTGCGCACTGCCGCTGGACCCCGAGGGCCACATCTGCCCGCGCCAGAACGGTCACCGGCGCTGACGGCAGAGACTGGCGAGGTGACCCTCGACCACGCCGACGCGCTGCGCCTGCTGCGCGACGGCGACCTGGCGATCGAGGGCCGGCTGGTCGACGCGAGCAACGCGACGCTCTACTGCGCGGTCACCCTCGACGACGTGATCGCCGCCTGCGTCTACAAGCCGGTCCAGGGGGAGCGCCCGCTCTGGGACTTCCCCGATGGCACCCTCGCCGGGCGGGAGGTGTCGGCGTACATCATCTCCGTCGCCACCGGCTGGGACCTGGTCCCGCCGACCGTCCTGCGCGACGGCCCGTTCGGCCCCGGCATGTGCCAGCTCTGGCTCGACGTCGACGAGACGGTCGACCTCGTCGCGCTCGCCCGCAGCGACCATCCGGATCTGCGCCGCATGGCCGTCCTCGACGCCGTCGTCAACAACGCCGACCGCAAGGGCGGCCACCTGTTGCCGCTCGACGGCCGGGTCCGCGGTGTCGACCACGGCGTGTGCTTCTCCGCCGAGGACAAGCTGCGCACGCTGCTGTGGCAGTGGCGTGGGCTGCCGCTGCCGGCGCAGGCGCTGGAGGTGCTGTCACGGCTGCGGGCCGAGCTGGAGGGGGCGCTCGCCGACGAGCTGCACGAGCACCTGACGCGCCGTGAGGTGCTGGCGACCACGCGGCGGGTGGACCGGCTGCTCACCTCGCGGCTGCACCCCGAGCCGTCGGAGGACTGGCCGGCGATTCCCTGGCCGCCTTTCTAGACGCGGGGTCGGCGCGGGCGACAGACTCCGGCCACACACCGTCCCTGGGGGTTATGCGTGAGTGGCTACGAGATCGTCCTGTCCCTGCACATCCTGGCCGCGGCACTCGGGTTCGGCGTCGCCGGGCTGGCGCACACGACGACCTTCCGCCTACGCGGCGCCACCGACATGCGCCAGGTCCGCGAGCGGCTCGGTCTGCTCGACAAGGTGGGGCCGTTCTTCGGGATCGCTGCGCTCCTCCTGCTGGCCTTCGGCGCCTACCTCATCCAGAGCGCACCGGCAGACAAAGACATCGACTGGGGGAAGGGCTGGATCCTCACCGCGATCATCAGCCTGGTCCTCGCGGAGGCGGTTGGCGGCGTGGTCATCGGTCGTCGCGTGAAGGCGATCCTCGGACAGGTCGAATCGGTACCGGATGGCCCGGTCGGCGCGGAGATCCGCCCCCTGCTCACCGATCCTCAGGTGGTAGTGGCGTCCCACGCCGTCACGGCGGTCATCGCCTCGATCGTCTTCATCATGGTCGGGAAGCCGTCGGGAGCGACGTCGACCGTCATCGTCGTCATCGGCGCCGTCGTCGGCGTCCTGTCGGCGCTGCCGCTCCTGAAGCCGGCCGAGGTCTCGGCCTGAGGGCTGCTACGCGCCGGGGATGACGACGCAGCCGGCGGCCTTGCCGACCCGGCCCAGGCCGGTGTTGTCGCCGGTCTGCAGCGTGCTGACGTTGGGGAGGGTCGAGGCCATCAGCTGGTGGGTGTCGGCCGGGTGGTCGAGGCCCATGACGTGGCCGAGCTCGTGCAGCGCGGTGGCGCTCCAGGACTGGACGCCGCGCAGCGGGAGGCGGTCCGTCCGGTCGAGGGCGACCACGGCGGCGCGGGTGGCCGCAACGCGGTGGCCCATGCCGTCGTCGACGCCGAACCAGACGGTGCGCGTCATGCCGAGCACCGCGGCGGGCTTGTAGCGGAGCAGGTCGCTTGCGGTGCCGTCGGTCCAGCCGATGACGACCGGCTTGTTGGTGTTGGTCGGGGTCTTGGGCAGGTACGCCGTGTTCGGGACCGTGGCCGTGGTGCCGTCGAAGACCCACTGGGTGCCGGTCTTGTAGGCGACGTGCGCGACGGCTGCCTTCAGGACGTCGAGCCCGCCGACGGGGCCGCGGGCGACGTTGGCCTTCCAGTGGATGGCCTGGCACGGGTTCCAGCGGACCGGCTGGCCGTCGAGGATCGAGGAGAAGCGGTACGACGGGGAGGTCAGCGCGGCGAGCTTGACCGTGGCCGTGGGGCCGGCGGTCGTGGCCAGCACCGGCGAGGTCGGCTGGGTCGGCAGCCAGAGCGCGTCGGGCTCGGACAGCTGCATGATCGAGTGCGCGGCCGGGGCGGCGAGAGCGGTGCTGGCGGCTCCCGTGGGGGCCAGGACGCTGGCGAGAGCGGCCACGGCGAGGGCGGTCCGACGGAGAGCTCTCGGTGACATGCTGTAGTCGTCGGTGACTCTTCGTGATTTCCGTGTACGCCAAACGGGTGAACTTGCTACGTACAGTCACCACCCACTCGCTCGGTAGGCTGGCCGCATGGAGTCCTGGCCGGCTGCGGCCGTCCCGCAGCTGCCGGCCGGTGAGCGCCCGACGCTGCGCCTGCACGACTCCGCGACCGGCGGGCTGGTGGCGTCGACGCCTGCCGCCGGGGTGGCCAGGCTCTACGTCTGCGGGATCACGCCGTACGACGCCACCCATCTGGGCCATGCCGCGACGTACCTCGCATTCGACACGCTCAACCGAGCGTGGCGGGACGCCGGGCTGAGCGTGCTCTACGTCCAGAACGTCACCGACATCGACGACCCGCTGCTCGAGCGCGCCGAGCGCGACGGGGTCGACTGGACGGCGATCGCCGAGCGCGACACCCAGCTGTTCCGGGACGACATGACAGCCCTGCGGGTCCTGCCCCCGGACCACTACATCGGGGCGGTCGAGGCGATGGCCGAGATCACTGACCTGATCGTCACGCTGCGTGACCACGGGGCGGCGTACGACGTCGACGGTGACCTGTACTTCCCCGTGGCCGGTGCGCCCCACTTCGGGGCGGTCAGCCGCCTGGACCGGGACGCCATGCTGGCGCTGTTCGCCGAGCGCGGCGGCGACCCGGACCGGCCCGGGAAGAAGGACCCGCTCGACGCCCTCCTGTGGCGCGCCGAGCGACCGGGGGAGCCGGCCTGGGAGTCGCCGATGGGGCGGGGGCGGCCTGGGTGGCACGTCGAGTGCGCCGCGATCGCGTTGAACCGGCTCGGGCCCACGCTCGACGTGCAGGGCGGTGGGTCCGACCTGCTCTTCCCGCACCACGAGCACTCGGCGATCGAGGCGGAGGCGGCGACGGGCGTCTGGCCGTTCGCCCGCGCCTACGTGCACGCCGGGATGGTCGGGCTCGAGGGCGAGAAGATGTCCAAGTCGCGCGGCAACCTCGTCTTCGTCTCACGGACGCTGGCCGCTGGTGCCGACCCGCGCGCGTTGCGGCTCGCGCTGCTGACCGACCACTACCGGACCGACCGGATGTGGGTGGGCGAGGCCCTCGAAGTGGGGCGCAGGCGGATCGCCGGGTGGACTCAGGGCGTTCGCCGCGACGCGGGCCCGCCGGGGGACGAGCTCCTCGCGGCGGTACGACGGGCGATCGCCGACGACCTCGACACGCCCGCGGCGCTGGCCGCGGTCGATGCCTGGTGTGCCGCAGACGGCACCGACACCGCGGCTCCGGCGCTGGTTCGCGACGTCGCCGACGCCCTCCTCGGCATCGACCTCCGGCCCTAGCCGCCCCTTCCCGCTGCCCACGTCTGCGGGGTGATCCACGGGGACTTATGGGGTTTCACGGCCGCTGGAAACCGCGAAAGTCCCCGTGGATCAACGAATCGCAGGAGCCGCCACGGTCCCGGTTGCGGTTTTCCACAGATTCGTCCTCGCCGCGCTGCGGGTGTCCCCGGATCTCTAGCGTCCAGCCTCAGCGGCACCGGAGCACCCGGTCCACGACACGGAAGGCATCCGATGAGCGGCATCAAGGTCACCCCGGAGCAGCTGCAGACCCTCGCGGGGCAGGTGTCCCGCGGCTCGAGCGAGATCGAGAGCCAGCTGCGCGTGCTCGGCAATACGGTCTCGCCGCTCATGGGCAGCGACTGGTCCGGTCAGGCGTCGCAGCGCTTCAGCCTGCTGTGGGACGAGTGGCAGCGGTCGGCGGCCGGGCTCAAGCACGCCCTCGACGGGATCAGCCAGCTCATGACGCAGGCCGGCCAGTCCTACGCGCAGGCCGAGCAGCAGATCGCCGTCTCGTTCCGGTAGATCAGTACGCCGGTGGCCCGTGCCGCTGGGGCTGCTGACGCCTCAGCCGCGCGGGCCGTCGTCGCGGCGGCGCAGGTAGCGCTCGAACTCCTTGGCGATCGCCTCGCCGGAGGCCTCCGGCAGCTCGGTCTCGGGCTCGCGCTCCTCGAGCGAGGCGATGTACTCCGCCACGTCGGAGTCCTCTGCCGCCAGCTCGTCCACCTGGCGCTCCCACGAACGCGACCGCTCCGGCAGGTCCGACAGCGGCACCGGAATGTCCAGCAGGTCCTCGACCCGCCGCAGCAGCGCCACGGTCGCCTTCGGGCACGGGGGTTGCGCCACGTAGTGCGGCACGGCCGCCCAGAACGAGACCGAGGTCATGCCGGCGTGCATGCAGGCGTCCTGGAAGACGCCGACGATCCCGGTCGGCCCCTCGTAGCGGCTCGACTCCAGCCCCAGTGCGGCGGCCGTCTTCGGGTCCGAGGTCGTCCCCGTGACCGGCACCGGCCGTGTGTGCGGGCTGTCGGCGAGCAGCGCCCCCAGCGTCACGACCACGTCCACGCCCAACTGGCTCGCGATCGCCACGAGTTCTGCGCAGAACCCCCGCCAACGCATGTTCGGCTCGAGGCCGCGGACGAGCACGACGTCCCGCTCCGCGCCCGGCGGGCTGCAGACCGAGATCCGGGTCGTCGGCCAGGTCACCTTGCGGGTGACGCCGTCCACGAGCTGCACGAGCGGCCGGTTGACCTGGAAGTCGTAGTAGTCGTCCGGGTCGATCTCCGCGACCGGCCGAGCCGACCACTCCTGCTCGAGGTGCTCGATCGCGGAGCTCGCGGCGTCACC
The DNA here is from genome assembly GCA_016650445.1 of Frankiaceae bacterium. GTDB lineage: Bacteria > Actinomycetota > Actinomycetes > Mycobacteriales > SCTD01 > RYN-124. The sequence continues at coordinate 35,316 of JAENVS010000038.1, read as the reverse complement.
CGCGTCGTTCCAGCCCTCGAACGCCGCGAGCAGCACCGGTCGGCGCAGGACGAGGTCGTCCGCGGGCCGCGCCGGAAGCCTGCTCATGGGAAGACCCCTTCCCGACAGGCCCCGCCGTACCCCTGGGCGCTCGGGCTCAGCGGAGGGTCACTTCTTCGGGCCCCGCCCGGTGGTGTGGACGATGAGGACGTCGCAGGCCGCCCGATGGCTGATGTTGGCCGGCACCGAGCCCAGGAGTCGCCCGGCAAGGGAGTTCAGCCCCCGGTTGCCGACGACGAGCAGGTCGACCTTGCGCTTCACCACGAGGTCGACCAGCGCGTCGACCGGGTCGCCCTCGACCGCCAGCGTGTCGACGTCCTTGGCGCCGACCCCGCGCGCGCGGTCGGCGGCGTCGCGCAGCACATCCTCTGCCGGCGTGGAGCCGGAGACCTTGTACGACTCGTCGCCCAGTGCCGATGCGGCGTCGCGCAGCTCCCGTTCCGTCATCGGCCGGAACGCACACGCGAGGAGCAAGGAGGCCCCGGCGTCCCTGGCGACAGCAGCCGCCCGGTCGACGGCCCGAAACGACGACTCCGAGCCGTCCGTCCCGACCAGCACGGTGGAGTACGCAGGTCCGCTCACAAGTGCCCCTTGGCTCGGCGGTCGCAATGTCGGGCGCAACCTACCGCCCGCCCGCCGTCCATGGGCGAGGCGGTACGCCGGCCCGCCGGTAGGCTCGGGGCGTGTCTGCCCCCTCCGCTGGTCCCTTCCAGCAGTCCCGGCTCGATCTGCTGACCGCGCTCACCGAGCGCGTCGTCGTGGCCGACGGGGCGATGGGGACCATGCTGCAGGCGCACGACCTCACGCTGGCGGACTTCGAGGAGCACGAGGGCTGCAACGAGGTCCTCAACGTCACCAGACCTGACGTCGTCCGCAGCGTGCACGACGCCTACTTCGAGGTCGGCTGCGACGCGGTCGAGACCAACACGTTCGGCTCCAACTGGGCGGCGCTCAACGAGTACGGCATCGCCGACCGCATCCGCGAGACCGCCCTGGCGGGTGCGCGCGTCGCGCGGGATTCGGCCGACGCCTGGTCCACGCCCGACCGGCCGCGCTGGGTCATCGGCTCGGCCGGCCCCGGGACGAAGCTCCCGTCGCTCGGGCACGCGCCGTACGCCGTCCTCCGCGACGGCTACCAGGAGCAGTGCGAGGCGATGATCGAGGGCGGGGTCGACGCGATCCTCGTCGAGACCAGCCAGGACCTGCTGCAGACCAAGGCCGCCGTCGTCGGCGCGAAGCGGGCGATGGCCGTCACCGGCATCCGCGTGGTCCTCATCGCCCAGGTGACCGTCGAGCTGACCGGCACGATGCTCCTGGGCTCCGAGATCGGCGCGGCGCTGACGGCGCTGGAGCCGCTCGGCATCGACGTCATCGGCATGAACTGCGCCACGGGGCCGGCCGAGATGGGCGAGCACCTGCGCTACCTGTCGCAGCACGCCACGGTCCCGCTGTCCGTGATGCCCAACGCAGGCCTGCCCCAGCTCGGCAAGACCGGCGCTGAGTACCCCCTCCAGCCGGCCGAGCTGGCGACCGCGCTCGAGGCGTTCGTCACCGACTACGGAGTCGGGCTCGTCGGGGGTTGCTGCGGTACGACGCCCGAGCACCTGCGCCAGGTCGTCGACCGCATCGGCGGCCGCGAGGTCGTTCGTCGTACGCCGGAGATCGAGCCCGCCGCCGCCTCGCTGTACTCCGCCGTCGCGTTCCAGCAGGACGCCGGCGTACTGATGATCGGCGAGCGCACCAACACCAACGGCTCGAAGGCGTTCCGTGAGGCGATGATCGCCGGCGACTGGGAGAAGGTCGTCGACATCGGTCGCGAGGCCGTCCGCGAGGGCGCGCACATGATCGACCTCTGCGTCGACTACGTCGGTCGCGACGGCGCCATCGACATGCGCGAGGCGGCGTCCCGGCTCGCCACGTCCAGCACCCTGCCGATCGTCCTCGACTCAACCGAGCCGGGGGTCATCGAAGCCGGCCTCGAGTGCCTCGGGGGCAGGGCCGTCATCAACTCGATCAACTTCGAGGACGGTGAAGGGCCGGACACACGTTTCACCCGCGCAATGAGGGTCATCCAAGAGCACGGCGCCGCAGTCGTCGTCACCTGCATCGACGAGACGGGACAAGCGCGCACACCTGAGACCAAGGTCGCCATTGCCGAGCGAAGCATCGACACGCTGGTCAATGAGTGGGGGATGCGCGAGAGCGACATTCTCATCGACTGCCTCGCGCTCACCCTTGCTACTGGAATGGATGAGAGTCGTCGCGACGGGATTGCCACGATCGACGCAATCCGCTTGCTGAAGGAACGGCGACCGGACGTCGGGACGACGCTGGGGCTTTCCAACATCTCGTTCGGGCTGAAGCCGGCAGCGCGCGTCGTCCTGAACTCCGTCTTCCTGCACGAGTGTCAGAAAGCCGGGCTGACGTCGGCGATCGTGCACGCCTCGAAGATCCTGCCGATGAACCGCATCCCCGACGACCAGCGCGAGGTCGCACTCGACCTCGTCTACGACCGGCGCCGAGAGGGTTACGACCCGCTCACCGCGTTCCTCGACCTGTTCGAGAACATCGAGGCCGACAGCTCGGGCAAGTCGCGCAACGAGCTGCTCATGGAGCTGCCCCTCGACGAGCGGCTGCAGCGCCGCATCATCGACGGCGAGAAGAACGGCCTCGAGGCCGACCTCGACGAGGCGATGACGGCCGGACAGACGCCGCTGGCGATCGTCAACGACACGTTGCTGTCCGGGATGAAGGTCGTCGGTGAGCTGTTCGGCTCGGGCGAGATGCAGCTCCCGTTCGTCCTGCAGTCCGCCGAAGTCATGAAGACCGCCGTCGCCTACCTCGAGCCGCACATGGAGAAGGTGGAAGGTCAGGTGGGCAAGGGCAAGATCGTGCTCGCGACGGTCAAGGGCGACGTCCACGACATCGGCAAGAACCTCGTCGACATCATCCTGTCCAACAACGGCTACTCCGTCGTCAACCTCGGCATCAAGCAGCCGGTGACGGCGATCCTCGAAGCCGCCGACGAGCACCAGGTCGATGTCGTCGGGATGTCCGGCCTGCTCGTGAAGTCGACGGTCATCATGAAGGAGAACCTGCTGGAGATGAACTCCCGCGGGATCGCCGAGAAGTACCCCGTGATCCTCGGCGGCGCGGCACTCACACGGGCGTACGTCGAGCAGGACCTCGACGAGGTCTTTCACGGATCGGTCTACTACGCCCGAGATGCGTTCGAGGGCCTTCGCCTGATGGACAAGGTCATGGCGGTCAAGCGCGGCGAAGTCACGCCCGAGCAGTCGGCCGAGGACGCCGCGAAGGACGCGGAGCGCAAGGCCCGCCACGCGCGGTCGAAGGCGATCGCCGAGGCGCGCCGAGGAGCCGAGGAGCCGCCGGAGCCCGGCGGCCGGTCCGATGTGGCGACCGACAACGCCGTCCCGACACCGCCGTTCTGGGGTTCTCGGGTGTCCAAGGGAATCGCGCTGAACGACTACGCGTCCTGGCTCGACGAGCGCGCGCTCTTCCTCGGCCAGTGGGGGCTGCGCGGGTCGCGCGGCGGTAGCGGGCCGACGTACGAAGAGCTGGTCGAGACCGAGGGTCGGCCGCGGCTGCGTGAGCTGCTCGCGAAGGTGCAGACCGACGGGATCGTTGAGGCGGCCGTCGTCCACGGCTACTTCCCGGCCGTCTCCAAGGACGACGACCTGATCATCCTCGACCCCGACTCGGGATCGGAGCGCTGCCGGTTCACGTTCCCGCGGCAACGCCGAGACCGGCGCCTGTGCATGGCCGACTTCTTCCGGTCCAGCGAGTCCGGCGAGACCGACGTCGTCGCCTTCCAGGTCGTGACGATGGGTTCGAACGTCTCCGAGGTCACCGCCGAGATGTTCGCGCGCAACGCCTACCGGGAGTACCTCGAGCTGCACGGCCTGTCGGTCCAGCTGACCGAGGCGCTCGCCGAGATGTGGCACGCGCGGGTGCGTGCGGAGCTGGGATTCGGCGCGGAGGACTCCGACGACCTGCAGGCGGTCCTGTCGAAGCAGGCCTACCGCGGGTCGCGCTACTCCTTCGGCTACCCCGCCTGCCCCAACGTCGAGGACCAGGACAAGGTGCAGGACCTGCTCGAGTGGCAGCGCATCGGCGTACACCTGTCCGAGGAGTCGATGCTCGTGCCGGAGCAGTCGACCGCGGCGCTCGTCGTGCACCATCCCGAGGCCAAGTACTTCGCCGCTCGATGACCACCAGGGCCTGGGACGAGCGCGACGAGCTCGTGCCGCGGGGCATGCCGGGTGTCCGGTTGGGCCGTCTTCTGCACCGTCGCGGCCGAGCCGGCCTGCAGGCGGTGCTGTGGGACATGGACGGGCTGCTCGTCGACACCGAGCCGGTCTGGACGGTCGCGGAGGACGAGCTCGCCGAGCGCCTCGGCGGCACCTGGAGCGACGAGCTGAAGGCGCGGATCGCGGGCACGCGACTCGATGCGTCGGTCCCGGCGATCCTTCAGTGGTACGGCGTCACCCCGACTCCGGAGGTCGTGGCGGAGACGTCGCAGTGGCTGATGGACCGGATGGTCGCGTTGTTCGCGACCGAGGTACGCGTGCTGCCGGGCGTGCGTGAGCTCCTGGCGGCCCTCGCCGCGGCCGAGGTGCCGCAGGCACTCGTCTCGTCGTCGTACCGGGTGCTGGTCGACGCCGTGCTGACCCATGGCTTCGGGCCTTTCGCGGTCACCGTCGCGGGCGACGAGGTCGAGCACGGGAAGCCGTCGCCGGAGCCGTACCTGCTGGCCTGCAAGCGGCTCGGCGTGGCGAACAGGCAGTGCGTCGTGCTCGAGGACTCCGCTGCCGGCGTCGCCAGTGGTCGCGCCGCGGGCTGCGCCGTCGTCGCGGTGCCCAGCGTGCCCGGAGTCGTGATCACTCCCGGTCGGCGACGCCTCGTGCTGCCCTCGCTGGAGCAGCTCGGCGTCGATCAGCTCCGCTGGCTGGTGTCCTAGTCGCGCCGATGTCGAACTGCCGCAAGAAACGTCATGCCTGCACGTACGGCAGACAGAGGTTGCGGCAGTTCGACATGGTCCGCAGCAGTGTCCCGGCCGCCCGACGAAGCAGCGGTCAGCCCGGGTCGCGACCGGTGTAGGCGAGCCCCGGCCGACGGCGGTCAGTCGAAGATGTCGGGGTTGTCCTGGCTGATCCGCTCCCAGATCGGCTGGAACTGGAACCAGCCGGCGAACTCGAAGCCCACCTGGCCGTAGGTGCCCTTGGCCTCGACCGGGTCGATCTGGATCGGCTTCGACCCGAGACCCGCGGCGGCGGAGTACGCCATCAGCTGGGCCTGCGCCGTGCGCTCGAGCGTCAGGAACCACCACGCCGCGCTGTCGATCGTCTCGCCAACGGTGAGCATGCCGTGGTTGCGCAGGATGACGGCCTTGTTCTGGCCGAGTGCGCGTCCGATCCGCTCGCCCTCCTCCTTGTCGAGCACGACGCCGCGGTAGTCGTTGTAGCGTCCGACGTCCTCGAAGAACGCGCAGGCGTCCTGCGTCAGCGGCTCGACGGTCATGTCGAGCGACGAGAACGTCTTGCCGTACGGCCCGTGCGCGTGCGCAGCGGCAAGGACATCCGGCCGCGCCGCGTGCACAGCGCAGTGGATCGCGACGGCCGCCCCGTTGACCGCGCGGTCGCCCTCGACGACCTCGCCCTCATGGCTGACCCGCACCAGGTCGGACGACCTGATCATCGAGAAGTGCATTCCGAACGGGTTGACCCAGTAGGAGTCCGGGAACTCGGGGTCGCGCACGGTGATGTGTCCCGCGACGCCTTCGTCGAGCCCGGCCTTGGAGAACATCCGGAACGCCGCGGCGAGCTTGGCCTTTCGGTTGGCCCGCTCCTCCTCGACGGTCTCGAACGTCTGCGGCATCGCCATGTAGAGCTGCGTGCCGACCGCGAAGCCGGTCGGGTCTTCGGTGATGCTCATCGCGGGCTGCCTCCTCGGGGAACGTCTCGGAAGCAGTGTGTACGACGGACTTGCCTTAGGTCGAGGCCACCGCCTCCAGCACGTCCAGCCGGGCCGCCCGGCGGGCGGGCAGCGCCGCCGCGAGGACACCGGCCAGCGCGGCCACGATGAGCACCTGCACGAGCCGGCCGTAGGGCAGGGAGAACTCCGTCACACCCTCGCTGTTGAGAGCCCTGACGAGCGCCCACCCGAAGGCGACCCCGACCAGGACGCCGAGGATGGCGCCGTAGACCGCGATGACCACGCTCTCGACCCGGATCATCCGCCGAAGCTGCCGGCGCTGCAGCCCGACCGCGCGCAGCAGGCCGAGCTCGCGGGTGCGCTCGATCACCGACAGGGCCAGGGTGTTGATGATCCCCAGCACGGCGATGAGCACGGACAGCACGAGCAGCCCGGTGATCGCGTTGAGCAGCGTGTCGATCTGCTCGCCCTGCGACTTCACGAACTCCGCCTGGTCCTGCACCAGGATGTTCGGGAACGGCTTGACCGCCTCGTCCACGAGCGCGCGCGTCTGCGCCGGCGTCGAGTCCGCCGTGGTCTTGACCGCGACCACGCCGAGCAGCTGCTCCGAGGTGTTCTTGTCGAAGGTGACACCCGAGACGAGGTAGTCGCCCGCGAACTGGTTGACGTCGAAGATGACGGCCACCTTCAGCGGGTGCGAGCCCGTGCGCCGCCAGGTGACGGGCACGGTGTCGCCCACCTTCCAGCCGTGGGCCGTTGCCGCCTTCTTGCTGACGGCGATCCCGTCATCAAGGGCCTCGAACCCTCCAGAGACGACCTTCAGCTTCAGCACGTCGGCCAGTGCGTCGGGCTCCACACCCTGCACCGGGACCGTGTCGGTTCCGACCTCCGCCTCGCCGAACCGGAAGGCCGCGACGCTCGCGATGCCGGGCTTTCCCCGCAGGTCCTTGCCGACCTCGCCGCTGAAGGGCGTGAAGTTCTCGGTCCGCAGGACGTAGTCGGCGCCGAGGGATTGGTCCACGATCTTGACGGTGCTCGACTTCAAGGACGACCCCAGGGTGCTGACCGCAGCGACGAGCGCCAGCCCGACCATGAGCGCTGCGGCAGTGGCCGACGTGCGCCGCGGGTTGCGCATCGCGTTGCCGCGACCCAGCCGACCCGGGATGCCGATGCGTGCGAAGGGCAGCCCCAGCACGCCCGTGACCGGGCGGGCGATCAGCGCCGAGAGCATCGTCACGCCGAGGAAGGTCACCAGCGCACCCAGCCCGACAGCCAGCAGCTCGCCGTCGGCGAGCCCGTAGCTCAGCAGGCCCACGCCCGCAGCGAGCAGCACGCCGCCCACGGTGCTGCGGGTGACCAACGACTTCTGCTCCGCGGGACCGGAGTCACGCATCGCCTCGACGGGCGAGACGCGGGACGCACGGATCGCCGGGACGAGCGCGGCGACAGCAGTGACGCCGATGCCCACGACGAACGACGCGATGACGGTGCGTGGCGCAACGACCGTCTCGCCGCTCGGCAGGTCGATCCCCAGCGCGCCGAGCAGGGAGGTCAGCGCCCTGGCCACGCCGATTCCGAGCACGAACCCGACGACCGAGCTGAAGACGCCGATGACGACCGACTCCAGCAGCACGGAGTTGGTCACCTGCCGTCGGCTGGCCCCGAGGGCGCGCATGAGCGCCAGCTCGCGGGCCCGCTGCGCGATGAGCATCGAGAACGTGTTGAAGATGAGGAAGGCGCCCACGAACAGCGCGATGGCCGCGAAGACGAGCAGAGCGGTGCTGAAGAACCCGAGCCCCTCCTTGATCTCCTTGCTGGCCTCGTCGACGGTCTGCTGCTGCGTGACGGCCTCGAAGCCCGTGGGCAGTACGGCGGAGACCCGCTTCTTCAGCTCCTGCTGCGAGACGCCTTCCTCGTTGGCGATGGCCAGGTCGGTGTAGGTGCCGGGGGTGCCGACGTACTTCTGGGCGGACTCGAGGTCGAACGCAGCGATCGTCGCGCCGGCCAGGTTGTCCGTCGTACCGAAGCCGACGATGCCGACCACCGTGAACTCGCGAGCCGGCCCCTTCAGCAGGACGGTGACCTTGTCGCCGACTGTGAAGCCGGCCTTGCGAGCTGTGCCCGCGTCGATCGCGACATCGCTCGGACCGGCCGGTGCCCGGCCCTGCTTGAGGGTGAGGGCGCGCTGCTTGGGCGAGACCGACCAGTCCAGGCCGAGGGTGGGTGCCCCACCGGTGGTGACGGCCTTGCCCTTCTTGTCGACGAGCTGGGCGTAGCCGGCCACCTCGCCGACCGCCTCGGCGACGCCGTCGACCTTCTTCACGGCGTCGAGCACGGCCTGCGGCACCGGTTCGTTGCCTGACGTGTCACCGCCGCTGTCACCGATGCCGGACACACCGCGGACGTTGACGGCGGTGCCCTTGCTGACGTTGGCGAACAGGTCGTCGAAGACCCGGCCCATGCTGTCCGTCAGGACGAACGTGCCACTCACGAAGGCGACACCGAGTACGACGGCGACGCCCGAGAGCAGCAGGCGGAGCTTGCGGGCGAGCAAGCTGCGGAAGGTGGCGCGCAGCATCAGGCGGTCCCGTCGGTGATCAGGTGTCCGGCCACGTCGAACTGCTTCATGCGGTCGAGGACGTGCTCGGGGGTCGGGTCGGCCATCTCGTCGACGACGAGCCCGTCGGCGAGGAAGACCACCCGGTCGGCGTGCGACGCAGCGACCGGGTCGTGGGTGACCATGACGATGGTCTGACCGAACTCCTCGACGCAGCGGGCGAGGAAGCCGAGCACCTCGGCGCCGGCGCGCGAGTCGAGGTTGCCGGTCGGCTCATCCGCGAAGACGACGTCGGGGCGGGTGACCAACGCCCGGGCACAGGCGACCCGCTGCTGCTGGCCGCCGGACAGCTCGGCCGGCCGGTGGCTGAGCCGATCGCCGAGACCCACGGCCGTCACGACCTCGTGCAGCCAGGCGGCATCGGGCTTGCGGCCGGCGATCGCCAGCGGCAGCGTGATGTTCTCCTCGGCCGTGAGGGTCGGCAGCAGGTTGTACTGCTGGAAGACGAAGCCCACCCGGTCGCGGCGCAGGGCCGTGAGCGCCTTGTCGTTCATGCCGACGATGGACACGTCGCCGATCTGGACGTCACCGGAGTCGACCCGGTCGAGCCCGGCCAGGCAGTGCATCAACGTCGACTTGCCGGACCCGGACGGTCCCATGACGGCGCAGTACTGGCCGCGCGGCACGTCGAAGCTGACGCCGGCGAGGGCGGTGACCGCGGTCTCGGCCTTGCCGTAGGACTTGCGGACGTCGACGGCCCGGACGGCTGCCGTTTCGACGGCTGTCTCGGCGGCGGGGACGGCTGCTGTGCTCACGCGGGATCTCCTCGATGACGTACGACGGCGACGCCCTGCGGCGTTCGCGGGGTCCAGCCTGCCCTCTCGGGCAAGCGCATTGGCACGGGTGGTCGGCGAAGGGCTCATGCGGGCCAGACTGGGTCTGCGCCGCTCCGGTCACATCAGGGGTGCGCCCTGACCAGACCCCGGCCGCACCCTGAGTCAGGTCGTGCCGACCTGCTGCTCCGGGAGTGGCTCGTCGGGACCGGGAACGACGTCCGGGAAGGGCGGCGGCGTGCCGCCGAACTCGGGGCACAGGGCCTGGTGGTCGCACCAGTCGCACAGCTTGCTCTTCCGTGGCCGGAAGTCCTTCAGCTGAGTGGCCTTCTCGATGGCCTCCCACAGCGCGAACAGCTTGCGCTCGACGGCAAGCAGGTCGGCCTCGTCGGGGGAGTAACGCAGGATCTCGCGGTCGCCGAGGTACATCAGCTGCAGCAGCTTCGGGATCTTGCCCGTCGTGCGCCAGATGACGAAGGCATAGAACTTCATCTGGAACAGCGCCTTGCCCTCGAACGCCTCGCCGGGTGACTTTCCGGTGTTGTGCGTGGGGATAAACGTCTGGCCGCAGAGGTACAGGGAGTCCGCCGCGTCGACCATTACGCACTGCGTCGGAATCGGCGCCACTGGCAGCACGGAGGCAATGGTGCGGCGACTCTCGCGGGGCACAGTTCCGCCCGATTTCGGGGACGGCTTGGCCTGCCACGCGTCCACCTTGATGGCCTTGCGAGGCAGCGCAAACGGGTTGAAGCCGCGTGGGCGAAAATTGACCATGTGCACCACGCGCGGGCCGCGCTTGGTCATGTAGTCCTTGGTGAACAAGGTGCTCGTGCCCCCGAGCGAGTGCACGAGCTCGCGGACGCCGTGCGCAAGGGCCGGCGTCGTCGTGACGAAGACAGCGCGTTGGTGCTGGTCGCTCCAGCTCCCGTCGGTATCCATGAGGCCACGGAGCAAGGCCAGCCGCTGCTGACGAGATGCCCGCAGGTAGACCTGCGGGATGTGCTTGTTACCCGAGAGCCTTTCCCGCCGCAGCAGCTCGGACAGGGAGGTGTTCCACCGGCGATCCGGCTTGTGCTCCCGCTCCTTCGAGCACCGCCGCGAGCCGACGCGCCCGACTTGACGAAGATAAAAGGCGTCATGTCCGTACGGGCAGAGATCAGGGCGCGGGCGTGGAAGGCTCACTGCCAAGGCAGAGGCGTGCTCAGATGCCGGCTCGATGGCGATATCGCCGACCCAGTGCTCCTTCAGCAGCGCGAGCATGTCTTCACGATCGCCGTGGCCGATTGTGAAACGGCCGCTCCCGGTGGATCCGTCACCGAGCCAGGCGCCCAGGATCCACGGGTCGATCGGAAGGTCGGCGTCGGGCAACTCGACAGGTGCCGTTGCCTTGACGAAGAGCCGACGACGACCTCGAACGGTCCCCGGACGCTCGCCGACGAGGCGGAACAACTCGTCTGCGTTGGCGAGTCGTTCCGAGTACGCGTCCCGGTCGGGCACGTAGACCGACCAAAGGTGAACGTTGTCGCAAACCACACGGCTGCCGTCGGTGAACACGACTTCGTAGCACGGCCGGTTGTGAATCTGGGACTTCACGACAACGTTGCAAGGCGTTCCGTTGGCACCGAGCAACTGATCGCCAACTTGGACCTCGGCCATGGTGGTCCAGCCAGATGGAGTGGGCAGCGGCGTGTCCAGCGCCAGCCCTTTGTAATCCACGACCCTCACGTCGCCGGAGGGCGCGACGTCCACGCGGTCGACGATGCCGCGAAGGCGAAGACCGCCGGGGAGCACGACCTCGACGTACTGCTCGCGCTCGGCGACGAGCACCCGGCGCGGGTCCTCGAGGCTGAAGTAGCCCTGCAGGAGCTCCTCGGCACTGGTCAGCCACGCCGACAGCTCGGCCTCGTCCGCGAACAGGGTGCCGACCTCGGGCTCGGCCACCAGCAGCGCCTCCCACTCGGGCCGGAGCAGGGCCTGGGCGGCCTCCGGGGTCCGCTGCTCGGCCGGCAGCTCGAACAGCCGCTCCAGCACCGAGTGCACGACCGTGCCTCGCGTGGCGGCCGACGAGGGCGCCTGCGGCAGCCGGTCGATCGTGCGGAACCGGAACAGCAGCGGGCAGGTCATGAAGTCGCCGGCGCGCGAGGGCGAGAGCGAGCCGACCACCGGCAGCGCTAGCTCTGTCGGGGCGGGATCGACCGTCATGCCAGCGACCGTACGACGGGGGTCGGACAGTTCGGAGAAAGCGCGCCGGTCTGTGGGCAACGGGTCAGGGCTTCGGCCCCACCCGGCTGGCGAGCTCGCCCAGCCCGTCGACCGCGATCGTGACCAGCTGGCCGGGCTTGATCCACGTGTCGAGGTCGAGGCCGCAGCCGCCCCCGAAGGTGCCGGAGCCCAGCACGTCGGTCGGCCAGAGGTCCTCGTCGCGGGACACCCAGGCGAGCATCTCGGCGAACGTCCAGCGCCGGCCCGCCGTCGTACCTCGTGACCAGGTCTTGCCGTCGACGGTCACGGTCATCTCGTGGTCGTCCTCGGGCGACCACTCGTCCGGGGTCACCAGCCACGGCCCGAGCGTCGTCGCGAAGTCCTTGGCCTTGGCCGGGCCGAGCCAGCACGACATCTCGTCCTTCTGGATGTCGCGCGCGGACCAGTCGTTCATGATCGTGTAGCCGAAGACGTAGTCGTCGGCCTCCTCGGCCGGCACGTCGCGGCCGCCTCGGCCCACCACGGCGGCGACCTCGCACTCGTAGTCGAGCTTCGAGGTGTACGACGGCCAGGGCGCGTCGTCACCCGGTCCGATGATCGAGCGGCGGTTTCCCTTGTAGTAGACGGGGATCCGGTCCCAGGCCTCCGGAACCTCCGTGCCCCGGCGCTTGGCGCCGCGCTCGACGTGGTCACGGAAGGCGAGGAAGTCACGTAGCGAGTTGGGGCTGCGGACCGGCGCGAGGAAGGTCACCTCGTCGAGGCGCACCCAACCCAGCCCGTCCTCGGGCGCCGAGCGCACGAGGTCGGTGACGCGCTCCTGGATCGCCGGTGAGGCCTCGATGAGGTCGACGAGGTCGGCGGGAGCCTCGGCGTCGCGGGACCGTGCCCAGGCACCCACGTCGAGGACCCTGGACTCCTCCCGCGCGCTGACCGCGCCGAGCCGAGCCGCACCTCCCTGGCCGGTCGTGAACGAGCACCAGCGCACGCGCGTCCCCTCCTGTGCTGCCATGGTCGGCACCCGACCCGAGGGATGTTCGCAGACGGAGGAGGCATTGCTGACCGGAATGGCAGGTGAGGGCGAGCAGGCGGCCGTGCTGTCGGCCCTCGCGGGGGTCCGCCGCGGCGACCCCGTGGCAGCGGTCGGCTGCGGCCGCATCACGGTGGCGTCGCTCGCCGCCGGCTGCGGGGTGCCGCTCGTCGACGTCGCGACCGCCGGTGACGAGGCGGCCAAGGTCGTCGTGGTCGGGAAGGCCTTCGACGTCCCCGGTGCGCTCCGGTTGCTCGCCCCGGGCGGGCGCCTCGTCGCGATCGCGGCGGACAGGGGCGCGGCAGAGCGGGTCGCCGTCGGCGCGGGGCTCGTCCTGCGGCATGTCGAGCGTCTGGGCGGGCAGGTCGCCTGGTCGGCGGTACGGCCGGCGGCAGGACCGTAGGCTGGAGGGGATGACGAGCGCAGAGGCACCCACCCCCCGGGGCGGTGTCCGGCTCGGCCGGGTGCTCGGCGTACCAGTCCACATCGGGCCGTCGTGGTTCCTCATGGCGGCGCTGCTGACGCTGTCGATCTCGACGACGCTGTCGGCGTCGATCGGGCAGGGCCAGGCCACCGTCGTCGGGGCGTCCTTCGCGCTGCTGCTTGGGCTGTCCGTGCTGCTGCACGAGATCGGGCACTGCCTGGTCGCGCGTTCCTTCGGCCTGCCGGTACGACGCATCACGATCGGCTTCATGGCCGGCGCCACCGAGATCACCGAGCAGCCACAGACGCCAGGGCGCGAGTACGCCGTCGCCGCGGCCGGCCCGATGGTGTCCTTGCTGCTCGCGGGCGTCGGCGTCGGCCTCCGGCCGCTGTTCGACGGCGACAGCCTCAGCGGCCGCGTCATCGACAACGTCGCGATCACCAACGGGCTGATCGCCGCGTTCAACCTGCTGCCGGGGCTGCCCCTGGACGGCGGCCGGATCCTCCGGGCGGGGATCTGGCGGGTCTGGGGCGACCCCGACCGGGCCACCTGGGCTGCTGCCTGGGCCGGGCGGATCGTCGCCGTGGTCGTGGTGCCGTTCGTCTTCGTCGTCCTGCTGCCTTGGGCCGGCTATGGCGGCGGCGACGCGACCAACCTGATCTGGGCGGCCCTGGTCGGGGCGTACATCTACACGCTGGCGACCGCGACGCTGAAGCGGGCCGAGGCGGTGGCCCGGCTGCCACGCGTGACCGTGGCTGCGCTGGCGCGGCCGGCGCTGAGGGTGCCGGCCGACATGCCGCTCGCCGAGGCCGTGCGCCGCGCCCACGAGGCAGGCGTCCGCGGCCTGGTCGTGGTCGACGCGGCGGACCGGTTGGAAGCAGTCGTCAGCGAGGCCGCCGTCGTCGCGACGCCGGAGCAGCGGCGGCCCTGGGTGACGGTCGGCACCCTGTCGAAGCGGATCGTGCCGGGGCTGCTGCTCGATCCCCACCTGCAGGGAGAGGACCTGCTCAACGCGATGCGCGCACACCCGTCGGCGGAGTACGTCACGGAGGACCCCGCGACGGGCGAGGCACGGGTGCTGGTGTCTGAGGACGTCGCGAAGGCGTTGACCGCATGACAGAGACGACGGGCGCCGAGCGGCGGCGCGGGCCGCTGCAGGCCGGTGACCAGGTGCAGCTCACCGACCCGAAGGGCCGGATGCACACGATCACCCTCGAGGCGGGCAAGTCGTTCCACACCCACAAAGGAATCCTCGAGCACGACGCCCTGATCGGCGGCCCCGAGGGCGTCGTCGTGACGATCGGTGTGACGCAGTACCTCGCGTTGCGGCCGCTGCTGTCCGACTACGTGCTGTCGATGCCCCGCGGCGCCCAGGTCGTCTACCCGAAGGACGCCGGCCAGATCGTGCAGATGGCCGACATCTTCCCTGGGGCCCACGTCGTCGAGGCGGGCGTCGGCTCGGGTGCGCTGTCGATGTCGTTGCTGCGGGCGGTCGGCGACACCGGCCGGTTGTCGTCGTACGAGCGGCGTGAGGACTTCGCGACCATCGCGAAGGCCAACGTCGAGCGCTTCTTCGGCGGCGCGCATCCGGCCTGGACCGTGACCGTCGGCGACCTGCAGGACGTGCTGTCCGAGACCGACGTCGACCGGGTCGTGCTCGACATGCTCGCCCCGTGGGAGACCCTCGACGCGGTGGCCAACGCGCTGCGCCCCGGCGGGCTCGTGTGCTGCTACGTCGCCACGACGACGCAGCTGTCGACGACGGTGGAGGCCCTGCGCGCGCACGGCTGCTTTACCGAGCCGCAGTCGTGGGAGTCGATCGTGCGCGGCTGGCACGTGGAGGGCTTGGCGGTACGCCCGCAGCATCGGATGGTCGGACATACAGGCTTTCTCTGTACGTCGCGCCGCCTCGCCGACGGCGTCACGCCGCCGCTGCGCAGACGCCGCCCCAGCAAGGGTATGGACGCCGAACCGGCGACCGAGGACGCCCAACCGACAGAGGAGCTCTTCCGCCCCGACCTCCCCTAACTGCCCTTCGCGACGACCGTGGGCCGGATCAGGCCCGTGGGGCCGGATCCGGCCCAACCGTCGGCGAGGCAGGTCTGGTCGTCGCTGTGAGAGTTGGCCTGATCCGGCCGATCTGGCCGCACCTCGCCGTCATACGGATGAAATCGGAGCATTGAGCCGGGCGGGTTCCTCCTTCATCCGTACGGCGGGGCCCGGACCCCCTAGCTCTTCGCGCAGGTCGCCGCGACGGCCTGGTCGAACATCGCGCGCTGCGCCTTCTCCTGCTCCGTGTTGGGGACAGGCATCTGCTGCACCATGGCCTTGATCCGCTCGCAGGCCTTTGCCCGCTCTGCAGGGGACGAGCTCGGCGACAGCGAGAAGCCCTGGGAGCTGCTGCTCGACCCGGACGTGGGCGCCTCCTGCACCTCGTCGGCCGGAGGTGGCTGCACGTCGACCTCGATGCCGAAGTCGTCGTAGCGCAGCGTCATCGTCAGCGTGCCCAGCTCGGCCGCTGTCATCTGCGTGGCCATCCTCCGGATCCGGCCGGCGCCGTCGATGTCGATGGTGACCTGCGAGTCAGCGTCCCCCGCGGCGCTGGACGACGAACCGAAGAAGCCCCCCGGCAACCGCAAGACGGTTTGCCGCCGGTCACCCACCTGCTTCGTGTTGACGACGGTGCCCTGCTCCGTGAGCGCCTCCAGCAGCACGCGCGGATCCGGGTCGTTGAAGACACCGGCGGCCGACTCAGAGCTCTTCTCGACCGTGTGCAGCCACGGCTTGCCTCCGACGTCGCCGAATCCGACGGGTGTCGGGATCTTCGTCCAGCGGTCCTTGCCGATGATGCGCGTCTCGATGCTCTGGCCGGCGCTCGTCCCCGTCAAGACGTAGCGCTGGTGCACGAAGTCCGCGAGTCCGGTCACATCGAAGACTTTGCCGCCCTTGAAGACGTTCGGCTGTGGGCTGTTGGTGATGGTGACCCGCATGGTCATGCGGGCCGATCCGGTCGCCTGGGTGGCGTTGACGGCCTCGGCGACGGTGAGGACCTCGCTGCTGCTGCGGTTGTGCAGGGACACCGCGGAGACGACGCCGGCGAACAGGACGACGGCCATCACGCCGGCCAGGGCCGAGGCGCGGCGGGACTCGCCCCGCCGGGCCCGTCGGGTCACCTGACCGAGCCGGTCCGGGGGTGCCGGCGGCAGGTCCATCTCGCGGAGCAGGGTCACGACCCGGTCGTCGCCGTACATGCTCATGACCGGACCTCCATGGCGGCGCGGGGCAGGGTGGACAGCGGATCGGTGGAGACCTCGAGCGCCCGGCGGAGCTGGTCGCGGTCGTCGAGCGTCACGTAGGGATCGCGCCCCGGCAGGTCGGGCGGTGCCTCCGTCGGCCGCTCCCGGTGCCAGCGGCGACGACCACGGGAGACGTGCGTGTTGACGAGGACGCGGCGCAGGTAGGCGTCGACGTCACCGGACTGGGCCACCCGGTCCCAGACCCGGACCAGCTTCGACAGTGCGGTCTGCAGCAGGTCCTCGGCATCGGCGGCGTTGCCCCCCTGTCGGCCGGGCCGATGTGACCCGCACCCCTCACCACGTCGTAGCCAGAGCGGGAGGTTGTCAGACTTGCGCGACTTTGTCCCCGGGGTGTCCGACAAGATCGGTACGGCGGGTCGCGCGCCATGCGGCGCATCGGGTGGCAGGCTGACGACGGAACCGTCGTGGGGCTTGCGCCGTACATAGGATTGCGGCCAACCCGTGCGACGGGGAAGGTGGAGCAGATGGCCGGCACGCGCGGAGCAGGCGGTGAGGGTTCTGACGAGCCCCGCGCCAAGCAGGTCGCTGAGCTGACCGCGCAGGTCAGCTACCTCGAAGAGGAGGTGTCCGTCCTCCGGCGCAAGCTGACCGACTCACCCCGGCAGGTGCGCGCACTCGAGGATCGACTGGCCGAGGCACAGCAGTCCCTGGCCAGCGCCTCCGGGCAGAACGACCGGCTCGTCGGCACCCTGCGCGAGGCCCGCGACCAGATCCTCGCGTTGAAGGAGGAGGTCGAGCGGCTCGCGCAGCCCCCGAGCGGCTACGGCATCTTCCTGTCGCGGCACGACGACGGCACCGTCGACATCTTCACGGGCGGTCGCAAGCTCCGCGTCGTCGTCAGCCCCGACATCGACGTCGAGGCGCTGCGTCGCGGCCAGGAAGTGATGCTCAACGAGGCGCTCAACGTCGTACGCGCTCTGGAGTTCGAGCGCCAGGGTGACGTCGTGATGCTCAAGGAGATCCTCGAAGGCGGCGATCGCGCTCTGGTGATCGGGCACACCGACGAAGAGCGCGTCGTGATGATCGCGGAGAGCCTGTTCGACTCGCCGATCAAGGCCGGCGACTCGCTGCTTCTCGAGACCCGCAGCGGCTACGTCTACGAGCGCATCCCGAAGTCCGAGGTCGAGGAGCTCGTCCTCGAAGAGGTCCCCGACATCGACTACAGCGACATCGGTGGGCTCTCGTCGCAGATCGAGGCGATCCGCGACGCGGTCGAGCTGCCGTTCCTGCACAAGGAGCTGTTCAAGGAGCACCAGCTGCGGCCACCGAAGGGCGTGCTGCTCTACGGCCCGCCCGGCTGCGGCAAGACGCTGATCGCCAAGGCGGTCGCCAACTCGCTGGCGAAGAAGGTCGCCGAGGTCACCGGCAAGCCCGACGGTCGCGCGTACTTCCTGAACATCAAGGGCCCCGAGCTGCTCAACAAGTACGTCGGCGAGACCGAGCGGCACATCCGGCTGATCTTCCAGCGGGCCCGCGAGAAGGCGTCCGAGGGGACGCCCGTCATCGTCTTCTTCGACGAGATGGACTCGATTTTCCGCACCCGCGGGTCCGGCGTCTCCTCCGACGTCGAGACGACGATCGTGCCGCAGCTGCTCAGCGAGATCGACGGCGTCGAGACCCTCGAGAACGTCGTGGTGATCGGCGCGTCCAACCGCGAGGACATGATCGACCCGGCCATCCTGCGACCCGGCCGGCTGGACGTGAAGATCAAGATCGAGCGGCCGGACGCGGAGGCCGCCAAGGACATCTTCTCGAAGTACATCACCACCGAGCTGCCGCTCCACGCCGATGACCTGGCCGAGCACGGCGACTCGCGCGAGGCCACGGTCGCCGCGATGATCCAGCACACCGTCGAGCGGATCTACGACGAGGCGGAGGACAACCGCTTCCTCGAGGTGACCTACGCCAACGGCGACAAGGAGGTCCTGTACTTCAAGGACTTCAACTCCGGCGCCATGATCGAGAACATCGTCGCTCGCGCCAAGAAGATGGCCATCAAGGACTTCCTCGACAACGGCGGCAAGGGCATCCGGCTGAGCCACCTGATGACCGCCTGCATCGACGAGTTCAAGGAGAACGAGGACCTGCCCAACACGACCAACCCCGACGACTGGGCGCGCATCTCCGGCAAGAAGGGCGAGCGCATCGTCTACATCCGCACCCTCGTCACGAGCACGAAGGGCTCGGAGACCGGCCGTTCCATCGACACGGTCGCCAACACGGGGCAGTACCTCTAACGTCGCTGCTGTGCCGCACATCAACCCGACGTGGCAGCTCGCCGCGGAGACCGCGGCGGCACTGCTGGTGCTGTCGACCGTCCTCGGACTGCTCGGCTACCGGCGCTGGGCGGCAGCAACGCGTGAGGTCACGGTGGTCGCGACCCTGTACACCGCGTGGCAGCTGATCGGGAGCATCACGCACCGCAACGTCGACGGCGCGATGTCCAACGCCACCGCGGTGTGGAACGCGCAGCAGGCGCTGCACCTGCCGAGCGAGCTCGCGATGCAGCAGGCGATGATGGAGCACCCCTGGTTGGTGCAGCTCGCCAACGGCTACTACGTCTACGGCCACTTCAACCCGGTGATCCTGATGCTGGGGTGGGTGTTCCTGCGGCACCGGGCGGCGTACCCGCGGGTGCGGTTGCTGCTGTGCCTGCTGACGGCGGCCGCGTTCGTCGTGCACTTCATCCCGGTAGCCCCGCCGAGGCTGATGCCACAGCTCGGTTTCCGCGACGTGGCGCTGGAGTACGGCCAGTCCGTCTACGGGTCGTTCGGCGCGGGGATCCCCGGGCAGCTGCTGGCGATGCCGTCGCTGCACGTCGGGTGGGCGATCCTGCTGGCGTACGTCGTCGTGACGCTGGCGCACAGCCCGTGGCGGTGGCTCGCGGTGCTGCACCCGGTACTGATGTCGGTCGACGTAGCGGTGACGGCCAACCACTGGTGGGCCGACGGGATCGTCTGCGGCGTGCTGCTCGTCGCGTGCATCGCCGCGGAGCGGGTCGGGTCCCGTCTGGTGGGCTCGGTGCGGGTCGCTCCAGTGCCGGAGCCGGCGCTGGAGCCGCTCGCGGCCTAACGAGCGACGGTGTAACGAGCAGGGATGGGCGGGGTGGTGTCGAAAGAATCGGCATGCGCTCGCTCCGTGCAGGGCTCGAACACGGTCTGGGCCGTGCCCGGGTCAGCCGGGATGATGTCGGTCGCCATGAGCCCGGTCGAGGGTGTGGCGAAGGCCGGGACCAGGCTGACGTTGCCCGTCGTGGGCCTGCGCAGCCCGAAGGCCGCTCTGCCCACGTAGGGCGCCTGCTGCCCATCTGAGCGCCGCACACCTACGCTGTTCAGGTGAGCGCGCGGCGGGTCATGGGGACGGAGACGGAGTACGGCGTCTCCGTGCCGGGCCAGGCCGGGATGAACCACATGGTGGCGTCCTCGCAGGTGGTCAACGGCTACGCCGGCGGTACGCCGGAGGGTCGGCTGCGCGACCGGCGTACGCGATGGGACTTCGAGGAGGAGAACCCGCTGCGGGATGCCCGCGGTTTCGAGGTGGGGGTCGGGCTGAGTGACCACGGTGAGAGCGACGACGACCTGGGGCTCGCCAACGTCATCCTCACCAACGGGGCACGGCTGTACGTCGACCACGCGCACCCGGAGTACTCCACGCCGGAGGTCACCAACCCGCGCGACTGCGTCATCTGGGACAAGGCGGGGGAGCGGGTGATGGCGCTCGCTGCCGAGCGGGCGCTGTCGGTCCCGGGGACCGCGCCGATCCACCTCTACAAGAACAACACCGACGGCAAGGGTGCGTCGTACGGCACGCACGAGAACTACCTGATGGCGCGGGCTACGTCGTTCGCCGAGATCGTGCGGCACCTGACGCCGTTCTTCGTGTCGCGTCAGGTCGTGACGGGCGCGGGGCGGGTCGGCCTCGGACAGGACGGGCGCGGCGAGGGCTTCCAGCTCTCCCAGCGGGCCGACTTCTTCGAGGTCGAGGTCGGGCTCGAGACGACGCTGAAGCGGCCGATCATCAACACCCGTGACGAGCCGCACGCCGATCCGGAGAAGTACCGGCGGTTGCACGTCATCATCGGCGACGCCAACCTGTCGGAGATCTCGACGTACCTCAAGGTCGGTACGACGTCGCTGGTGCTGTCGATGATCGAGGACCGGTGGCTCACGGAGAACGGCGTCGACCTGCAGGTCGAGGCACCCGTGACGTCGCTGCGCGCGGTGTCGCACGACCACTCGCTGACGCACCTGCTGACGATGCGCGACGGTCGCCGGCTGACGGCGGTGCAGCTGCAGCTGGAGTACCTCGAGCAGGCCCGCAAGTACGTCGAGGACCGGCTCGGGACCGACGTCGACGACCAGACTTCCGACGTGCTGACACGCTGGGAGTCGGTGCTGGACCGGCTGGCGTCCGACCCGATGTCGCTGTCCCGCGAGCTCGACTGGGTGGCGAAGCTGTCGTTGCTCGAGGGGTACCGGGAGCGCGAGGGGCTGGGCTGGGACGCGGCGAAGCTGCACCTGGTCGATCTGCAGTACTCCGACGTCCGGCCGGACAAGGGGCTCTACAACCGGCTCGTGGCGCGGGGGTCGATGGAGACGCTGGTGTCGGCGGCCGAGGTGGACGCCGCGGTGACGGCGCCACCGGAGGACACCCGGGCCTACTTCCGGGGTCGGTGCCTGCAGAAGTTCCCGAGCGAGGTGGCGGCGGCGTCGTGGGACTCGGTCATCTTCGACGTGGGGCGTGAGTCGTTGCAGCGGGTGCCGACGCTGGAGCCCTTGCGTGGGACGAAGGTGCACGTGGGGGAGCTGCTCGACACCTGCAACAGCGCGCTGGAGCTGGTCGACGCGCTTGGTGGTCGGCGCTAGCGGTTCTCGTCACGGCTGCGGCAGTCAGGCCCGTCTGAGCTTGTCCAACGCGGTGCGGGCTTTCTCTGCCTTCGTCTGGGCGCTCTTGACTTTCTGGGCGTCCTGCTCGGTCCGGTGGCGCGCCTTGCGGGCGGCCTGCTCCGCGGCGGTGCGGGCTTCGCGGGCGGCGTGCAACGCTTCCTCTGCGGCGGCGACGTCGGCGGCGGCTTGGTGCTCGGCGGCTTCGGCTGCTTCTTGGGCTTGCTGGGCTTGTTGGCAGGCGCGGACGGCGTCGTCGAGGTTGCCGGCGGCGTCCTGGGCCCGGGACTCGGCTGCCGCGATGTCCTTGGTGCGGTCGGGCTTCGCAGCCGGCTTCGCCGGCGCCGGGCTGGGGGTGCTCTTCGTGCCCTTCTTGCCGGAGGGGCGGGCGGGGCCGACCGCGACGGCGCCCTCGAGGTCCACGCCGCCGAAGCCGGCGTACGACAGAGCACGGGTGAGGCGGCCGGAGCGGACCGCATCGGCAGTGGCCGGGTCCGCGAGGGCGGCGTCGAGGGTGGACTCGACCTCGGAGCGGAGGGCCGCTGTCGGGGCGCGGTCAGCGGCCTCGAATGCCTTGTCGATGACGGCTCCGACGAGCTGGCGGCGCTGGTTGCCGAGCTCGCGGAGCTGGGCACCCTCGCCGGACCGTTGGGCCTCGGCGAGGGCGGGGCCGAGGGAGAGCAGCTGGTCGAGCAGGTCGGGCTCGGACCGGGCGAGGGTGTTGACCAGCCAGGCGCCGACCGTCGGCTTGCGCAGCGCCGAGATCTGCCTGGCCAGCGCGTTGTCGGCAGCTTTCGCCTCCGCCCCACGGGCAGCGGTGAACTTTTCCGGCAGGAGTGCGTACAGCCGATCGGCGATGTCCTCGAGGCTCACCCGACGATGGTGCGCTACTCCTTGCGCTCCACGGTGGCGGTGTCGCTGCTGCCCTTGTGCGTGTCGTCCTCGGTGAAGGTGACCGTGACCTCGACCGAGCGGGCGTTGCCCTTCGGGTAGGTCGCCTCGGCAGCGGCGTGACCCGACGCGTCGGTGACGACTGTCCGTGGACTGTCGCTTCCGAAGACGAAGGTCACGGGCTTCCCGGCGATGGCCTGACCCGCCTCGTCGAGCAGCGTCGCGGACAGGTGGACGGCCTTCTGCGGCCCGGCCATGCTGTCGCCGTCGTACGTGAGGGTCGTCGTCACCTTGACGGGAGCGGGCGGCGGCGGCTTCGGGCCTTCCTTGAAGGACGCGTCCGAAGCGCTGGCGACGAGCGGCTTCTCGAACCCGCGGCCGTACTGCTCGCCGACGGTGCCGTCGCGCTCGCCGGTCAGGAACACCTGGCGGTGTGACGAGACGATCTCGGTGACAGGGACGGTCTGTCGTGCGTTGTCGGTGTCCGCGAGGAACAGGATGTGCACGCCGTGGGCGCCGATGTCGCCCTGGAAGAACGACGGGTCGTTGTCGACCGGTCCGTCGGCAGGAGTCCAGCAGCGACGCGGTGCACCGTTGTACGTCGTCGGCTCGCCGGCGCCGCGCAGGTGCAGGCGCGGTCCCGGGTTGGTGCCGGTGGCGTCGTCGAAGCAGGAGTCGTCGCGGTAGTAGGGGACGGCGACGACGCCCTGGGCGAGGCCGCCGGGGGTCTGGCTCTGCGGCTCGATGTAGTAGCGGTCGACGATGGAGCCGGCCTTGCCGGCGGTGACGGACCAGTCGAGGGTGCCGCCGGGCTTGCCCATCGTCGGGTCAGTGACGTCGATGCTCTGGTGGTACGGCGACAGCTCGCACAGGCCGACCTGCCGGTAGGCGTCGCGGTAGGTCTGCGTGACGTCGCCCGTGCCGTTGGCGTCGTACTTGCTGTTGCAGGGATCGTCGAAGTTGCCGACCAGCTCGTCGTTCTTGCCGTCGACGGCCACGCCCTGAGGCGCCTGCGCGTTGTAGTACTTCGTCATGACGCCGGCGTTGTAGTCCCACTGGGCGTAGATGCCGTCGAGCGGCGGGATCACGTGCACGCGCAGCCACGACTTCATGACCATGTCGTCGCGGTAGAAGGTCTCGCGGCGGATGACGTTGGTGCCGCTGTCGGCACCCCAGGTCTCCCGAACGGTGCGGACCGGGCCGGACAGCTCACCGAGCAGGGTGGAGGAACCACCCCAGTTCGTGTCCTCCTCCTCGTAGCCGCAGCAGGGGGTCTCGGACTCGGCGTCCTGCTGGAACGCGCGCGCCTTCCAGCGGTCGACGAGGTCCTCGCCGTACGTCGTCTCGGTGTCGTCCTTGACCTGGACCTCGGTCATCAGCCAGCGCCCGTCGTAGCGGTAGCGGTAGCGGTCGGTGGTGATCGTGGCGGTGTCCCTCGGGCGGCGGCGCTGGACGTCCGGCGTTCCGTCGGCCTTCAGCACGACGTTGCCGTCGGCGTCGCAATAGGTGCCGGTGGCGGCGTTGCCGTAGCCGTCGTACGACGACTCCGACTTCTCGAAGGTGCCGGCGTTGGCGTCTCGGGTGTAGTGGACGTAGCCCGTGTCGACGGTGAAGGTCGGGGCGAGGCCCTGCATGACGTAGAGGTAGCTCTGCGACCGCGTCAGCGGGTCAACGACCGCGACGGCCTTGACGCCCGTCGTGCCGTACGGGCGGAGGGCATCGGCGGGCGCCTGCGGGCCGGCGTCCTTCGCCATGAAGACGACCTCGTCGTTGGCATCGAGGCCCTTGATCGGGTCCTTCTTCGTCGGCGAGGCGGGTACGGCGACGCACGGGTTGGCCGGGTCGGCGTTCGTGTAGCGGAAGCCCTCGCGCTGGAAGGCATAGGTCGTGTGCTGGTCCTCGCCGGAGTAGACGGAGAAGCCTGAGGCGGAGTTGTTCAGGTAGCGGGTGAAGGCCTCGTCGACCTGGAACGGCACCTCGACGAAGCTCTTGGCAGCCGCGTCCCAGCGCCAGCCGGTGAGCTTGCTGACATCGGTGCCCTCCGGGGCGGCGTAGCGGCTGCTGTCGACCTCGGGCTCGGAGTAGTGGTTGTGGTCGCACTGCTCGTCGAAGGTCTGGCAGTCGAACAGGTCGGTCATCGGCGCCTTTGCCGTGACGTTGCTCGGCACCGACCAGGTGCCGAAGCTGTCCCCGGTCAGGACGACGGAGTCGGAGGTGCGCACGGCGGCGACGGTCGGGTCGACGAGCGGCGAGCCGGCATCGGCCGGCAGCAGGGTCAGTGCGGCGGGCAGGGCGACGGTGGCGGACACGGTGAGGGCAAGGACGCGACGCAGCATGCCGAGGACTTCCCGAAAGGGGGGGCGAAATCCTGCTGTGACGCACCCCAAGCCCCCGCAGCTGCCTTCGTGACAATCCACCACGGAACTGCGGTGGACGAAAGACCGGGAACCGTCAGAGGACGGGGATAGGCTCGACTCCTCGACGAAGCAGGGAGCGGCCATGCCTACGAAGGACACCGGTGGTGGGCAGGAGAAGGCCGCCCGCAAGAGCGAAGAGGTCGACGAGGTCGCGGTCGAGGAGACCGGCGACGTCCAGGACCGCGTCGGCAAACTCACCGACGAAGTCGACGATTTGTTAGATGAAATTGACGACGTCCTCGAGGCGAATGCCGAGGAGTTTGTACGTGGCTATGTGCAAAAGGGCGGGGAATAGAGTAATAGTTTATGAATTCAAATGAATACCAATTGACATTTCCGGAAGACATGTCGCGTCGCTGCCCGGACTGCGGTCTTGAGAAGGCGGCGTCGGAGTTTCGGCGAAACAGTTCACGGCCGGACGGTCTCGCCTTCTACTGCAAGCCCTGCTTCAAGCGACGCGACGCTGCGGGCTGCCGCAGACGCCGCACTGCCAAGGGGCACGTGGTGCGGGAACGGATTCCAGTACCAGCCGGCATGAAGTGCTGCGCACGCTGTAGAGACGTCAAGCCCCTTGAAGCGTTCGCGCTGGCGCCCAGGCAGCCCGGCGGCCGCAACTGCTACTGCAAAGAGTGCAACAACGCTCGACAGCGTGAGACGCACACGCTGCGCAAGTACGGCCTCTCGCAGCAGGAGGTGGACGTACTGATCGAGGCCCAAGGTGGTGTCTGCGCGATCTGCCAGTATCGGCCTGCGATTCACGTCGATCACGACCACGTGACCGGGGCAAGACGCGGTGTGCTGTGCTTCCCCTGCAATGCCGCACTAGGACACTTCAAAGACCGCATCGACCTGCTCGCCCGTGCGAGCAGATACTTGGAGACCAGTACATGGCAGAAGTCCCGGGTCTGCACGGGCGTCTACCGGCTCACTTCACCACGCCCGGCACGTCGTCCTTCACCGACTTCCTCGGCGTTGCCGCTCCTGATCTCCTCCCGTCGCGGCGGCGCGACCTCCCCGCCGGCCTGATCGAGGCACCACACGGCACGACCATCGTCGCCGTGACGCACGCCCAGGGCGTCGTCATGGCCGGCGACCGCCGCGCCACCATGGGCAACGTCATCGCCCAGCGCGACATCGAGAAGGTCTTCCCCGCCGACGAGTACTCCTGCGTCGGCATCGCGGGCACCGCGGGCCTGGCCGTCGAGATCGTCCGGCTCTTCCAGGTGCAGCTCGAGCACTACGAGAAGCTCGAGGGCGCCGTCCTCAGCCTCGAGGGCAAGGCCAACCAGCTCTCCACGATGATCCGCGGCAACCTCGGGATGGCCATGCAGGGCCTGGCCGTCGTACCCCTCTTTGCCGGCTACGACGTCGACATGGGCGCGGGCCGGATCTTCTCCTACGACGTCACCGGCGGCCGCTACGAGGAGCACAGCTTCCACAGCGTCGGCAGCGGCAGCGTCTTCGCCAGGAGCGCGCTCAAGAAGCAGTTCAAGGACGACGTCGACGAGGCCGCCGCGGTCAAGCTCGCCGTCGACGCGCTCTACGACGCCGCCGACGACGACTCCGCGACCGGCGGGCCCGACCTGACCCGCCGCATCTTCCCGGTCGTCATGTCCGTGACCGCCGACGGCCTCAGACGTATCCCGGACGACGAGGTCGGTGCGATCGTGCAGACCGTGGTCGACGAGCGCATGACGAACCCGGGGGGCTGACGCCATGAACATGCCGTTCTACGTCTCACCCGAGCAGATCATGAAGGACAAGAGCGACTTCGCGCGCAAGGGCATCGCGCGCGGCCGCTCGGTGCTGGCTGTCCAGTACGCCGACGGCATCCTGTTCGTCGGCGAGAACCCCAACGGGGCGCTCCACAAGATCAGCGAGATCTACGACCGCATCGCGTTCGCCGCCGTCGGCAAGTACAACGAGTTCGAGAACCTCCGGGTCGCGGGCGTCCGCTACGCCGACATCCGCGGCTACCAGTACGACCGTCGCGACGTGACCAGCCGCGGCCTCGCCAACATCTACGCGCAGACCCTCGGCGCCATCTTCACCGAGTCCGGCAAGCCCTACGAGGTCGAGCTCGTGGTGGCCGAGGTCGGCGACACGCAGGCCGAGGACCAGATCTACCGGCTCACGTACGACGGCTCCGTCGCGGAGGAGCACGGCTTCATCGTCATGGGCGGCAACAGCGAGCCCATTGCGGCGCACGTGCGCGCGCACCACAACCCCACCGCCCCGCTGTCCACCGCGCTGAAGCTCGCCGTCGCCGCCCTGATCCTCCCTGTCGCCGACGGCGCCGAAGCCCGGACGATCGTCGGCGACGACCTCGAGGCCGCGGTGCTCGACCGCACCCGTCCACGGCGCGCCTTCAAGCGGCTCGTCGGGGCGCCGCTGCAGACCCTGCTGGAGTCCAAGAAGTGAGAAGAACGCTCCTGGCCGTCGCGATGGCGGCGGTGGTCGTGTCCGGCTGTGGCGGCAGCAGCGGCGGCGATCTCGACAGCCAGTCCGACGCGGGCAGCAGCGCCGACCCCAGCCCCGGCGTCCAAGGCCCCGTCGCCGGGTCGCCCGGCACCGGCTGCACCAACGACGCCACCGCCGGCAAGGTCACGACGACGACCGACCTGTCGAAGAAGCCCGTCATCGACGTCCCCGACGGCCCGATCCCGTGCGAGCTCGACGTGCAGGACATCGTGGAAGGCACCGGTCCCGCGGCCAAGGCCGGCGACCAGCTGACCATGAAGTACGTCGGGGTCCTGTACGCCGACGGCAAGCAGTTCGACGCCTCCTGGGACCGCGGCTCGGACTTCCCGTTCACCCTCGGCGGCGGCAACGTCATCCAGGGCTGGGACCAGGGCATGGTCGGGATGAAGAAGGGCGGTCGTCGGCAGCTCGTCATCCCGCCCGACCTCGGCTACGGCGACCAGGGCGCCGGCGCCGACATCCCGCCCGGGGCCACCCTCATCTTCGTCGTCGACCTCGTGAAGATCGGCTGACACCGGGTACATCCCAGACAGGCTCAAGCCCCGCTCATGATCAAGCTCCGCCGGCGCCCAGCACCCCGTCCTTCGTCAGGCGGTCGAGCTCCGCGCTGCTGAAGCCCCAGTCGGCCAGCGCCTCGCGGGTGTCGGCACCGATCGGACCCGCGGCGGTCGTCGCGTCCGGAGTGCTGCGCGAGAACCGCGGTGCGGGGGCCGGCTGCGCCACACCGTCCACCTCGACGACCGTGCCGCGGGCAGCGACGTGCGGGTGCGCAGCGGCCTCGCGCAGGTGCAGCACCGGCGTCACACACGCCGGCCGCCCCTCGAACAGCACCGCCCACTCGTCCCGCGTCCTGGTGAGGAACGCAGCACGCAGCCGCTCGCGCAGCTCCGGCCAGCGGGCGATGTCGGCCTGCCCGGGTGCGTGGTCCAGATTCAGCACGTCGACCAGCTCGGCGAAGAACTGCGGCTCCAGCGCCCCCACGGCGACGTACTCCCCGTCGGCGCACTCATAGGTGTCGTAGAACGGCGCGCCGCCGTCGAGCAGGTTGGACCCGCGTCGCTCCGACCAGCTGCTGCCGGCCTTCAGCGCCCAGAACATCGCCATCAGTGACGACGCGCCGTCGACCATCGCGGCGTCGACGACCTGCCCGTGCCCGCTCACCGACCGCTCGACCAGCGCGGCCAGGATCCCGACGACGCAGTAGAGCGAACCCCCGCCGAAGTCGCCCACGAGGTTCAGCGGCACCACCGGCTTGCGGCCATGCTCACCCACCGCCGCCAGCGCACCAACCAGGCCGATGTAGTTGATGTCGTGCCCGACATGCGACGCCCACGGCCCGGTCTGGCCCCAGCCGGTCATGCGCGCGTAGACCAGCCGCGGGTTGCGCTCCAGGCAGGTGTCGGGCCCGACCCCGAGCCGCTCGGTCACCCCCGGTCGGTTTCCCTCGACGAGCACGTCGGCCGCCTCGACGAGACGCAGGATGACCTCGGCGGCGCCGGGGTTCTTCAGGTCGACGACGACGGAGCGCCGGCTCCGGGCGAGGATGTCCGGCCCGCCCGGCCGGATCACGGGACCGCCGGGCCGGTCCACCCGCAGCACGTCGGCCCCGAGGTCGGCGAGCAGCATGCACGCATGCGGCCCGGGGCCGATCCCGGCCAGCTCGACGACGCGCACTCCCTGCAGTGGTCCCGGCATGCCGAGAACCTAACGAACGGCTCTAAGGTTGCGCCCATGACGGACCCTGGCGTCGACTCACACTTTGGCGAGTCGGGGGGTCGGCTGTCCTACGGCAGCTACCTGCGCATCCCGGAGCTGCTCCAGCAGCAGGTGCTCGTTTCGGACCCACCGGAGCACGACGAGCTGCTGTTCATCACCGTGCACCAGGTCTACGAGCTGTGGTTCGCCCAGATGCTGCACGAGCTCAGCGCCGCCCGGGACCGGATGCTGCTCGGTGAGACCTACCTGCCGCGCAAGGCGCTGCAGCGGGTGCACGTCATCGAGCGGGTGCTCGTCCAGCAGGTGCAGGTCCTCGAGACGATGACCCCGCAGGACTTCCTCGCGTTCCGCGCGCACCTGGCACCCGCGAGCGGCTTCCAGTCCGTGCAGTTCCGCGAGCTGGAGTTCCTGTCGGGCGCCCGCGACCCGGCCTACGTCGAGCGCATGCGGCAGGCCTCCACCGCAGAGCAGGAGCGCATGTGGCGCCGGCTCGACGAGCCGAGCCTGTGGGACGCGTTCCTCACCCTGCTGCGCGGACGCGGCTTCGCCGTGGACACCGCCGAGGAGCGGCGCGCGTCGATGCTCGACATCGCGCGCAACGCCGTGGAGCGCCCCGAGCTCTGGGAGCTCTCGGAGGGACTGCTCGAGCACGACTCGCTCGCCAGCCAGTGGCGCTCGCGTCACGTCGACATGGTCGAGCGGCAGATCGGCACCAAGTCCGGCACCGGTGGCTCGTCAGGCGCGCCCTACCTGCGGACGCGCCTGGCAGTCCGCTACTACCCGGAGCTGTGGGAGCTGCGCAGCTGGCTCTGACCGCGCCGCAGCGCCACCGCGATGATCCCGGCAGCGGCCAGGAGCAGCAGCACCGTGAACGGCGCCTCCGGCACGACCGGGTTCGGTCCACCGTCGGGGTCGTAGGGGAGTCTGTCGCCGGCCTGGACGGTGTCGCCCTGCCCGACCACGCCGTCCTTGCCGTGGTAGTTGTTCGAGAAGTACGGCGCACCGAGGCACGGCGCGGTGACGAGACCGTCGGGCCGCAGGAAGTTGTTCTTCATGACCCGTCCGCACACCGCTCGGCGGGCGAACTCGTGCGGGTCCTGCCCGGTCCTCGGTGGCGTGTCCTCCGTCGGCGCCGCGGCCGTGCCACCCGACACGTTCAGGTCGCCGCTGTCGAAGTAGACGATCGCGCTGCCGGCATAGGGGTAGCTGGCAATGCGCTCCGCGCCCCACACGGGCTCGAGGTCGGGCGACCGACCGGCCTCGAGCATGTTCGGGTCGACGGCCGCCCCCGCGCTGCGGGCCGCGCTGTCCGCCGTCACGTTGGCGACCTGGTGGTCACCGAAGGAGACCTGGTACATCACCCGGTGCGGCGGGGTGTTCGGCAGCTTGTCCTCGGTGAGCGGGTTGAGCTGGTTGACGTAGCCGTTCGGGTCGGAGCGGTCCCACAGGATCTGGATCACCGACAGCAGCAGCGGCCGCTCCACCTCACTGGGGTACGTCGTGTAGAGCGGGATCGAGTAAAGCGCGAAGTCCTTGCTGCGGCGCAGCAGCGTGGAGTAGTTGATGCCCGGTACGCCGAGCACGCCCGCGTCGGTGTCGGGAGCAACAGCGAGGTAGGTGCCACCGTAGATGCCACCCTGGCTGTTGCCGTCGTACCAAGCCCGCTTCGTGTCGATGAACGAGGTGAGCGGTCCGCCGCCCTTGCTCACCTTGAACGCGTCGCTCGAGGTGAAGCCGTCCTTGTGAATCATCAGCCTGGCGAGGTACATGAAGTTCAGCACGCCCTGCTGGACGTGGTCGGTCAGCGCCGGGAACCGGTCCATGTCGGCGTCGGCCTGGGCGGCGGCGCTGATGTCGATCGTCGCCATGCCCTCCCAGTCGGTCGCGCAGTACATGAAGCCGTTCTCCTGGACCATGTCCGACACCTGACCCTGGCCGACCTCGCTCTGACCGCCGAACAGCCCGTGGCCGTAGAGCGACGGGCGCACCTTCTCGAGCGTGGCTGAGTCGAAGACCCGCTTGGGCACCTTGCAGGTGAACGTCGCGGTGGTCACGTTGCCAGGGATCTGCAGCGGCTTCGTCTGCTCGGTGTCCCTGGGGTCGTAGGCGAAGCTGCCGCCCGGCGCGCAGTTCGGCGTGTTGATGTAGCAGGGCACCGTGAAGCTGCCGCTGATCGTGCGGCGCACGTTCTTGGTCAGGTCCGCCTCGTCGGTAGGCGCGTTGACGGTGAACTCGGGTGCGCTGCCCTGCACGAGGCGGTCGGCCATCGTGGTGTCACCGAGCTGCGTGAACGCGTCGTTGCGCATGTGCAGCAGGCGGCCCGCGATGTTGGTCGCGCTCGCCACGGAGAAGTCCCACGCCTGGTACAGCGAGCTGCGGGCGAACCCTGCCTCGGTCAGCACCGGGAAGATGTCCTGCTCGAAGTGCGCGCGGCGCGACTCGAGCGCCCTGATCGGCTCGGGTGCGGTCGGCGGGATCAGTGACTCGTCACGCAGGATCGAGAAGCCCAGCGGCGCCTCGAGGACCGCCCCCGTGGCGTCCTTGAGGTTGCGCAGCCCGACGACGTACCGGTGTCCGTTGGTGAAGTTCTTGGCCGGCGTGATGATGACGTTGACGTTCATGGTGTTGAACGGCCGGTCGGGGCCGGTCGGCGTGCCCGCCTCACCCGACGCCGAGCCCGCGGTCGGGACCGGGCCGAGCGGGTTCGTGTCGATCTCGGTCCAGATCGGGTGCCGCTTGCCGGTCTGCACGTCGATCACGACTACTGGTGCCGTCGGTGAGAGGTAGGCGCCCATGTCGGTGATCGGGACCGACTTCGTCAGCGCGAAGGCTTCGCGGCTGTCCAAGCCCGGGATGCGGATGACCATGCGCTGACCGGGGGAGAAGCCGTCGCTGACGTTGTAGGGGAGCGGGCTGATGGGCTTGCCCGCCGCGTCCTTCGGCATCCCCGCCAGGGGCAGGTTCAGCCGCCGCGCCGCACCCGTGCCGGTCGTGAACAGGTCGTTGGGCCACGGTGTCATGCAGGAGAACCCGTCGGAGCCACCCGCATGCGCGTCGGGCTGGGTGGTGTCGCACCCCGTGGGGTTGGTCGGGTCCGGGAACACCGTCGGCAGCGGATCGTCGTCAGGGCGTGGCTGGGCGTCCGTCGCGTCGCCTGCCGCGGTCGGGGCAAGCGCGGAGGCGGCGGGAACGCCGATCCCGAGCCCGGCGAGAAGGACCGCAGCAGTGGCGGTGGCAAGCAAGGACCTACGACGAGCGTGCACGTGTGCTCCAGCGATCGGTGAGACGGTGCCGCAACAGTTCGGTGCAAGACGGGCATTTCCTCCGCCTGCCGGGCATCGCTGATCAACGTTGTGAGGGGTCACAGGCCTGCCTGGCGCGGCTTGGTCCAGGTCCTCACGAATTCGGACAACGGGGGCAGCCGCCTACGCAGAGTGACCGGGGCATACCGTGACGAAACGTGCAGGAGGTAGCTGCGCCACGTCGAAGACACGACACGACCACGCCCGACGGTTCACCCGTCTGTTGGAGGCACCGATGAGCCACCTGTCCCGTACCGCCCGCCTCGGCCTGCTGCTCCTCGGGGTCGTCCCACTCGCGGTTGCCGTGCTGCCCGGCCAGGCCACCGCAGCCGCGCCGGCCGGCGATGTCCGCATCGAGGTGCTGTCGGGACGCGGCGACGTCGTGTCCGGTGGCGACGCCTACGTCCGCGTCATCGTGCCGGCCAACGGCAACCGCAACGCGGTCCGGGTCGACGACGACGGCCGCGACGTGACGCCGGCCTTCCGGGTGCGCCCCGGCGGCGTTGACGGCATCGTCAAGGGCCTGTCGCTCGGCCGCAACGTCATCCGGGCGATCCTGCCCGACGGCCGGGGCGCGCGCATCACGCTGACCAACCACCCGATCGGCGGGCCGGTGTTCAGCGGGCCGCAGATCCAGCCGTGGACGTGCAGCGCCGGTGCCAAGGACAAGCAGTGCAACCGGCCGCAGACGTACGACTACCTCTACAAGTCCACGAGCGGGGGATCCCTGAAGGCGTACAACACCGACAGCCCGCCGACCGACGTTGCGAACACGACGACCGACCAGGGCAAGACCGTGCCCTTCATCGTCCGCCGCGAGACGGGCGTCACGGTGCGCGATCAGTACCGGATCGCGGTTCTGTTCGCGCCCAAGAAGTCATGGGACCCGACCGCTGCGCAGGAGGGCTACAACCACAAGCTCGTCCTGACGCACGGCGCGAGCTGCGACACGTCGTACGAGATGGGCAGTGCACCTGACGTCCTGCTCGAAGACGCGCTGAGCCGCGGCTTCGCCGTCGCGTCGCATGCCCTGGACAACGCCGGCCACAACTGCAACATCGTGACCGAGGCCGAGTCGCTCATCGTCACCAAGGAGCTCGTCGCCGAGCGCTACGGACCGATCCGCTACACCATCGGCAGCGGCTGCTCGGGCGGCTCGCTCGTCCAGCAGAAGGTCGCCAACGCCTACCCCGGCGTCTACCAGGGGATCCTCCCGCAGTGCAGCTTCACCGACGCGTGGTCATCGGCGCAGCAGTACGAGGACTACGTCTTGCTGCGCGCCTACTTCGAGGACCCGTCCAAGCAGGACCCGACGGTCGGGGCGCTGTCGCCGCTGCTGATCACGAACGCCTACGGGCACCCCAACCCGGTCAACCCGATCACGTTCACCGAGGTCATCCCCAACAGCGGCAAGCCCGACCGCAGCTGCCCCGGCCTCGACCCGGCGGTGCAGTACAACGCGCAGACCCGGCCGAAGGGCGTGCGCTGCACGCTGCAGGACTACATGGTCAACGTCTTCGGGCGCCGTCCGGACGGCAAGGCGTGGTCGGCGTGGGACAACACCGGCATCCAGTACGCGCTGACCGGACTACTCGACGGAACCGTCACGGCGGCGCAGTTCGCCGACCTCAACGCGAAGGTGGGCGGCTGGAACACCGACCTCCTGCCGCAGGCGACGCGCACCGATGCCGGGCCGATCGCGATGGACCGGGCCTACCGCAGCGGCGCCGTCAACACCGGTGCCAACCTCGACCAGGTCGCGATCATCGACCTGCGCGGTCCGGACCCGGGTGCGTTCCACGACGTCTACCGCACGTACTCCATGCGTGAGCGGCTCAAGCGCGAGCACGGTACGGCGGAGAACCAGGTGCTGTGGCGCGGTCAGGTCGCGCTGCTCGGCGACACGAACTTCGTGACGCAGGGCATCCAGGCGATCGACAAGTGGCTGGCCGTCGTGGAGAAGGACACCCGCAGCGTGTCACTGGCCCGCAAGGTGCTCGACGCGCGCAAGGCCGCGGCGGTCGTGGACCGCTGCACGAACGGCGCCGGCGTCGACCTGCCGGCCGCGATCTGCGACGGCACGGTGCAGGCCTACGCGTCACCGCGCATCTCGGCCGGCGCGCCGGTCGCGGACGACACGCTCAAGTGCCAGCTCGTCCCGCTGAAGCGCACGGCGTACACGAACGTCACCTTCACGGATGCTCAGTGGGCCACGCTGCAGAAGACGTTCCCGACGGGGGTCTGCGATTACAGCAAGCCCAGCGTCGGCTACCAGGAGACCAAGACCTGGCAGGCATACGACGTCGTGGGCGGCCGACCGCTCGGGGCCGCACCGGTGTCCGTCCCGTTCCGCGGTGCCGACACGTCGGCCGGTGGGCTCGGAGCCGCGCCTGGCTCCCTCCCGACGACCGGCCTGCCTGTCGGCCTCGCCGGCGTCGGCCTCCTGCTGGTCGCCGCGGCGACCGGCATCCGGCGCGTGCGGCGGCGCGGACACGCCTAAGCGACCGATCTCGGGGCTGTCGGTGCGACACGGCGGCGTGTCGGACCGGCAACTCCGAGATAGCCAGCGAACCGCACCTGGAGCCCTGGACCTGTAGCGTCCGCTGTGTGGAACGCCGCATCTTCGGCATCGAGAACGAGTACGGCGTCACGTGCACCTTCCGTGGGCAGCGCCGGCTCTCGCCGGACGAGGTGGCCCGCTACCTGTTCCGTCGGGTCGTGAGCTGGGGCCGCAGCAGCAACGTCTTCCTGAAGAACGGCGCGCGCCTCTACCTCGACGTCGGCAGCCACCCCGAGTACGCGACCCCGGAGTGCGACAACGTCATCGACCTCGTCACGCACGACAAGGCGGGGGAGCGGACCCTCGAGGGGCTGCTCATGGACGCCGAGCGCCGCCTTCGCGAAGAGGGCATCGCCGGCGACATCTACCTGTTCAAGAACAACACTGACTCGGCCGGCAACTCTTACGGCTGTCACGAGAACTACCTGGTCGGCCGGCATGGCGAGTTCAGCAGGCTGGCCGACGTCCTCATCCCGTTCCTGGTCAGCAGGCAGATCATCTGCGGTGCCGGCAAGGTGCTCCAGACCCCCCGTGGGGCCGTCTACTGCGTCAGCCAGCGCGCCGAGCACATCTGGGAGGGCGTGTCCTCCGCGACGACCCGCAGCCGCCCCATCATCAACACCCGCGACGAACCGCATGCGGACGCCGAGCGGTTCCGTCGGCTTCACGTCATCGTCGGCGACAGCAACATGAACGAGGTCACGACGCTGCT
>JAENVS010000037.1 GCA_016650445.1 Frankiaceae bacterium | reverse complement strand
CCGCCGCGGCCGCCGCCTCCGTCGACACCCCGTCAGCGATCAACCGCCACAGCTGTCGCCGCACCGTCCTGGGAATCGCTGGCCTGACCATCGCAACACCCCGCATCACTCAGGTGTTGCGACCACCCCCTGAGCCCAAGGGCGCGGCACGCTCCGATTTCATCCGTACGGCGGGCGATCCCGGGGAGCAGAGAGGTGCCGCTCCGTGCCCGCGAGCGATGCGACCGGCATGGCCGCCGTGCGGCATTCTGCACAGATGCGGAAGCAGTACTCGTTTCGGCCAGGCTCGGTTGGTCTTGACGCCTGGGACGTGGATCGACTCATTGCCCTATCGGCGGGCCTTCCTGTGGAGGAGGTACCGCTCGCGGAGATCGCTCAACTGGACGAGAACTATTGGTACGACCACGGATACGAGCCGACGGTGCGCAGCATCGCGGAGCGGGTGTACTTGGTGCAAGCGGCCGACTTGCGCTACCCGATCATCCTGTCGCCCGATGGGCGGGTCATGGACGGTATGCATCGCGTTGTTCGCGCGCTAGTCGATGGCCATATCACCGTTCCCGCTATCCGGCTCCCCGAGTTGCCGGACCCTGACTACAGGAACTGCACACCGCAGGACCTGCCGTACGAGCTGTCCGGTCTATGACGCGTCGGTAACTGCCGCTAGGCGGGTGTGCGTAGCGAGCGCAGTGCGGCAAGCGCCAAGCCCGCGCTCACACCGGAAAGCACCGCGACGAGGAGTTGTCCCGGGTTCGGCGAGACGACATTCGCCGCGGCGCCGGACGTCGCTAGGACGACGATCACGAGCGCGACGGCCCTCGGTCGTCGGCGGACGATCAGCGCGAGGCCGCCGTAGATCAGGAAGAGCAGAACTGCGCCGGCGAGGCGGGTGCTTGCGCGACCGTCGCTGACTGCCAGGCCAACGGTGACGGCAACGATGTCGACGATGAAGGCAGAGGTCAGCAGCATTGTTGGCCGTGTCACGGACCGAACGGTAGGCGCTGGATATGCCGGT
Source organism: Frankiaceae bacterium (assembly GCA_016650445.1). Taxonomy (GTDB): domain Bacteria; phylum Actinomycetota; class Actinomycetes; order Mycobacteriales; family SCTD01; genus RYN-124. The sequence goes on along the minus strand of JAENVS010000037.1, from coordinate 41,308 downwards.
GATCGCCAGCGGCTATGTGCCGTTCTCAGCGAGGCCGAGTGGCCGCAACTGCAATAGCGCCGTTGGCGTCGGTGGAAGCCCGACGTCTAGCTGCGTGGCAAGGTCGTCCGATGCTGCAACTGCTGGGTTTCATCATCGACTGCCCGGACCCTACGAGGCTCGCGGCGTTCTACTCCGAGGTGACTGGCCGCGCGCTCGTGGAGGGCAGCTCAGCGGACATGGCCCTCATTGCTTTCGGGGAGGTGGACCTCGCCTTCCAGCGGGTGAACGACTATCGCGCTCCGCGTTGGCCCGAGGGCGAACACCCTAAGCAGTTCCACCTTGACTTCGAGGTTGACCAGATCGAGGCGGAACAGCGTCGCGTGACCAAGCTCGGCGCGACTATGCAAAAGGACTTCATCGGACCCGAGGGGTACGGGTGGCAGGTCTACACCGACCCCGTGGGGCATCCCTTTTGCCTGTGCCGCCACGAGGGCGTCTCGTGGGTCGACAAGCGGGTGGCGTGGCCGTCACGTTGATCGCCCGCGCGCGGCCGCCTGGACGCGGGTAAGTGCGCCGTTAGCTCACTGCCGTACCCACGGGCGTACCCGCGAACGTACCCCCCGCTCCCCGCGCCGGTCAGCGTTCGCAGATGCGGGCCCGCCGCGTTGTCCGCGGCCTCGGGGAAGGTAGGCGCCGGTATGCAGCAGCTCCATAGCCAAGCGGCCAGAGCGTACGGTCGCGACGTGATCGAGCCAGAGGCGAGTCACCAGCCACGGGCAGCCAAGGCGGCGCGGCAGGCTGCTCGCGCGGTGGTCGCTGCCTATCATCAGCAGGAACTGGGCAGACTGCTCGATCACCTTCGCGACGGGTTCCTACGACTCGATGCCGGCGAGATCGACGAGTTCGAACTCGACGACCTCATACACCGCTACAAGCGCGCTGCCGCCAAACTCTGGTCCTTCTGCGGCTCGAGCGGCGGACAGTGGGAGCAAGCTGCGAACAGACTCGCTTTCCTGCGCGACAGGAACGAACCGCCGCCGGACTGGTGGAGCGAGGCGGCCCCGCAGCACCGGCAGTGACGGTTGCAACGGTGGCCTGCGCGGGGCTGCGTGCCTGGCCTCATCCAGCCGGTCGGCGATGTGACGAGAGGACTTCACCGAGGGTCGGGGAAGCCGAGGCTGATGTAGCCGGGCGCGCGCTTGGCAAGCGACGAGGCGAGAACGCCTTCACGCAGGTCGTGGTAGTCGTGAACCTCTGCGGTCACCTTGCCTGGGTAGGGACGCAGGATGCGTCCGACGTATTGGACGAGCCGACCCTTGAACGCGATCGGTGCGGCGAGGAACAGGGTGTCCAGTGCGGGACAGTCGAAGCCCTCCCCGACGAACGGTCCAGTGGCCACGACCAGGAGCGCTTCATCTCCAGTTGGCCGTTCCAGCTGCGCGAGGGCAGCAGCTCGCTGCTTCGTGCCCATGCCGCCGCGCAGCACGACAGGTCCGTGGCCGCGTGCGGTGAGTTCCGCAGTCAGCCGCTCCAGGTGCGCGGTCCACTGCGTTTGCCGACCCTAATGGCGCCTCCTGCAACCTGGCAGCCAACGGCCAGCCGCGTGTCCGATCGCGCGCTGGACGTCCTCGGCCTACCTGAGTCCCTCGACCAGCTCCTGCCCGAGGCGGTTGATCTCGTCGGCGCTCACGGCAGCCTGAGCCCCACCGGCGGTGCGCAGCCAGGCTCGGGTTCGGGCTGCGTCATCGACGAGCACGCGCTGCGCGGCGGCGTGGACCGCGAGGCAAAGTGTTTCCGGGCCGGCACGGAGAGCGTCGCTGATCTGGCCCCGGCTGTTGTGGTGGCTGAGGAGCTGGTGGAGGTCCCAGGCGTCGCCGGCGCGCTTGGCCTGCCCGTCACCTGAGCGGTCTTGGATGGCGTGCAGCTTCATGGCGACCAAGGCCGCCGGGCTGGCGAACGGTGCAGTCGCCTCGACGCTGTCCGCACCAATCGTGGCGAGCGTCAACGCGGTCGCGGTCGCGAGTGCCCAGCTATGGGCTGACACGAACAACCGCTGACGCTCGGGCAGGTCGCCGAGGTCATCGGCGTCGGTCAGCAGTCCGACTTCCAGCACCTCGACCTTGGTGCCTTGCAGCAGGATGCGGTGAGGTCCGCCGGCCGGGTCGGCCGTGGCGCTCGGCAAGCCGCGGAGAACGGCGATCGCTGCGGGGAGATGGTCCTGGTCGACGACAGCGTCCACGTCGCGGGTGACCCGGTGGGCTTGGCCGAGCCGCGCAGCCACGGCGACGCCACCGACGATCGCGTAGGGCCCGAGGTCCGCGGAGCTCATCTGCGCGATGGCGCGCACGAGACCACCGATCGCCTCACCGGCGAGCAGTACGCGGGGAGCGTCAGAGCCAGACATGATCGTCCCCGAGCCAGTCGTGCAGGATTTCTCTGCCGCGAGCCACGTCGGTCGCGAGCTGCAAGGCGACGGCAAGCTTCGGGGCCAGCCGCCAGCCGCTTTCGCTCTCGCCGCTGTAGCCGACAACCTGTCTTACCGGAGCCACGGCGAGCGCTGCCTCGCCCGTGCCAGGCCGGGCAACTCCGTAACGGCGGGCGGCGATCGTGAGGTCGACCGGCCCAGGAACCAGGAGCTCGAGCGGCCCCTCCCCCACCCTCACCAAGGGCGCGCCGTACGCCACGGCGACGGCGTCACCCGTTCGCACCCACGAGGCCGCGTGCTCGGACGGCTCCGGCCGACTGGCCAGCCAGGTCCACTCGAGCTGCCAGCCAGCAGCCAGCTCCCAGAACAGCTCCGGCAGGACCGCCACCCGATCGGAGTTGAGCAAGCCGGCCTCAGCAAGCGCCGACGCGGCGGTACTGAGCGTGGACGGGGCGAAGCCCAGCTCACCGGTCGCCCCGGTGGGCGACAGCGCCGTTCCCGGGTGAGCACACAGCCAATAGGCGACGGCCAGCCCCGCCTTCCCCCGGATCGGTGGCTGTACGCGCACCGCGGGTCGGGCCCGGGCGGGAACAGCCGTGTCTACAAGCAACCCCGGTCCACGCAGGTGCAGGTGGCCCCGCAGATCCAGCCAGGACCACCCTGAGGCCGTCAGTAGCGCACGGGCATCAGCAGTGATCCGATCTGCGACGACCACCCCGGCGCTGGCATGGTCGCCGATGAGCTGCTGCGCCTTGGAGCCGGTCACCTGCGACGCCAGCGCGACCGCGAGCATCAGGGTCCGGCCGTCCCAGGTGATCGACACCGATCCGACCCCCGGCTCGGCCTCCAACCCCAGGCTTGTCAGCGCCTCCAACAGGCCGTCGAGACCGCGACTGATTCCAGTTACCACCATGACCGTATTCTACATTCGGGCGTGCCCGAATAGCGAATCCCTACCCGCGCGCTCGGCCCTGGTTGTCGACGAGAGCCGCCGAGCGCTCCTGCTGGTGGTGACAGGAAGAGGGCCGTCTTGCTCGGCGCCGTCTGGCCGGCGGCTAGGCGCAACTCGTCCTCGATGGCGGCAACCCGGTCCGCTGCGTCAGGCATCCGGCCGGAAGAGAACCGCGAAGCCAGCCTGACCCCGGCACGGGGGCGCCGGCGTGCCACATACGTGCCATATCGAGGGGCCAACGGCGGTCTTTGGCGGTTCCCAACGGTCAACGACCGGACCGCGAAAATCCCTTACGTAGCAGCGTGTTTGGCAAATTTCAGCGTGTTTCGGCGTACCCTGAAAGACGCGCCAAATCGGATTATGAGTCCCGTGCTCTGACCAGCTGAGCTACCGCCCCTTGGGACCATCGTTGCAGGTCAGACCCCTGCGCGGCGTCGGGGATGGGGCCGAGAGAGCGGCGTTCCTCGCGGTCTGGACGCTTCCACGGAAACGCGGGACATCCGTCACCCTCTGCATCGCCGCCAGCCGCCCTTCGCGGCTGCTCCAAGATCGCCGTGCGGATCGCACGCTCGCCGCGCACACGTGCGGCGCGCACGCCGATCACACAGCTGGGCGAGGCAAGATCGCCGTGCGCATCGCACGCTCGCCGCGCACACGTGCGGCGCGCACGCCGATCACCTCGGCGGACCGCGCCCTAACGGTCGAGGCCGTCGTCCGCCCGCCGCCCGAACATCTCGAGTACGACGCCCTCGTCCCGCTGGTGCTCGAGGACGAGATCGACGAAGGCCTGGAACGCGTTCTGCTCCTCGATCACGAGGGAGCGGACCTGAAACAGCCGATCCGACACCCGCTCGACCGCCACCGGGCCGTACTCGAGCAGCGGCTCGAGGAGCTCGTCGACCGCCCGGCGGCGCGTGTGCCACAGCGCCAGTGCCCTGAGCTCGGCGCGTGGATCGGTGGGCATGCCGCGACAGTCCCTCACCGCTTGGGTTTTCGCAGCCGTTCGGCGTAGTCCGGCCGCGGGACGAATCGGGACGTCAGGGATGGTTCGGTCGCGACGCCAGCGCACCCAGGCGCAGCACGTCTGCGCGCTCCTCGGGGTCATGCTCGCCGGGAGCGGCCAACCACACGATCGCGCAGCGACGAAAGTAGGCGCCCTGCGACTCCCCTACGTCACGTGGAGGCAGCGTGATCTGCGCCGTCATCCGGGCGAGGGAAGCCTCGCGGCGGGCGGCATAGCGGTTGGTCGGTCGGCCCATGGTGATCTGACAACGAGCCAGCCAGGGCTTTGGTGACGCAGACTGGCCGGCGTGGGTCGCCCTCGCCGCATCGCCGTACTGCTCATCGCCTGTGCGGTGGCGACGGCCTGCGCGTCGCCCGCGTCCCACGTGCGGTCGCCGGCCGCCGCGCTGTGGGTGCAGCCGACCGCACAGCGCCCGGTCAAGGTCCTCATCGTGGTCGAGGAGAACCGGACGGCCCGCTCGGCGCTGCTGGGCATGCCCTACCTCGCGTCCCTGGCCGCCAAGCACGGCCGGGCCACGCACTACCGGGCCGTCACCCACCCGTCCCTGCCGAACTACCTTGCGATCGCGGGCGGCTCGACGTTCGGCGTGCAGGACGACCGCGGGCCGGCCAGCCACCGCATCGCGGGTCCGAGCGCCTTCGACCGCATCATCGCGAGCGGGCGAACGGCGAAGACGTACGCCGAGGCGATGCCCTCGAACTGCGCGCTCACCTCGACTGCGCGGTACGCCGTGAAGCACAACCCGTGGCCGTACTTCTCGGATGCGGGGCCGCGCAGCAACTGCCGGCGCTTCAACGTGCCCTCGGGCACCCCTTCGGCGGGTGCCCTGCGGAGCGACATCAGCCAGGGTCGGCTGCCGAACGTCGGCCTGCTCATCCCGGACATCTGCAACGACGGCCACGACTGCTCGCTGGCGAGGTCCGACGCCTGGCTCAAGAGCTGGCTGCCCGTGGTGATGCAGGGGCCCGACTACCGGGCCGGACGGCTCGCCATCATCGTCACGTTCGACGAGGACGACTTCAGCGGCGACAACACGATCCTGACCGTCGTCATCTCTCCGTACACCTCGCAGGTCGTGACCAGCCGGGCGCTGACCCACTACTCGCTGACCCGCTACCTGGCCGAGCTGACGGCGACCCAGCCCCTGCGCGCGGCCGCGACCGCACCGTCGCTCCGGACGGACTTCCGCATCTGATACGGCCGAACGGCGCAACGCCCCGACCGGCCACGTAGTCCCGTTGTCGTCCGGCTCCTACGCGCGCTAGTGCCTTGAGCCCATTTTGCCGAGATGTCCGAAACAAGTGGCTTCTCTGCGCCGAAGACCTCCATGAACGGCACCAGAGGCCCCTTGACCATGTGGGCCCAGCCGGACACGGGGGACATGATGTCGGACCGCCAGGCCACGCACCGGACCCGCCGGGTAGGCGCGACCGTCCTCGTCGCGGCCGCGCTGAGCGTCACCGGAGCGACCCCCGCCCAGGCCGGCCTGCTCGGCGGGCTTCTCGGCACCGTCGGCGGGACGATCGGCGTCGTCACCAACGTGCTCGACACCACCACCGGGCTGCTGGGCGGAGCCGACTGGGGTTACGCCCCGTCTGCTACCCGCATGCCTGCCGTCGCCTCTGCCGTCAACGCCGACGACATGTGGGCGAAGGGCTACACCGGCAAGGGCGTCGGCGTGGCCCTCATCGACACCGGCGTCGTCCCGGTCCAGGGACTCAGGTCCGGCAACGTCGTCGTCGGCCCGGATCTCTCGCTGAGCAGCCAAGGCCCGCAGGGCAACCTCGATGCATTCGGCCACGGCACGCACATGGCCGGCATCATCGCCGGCAACGACGGCACCTCTACGGGATTCAAGGGCATCGCTCCTCAGGCGACGCTGCTCAGCGTCCGCGTGGGCGCGCACGAGGGCAGCGCCGACGTCTCCCAGCTGATCGCGGCGGTCGACTGGGTCGTCCAGAACCGCAACGACAACGGCATGAACATCCGGGTCCTCAACCTCTCCTTCGGCACCGACGGCACCCAGGCGACGACCCTCGACCCGCTGACCCACGCGATCGAGAATGCCTGGCGCGCCGGCATCGCCGTCGTCGTCTCCGGCGGCAACGGCGGCACCAGCCGGCCGTCGCTCGACAACCCCGCGCGCGACCCGTTCGTCATCGCGGTCGGCGCCGACGACACCCGCGGCACCGACAGCAGCGTCGACGACACCGTTCCGGCGTTCTCCGCACGCGGCTCGCTCGGCCGGCACGTCGACGTCGTCGCTCCGGGCCAGTCGGTCGTGTCGCTGCGCAACCCCGGCTCGGTCATCGACGTCGAGTACCCCGGCGCCCGCGTCGACAGCCGCTTCTTCAAGGGCAGTGGTACGTCGGAAGCAACCGCCGTGGTCTCCGGTGCCATCGCCCTGATGCTGCAGCAGCGCCCCGACCTCACCCCGGACGACATCAAGCGCCTGCTCATGGTGACGGCACAGCCCGTCGTCGGCGGTGTCCAGGCGGCCGGCTCCGGCCTCATCAACGTGATCGCCGCAGCGGCCGCGCCGCGCCCGCTCATCGCACAAGGCTTCGCGACGTCGACCGGTCTCGGCTCGCTCGAAGCAGCCCGTGGCACCCACCACGTCGGGCAGGGCGGCGCGTCCGACCTGACCGGCGAGCGCGACATCTTCGGCAAGGCGTGGGTCCCGTCCGTCTGGGCCCCCAGGAGCAGCAGCGGGACAGCCTGGAACGGCGGCGTGTGGAACGGCTCGGTCTGGGCCGGCACGTGCTTCTGCACCAGCAGCTCGCTCTGGTCGGGCAGCACGTGGAGCGGCAGCACGTGGAGCGGCAGCACCTGGTCCGGCAGCACGTGGAGCGCCAGCACCTGGTCGGGCAGCACGTGGAGCGGCAGCACGTGGAGCGGCAGCACCTGGAGCGCCAGCACCTGGTCGGGCAGCACGTGGAGCGGCAGCACCTGGTCCTCGGCCCACGGTGACTGACACGGCAGCCGCGCCGTCACGAACGGCACGGGTCTGGGCCCTCACCGCGATCCTTGCGGCGGGGGCCGCAGTCCTGCACGTCACGACCGTCCTCGGCCACCCGGCGCCTCCCTCCGGCGGGCACCTGCCGTGGGCCGCGCTGGTCGCGCTGTTCGTGGCGACCGAGATCGCGGTGGTGCACATCACCGTCGGCCGCGACGCCCACACGATCTCCTTCGCGGAGCTGCCGTTCGTCCTGGGCCTGTTCCTGGCGCCGCCGAGCTCGGTCATCACCGCGCGGCTCGCCGGCGTCGCGATCGCACTGTTCTGGCACCGCAAGCAGAGCCCGGTCAAGCTCGGCTTCAACCTCGCGCAGGGCTGGTTCAGCTCGGTCATCGCCGTCGGGGTCTGGACGCTGATCTCGGGCCCGGGGTCGCCGTACGGCGTGCGCGGCTTCGCCGCCGCCTTCACCGCCGCGATCCTCGTCGAGCTGACGTCGTCGGCAGCCGTGTCCACCGTGATCGCCGTCCGCGGTGGTGGCGCTCGGGTCCGCGCCAGCACCGTGCTGACCAGCCTCGCGGTCGCCGGCGCCAACGGGTGCTTCGCCCTGATCGCCCTCGTCGTGTGGCACACCGACTGGCGGGCCCTGTGGATCGTGGCGGTCCTCGCGGCGTTCCTGCTCCTCGCCAACCGGGCGCACATCGCCCTGCTCCGCCGTCACGACGCGATGGAGCGCCTGCACGAGTTCACCCGTCGCATCGGCGGCGGTGACCTGCACCTCGACGTCGTCGTACGCGAGGTGCTCACCGGTGTGCGCGAGCTGCTCGAGGTGGCCGTCGTACGCCTCGACCTGCACGCGTCCGACCTCGACCCGGCCCACGCATGGATCGGCACCGATGCCGGCATCCGCAGCTGCTCGCCCGAGCGCCGGGCGGTCGAGACCTCCGAGGGCCTCCCCCGGCGCGGGACGCACGTCGAGTCCCTCACGGTCCTACTGCACGGCGAATCGGGTCCCGTCGGTGCCATCACCGTCTCCGGCCGCATGGGCGACGTCGGCGGCCTGGAGCAGTCCGACCTGCGGCTGCTCGAGGCCGTCGCCGGGCACGCCGCGATCGGCCTGCACAACGGCCGCCTCGCCGACCGGCTGCGCGACCAGGTCTCGGAGAACGAGCACCAGGCGATGCACGACTCGCTCACCGCCCTGCCCAACCGCCTCCTGTTCGACCGGACCTCGACGGCCTCACTCGAGGCGACGGACCAGTGCGCGGTGCTGCTGCTCGACCTCGATCGCTTCAAGGAGATCAACGACACCCTCGGGCACGCTGCCGGTGACGCCGTCCTGCAGGAGGTCGGTCGGCGCCTGAGCGCGTTGATCGCGCCCAGCTCGTGCGTCGCGCGTCTGGGCGGCGACGAGTTCGCCGTGGTCATGGTCGACGCAGACCTGCGTGACGCGACGCGCCTTGCCGAGGAGATCCGCCTCGCCCTCATCGCACCGCTCGACGTCGTCGGCGTGACGCTGACCGTCGACGCCAGCGTCGGGATCGCTCTCTCCCCCGAGCACGGCACCGACATCGCGACGCTCCTGCGCCGCGCCGACGTAGCGATGTACGCCGCGAAGGACACCCACGGCGGCGTGGCCGTCTACGCCCCCGACCGCGACCACAACTCGGCGGCCCGGCTCGCCCTTGTCGCCGACCTGCGCGCAGCCATCGCCAACGGTGACCTCGTGCTGGCCTACCAGCCCAAGACGCAGACCCGCGGCAAGGACGTGCACGGCGTCGAGGCGCTCGTGCGCTGGCGCCACCCGGTGCGAGGCATGATCCCGCCGGACGACTTCATCGGCATCGCCGAGCAGACCGGCCTGATCGCTCCCCTGACGGAGTGGGTCCTGCGCACGGCCCTCGGGCAGTGCCGGCAGTGGCTCGAGCAGGGTCTCGACCTCGGTGTCGCCGTCAACATCTCGCCCCGGACCCTGCACGACCCGGCGTTCTCGCAGCTGCTGGCGGATCTGCTGACCGAGACCCGCGTGCCGGCCGCCCGGCTGACGCTGGAGATCACCGAAGGCGCCCTGATGGACGACCCGGAGCGGGCGATCGATGTCCTGTGGGACCTGCGACGCTCCGGCGTACGGCTCTCTGTCGACGACCTCGGTGTCGGGCACTCGTCGCTGTCCTACCTCAAGCGGCTCCCCGTGCACGAGATCAAGATCGACAAGTCCTTCGTCACCGGCATGGTCGACGACGGCGACGACGAGGCGATCGTCACCGCCGTCATCGCGATGGTGCACCGTTTGCGGATGACCGTCGTGGCCGAGGGCGTGGAGGACGAGCGCACGCTCGTCCGGCTCGCCGAGCTCGGTGCGGACGTCGCGCAGGGCTACTGGATGAGCCGCCCACTGCCCCCCGAGGACATCGCGCCGTGGCTGGAGGGCTGGTCCGCCGACGTCGTCGTGCCGATCGCGCGCAAGACCCGCTTCGCGAAATGACGCAAGGCGCTAGCCCGCGCCTCGAGCCAGGACGGCGAGGTTCTGCGCCTTGCGCTCTCGCTCCAACTGCTCGAACCGGTCGCCGTCCAGCCCGCGTCCGCCGGCCTGCTCGACCGCGGCCGCCCACGACAGGTAGGCGACCTTCGCCAGCCGCTGGCTCCAGTAGTCCTCCTGGTAGCCGAACAGCCCGTCACCGGCGTACCCGAGGACCGTCAGCCCGGGGAAGTCGAACGGCGCGCCGGCTGGATCGGGGTGGTAGTAGCGGTTGGTCATGTTCAGGATCAGCCGCGAGCCGCTGATGACGTACCAGTCGAGCAGGGCGTGCACGTCGGCGCGCTGCTCCATCAGGCTGACGATCCAGCTCCGCACCGCCTCGCGGCCGCGCATCTCGCCGTACACGTGCTCGACGTAGTCCACGTCCTCGGTGAGCCGGTCCGGCCAGGCCGCCCAGTTCTCCTCGACGCAGCCGACGGTCCAGTGCTGCCGGAACGCCGCCTCAACCTCCGCGCGGTCGACGTCCGCCGGGTCGGTCATGCGCGCCATGCTGCCCGATGGGCGGGTCCGGCCCTCATGGTGGGTCGCCGGTGTGCCCAGTCATAGGGGCGCCGACGGACTATGGCCCGATCTGTCCGCATCTGGATAGGCTTACATCACCCAGAACTGCACGAGGAGCACCGTGGTGACGACCCTGATCGTGGACGACGAGCCTGACATGCGACTTCTGATCGGCATGTCCCTGACGCTCGACGGCGCCTGCGAGGTCACGGCCGAGGCCGCCGACGGCGAGCAAGCCCTCGAGGCCTGGGCCCGCGATCGTCCCGACGTCATCGTCCTCGACATGCGGATGCCAGGCCTGTCCGGACTCGACGTGGCCCGCCGGATCTTCGCGATCGACCCCGAGCAGCCGATCGTCATCTGCTCTGCGTACCTCGACGACGCGGACCGCGCCGAGGCCTACCGCATCGGTGTCGTGGCCTGCATCGACAAGACCGACCTGTCACACCTGGCCGAGGTCGTCGTCTCGGCCGTCCGCGCCGCCTGACCCGGCCGGGAGCTCACGGCCAGGTCAACGCGGCGACTTCCGCGCCCGCGAGTGATCGAGAACTGCCGTTGCGTCGACGTCCCGGGCCACGACGAGCTCCGCAACCGCGGTGAGCCGCCGGTTGTGGTCGCGGGCATAGCGCCTCAGGACCTCGAAGGCGCGGCCCATGTCCAGCGATGCGCGCCGAGACCAGTCTGTCCCATCACGATCCCAGTTGCCTGGTGTACGCGATAGTCCAGATCCGGCCCGAGTTCCGACAGCGGAAGCGCATCAGCGGTCTCGCGCTCGGCGTCCAGGACCGCGAGCACTGCCGTGTCGGCGGCGAACAGGGCGACCGGCAGCAGCAGCCGCGGGAGCTGGCTCGCCTGCGCTGTAGACGGACAGGACGCCGAGCCGGATCCCCCCGTCGGTGGACGTCACCAGGCTGGGCCGGCCCGTCCCGAACGGGACGACGGCCGCGCCGTCGGACGACAGCGACACGACCGTGGCCCGGCAGAGCTCCTCGACGCGGGACTGGGCGCCATGGTCCGACGCGTCACTTATTTGCCCTCTTGGCGGGCTCCGTTGCGAGGCGTACCTTTTGCGCACCGGCGCGGGTGAAGCGCCGCGCGCGTCCCGCTCCAGAGCCCGGCGGGCCTTCTCGGCTGACAGGGGATCTGCCATGAGCCGTTTAGCCGACCTGCTCCAGGAGCGTTCCCGACGCAACGCACTGCAGGCCGCGGTGCAGCTTCGCCGCCGTCGCGCCGAAGCCGCGGAGGCAGCGGAGGCCGCACGGGCCGCGCAGGTGGCCGCGCGCAGCCAGTTCCTCGACGTGGCGAGGGTGCACTTCGAGCCCGTTCGTCACGCAAGCCCGCCGGACACGATCCCGGCGTACAGCGAGTAGTCACCTGACCTGAGCGGACCGCCTTCGGGGCGCGTCCCTCACCTGCGCCAGGTCGATGACCTCGGCATCGAGCAGGAAGGTCTCCTCGGCAGCGGCGTGAGTGGAGCAGGCATGCGTGGTGATCTCGCGCAGCTGCAGCACGAACGCTGTCTCGCGGTCGATGGCGAACTCACGAGCACAACTCGTGCAGCGAAAGCTGACCTCCCCGTTGCGGAGGTGCAGATGAAGCGTCTCCATGGGCGCCCCCCGGGCGCTCGCGCGGACTGCCGGGGTCAAGCACTGTCAGGACCGCCCCGCCGCAGACGTCAGCGTACGCGCGACATCCAGGGTTTGCGACCGATTCGTTTCACGCTTTTGCTGACAGCGGCGACGGCCGTGCGTACAGGTGGTCGTTGGAGCCGGCGACGCCGTTCTTGATGGAGTCCAGGATGGCCATCCCTTGGCCGGCGAGTGAGGAGACGATCTCGGTCACGCCGTCTGATCCGTTGAGAACGGTGAGATGTGCGCCGGCCAGTCCCAGCGCCGCCTTTTCGACGATGAGAGGCAGCTGCGCGATGAGTTGCTGATCCAGCGCTACGCGGTCATGCGACTGGGCGGCTCCGCGAGGATCTTGGTTCGCTCGGCATCCGCCGCGGCGAGGATCTTGACCTTCTCCGCATCTGCCTCGGCCGGCCGAATGACCGTCGAGACGAGCGTCTTGCGGGCAAGCTCCGCTTGCTGTTCGGCGAGGGCGGTCTGGGCGTCGATCACCTGCTGCTGTGCGAGGGCATGAGCCAACGGCCCCGACTGGTCTGCCTTCGCCTGGGCCGCCTGAGTCTCGGCGGCGAACTCGGCCCTGGCGACGGCCGTCTGCCGAGCGAAGTCGGCTTGATTGCGCTCGGACTCCTGGTGCGCCTCTGCGGCGACCTGCGCGACCTTGGAGCGCGTTACCGCGGTCTCTGCTTCGTAGCTGGCCTGATTGCGCGCTGACTCCTGCGCCGCCATGGCCGCCGTCGCCGCTGCGGACGACTTGGCCGCTTCGACGTCTGCGGCGTACTGCGCCTGCACCACCTGCGTCTGCCGGGCGTACTCGGCTTGGGCCCGAAGCGAGGCCTGCTCGGCTTCGGACGACGCTTGATCGGCCTGTGAGGCAGCGACTTTCGCGGCTCGCTGGATCGCCGCATTGTGCGGAGCCGCCATGGCAGCGATGTAGCCGAGCCCCATGTCGTCGATCGACTGGATCTGCAGCGCGTCCACCGTCAAGCCGATCTTGGCCATCTCCTCCTTGGAGCCGTCCAACACCTCGGAGGCCAGCTTCTGGCGCTCGGTCACGATCTCCTCGACCGTCATCGACCCGATGATCGAGCGAAGGTGGCCCGAGAAGATGCGCCCGGTGAGCACAGACATCTGAGACTGATCGGAAAGGAAGCGCTGGGACGCGTTCACGATGGACGCCGTGTCATTACCGACTTTGAAGGCGATGACCGCCTTGACCTCGAGTGCGATCCCCTGCTTCGTCACGCAGGTCTCCCCGACCTCCGACTCCGACATCGACAGCGTGATGAAGCGGACCTTGCGAAACATCGGCATCGCGAAGGCACCGCGTCCAGTGACCACTCTGAACGGCGCGTCCGAGCCCTTGGTCTTGCCGCCCGAGATGAGCATCGCCTCATCCGGTGCGGGTACGTGGTAGCCGAGCATTCCGTCAGGTCTCCTTCGTGCTGGTCGGTTTCACTACGTGTCCAGGGTGCTCGCGAACGGGTAGTCCCAAGGACAGACCTCCACCCTCCGAGGACCCAGATCGGCCAGCACGATCACCGAGTCGCCGAGAGCTATCGGCTCGCTCGAGATGGCGATGAACGTCTCTCTGCCACCCCGAATATCCAGCTCCACTTCGCCGGGACCATCCTGACCGCGGCTGGCCGTGACGATCCGCCCGACGAGGCCGATCGGAGAGCTGTCCGCGCCGCTCGCGGCGGACACTTCGGAGCTCACGACAGCGCAACCCGACGCCACATGCGCAGTCGGGCACTTCCCGCCGCGGCCGCTGCGGCGGCCATGACGAACAGCACGACACCCACCGGCTTGGCCGGCTGGTTCTGGGCGGCGCTGGCGGACCGCACGACGATGAACCGCTCCGCCGCGTCGCCACCCGCAGCCTCCGGCGCTACGAGCGGCGCTTGGCCGAGGCGAGCCGCGACCTGCCGTCCGAGACCGTGCTCCGCCCGCAGGCCCTCGAGGCCGGGGAGGCCGGGGAGCTCGAGGAGACCGCTCGACAGGCCGGGGGCGGCTCCGCCGGCCAGCGAGTAGCCCGCGGCCGCGTCGACCGACGCCGCGGCCGCCGCGGCCGCTGCGGCCGGCACGGCCGTCGACGGCAGCTCACCGCTGCTCTGCGTGGGCTGCGCCGGTTGCGCCCCGACCGACCCGTCCACCCGGACCGGCTGCTGCCCGGTGGTGACCGGCGCCGACGGCGCGGTCGGTGCCATGGCCGGCGCGGGCACCGGCTCCGGCGCGTTGTCGCTGCTGGCGGTGACGGACTCATCCGCAGCGGGTGCCGGCTGGGGCTCGGCCACCGAGGACGACGTGTCCGCGGTGCTCACCGTCGTCTCCTGCTGCTGCGCCGCGGGAGCCGTCTCGGTCGGCGACGGGCTGGGCGACGGGCTGGCCGACGTGGCCGGTTCGCCGACGAGTGGCACGGCCACCGGCAGGGGCACTGTCAGCGTGCCCGTGTCACCGAGGACATCGGCCTGCGCCACTCCCCCGAGCAGCGCCGGACTCCCCGCCATCAGCGCGAACAGCAGCGCTCCCCTGCCTACGCAACGCCGGGTGCTCGTCATGATGCGCTCCAATCGGTGGGGAGGTGCAGCTGGGAACGGAGGGCAGCGATCGCCGCGGTCGCCTCGTCGTACGTCTTGTCTGCCGCTGTTCCGGCCGCAGCCGCGGCGGTCAGCAGCTCTTCACGCCGGGTGCCTGTCGCCGATGCGGCGGCGACCAACTCACGCGATGCCTGCACGTAGCCACTCATCGCCGCGTCGAGCAGCTGGTGCGCGGGACGCAATGCTGCGGGTGTCGGGACTGCCGCGAGCTGCTGTCGCAAGTCGGACAGCCGTCGCACCCACCCGTTTGCCATCGCCGTCATCGCGGATGGGGTCGCGGTGCCGTCCCTGAGCTGGCCGATCGCCTTGCGCGGTCCCAGCGCCACGACCTGGCCGCCGGACTCGATGAGCGGATGCACGGCTGCCTCCCACGTCGTGACGGCTTCCTGCCGATCGGCGAGCTCGACCAGAGGCGAGGTGCGCGGCTCCGAGGACCCGGAGGCCAGCACCGCGAGCACGAGCAGCAGCGCCAAGGCGCCGACCACCCCGCCGACGACGCCGAGCCGCATGCTGCGGTGGTCGCGGCTGCGCATGCCGAATGCCATCGCCGTCATCGCGCGCCCACCGGTTCCGGCTCCTCGGCATCGTCACCGAGGTACGCCGCGAGCAGCTCCGGCCGGTCGCGCAGCTCCTTCGCGTCCCCCTCGAGGGCGACCTCGCCCTTGGCCAGGACGTAGGCGCGGTTCGAGTGCTGCAACGCCATGTGCACGAACTGCTCGACCATGAGCACCGCGGTGCCCTGCCCGTTGATCGTGGTCAGGATCTGGAAGAGCTGGGCCACGATCTTCGGTGCGAGTCCGAGCGACAGCTCGTCGACGATGAGCAGCTTGGGCTCGCTCATCAGCGCTCTGGCGACGCCGAGCATCTGCTGCTCGCCGCCCGACAACGTGCCGGCCGCCTGCTTGGACCGCTCCCGCAGGATCGGGAAGTGGTCCATGACCTCAGCGACGCGGCGGCGGAAGTCCTTCTCGCTGGGCTGCGTCCAGGCGCCAAGGCGCAGGTTGTCCATGACGCTCATGTCGGAGAACAGCGCCCGGCCCTCGGGCAGATGGGCAACACCGTGAGCAATCACCTTGTACGGCGGCAACCCATCGATCCGCTCGCCGTCGAACGTGATGCTGCCAGCGGTCGGGCTGAGCATCCCGGAGATGGTGCGCAGCGCCGTCGTCTTACCTGCTCCGTTGGCACCGACGAGCGCGACCATCTCGCCGTCGCCGACGACCATCGACACCCCGCGCAGGGCGGGCACCGGGCCGTAGCAGACATCGAGGTCCTGGATCTCAAGCATCAGTGCACCCCTGCCAGGTCGGCCTCGGGCAGCCGCTGCGGCGGTGCCGCCGGCTCCTCGTCCTCGACAGCACCGAAGTACGCCGCCGTCACGACCGGGTCGCGGCGGATGTCGGCGGCTTCGCCGTTGGCGATCATCTTCCCGCGGTCCAGGACGTAGATGTAGTCGCACAGCGCCGTGACCATGCGCACGTCGTGCTCGATGAGCAGCAGCGAGATGCCGAGCGTCTGACGCACCCACAGCAGCAGGTCGGAGAGCTTGTCGGTCTCGGCGTTGTCGAGACCGGAGGCCGGCTCGTCGAGCATCACGTACGGCGCACCCGTGACGAGAGCGCGTGCGACCTCGACGAGTCGCAGCACGCCGAACGGCAGGCCGGTCACCGGCTGGTCGGCGACGTCCTGCAGACCGAGGAGCTCGATGACCTGCGCAACCCGCTGGCGCGCACTGCGCTCGCCGTCGATGGCGCGGCCGGTCGCGAACAGATGGGATGCGAAGCCGGACGAGTTGCGGACATGCGTGCCAACGAGCAGGTTGTCGGTCACGGACAGCTCGGGGAACAGCTGGATCAGCTGGAAGGTGCGCCCCATCCCGGCGGCCGCGCGCTGGTGCACCGGCAGGCGCGTGACGTCGGCGCCGAAGAGCGCGACGGTGCCCGACGTCGGGGAGTTGAGGCCGGAGATGGCGTTGAACAGCGTCGTCTTGCCGGCGCCGTTGGGACCGATCAGCCCGACGATCTCTCCTTCGCGGACCTCGAGGTTGGCCGTGTCCACCGCGGTGAGCCCGCCGAACTGCACCGTGATGTCCTGCGCGTGCAGGATCGACGCACGGTTCCAGCGCTCCGGCAGGTCGACCTTGGTCGCTGTCCCAGGCACGTAGGCCAGCCGGCTGACCGACTCGCGCTCACGAGCCTCGACCTGCTCTTCGACGAGCTCGACCTCCGCCCGCTCGAGGATCGGTGCCAGCGCGTCAGGCGGACCGGAAGGCCGGCGCACCACCACCGGCCACCCGGCGGCGGCGGGCTGCAGCTCCGCCTCGTCGACCGGCGGCGAAGTGCTGTCCGGAGCCGCCCAGGTCCCCGCTGCTGCGGCCGCCAGCTCCTCGCGGGCGAGTCGGCGCCGAACCCGGCGGTCGGACAGCTCCTGCCAGATCGCCGCGCCGCGATCCGCGATGCGTCCCGTCACGATCCGACGCCCGAGCGCAGCGAGCCTCGGCGGCAGCCCCGCGATGCCCGCGGGGAACGCCAGCAGGACGACCGCGAGCAGCAGCGACGACACGATCTCGAGCAGGCCGGCCAGTGCCGACACCTTGTAGAACAGCTGCCCGAGCAGCGAGAACACGATGCCGGCGGCGAGAGCGCCACCGATGCTGTCGAGACCGCCAACGACGGCGATCGCCAGGAACATCAGCGACGCCTGTGGCAGGAACTGGCTCGACGACGCGACCTGGTTGGTCGTCATGAGCAGGTTGCCGGCCACCCCGGCAAGGAAGCCGGCGACGGCAAAGGCGAGCAGCTTGTAGGCCATCACCGGGATGCCGAGGCTCGCCGCCGCGACCTCGCTTCCCTTCACCGCGAACCACGCACGGCCGGTTTTCGAGCGCCGCAGGTTCGCGGCGCCGAGCATGGCCGCGGTGGTGACGGCGAGCATCACGAAGTAGAAGGTGGTCCTGTTGGTGAAGTCGAGGTACGGGAACGTGTCCGGCGTACCGAGCGCCTTGGTCTGGATGGACGACGAGCCGCCGATGCCGGCGAGCCAGGGCTGGGCGAACAGGTAGATCTGCGTCATCCAGGCGAAGATCAGCGTGGCGACGGCGAGGTACAGACCGCGCACTCGGAGCGCGACCAGTCCGAGCAGTGCGGCGATCGCGGCAGAGGCGAAGCCGACCGCCGGCAGGGTGAGCGGGAACGGCAGGCCCGCCCGGACGAGCACCCCTGTGAGGAAGGCCCCGATGCCGACGAAGCTGGCCTGCGCCAGCGAGATCTGCCCGACCCAGCCGGTGAGGATCACGAGAGAGAGCGCGACCAGCGTGTACGACAACGCCGTCGTGGCCGTGCCGACCCACGAGAACGGGGCACCGAGCACCCACGACACCGCCGCGACGACGAGCAGCAGCCCGGCAAGGACGCGCAGTCCACGGGTGAGCTGCCTTTGGTCCGCCGGCCGGCGACGTACCCGCAGGATGCCTGCGCTGACCGACCCGGCGAGACCGGCGGCGCGCACGTCCGAAGCCGCGAGTCGCTCGCCGCGCATCGCCATGACGATGAACGCGACGACCGTGAGCAGCAGCTGCGCCGATCCGACCGACGAGAAGAAGTGACCGATGACCGGTACACCGGACAGCGCGGGCGCAAGGCCCGTGGCGATGCCGACGACGACCGCCCCAAGGAGCGCGCCGGGCATCGAACCGAGCCCACCGATGAGCGCGGCGACGAAGCCCGGCAGGGCCTGCAGGGGGAAGTTGTAGGGGTCGAGCGTCGTGACCGCTGACAGCAGGATCCCCGCGACGGCGGCGAGCGCACCGCCGAGCATCCAGGCAACCTGCGTCGTGCGGTCCGGGTTGACGCCCATGAGGCCGGCTGCCGTCCGGTTGGAGGCGGCGCCGCGCATGGCCAGACCGAGGCGGGTGAACTTGAACAGCGCGAACAGCCCGAGCGTCAGGACCACCGACGTGCCGATCAGGCCGAGCTGCCCGTAGGTAATGCCGGACCCGGAGAACGCGATGGTCTTCTCCGGGAAGATCGCGGGCGGTCGGACCGGCTGCGTCCCGAACACCCGCGCGCTGAACGCGACGACCAGCCCGAACACCGCGACGGTGCCGACGGTCTGCGCCGTCTCCGAGATCCGCCGCAACCGACGCACGAACACCATCTCCACCGCGGCGCCGAGCAGCGCACCCGAGGCGACACCGGCGAGAAGCGCCAGCGGCATCGGCAGGCCGCGGGTGCGCAGCTCGACGACGACGTACGACGGAAGCATCGCCATCACGCCGTGCGCGAGATTCAGCACCCGGCTGGCCCGGTAGATGAGCACGATGCCGAGCGCGAACAGGGCGTATGCCGCCATGAGCGGCACCGCCAGCGCGAGCTGGGTCAGGAAGAAGGTGATCGACATGGTCGCTGCCGACTACCCGAAGTCCTGGCCGAGCCACGGGTCCTTCATGTACGGCGTGCTGGCCCGCCAGCCGGAGAAGCCGTTCTGCGACTGCATCGTGAAGCCTTGGGCGCCGCCGATAGCCCAGTGCTGGCCGGCGCTGTAGGACGCCGTCGTGGCCGACAGCCCGGTGTCGAGGCTGGTCGCGTCGAGCGCCGCTACGAGAGCGGCGCGGGTCAGGTTGCCACCGACCCGGCCCATCGCGTCAACCAGCAGCTGCATGCCGAGGTACGAGCCCTCGGTGAACTGGTTGTAGACGTCGGCGGAGCTGTTCTGCCCCTTGAGGTCGTTGACGTACTGCTTCACGCCGGCGGTGGTCGCGAACTGCTCGAGTGGTGGGTTGTAGCCCGTCCAGACCTGCATCTGGTTGCACTTCT
Organism: Frankiaceae bacterium; assembly: GCA_016650445.1. Lineage (GTDB taxonomy): Bacteria > Actinomycetota > Actinomycetes > Mycobacteriales > SCTD01 > RYN-124. The sequence continues at coordinate 21,893 of JAENVS010000037.1, read as the reverse complement.
CGCCGCAGGTGGTGCCGAAGCCGTAGGTGAACAGCGGCTGAGCCGCCCCCAGCCCGCCCTTGCTGAACTGCGTCGCCGTGGGCGCACCGGGCGTGGCCATCCACTGCTCGGCCGTGTCCGGCTCCATGAGCAGCACCAGGTAGTCGCAGGCAGGGGTGTCGCTCGTGGCCTTGCATGCGTTGTTGATGATCGACACCTGGTTGCCGTACTGCCCGATGCCGGCCTGCACGCTGCAGTACCGCACCCCGGAGCCACAGGACCCGGGCACGTCACTCCCCTTGATCTTCTTGCCACCGGACAGCCGCTCGTAGGCCTTCTCCAGAGCGTTGGCTCCTTCGTGGCCGAACCTGTACTGACCGTCGTAGACGATCGCGGGGTTGCGCGCGCCGTCAGCCCACGCCTTGGCCATCATGACGTGCAGCATGGTCACCGTCGCTGCGGCGACGGGCCAGATGTACGGGTCCTTGTACTGCGATGCCTCGAGGCCGTTGGTGCCGACCACCGGGACCTTGGCGTTGCGGAAGACACCTGCGTTGCTCGCCGCGTTGACGCCCTCGGACGACGGCGAGACCGCGATGGCGAAGACCTTCTCCTCGTTGATGAGGTTCTCGAGGTTGTCCTTTCCCACCTTCGGGTCCCAGCCGTCATCGGCGTACTTGATGGTCAGGGTGCGGCCACACACGCCGCCCTGCGAGTTGACCCGGTTCTTGTACGCCTCCATCCCCTGGCGCGCTTCGCCGAGGAACGACTTCGCGATGCCGGACTCGGCGATGGTGGCACCGAGCTTGATGGAGCTCGCCGTGACGCCGGTGTCGGTAGTGCCGCCGCTGCAGTTGCCCCCGGGCGCCCCCGCGCCCTGCGTCCCGGATCCCGATGCGGAGCCCGAGCCGGCGGCGCCACCCTCCGTCGAGCCGGCAGCCGACCCGGCCGCGCCCTCGCTGCCCTCGGAGCCGGCGATGGTCTGCCCCTCGGTGCCCGCGGAGCCGCCGACCGTCTTGCTCTGGGTACCGGCGGAGCCGCCGACCGTCGTGGCGGCCGACCCCGAGGATCCGGCGATCGTCACCGTGCGCGTGCGGCCCGCGGTGTCGGTCACCTGGAGCTGGCCGCTCGAGAGCCGAGTCACCTTGGTGCCGTCCGCGAGCGTCTTCGTCTGCCCCACCTGTGGCAGGGCGGCAGTGCTGCCACCGCCACCCAGCCCGGGGATGGTGAACGTCCCGGTGTCCGCGGCAGTTGCCGCGCCGGGTACGGACGTCGCGTTCGGGTTGATCGCGACGAACGCCAGGACCGTGGCCGCGGCCCCGATCGCGAACCCGCTCAGACCCGAGGCGAGGTTGAAGCCACCCGGGTTCACCTGGGAGGAGGACACGGTCAGATCCCTTCGGTTGCGGTGAGGAACTGGCGCCGGCGCACCCACAGGTAGACCGGCATGCCGAGGACGAGCCACATGAACAGCAGCAGGACGGCCTGCTGCGGGGAGTGCACGAGCAGTCGAGCCAGCCGCGCGGGTACGGCGGCGAGACCTCCCGCACCCAGTTGAAGCGGTGCCATGGCATCCGACGGCGATGACGCGACGACCGGCGCATTGGCGTCGGTCTCGTAGCCGACTGGGTCCATGGCCAGACCCGCCTGCCCGGTGCCGGCGAGGGCCGGCAGCACCATCGTGCGCGGGGGCACGGCCGGCTTACCGGGGATGACCTTCGGCGGCACGGCCGGCTTGCCGGGGATGACCTTCGGCGGCACAGCGGGCTTGCCGGGGATGACGACCGGCGGTACGGCCTCGACACCGGGGATGCCGTCAACGAACGCCAGCCGCGCGACCTCGCGAGGCTTGGTGAGGCTGAACTCGACGGCCTTGCTCGGGACGAACCCGTCGGGTGCGGTCACCTGCTGCATCGTGTAGTCGCCGAGTGGAACGTCATCGAGACCACAGGCACCCTCGGTGTCCGTGGTGCACGTCGCCAGCGGCTGGTCGAGGAGGGCGTCGCCCTTGACCAGCGCGAAGACGCCGCCCTCCAGCGGACCACCGGGCTTGTCGCCGACGTCCGGCGACGACAGCGTGAGCTCTACCGAACCGATCGCCGGCAGGTTGACGAAGGAGATCTCGTAGTCGTTGTCGGCTTCGAGGATCACGTCGTAGTCCTCGACCGGGGCGAATCCCGGTGGCGCAGAGACCTCGCGAATCGTGTAGCTGCCGGGTGGGAGCTTGTCGAACCGGCACGTCCCGATGCCGTCGGCCGCCGTCAGGCACGAAAGCGGCGCGGTCCCGTTCGGGCCCTGCACGGCGAACGTCGCGCCGGACAGTCCGGCGGGCGGCGTCGCGTCGTCCAGGAGCTTCAGCAGAAGGCTGGGGTCGGGGAGCACCGCCGGCGCCGGCGGCGTCGTACCGATCTCGTAGTGCGACTCGGCGTGCAGACCCGCGAACTGCATCACCAGACGCGAGGGCTGGCGGTGGTCCGCCACGACGATGACCTGCAGGCCGGCGACCTCGACGCCGCTGTCGCCATTGGTGATGTAGTCGTTCACGCGCTGGTACGGCGACTTGATGACCTCCGCCTGCGCCCCGCCGGGAGAGCCCGCCACCCGGCTGCTCTGGTCGGGCTCCGGAGTGAGGAAAAGCACCGGGAACCACGCGTGCTCGGAGACGACCTCGGTGAGCTGGCGCGGGTCACAGGCGTCAACCCCGCCCTCGGGGGTCGCCGCGCGGAAGCCGCACGCGAACAGCACATCGCCGCCGGCATCCTTGACCGTGACGGCGGAGATCGTGCGCTCGAACGTCGACATCGCTGTGCCTGGCCGCCCGCCCGCGATCGTCGTCGCCGTCGTCAGGACCTCGCCGATGTCGACGGTCAGGCCACCCGGGATCGTGATCGAGATGCCACGTGCGGCGGCGACCGCACGCGTCACTGACTGTCCCTCCTGCCGGGATGCCTCGATGCTCACGCCGCTGTAGCCGACCTGGAGTGGCGAGTCGGTGAAGACATTCGGCGTCGCCGCCGAGCCCTGCGCCTTCTGACCTGCTGCGTCGCACTGCGCCGCAGCGCCGGGCGTCGCCGTCTGGGCCGGCTTGCCACCGAAGTCGAGGCACTGTGCCGGAGCTTGCTGCTCTTGCGCAGGCGCCGTCGCCTGCTCCCGCGCAGCCGTCACCTCATCCGGTGCGGGAGAAGGTGGCGGCGGCTGCAGGCCCTCCGGCCGCTGCACCAGGTCACCAGGGTTGTAGGACTCCAGCGCTCTCGAGTCGTTCTCTGTGTTCGTGTCGATCGCGATCGGCGCCGCGTCGGAGCGTGCCGCGGAGTCGGACAGCTCGGTGTTGGTGACCTGGGCGATCGTCACGGTACGGTCGCCATCGGTCATGGACGGCACGGCAAGGCAGATGTTGCGCTGGCTCAAGTTGCATCCCGCAGTGGCCACGCCGGCCAGTCCCGGTTCACCCCCGACCTCCACCGAGTACGCCGAGGTGGAGTGATAGCCGCCGATCACACTCGCGCGGGTGCCATAGCCGGAGGCGAACCCGCGATAGGCAACCGGCGTCCGCTCCGTGACCTCGATGTCATGCGTCTTCTCATCCGGATCAGCGGGCTCCGCCTGCGCCGGGTGCGGCCGGTTGTCCTGGAAGACGGCGATCCGGTGGTCGCCGGGATAGGTCGAGCCGTCGAGGTGCTGAAAGGCGCCGTCCGGTCTCGCGATGAGCAGGCGATGCGTAGTCGGATCCATGCCGACCGTCGTACCGGCGTCCGGCGGGTGGATGTCGCCGTACGCCGGCCGCGTGCCCTGCGCGACCGGAAGGCTCGTCGCCGGGAAGCTCACGGCGTAGCCCTGCGGGTAGATGCCGTAGGCCTCCCCGCTGGATGCATCGGTCACGACGGCGGCGAGGCTGCCGCCGTAGTCCCCGGGCGCGAACGGCACGCTGCCCGTCCAGGCGCGATGCTCGGTGTCGAACACGTACACCTTGTTCTGCGCGCCGACCGAGGCCAGGTACAGCAGACCACGGCTGCTGTCGCCGCCGGAGATCGCGAACGTGACCTTGGCGCCAAAGGGGTACAGGGTGGTCCGGAAGCCGTCCGTGGCCGGGTCGGTGGGGAAGGCGGTCGGGAAGTTCACGACGAGGGCGCCCGGGGGTTGCTTGGTGGCCAGGCTGGTGGTGTCGGCCGACCCACGGCAGGCGAAGTAGGCGAAGCGGCCCTGCGGGTCGACACCCAGGAAGTCCGCCTCGCTCCGGACGCTCCACGTCGGCGTGCTCATGCACTGCGGCACGGCGTACGACCACAGGAACGCGTCGGTCGGCTCGGTCAGCATCCGGTCGGCGTCGAGAGCGACCAGCTGCAGTCCGCGCACGTTGGCTGGATCGACGACCGTGGCGGCGTTGAGGTTGAGCAGGCCGACGAGCAGGTGCCGCCCCGCCGGCGTCGTCACCGCGGTCAGGCCGATGACCTCGAAGCCGTCGAACTCGTGCGGGAGCTCAACCACAGCCGACGCGCCGGTTGTCAGGTCGAAGCCGGCGATCGAGGCCGGCACTGCGACGGGGCTCGGCGCTGCACAGGTCAGCTGCGGTGTGTTGCACAGGCTCATGTTCCGAAGAGCACGTCCGATGTAGGTGCGGTGGAGTGCCGGATCGACGATCGCAGCGCCGTACTTGCCGCCCTGGTCGGTGGCCGGAGGAAAGGCTGTGGCGATGGCAGGGCCGGTCTGCGTCAGGGTCGATGCGCTCAGCCGGAACAACGTCCGCGTCGTGCGGTTGAAGGCGACGGCCTCACCGCGAGAGGTGTCCATGCCGACGAGACCGATGTCGTCGTCCACCTTCGGGTGCGTTCCATCGCGGTAGCTCAGAGCGCTGTTGTCGACGAAGCCGACCAGGTGCAGGGCGTCCCCATCGGCGGCAGTCGCCGTGAGGGCAGGCAGGGTGGGCAGCCCACTGCTGAACACGAGGCCTAGCGCCAACACCCCCGAGAGCGTCGCGCTTCGCACGGCCGCATGCAGCCGCCCACGCGGTGTCGGGTTGCGGTGCATGGTGACCTCCAGGTCGAGCCGGATGCGAGGGCTCAGTTGTGGTGGTCGACGGCCGCAGCCGCCGACCACCACAACAGGGGGGGGTGGTGCTAGACGGTGTTCTGCACGACAGCCGTGCCGGCCATCGTTGCGACGGTGTTGCCCGTCCCGCCGACGCACGGCCCGGAGGTCGGGATGAACAGCAGCTCCGAGACGAACGTGCCGGAGTTGCCGTTCGCCGAGATGCTGCCCTGGATCGTGACGGCCGTGCCGACACGCGTGAAGCTGAAGCTGCCCGTGACGTCGCCGCCGAGGGTGCCTGAGCCGGCGCCCTGTGCACAGGTCTCACCGGTGCCGAGAAGGGGGTTCAGCGTCGACGTCGTGCCCGTCGCCGTGACGTTGTAGGACCCGGCGAACGGCGACAGCGGGTTGATGCACGTGATGGTCGTGGAGTTGAAGTTGAACGGGTCGTTGGTGCCGCCCGACACGGCCGGACCGCCAGTGACGGTGACCGAGCCGACGACGGTGCAGACGACAGTGTCCGTCGCTGAGGCGCTTGCAGGAGTGGCACCGAACGTGGTGCCGGCGACGAGCAGCGCGCTGGCGGCGGCCGCAACGGTGCCAACCATCTTGAGCTTGCTGAACATTGGTGCTCCTTCAGATATGTTTGACGTTCAAGGCGTTGGGGAATCGCTCCGAGTCACATCAGGGGCACCACGACCTCCCTGCTTCTCTGACCAGGGGCGGGGGATGGGCGCTCCGGCCGGCGCAAGCCGGCCGGAGCGCGCACCACGAGCCGGCTGACCGGCCCGTCGTGCACGATGTCGAGTGAGCCACCGACGGCGCTCACCCAGGCTTGGGCGTCACGCAGCCCGACGAGCACCTGCGGACCCGCGGCGTCCTGTCCGGACGTGAGCAGCTCCTCGGCGCGGATGCTGACCCGCACTTCGCTGCCCACCGCGTCGAGGTGGACGAGCGCTGCCGCTGCCCGCGCTTCCCTCAGCAATGACAGGACGCGCTGGGTCGCGCGGACGACGGCGACCTGCACGCCGGGGTCGAGCGACGGCAGCCGACCAGCCTGCCGGATGACCGTCTCGGGACCACCGTGCGCGTACATCTGCTGCGCCTGCGACGTGAGCGCCGTGCGCAGGCTCGGCTGGCGCGCGGTTGTGGGGGCGAGCGCCTCGGTCGCGTGCCGGACCAGACCGCGAGCCTGCTCGGCCAACAGACGGGATGAGGCGATCCGCTGCTCGCCGCTGACGGCTCCGCGCAGCTCGTCGCTCAGGGCCTTCAGCACCTGTCCGGCCTCCCGGTATGCGCGTGCCGCGACGGCGGCGTGTGCTTCCGCAGCGGCCGCGTTGTGCTCCAGCTCGTCCCCGCGCTCGCGCGCTGCGGCCCGGCCCAGGACGTCACCGAGATGAGTGAGAACGAGCTCGGCGCGCGCGCTGATCGCATCGCCCGGTCCGCCGCGCCAGAGCAGAGCACCAACGATGCGACCGTCAGCGCGCAACGCGGGACCGGACTCCTCGCCCGTGCTGACCGGGGCGGTGCGCGGCCGGCGGGACTTCGCGAGCTGACGGGCGACGTCGGCCGGCGCCGCGGGCAGCCCGGTCGCCCGTGCCACGGCGCGCTCGACGACGAGGCGAGACTCGCCCAGGCCCAGCTCGGCGAGCAGGTCCTGCGCCTCGCGGACGACCGCCGCGATACCGCTCGGGCGCACCGGCGCGCTTGCCGCAGTCGACATGCTCGCCGCGAGCCGGAGGTGCCAGTCGCGGTCAGCCGCGATGCGCACGGCGTACAAGGCCATTGCCGTTGCGTCGGCGATGAGCTGCACGTCCGCGATGACGTCGTACGGCAGCCTCCCGAGGTCGACGGGCAGCACCGCGAGGGCCTTCGGTGTCGCGCTGGACCCCGCGATCGGGACGACCGCCACGACGCGTCCGTCGAGCTCGGCCGCGACCGGGCCGCGTGGGTCGGTGGCCCAGGTGGCCCGGCAGCGCGCGACGACGTCGGTGGGCAGGGAGGTCAGCGCGTAGCGACCGGGCTCGGGCAGGTGCGGACCGCGGACCGCGATGACGTCGACGACATCGGCCTCGAGCAGCGCGAAGAGCCCGTGCGCGACACCGGCCGTCTCCAGCAGGACCGGAAGGGCGTGCTCGGCGATTGCCCTGGGCGTCCGGGCTGTGGCGATCTCCCGCACCAGGCCCGAGATGGTTTCGGTGCGCTGCGATCGACGTCGTAGTACGGCGCCGCGCAGTGCGATGCCGGCGAGTGCGGCCATGCCTTCGAGCAGCGCGAGCTGCGTCGGCGTCATCCGTCCGCTCTGCTGCGCGTACTCGACCGCGACGAGGCCGGCCGGCTCATCGGCGACGAGGAGCGGCGCGATGGCGAGCGAGTCGAGCTGGAAGGTTCGCTGCCACGCCGCCGGGACCAGCGGCGACGTGCTCGCGTCGTCGATGACGAGCACGTTGCCCTGCGCCAGTGCCTGCCGCGCGCCGGGCAGGTCGCCCAGGGCGATCGGCGGCATCTGCCGGAAGCGCTGCCACAGGTCGTCGTTGCTCTGCCGGGCCACCGCGACGGCAGGACTGAGCCGGTCTGCCGCGTCGAGCAGCAGCACCGAGACCCGGTCGGCGCCCAGGGTCTGCCGCACACCGGACGCCAGCTCGGCGAGCAGGAAGTCCACGTCGACGTCATGGCCGAGCGCGACCGCCATGTCGCTGAGCAGCTCGAGCGCGTGCCCAGGGGTCACCGAGGGCTCCACGCGAAGCCGGCTGGGCGCCGGGCTGAGGACCGTCACGCGCATAAGACCCGAGTCAGCGCAAAGCGTCACAGCCCGTGTCGGGTATGACGGCTTTTCGCCACGATGGCCGACTCTCGTGCGTCACTGAGACGACCGTCCCGCGTTGTGAGCGCCGGTGGCTGCTGTCGACGTCCCGCTGTGACGCTTTTGGTTCTCGCGGGTCTTACAGGGTCATCCCACCCAGAGGAGTCCCTTGATGAAGTCCAGCCTTCGTCTGCGTTCCGCCGTCGGCACCACCATCGCCGCCACCGCGCTGGCGTTCGTCGCCAGCTCGGTCTTCGCCGCCCCCGCGGCGATGGCAAACCCCGTCTGCGCCGGTGCCAGCGTGAGCGGCGACATCGTCACGTTCAACGTCCCGACGAGATGCGTAGACACCAACCTGCCGACACTGTGCACCGCGCCAGAGGCCGGATTCTCGCCCTGGATCGTCGTGCACGTCGACGCGTGCGTTCCGATCTAGCAGCCGATGCCGGCCGGGCAGGTTGTGCCCGGATCAGGTCGGGGGATCCACGCCGGGACCTCGGCATAGAGCCGGCCCGCGGGACTGGAGACAGAGCTCCCGGCATGGGCGACCCGGCCCGGCTTAGTCGGTGTCGAGCTCAGCGTGAGCTGGTAGGCCACGGCCGGAGCCGGCAGCTGTGTTGCCGTGCGCGCATCGTTGCGCACCGGCGCGCGGTGAGCCGGCTTGGCCGTGGCGAGGCGCTCGCTCGAGCTTGAGGTTTGCACCGTCGAGGCAGAGGCGTCCGTGCGGATCGGTGTGCTGTGCGCGGGCGCGATCCCCACGATGCCGATCGCCACGACCGATACCGACCAGGCCAGAACGGCTGACCCAGCCGCGATCGGGGCGTGCTGCGCCGCAGCCGCACGGTTCTTCGGCCGGCGTACGACGAAGTGCAGGAAGGCGAGCGGCATGACGCTCAGCTGGCCGCCGAGGGCGACGAACCGCTCGGACAGCCTGGCGCGCATCCGGCACAGGTGCATCCGCGCAGCGCCCGGCTTCATGCCCAGCCTGCGCGCGACCTCGGCGGCGGTCAGCCCCTCCTCGACGAGCACGGTGAGCAGCTGACGTTGCAGCGGCGTCAGGACTTCCATCGCCTTGGCGAGGCGCCGCAGCTGGTCGGAGGCGTCGACCTGCGCCGCGACATCGGTGTGCGAGCGCGTCGACTGCTGGAAGACGTCCAGCCCGGCGGCGAAGGTGCCCTTCTCGTCGCGGATGTTGTTGCGGGCGAGGTTGCGCGCGGTTACGGCCAGCCACGGCCACGGCGCCTGCATCTGGCCGACGGTCGACCAGTGCTTGAGCGCCCGGCACATCGTCTCCTGCGCGACGGCCTCGCCGTCGGCGTCCGCGAACGCCACCTGCAGGTAGCAGAGCAACGGCCGGTGGTATCTGGCGTAGAAGTCGCGGTAGCCGAGATCACTGCTGTGATCGGTGCGTGGCGCGCGAGGATCGACGGTCACTGCAGTCATGATTACTCCCCTGGGTCCGGCGATAGTGACAGGCGCGAAACGGGCGATCAAGGGAGGTACGCCGAAAAGCGCAACGGCCGGGCTCGGCGCGGGACTGTGACGCTTTGGGCCTCTCGGGTGTCTTAGGGGAGCAGTTCCCCGACGTGAAAGGCACTCCATGACACGGGCGCCACACCGCTCGCTGGCCCTTGCCGCCGTTGCCGCGCTCGCGGCAACCGGTCTCTACGCGCTCGCCGCGCCCGCAGCCATCGCTGCGGTGCCGAGCTGCACCGAACCCGGACCGGCCGGCAAGGACACCACGGACCCGAACACCACCGTCATCGTCGTGCTGCCGGCCTCTGAGCCGACGTTGGTGGACATCCCGGCCCACGTGTCCTCCTACCAGGTCGACGCCTGCGGCGCCGGTGGCGGCGACTCCGCCACCCCGAACATGCTCGGCGGCGCGGGGGCGCGGGTGACAACCCCGATCGCCGTGAGCGGTCCGGTCCAGTTGGCCGTGATCGCGGGCACCAGCGGCGGCAACGGCACGACCTCTGTCGGGGGCGCCGGCGGCAGTCCCAGCGGCGGCGGCGGGGCGACGGGAGGCGGCGGCGGCGGAGGGTTCTCCGGCGTCTTCAACGGCTCGGTGTCGCAGGCGAACGCCGTCGTCGTGGCAGGCGGTGGCGGTGGCGCTGGTCTGTCCACCGGCGGTGGCGCCGCACAGAGCACTACCCCCACCACGGCTGGGATGCAGGGAGCAAGCGCAACGGATACGGGCGCCGGCGGCGGTGGCGGCGGCTACAACGGCGGCACCAAGGGCGCCAGCGCAGCCGGCGGGCAGGGCGGATCGAACTTCCCTGGCGGCCTGGCGCCCACCCCGTCCACGGCAAAGGCAGGTGCTGTCGTCATCAGCTACGCGACCCCACGGGCGCCGACGTTTGACAGCGACCCCATCGAGTACGTCGGACAAGAGGGCATGGCCGACAACTGGGACGTCACCGTCGACGCGTCACCGGTCGCGGTCCTCACGCTGGTGGACACCCCGACGGCCGGGATCGGTATCACGTTCACCGCCAGCGGCAACCTCGGCACCTTCCACATCGACCCTTCGACGGCTGTCGGCACCTACACGTTCAAGGTGCATGCCGAGAACGCGGTCGGCGCGGCAACGCCGGACCAGACCGAGACCTTCACGGTCACGTCGTCGTCGCCCTCACCGAGCGCTACCAGCACGTCGACCATCTCGCCGTCGCCCGACACGGCAACCGCGACGGTGTCCCCCTCTGCGTCTGCGTCTGCGTCTGCGTCTGCGTCTGCGTCTGCGTCTGCGTCTGCGTCTGCGTCGGCTTCGGCAGGTGCTTCGTCGTCCGCGAAACCGTGCGCCTCGGGATCGCCCTCCCCCACGCCGACCGCCACGCGGGCCGCGTCGGCGACACCCACCGCGACGATCTCGCCGTGCCCGTCTCGCTCCCCGTCGCCGTCGGCCACCCCGACCGCCACAATCGACGTACCGGCCCTGCGGCTCAGCGTGAGCACGCCGGACATCCAGCCCGGTCAGCCGGGACGGCTTCGACTGACGGCGCCGGCGGGGACGGCTGTGCAGCTGTTCTGCTACAGCCGGCCGGGCACCCAGTACCGCCAGGTGCGACCGACGACACCCGGGCAGAGCCTCACGGTCGGAGCCACCGGCGTCATGGACTTCACCGTGCTGCCCGGGACCAACACCCGATGCATGGCGCGCTACGCCAACGATGCCGCCAGCGGGTCGAACTCTGTCGTCATCAACGTGCACACGACCCTGAGCCTGAGCGCCTACCGCGACGGTCCCCTGCGCTACCACTTCCAGGGCCGCAACCTGCCGCGCACCGCCGGCCAGCTCATCACCGTCTACCGGCTCGATGCGAGGGGACGGGAGATCCGCACCGCGATCACCCGCACCAACACCTCAGGCATCTGGCGGATCGACCGACGCTTCCTCGGCTCAGGTGTGTTCCGCTTCGTCGCCCGTACCAGCCAGACCCTCAACAACGCCCCGGGAAAGAGCAACATCCGAAGCACCGTCATCCACTGACCTCCTTGCGAGGTCCGCTACGTCCGACCGACGAGCGGTCGCACCATCGCGATCGTCTACTCGACCGCGGATCGCAACGGGTTCTTTGGCGCCGCGCCGCGCCGCGCCGCGCCGGGCTGCCGGTACCCGGGCGGCCAGGCCCGTTCAGCCTGGGCGCACCCACTTCTCTGTACGCCGAGATCACCCGCCGTACGCCCGCTGCGCGACACGCAGTACGCGATGCGGCACGCCGACGCGGCGGCGCACCATGATCGACGGAAGTCTTCCGGCACATGATCGACCGATGTTCAGGTCAGGGGTGCTCCCGCGCCTGGACTTGAACCAGGAACCCTGCGATTAACAGTCGCATGCTCTGCCAATTGAGCTACGCGGGATCGCGCCGGGCGGACCGGCGGCGGAACCAAACATTAGCGCAGACGACAGCCGCCCCTTCGCCCGCTTTCGCCTACAGCCGACGTACTCGTCGTCGACAATGACAGGTGTGCTGACCCGCCCCGAACGCCTCGTCGCCGCAGCGGCTGCGAGCGTCCTCGTCCTGGGTCTGGTCAGCACGTCGTACGCCGGCACGCAGACCCCCGTCACCAACGCAGCGGAGGTCAGCCCGCTCCCGACGGAGTCCCCCAGCGCCGCGCCCACCGTGGGCCCCGTCACCCCGTCGGCAAAGCCGTCGCCGAAGGCGACCAAGCGCGTCGAACGCGGTGCGCTTCCCGCCAAGGCTGCGATGCCGACACCGCCGCAGGCCGGCTGCCCCGTCCCGACGAAGCACCCCCGGTCGTGGACCCCGAAGCCGCTCAAGCCGCCGAAGGTCGCCGACTCCGCCCTGCCGGCCCCTCGGGCCCGCGGCCCGAAGGCGAAGGACCTCGACGCGATCACCGGCAAGGGCATCTGGATCACCAACTGGGCGAACGACGACGTCGACGTCGCCGGCATCGTGGCGAAGGCGAAGGCGGCCGGGCTCTCGAGCATCTGGGTCCGCAGCGGCGGCTCCAAGCAGGGCTACTACGGCGGGCCCGTCTTGCGCGAGCTGGTGCCCGCCGCACACCGCGCCGGGATCAAGGTCATCGCCTGGGACTTCCCGTTCCTGTCCGACCCAATGGCCGACGCCGCCCGCGCCAAGCAGGCGCTCGCCACCGGCATCGACGCCTTCGCGCCCGACGTGGAGACCTCGGCCGAGGGCACCTACGCCACGACCCGCCGCGTCCAGCTGTACCTGTCGGTCGTGCGGTCCTACGCCGGCGACCGGCCGATCGCGGCGACCGTCCCCCGCCCGACACCCAAGCGCCTGGCGAGCTTCCCGTACGCCGCCTTCGCGCCGTACGCCGACGTGTTCGTCCCGATGGTCTATTGGTCGTGCAACGAGCCCGGCCTCCTGGTGCAGCAGTCGCTGCAGCGCCTGGGCCGCTGGCTCCCGGTCGCTCCGGTCGGTCAGGCCTACGACATGCGCACCGACGGCGGCCGCGCCGGCATCCCCAGCCGAGCGGAGACGTGGCGCTTCCTCGACAGCGCGCGACGCGGCGGCGCCGTGGGCGCGAGCCTCTGGACGATGGAGAAGATCGGCGCCGGCCAGTGGTCCGCTCTGTCGGCGTACCCCTGGTTGCGACGCTAGATCTGCGCGATCCCGGGTAGGAGTGACAACAACTGACCCTCGATGTCCAGGAGGACTCCCGTGATCCGCAAGCTCACCCTGCTGGCCGGTTTCGGTGCCGGCTACGTGCTCGGCGCCAAGGCCGGCACCGAGCGCTACGACCAGATCGCCGGCACGTTCCGCGAGATCGCCGGCCTGCCCGCCGTCCAGGACGTCACCAGCACCCTGGCCGACACCGCAGGCCAGCTCGGCGACAAGGCCAAGACCGCCGTGACCGAGAAGGTCGCCGCCGTCGGTGACAAGGTCACCGGCGCAGACGACGTCGTCGACCTCTCCGGCAGCAAGCCCAGCACCGGCAAGACCCGCACGGGTGCCCGCACCGCCGCCGCCCCGATGCCCGGCGCTGGATCGGGCGCGACCGCGCCCGACGCCTGAGGTCTGACGGACAACGTGGCAACCACCCGCCTGCGCCGGGTCTCCTGCACCGGACCTGGCCTCACCCGGCGCCGGCGTGGGCGTGGCTTCGTCTACGTCGACGCCGGCGGACAGCCGGTCACCGACTCGACGACGGTCGAGCGGATCAAGGCGCTCGTCATCCCACCGGCGTGGAACGACGTCTGGATCTGCCCGACCGCGAGCGGTCACATCCAGGCGACCGGCGTCGACGCGCGCGGCCGGCGGCAGTACCGCTACCACGACATCTGGCGGCTGCAGCGCGACCTCGCCAAGCACGACCGCAGCCTCGACTTCGCGTCGCGCCTGCCGGCGGCACGAGACCGCATCCGCTCCGACCTGCAGGGCGACGAGCTCACCTGCGAACGCGTGCTCGCCTGCGCCGTACGGCTGCTCGACCTCGGCTTCTTCCGCATCGGCGGCGAGCAGTACGCCGAGGAGAACCAGACGTACGGCCTCGCGACCATGCACAAGGAGCACGTGCACGTCGCGAAGGACGGCACGCTGACCTTCGACTACACCGCCAAGAGCGGCAAGCACCTGCACAAGTCCCTGGCCGAGCCGGAGGTCGGCGCGGTCATCGCGGCGCTCAAGCGGCGACGCGGCGGCGGCAAGGAGCTGCTCGCCTACCGAGGCGCGGACGGCGCGTGGGTCGACGTGAAGAGCACAGACATCAACGCGTACCTGCGCGACGCCACCGGTGGCGACGACTCTGCCAAGGACTTCCGCACCTGGTCGGCAACCGTGCTCGCGGCGATCGGGCTCGCCGTCTCGACCAACGCCCTCAGCGACTCCGCGCGCAAGCGCGCCGTCACCCGAGTCGTCAAGGAGGTGTCCGAACAGTTGGGGAACACACCCGCCGTCTGCCGCTCGTCGTACATCGACCCTCGCATCATCGACCTGTACGACGCCGGCACGACCATCCGCAAGGACCTGGACAAGCTCGGCGCGGATGCGTCGTACGGCGAGCCGGCCTTCCAGGGCGCGATCGAGACAGCGGTCCTCCACCTGCTCCGCGATGCGCCCGACGAGCTCGCCCTCCCGATGGCTGGATGACGATGAGACACAGCGGCACGCAGCGGCACTCGGCACTCGGACGGTTCTTCCGCAACCCCGAGACCGGCGAGATCGTCGTCGCGCAACCGCCCAACCCGCCGCTGCTGGTGTGGCTCGCAGCCACCCTGATCCGGCTCGTGTTCTCGCCGCACGGATTTCCCGGCGCGGCACTGTCGGTGGTGGCGACGGCGAGCCTCGTCATCTGGTCGCTGTTGGAGATCGCCCGTGGCGAGAGCCCCTTCCGACGGGTTCTCGGCGGGCTGGTCCTCGTGGGAGTCGTGGTCGGCCTGCTGCTGCGCTGACCCGACCGGTAGGACCACACGCATTTTGTCGCGACTCACCGACCGGTGCGCAGAGCCGCGACGACGCCGACAGCGGACAGCGCAGCCGCGACGGCGAAGCCCACAGAACCTGAGGCCGGCAGCCCCAGTGCGATCGCGGCTCCGAGCACCCACGTGAGCTGCAGCGCCGTCTCGGACCGCGCGAACGCGCTGCTGACCGAGCGGGCCGGCACCTGCGTCTGCAGCGACGCGTCCAGGCCGAACTTCGACATCGACGCGACGAAAGCGGCGACGCCCGCGGCGAGGGCGGGCAGCGCGCCGTGCGGCCGGATCGCCGCCGCCAGGCACGCCAGGCACGCCAGCAGTGGGGACAGCCGCGTCGCGGCCTTCGCGGACACCCGCCGGAGTCGGGCCGCACCGAGCGTTCCGCCGATCTGCCCGACGGCGGCCGCGCCCACGACGAGGGCGATCTCCCAGGCCGAGGCGTGCGTCTCCCGCAGCAGGAACGCCAGGAAGATCGTCAGCAGCCCGGCCACAGCACGCAAAGCGGCCGCCGAGCCCAGCGCGGCCAGGATGGTGGGCCCGGCGGCCCGCAGCCGGAACGTCGACCGCCCCTCGGCGGCGTCGGCCGGCGCCTCGTCGACATGAGCCGGCAGTCGCAGCGCGAGCATGCCGGCGGCCAGGAGCAGCACGCTCGCGGCGTACAGCACCCACGAGGAACCGACCGCCTTCGCGACGACCGCGCCGAGCGCGGCGGCCGCCGTCGACGACGCAGTGCCGGCGACGTTGAGCCGCGCGTTGGCCTGGATCAGGCTCATGCCCCGCGGGCGGACGCGTGGAGTGGCGGCGCTGCGGGCGACGCCGTAGGCCCGCGCCAGCACGAGGACGCCCAGCGCGAGCGGGTAGAGGCCCAGACCCGCGATCGCCCCCGCCATCACCCAGGTCAGCAGACCCCGCCCCCCGGAGGTGGCGGCGAGGACGTTACGACGGCCGTGCCGGAACCGGTCCAGCAGCGGACCGGCGACCGGGACGAGGAACGAGAACGGCAGCAGCGTCAGCACGAGGTACAGACCGACCCGGCCGCGGGCTTGCCCGAGGGGCACCGAGAAGAACAACGTCCCGGCCAAGGCGACAGCAACGAGAGCATCGCCGGCCGACTGCAAGGCATGCACACCCAGCAACGACGACAGGCCGCTGCTGCCGGCGCCATCGGCGCGGGCGGCCTGGCGCAGACGGCGCGCCGCGGGGCGGACGACTTTCATGACCGCAGGCTAGGACGCGCGGGTGACATGAGCGTGAGTTGTCGGCGTCTCACCCCCGCGATACGTCGGGCCGTCGTACCGTGAGGCGATGACGCGACGTGGACGGTGGGCCGGCGTCGCGCTCGCCATCGGCATGCTCGCCGTGACTGTCCCGGCCGAGGCGGCCGGGACGGCCCCGCAGCGGACCTGGAACTTCGACCAGATCCACGTGCCGAACGCCCGCTCGGCGGGGCACTCCGGCTCCGGCGTCACCGTGGCCGTGCTCGACTCCTGGGTCGACGCGTCACACCGTGACTTCGAGGGCCGGGTGCTCGCCGGCGCCGACTGCGTGGGCGGCACATGCAAGGACGGTCCGGCCTCGCCCGACCAGTGCGACCACGGCACCCACGTGGCCGGCACGGTCGCGTCCTCCTCCTTCGGCGTCGCGCCGAAGGCGAAGATCCTGCCGGTCCGGGTGCTGACGCACGACACCAAGACCGGCAACTGCGTCGGCCAGCCCGACGACGTCGCGGCCGGCATCCGCTGGGCGGCGGGACACGGCGCGCGGGTGATCAACCTCTCGCTCGGCCCGGACGTGCCCGGCTTGTCGTCGTCGACCGCCATCCCCACCGCAGTCAGCGAGGCCGCGAGCCAGGGCATCGTGGTCATCTTCTCGGCGGGCAACAGCAGCGCACCCGTGGCGAACACCTACGGCGCCGACGCCATCGTGATCGCGGCCACCTCGCGGGCGGGCGGGCTTGCGTCGTACAGCCAACGCGGGACCGGCGTGGACCTCGCGGCACCGGGCGGCGACCCCAAGACGAAGGACACCTGCACCCAGTCCGACTGCATCACGTCGCTCTACCCCGGAAACAGGTACGCCGTCGCGGCGGGTACGTCGATGGCGGCGCCGCACGTCGCCGGTGTCGCCGCGTTGCTGCTCGGACAGGACCCCGCGCGCACCCGCGACCAGGTGATCTCCCGCCTGGAGGACACCGCGAAGCCGCTGGCGCAGGCGGGTCACGGGGTGGTCGACGCGGCGGCGGCTCTCGGCGTGCCGGCGACGACGCCGCGCGCCTCGAGTCAGCCCAAGCCGGTGCCCGTGATCAAGCCCTCTCGCTCGGCCGTGGCGCGGCCCGTGGCGAGTCCGGTCCCGTCACCCAAGGCATCCGTCGCGCCGAGCCCGCTGCCGAGCGTCGTCAGCCCCAGCGCGTCACCGACCGCACCGGTGGCGACGAGCACCCCGCTGACCGGCGTGCCGGAGCCGCGGGCGGCGACGCCGTCGGAGCAGGAGCGGATCCCGCTACCCCTGACGCTGCTGGCGGCCGGGTTGGCCATGGCTGCCGGTGCGTCCGTCGCCGCCTTCGGGCGGGCACGTCAGCTGTAGCGCGTCACGTAGCCGCGACGACGGAACAACCGCAGCATCGCGGTCACGTAGTACATCGCCAGCGCGCCGGAGAGCGCGGTGAGCGCGGCCGCGATCGTCAACTCGTGCCAGGGAAACGCGCCGCCGTCGACGAGCTGGCGGGCCGCGGTGAAGGCGTGCGTCGTCGGCAGCGCTTGGGCCACCGGCTGCAGCGGGCCAGGCAGTGCCTCGACGGGGAAGAACGTGCCGGACAGCGGCATCAGCACGAACAGGATCCCCCACACCAGCGCCTCGGCGCCGCTGCCGTAGCGCAGGACGATCCCGATGACGAACATCGCGATGACCCAGCCGCACAGCAGCAGCAGGGCGACGACCGGGATCAACCCGATGCCGAGCGACGTGACGTCGAACGCGTAGCAGACCAGCGCAGTGATCGCGACGCCGCCGACACCGAGGACGGTCTTGAGCAAGCCGAACAGGCCGGTGCCGAGCAGGTACTCCGCCTCGCTGACCGGTGACACCATCAGCGAGAGCAGGTTGCGAGACCAGGTCTCCTCGAGGAACCCGGCCGACACCGCGATCTGCGCCTGGTAGATCACGTGCCACAGCACGACGCCGGCAAGGACGTAGAAGGCACGCGTCTGGTTGCTCTGGTAGGCGATGGCCAACGAGCCGAAGGTCAGCGTGTCCACGATCGGCCACAGCACGATGTCGAAGGACCGGTGCGGGCTGCGCTTGAGCACCCACCAGTGCCGCTTCGCGATCGCGCCGACGCGGACGGGATTCATCGCCGGGACTCCTCGGCGAGGTGTAGGAACACTCCCTCGAGATCGGCGCGGTCATAGCGCAGCGCGATCTCCTCCGGGGTGCCGTCCGCAACGACGCGGCCGGCGAGCAGGAACACCACGCGCTCGGTGAGCCGCTCGACCTCGCGCATGTCGTGGCTGGTGATGAGCAGCGCAGTGCCGTGCTCGTCGCAGAGGCTGCGCAGGCCGGCGCGCACGCGGCTCGAGACCTCGGGGTCGAGGCTGGCCGTGGGCTCGTCCAGGACGAGCAGCCTCGGGTGATGCAGGGTCGCCTTGACGATGCCGATCAGCGTCTTCTGGCCGCTCGACAGCTCGGTGCCGAGCGCCGCCTCGAGGTGGCCGATGTGGAAGCGCTCGAGCCCCTCGCGGATCGCCTGCTTGGCGTTGGTGACGCCGTACAGATCGGCGTACATGCCGAGGTACTCGCGGACGCGGAGCCGCTCGGGCAGCGGTAGGTAACCCGCCGCGAAGCCGACGTGCGCCATGGCCCGCGACCGCTCCTTGGGCAGCCGGTGTCCGACGATCGTGACCGAGCCGGCGTCGGGCGACACGACGCCGAGGCACATCAGCAGCGTCGTGGTCTTGCCCGCACCGTTGGGACCGAGGACGGCGACGCGCTCGCCCGGTCCGACCGTCAAGTCGATGCCGTCGACGGCTCTGCCGCGGCGGTAGGACTTGACGAGCCCGGAGGCGGCCAGGACGTGCTCCACCTGATCAGTCTGGCCTGTCCGGTCCAGCGCATTAGCCGATCGTGCCCTCATCCAATGGTGCGCCGGGCGGCGGCGAGGTGCTCGTCTGCCTGCGCGCGCAGGCCGGGGTCCTGCGGATCGGTGTCGCGGTCGAACACGAGCTGCCAGTCGAGGACCTCCATGCCGACGCGCCTGCGTCCCACGATCCGCACCCCGCCCTTCGGCCGCAGCTTGACGTGCGAGGACCACGCGACACTGGCGCTGACACGGGCCCGGACGGTCTCCGGCAGATCGGTGTCGTGCTCGAGGTCGAGGTCGACGTGGTGCCGGCGACCGCTGCCCTCGCGCTCGGTCAGCTCGACGATCTCGAGTGAGGGCTTCTCCCAGTGCGCCCGCTCGATCTCGTCCCAGCCCAGGACGGTGCCGTCGGGCAGGTACAGCGCCCGGCTGCTCGCGACGACGGCCCGCCCGTCCGGTGTCGCGGCCCAGGCGATCCGGCGCTCGCCGGCCGCGACCGCGACCGCCTTCACGACGTCAGGCACCGCCGTACGCCGAAAGAACGTCACGTCACAACCCTAAGGGCGCGATGACGGGAGCCGGTTCGGCGCCGACGCCGGCTCCCCGGCCGGCACCGCCTTGATCGACGGAGGCTTGGCGGCAGGGTTGGGCGTGGATCGAGGACTGATAGTGCCGGTTGGCTTCCGTCGATCACCGACGCTGGGTGGGGAGTCGCGGCCCTACCCGGCTAATCCAAGTAGTCGCGGAGCTTCTGGGAGCGGCTGGGGTGGCGCAGCTTGGACAGGGTCTTGGACTCGATCTGCCGGATTCGCTCGCGGGTGACGCCGAACTCCTTGCCGACCTCCTCGAGCGTCCGCGGGTGCCCGTCGGTCAGCCCGAACCGCAGCTGGATGACCTTCTTCTCCCGCTCGGACAGCGAGTGCAGGACCGAGTCGAGCTGCTCCTGCAGCAGGATGAACGACGCCGCGTCGATCGGCACGATCGCGTCGGAGTCCTCGATGAAGTCACCGAGGTGGGAGTCGTCCTCCTCGCCGATCGGGGTGTCGAGGGAGACCGGTTCCTGCGCGAGCTTCTGGATCTCGAGGACCTTCTCGGGCGGCAGGTCCATCTCGACGCCGACCTCGTCGGGGGTCGGCTCGCGGCCGAGGTCCTGCAGCAGCTGGCGCTGGATGCGGATCAGCTTGTTGATGGTCTCGACCATGTGCACCGGGATGCGGATGGTGCGGGCCTGGTCGGCAATGGCGCGCGTGATGGCCTGGCGGATCCACCACGTCGCGTACGTCGAGAACTTGTAGCCCTTGGTGTAGTCGAACTTCTCGACCGCGCGGATCAGGCCGAGGTTGCCCTCCTGGATCAGGTCGAGGAAGAGCATGCCGCGACCGACGTAGCGCTTCGCGATGCTCACGACGAGCCGCAGGTTGGCCTCGACGAGCTTGCGCTTGGCGATCGACCCGTCGTACTCGATGGCCTCGAAGTCGCGGCGCAGCGCCGCGGTGATGCGGGGCATCGTGACGAGCTTCTCCGAGGCGAAGAGCCCGGCCTCGATGCGCTTCGCGAGATCGACCTCCTCCTCCGCAGTGAGGAGCGCGACCTTGCCGATCTCTTTGAGGTACATCCGGACGGGGTCGTTGGTGGGGCTCGCCTTGAGGGCGATCTCCTCTTCCTTGCGCAGCCGTGCTTCGTCCTTCTCCGCAGCCTCGAGCTCCTCGCCCGAGTCGATGATCTCGATGCCCTCGTCGTTGATGACGGCGAGCACGCCATCCATCGCCTCCGGCGTGATCTCCGCTGCCGCGAGCACCGTGCCGACTTCCTCGGCCGACAGGAAGCCGGCCTCCTTGCCCCGAGCGATGAGCGACCGGACCTCGTCGACCTGCGCCTCCTTCGGAAGGGCGGCGGGCCCCTGTGTCGGGACTGGCGGTACGACGACTGCCGCGGCGACCTGCTCGGATGCGGTCACAAGGCTCCGATCCCTCGCTCACGATGTGAGCGGGCGGTTTGCTCGAGCCGTATCAGCTCGGTGAACAGCGCGTTGTACTTGTCGGGCTCCTCGACCGGGTTGACCCGTTGGAGCCTGGGCTTGAGCTCGGCGATCTTGCGGGTCACCGCGTGCTCCTGCACCCGGGCGAGCACCGCCCCGGCGTACCGCTCGTCCGGCGGGTTGTCGCTGCGGAGCGCCTCGACGGCGAGCATGGTGACGAACGACCTGACCTTGTCGTCGGGGCTCTGCTCCAGCAGCGCCGAGACCCACGCCTCACCGCCGGTCGACGCCGAGGTGCCACCCGCGGCGCGGACCACCTGGTGCACGGCGCGCAGGCCCTCGTGGGTGAAGTCCTCGTCGTCGAGGGTGTCGTAGAGCGGGGCGGCGATGACAGGCATCTGTACGGCGAGCTTGACCGCCTCGCGCTCGACGGCGACCGCTGCCGCGTCGGCGCTCACGCCCGGGGCCGGCCGCCGCTGCGTCGGCGTCCGGTGGTCACCCGCCAGCTCGGCGACGCGGGTGGCGACGGGCTCGACCTCCATGCCCAGCCAGCCGGCCAGGCGCCGCGCGTACTCCGGCCGCAGCGCGCGGTCCTTGATCTTGGCAACGAGCGGCGCGGCGCTCTGCATCGCCTGCACACGACCCTCGGCGGTGTCGAGGTCGTACTTGCTCAGGGTCGAGCGGATGGCGAACTCGACCAGCGGCACCCGGCTCGCCACGACGTCGCGGACCGCGACGTCGCCCTTGGCCAGCCGCAGGTCGCACGGGTCCATGCCATCGGGGCTGATGGCGACGTAGGTCTGCGCGACGAACTTCTGCTCGTCGTCGAACGCCTTGAGCGCCGCCTTCTGCCCGGCCTCGTCGCCATCGAAGGTGAAGATGACCTCGCCGCGGAACTCGTCCTGGTCCATGAGGAGCCGGCGGATGACCTGGATGTGGTCGGCGCCGAACGCGGTGCCGCAGGTGGCGATCGCCGTCGGCACGCCGGCGAGGTGCATCGCCATGACGTCGGTGTAGCCCTCGACCACGACTGCCTGCCGACGGCGGGCGATCTCCTTCTTGGCCATGTCGACGCCGTACAGGACGTGGGACTTCTTGTAGATCGGTGTCTCGGGGCTGT
>JAENVS010000036.1 GCA_016650445.1 Frankiaceae bacterium | reverse complement strand
GGCTCGAGGAGATCTCCTCGAAGATCTCCTCGAGCCCGGACCGGGTGGAGACGTCGTCGCGGCCCTCGTCGACGGCGGCGGCGACTCGGGCCTGCCAGACGTCGTTGCCGACCAGCCAGTCGAACGCGGAGACCTGCAGGTCGAGCAGGTTGGGGACCTCGAGCGGCTCGCGGATCTTCGCGAACGAGATGCGGGGGGTCTTGCTGGTCGTGCGGGTCGTGCGGGTCGTGCTGGGGTTACTGCGGGCGGCCAAGAGGGGTCCTTCCGAAGGCAGAGACCTGCCAGAGCTGAGTTCCCAGGCGGCGCACGCACACTCGACCGGCCTGCACAGGCATACGGCCTGGGCGGTTATATGACGGGAGGCAGCGCAAACAGGCAGCCTAGCCTAAAGGCGCCGTTCCTGTCGAGATGGAGCCCTCGGCGGGGTCGGTGCCTGGCGGACAGAGTGAGGGGCAGATGCCTTCCCGTCAAGCATCCAGGCGGGTCAGAGCGCTTCGACCTTCGAGACGCGCCAGTCGTCGCCGACCTTGACGAGCGTCATCCGGACCCGGCTGAGGTCGACCTTCGGGCCGGCGGCCAGGCTGCTCGTGGTCACCTGGTTGACGTAGACGATCGTGACGACGGTGCGCTCACTGGCGCGCACGACTCCCGCGGTGACGACCTCCGCCTTGACGACGGCCTTCTTCTCCTTGGCGATGTTGGTGACGACCTTGCTCGTCGTCTCGGTGTACTGCGTGAGGAACGCCCCGGTCGCGACCGCCCGGCCGGCGCTGAAGTCCTTGTCCAGCGTGCGGTAGTCGTAGCTGAACAGCACGCGGGCAGCGTCGCGGCTCGCCTCGAGCGCGGCGGTGCGGGCGGTGTCGACCGTGTCGCGCTCCTGGGTCTGACGCAGCACCATGAACCAGACCGCGCCGGTGGCGATCGCCATGAGCGCCGTCGTCACCAGCAGCGCGATGACCGCCGCCGACCTCCCCGGCGGACGAGGTGGTACGGCGTACGCCGCCAGCTCTTCGTCGTCCCCCTCCCCCTCCTCGGGGCCTGCGTCAGGCGAAGCGGGCGCCGGGGCACCCTCCGACCCGGACGCAACGAGAACCCCGTCCCCGTCCTCGTCCTCGTCGCGTCCGAAGACGGGTGCGGCCTCGACGCTCAGCTCTTCTGACGCCACAACAGGAGCGGCAGTCTCGAGCTCCGCGTCCTCCCCCTCGTTCGCGTCCGCGGGGGCGGCTGCCGGGGCGACCGCAGCCTCGGACGCAACAGGGCCGTCGAAGGGCTCCTGCGCGGCCGGCTCCTCGTAGGGCTCCTGCGCGGCCGGCTCCTCGTAGGGCTCCTGCGCGGCCGGCTCCTCGAAGGGCTCCTGCGCGGCCGGCTCCTCGAAGGGCTCCTGCGCGGGCGGCTCCTGGTAGGGCTCCTGGTAGGGCTCCTGGCTTGCGTCCGAGGGATCGGTCGCCGGGGCGACTTCAGCGTCGGACGCAACGGCGGGGTCGGGGTCCGCGAGGGCGGGCCAGCCCTCCTCCTCGGCATCCGTCGGGTCGCTGGTCTCGAGGTGGGAGCGCATCGCAGGCTCCACCGACTCGGCCGGCCAGCCTGTGTCGGAGGCCTGACCCACGTCGTCCACGGGCTCGTCGGGAGTCGTCACGTCAGCCCACGAACTGCAGGGCTGATGTGAGCCAACGGCTGCCGTGCCGCTCGAGGTCGAGCTGCATCCGGTAGGTGTTGGCGCGACCTTCGGGGACGGCTGTGTTCTTCACCGTGCTGTCGACGACGACCAGCACCGTCGCAGTGTCCAGGTCGCCGCGGACCAGCGCCGCATCGATCACGCGACCCACGGCGACGACCTCGTTGTCCGTCAGCACGCTCTTGAGGTCCTTGGACCGCGCCTTGAAGTCGTCGGCGAACGTGCCGGTGGCGCCGGCGAGCACCCGCTGGAGGTCGCCTTCGATGTCGCGTCCGTCGATAGAAGTCAGGTTGAGTGCCTCCTGTCGAGCGGCCGCCATCGCCGCAGCGCGGGCGTCAGCGCGTTTCGGGACGTCGCGCAGCTGAAGCGCACCCAGGATCGCCAGCGCCGCGAGCAGCACCAGGACCAGGACCAGGACGACCACCGTCACGACCGGCCCGGAGCCAGGAGTCGTGGAGGCCGGGGACGCGTTGTCCGCGGACGCGACCTCGGCAGCGCCCTCGGTCACCGGGACAGGGGCCCGAGCAGGAGCAGCTGCCACGAGCTCGCGCCGAACACCGCCGCCGCGCCGGCGCTGGACCCGATGGTCAGCCGCTGGCCGTCGGAGGTGATGACGTTGCCCGTCAGCGGGTCGTAGTCGCCCAGCAGCACGGTGTCGCTCCCGTCGCGCGTCGCCGCGCCACCGCTCGGGCGTACCGCGCTGCCGAGCGACGCGGTGCGCTCGGGCACCGCGCTGGTCGTGTTGTTCGGGTACGGCCGCTCGCCGGCCGGACGGGGAGCGTTGTGCGCGCCGCGCACGTCCTGGCCGGAGCTCGAGGGTGAGGCGCAGTAGGCGTTGAGGTTCGGCGTGCGCAGGTTCAGGTCGCTGGGATCGCGCTTCTTCGTCGCGGCGTAGCCGCCGTTGATGCAGGGCGCCGGCTCGCTGGTGGTGGCGAGCCCGAAGTGCGTGGTGCCATCGTCGGGCACGACCGTGAAGCCGCCCGCGATGACGTTCGGGTAGGTCACGAGGATCTGACGGAGGGCCGGCAGCCGGATCGACTGGACCTGCGCGATCGTCACCAGGTTGTTCAGCAGGATCGGCAGCGCCGAGCGGTTGGTCTCGAGCAGGTCGGTGACCTGCAGCGCGCTCTGGGTGCCGCCTGCGAACAGCCGACGGAAGTCGGGGTCGCTGGCGCGGAGCTGACCGGTCAGGTCTGCGAGGTCGCGGTTGAAGCTGCGGAACTGACCCGCCGTGTCCCGCTGCGTCGCCAGGACCGTCCGGCCGTCCTGGATCAGCTTCTTCGTCTGCGGCAGGTGGTCGGTTGCTGCCTGGGTGAGGAGGTCACCCGCGTCAACCAGCCGCTGCAGGCTGTCCTCGGAACCTTCGAACGCCTTGCCCAGCTCGTCCAGGACAACAGTCACGTCTCGGGTGTCGATGCTCGTGACGAACCGGTCGAGGTTGACGAGGAGCTGCGTCGGCGGGATCGGGATGCCGGTGCGGTCCCGCGGGATGACGCTGCCTTCCCCGAGGAACGGCCCGCCATCGGTCTGCGGCTGGAGGTCGACGTACTGCTCACCGACCGCCGAGCGGTTGCCGACGAACGCCTTCACGTCCTTGGGCACCTTCGTGCCGGGCCGCATGCGCAGACCGACACGGACGCCGTCCTTGCGAAGGGTGAGGGAGACGACCTTGCCCTGGGGGACACCCCGGTTGGTGACCTCGGCACCCTTGAAGATGCCGCCGCTGTCGACGAAGTCGGCAGAGACGACGTAGCCCTGGTCCTGGAAGAACCGGCCGAGCCCGGCGTAGCGCACGCCGGTGTAGCTCAGCCCGAGCACCGAGATCAGGCCGAACACCATCAGCTGCAGCTTGGTCTGACGGCTGATCACGACAGGCCTCCGAGCAGGAGACCGAGCAGGTCGCGCGAACCGCCGTCGGCCAGGCCGAGGATCGACGGGAGCAGGCTCGCGCCCGGAACGGGGGTCGGCAGCTTGGGCACCGTGACCGACGGGGCACCCGGGAGCGCCGGCGGCGAGGGCAGGAGCGACGCGATCGGCCCCGGGATGACACCGGTGTTGCCACCCGCGCCGACGAGGTTGACGTCGGCCGTGACCCAGAGGTTGGCGTAGTCGCCCTTGATGCCCTCGTCGACCGTTCTGGGGAACGGGTAGGTCGTGAGGAGCTCGAGCGAGTCGGGGAGGTCCTTGCCGGCCAGGCTGAGCGACGTCAGGATCGGCTGGAGCGCCTTCAGGTCGGCGGTGGTGTTCTGCTGCGACGCCTGGATGACGCGCACCGCGACGGTGCCCAGGCGGTTGAGCCCGGTCAGCACCTGTGTCAGCTGCGCGCGCTGGTCGGCCAGCACCGAAACACCGGCGGGGATGTCGCGGAGACCGACGGCGAGCGTCTCGCGCTGTGCTGCCAACCTGGTCGTCAGCTTGTCGAAGCCGTCGAGCGCCCGGACGATGTCGGCCTTCTGCTTGTCGAGACCGCCGACGAACGTGTTGAGCTGGTTGAGCAGGTCGCGCACCTTGCTCTCGCGGCCCTTCAGCGCCAGGACCAGCTCGCGGTTGATCGTCTGAATCTGCTCGAGGCTGCCGCCGTTGAGCACCAAGGACAGTGCTGCCAGCACCTCTTCGACCTCGGCGTTGCGGGTCGTGCGGTCGAGCCCGATCGTGGCCCCGTCACGCAGCCGGCCCGAAGCGGCCTCGGTCGTCGGCGGGTCGAGACTCACGAACTTCTCACCGAGCAGAGACGTCTGGCGCAGGCTGGCGTGCGCGTTGGACGGGAGCACGACGTCCTTGCGGATGCGCACCCGCACCAGAGCGGTGTAGCTGGCGCCGTTGCCCACCTTGATGGACTCGACGCTGCCGACCGCGACGTCGTTGACCTTCACCGCGGACTGCGGCACCAGGTCGAGGACGTCAGGGAACTCGATCGTCACCTTGTAGGCGCCGGCGCCGCCTCCCGCTCCACCGGGGAGCGGAATGGCCGCGGCGCCCTTGAACTCACAACCCGTGAGGGCGAGGCAGCCGGCCAGCGCGAGCCAGGCTGTCGTACGCCGAGTGCTCATCGTGCGCCCCCGAGGATGCCGCCGAGGGTGCGGTCGTAGCCGTAGGTCGCCACCGGCGCCGTTGCCGAGGCGACACCGACCGGGCAGGCCTGCCCGGCTGCCGTGAACAGCCCGCAGAGCAGCCCCTGCGGTGTCGTCTCGTGACTGTTGTTGTCACGGGTGTCGAGCGTGCCGGACTTGGGGTTGTAGGCAAGCTGCAGGTTGGACAGCGCGGTCGCGGAGTTGTCGAGGAATTCCTCGAGCGCCCGCTTCTGCTTCACCAGCACGCCGGTGACCGAGGCGAGGTCCTTCACGTTGGCCGTGAGGTTGGCCTTGTTGTCACGGACGAACGTCGCGACCTCGCTCAGCGCGATCGACAGCTGGCGGATGGCCGTGGCGAGGTCCTGCCGCTCCCCGGACAGCTGCGCGGCGACGTCGGCGAGATCGGTGTTGAACTGCCGCACGGTCCGGTCGCTGTTGGCGAGCGTCGTTGTGAAGTCCTGCAGGTTGTCCACGCTGGCGAACAGGTCCTGCCGCGACGTCGCCAGGGTCGACACCGCCTGCGACAGGTCCGTCAGCGTGGCGTTGAGCAGCTGGCCGTTGCCCTTCAGGTTCTGCGCGCCGACGTGCAGCAGATCGGAGAGGGCGCCGTTGCGGTTGGCGCCGTTGGGGCCGATGTCCTGGTTGAGCTGGTCGAGCGCGCTGTAGATCTGGTCGAGCTCGACCGGGACCGCCGTGCGGTCGGTGGACAGGTCGAACGCGGCCGGCAGCGCCGGCCCGCTCTTCCACACCGGTGTGATCTGCACGTAGCGGTCCGACACGATCGACGGCGACACCACGACGGCCTTGGCATCGGCCGGCAGCTTGTACTTGGCGTCGTACTCCATCTCGACCCGCACCGTCGTGCCCTCGGGCGTGATCGACGTGACCTGCCCGATGCGGACCCCGAGCACGCGAAGGTCACTGTGCTTGTAGAGACCGACGGTCCGCGCGAAGTGCGCCGTGAGGTGCTTCTTGGGGTCCTCGTTGCTGAAGACGCCGCAACCGGCCGAGCCGCCGAGCAGCGCGAGCGCGACGGCGACGAGCAGCACGCGGGCGGCAGGTGGCCGGCGGACGGCGGTCATCCGGCACCCCCCGGAGCCGCGCCGGGGCCGAAGCCGGTCGGCGAGGAGAGGTTCTGGACGAGCGTGTCGAACCAGCGCCCGTTGCCGAGGTTGTTCGCGAACACGCGGGTGAACGTCGCCAGTCGCGGGATCGCCTTGTCGATGTTGTCCTGGTTGGCCTTGAGGACGAGCACGACGTTGTGCAGCTTCTGCAGCGCGGGCGCGAGCGTGGCGCGGTTCTCGCGGACGAGCGCGATGAGCTGCTCCGAGAGCTGCGTGGTCGTGGTGAGCAAGGTGTTGATCGCCGCGCGGCGCCGGCGCAGCTCCTGCAGGATGAGGCTGCTGTCGGCCATGAAGGCCGTCAGGTCGGCGTCACGCTCCGAGAGGACCTGGGTCACCACGCTGCTGCGCTCGAGCAGCACCCGCAGCTGCTGGTCGCGGCTCGCGATCGTGCGGGACAGCCGGGACAGACCGGTCAGCGAGGCGCGGACCTCGTCGGGGGTGTCGCGGAACGTGTCGGCCAGGGTTTCGAAGGACCGCTCGAGCTGCTTGGTGTCGACCTGGTCGACCGTGCTCGCCAGCCCCTGGAACGCCTCGGAGACGTCGTACGGCGACGAGGTCCGCGCGAGCGGGATCAGGTCGACCGTCGACAGCTGGCCGGGACCGTCCGGGGTCAGCATGACGAACTTGCGCCCGAGAACCGTCTTGATGCGGATGTCGGCCCGGCTCTCCTTGCCGAAGTCAGCGTTCTTCACCCGGAACTTCACGATCACGCGGTCCCCGGCGAGGTCGACGGCAATGACCTTGCCGACCTTGACCCCCGCGACGCGCACCTCGTCGGTCGGGCGCAACCCGGCCGCCTCGCTGAACTCGGCCTGGTAGACGTCGCCGCCGCCGATGATCGGCAGCTTGTCGGCGCTGAACGCGACGCCGATGAGCAGCAGGATCACGGTCAGCCCGACCGCGCCGATCACGGTCTTGTTCTGCTCGCGGAACGGTGTCATTGGCCCGCCCCCCGCTTGCAGCGCGCGGCGTCGCTGACGAAGCTCGGGCTCGTCACGGCGCCGGTCGGGAGGACGACTTGGCCGTCGAACCCGCACAGGTAGAAGTTGAACCACGAGCCGTACGTCGCGGTGCCGATGATGCGGTCGAGCTTCGTCGGGAGGCGCTGGAGCACGCCGTTGACCGTCGCCTTGTTGGCATCGAGGGTGCCGGCCAGGATGTTGAGCTGGGCGATGTCGTTCCGCAGCGGTCCGCGGATGTCGGCCAGCAGTGACGTCGTGGCCGAGGTCAGGTTGCTGATGCCGGCGATGGACTCGCCGATCGCCACGCGGTCCTGGGCGAAGCCCGCGGACAGCCGCCGCAGCTGGAGCACGAGCTGTGACAGCTGGTCGCCGTCGTCGAGGGTGTCGAGCACCGTGCTCAGGTTGGTGATGACCCGCCCGATCACGGCGTCGCGGTCGGCCAGCGTGTTGGTCAGCGAAGCGGTGCGCTGCATGAGGCTCTCGAGCGTGCCGCCCTCGCCCTGCAGCGTCTGGATGAGCTCGTAGGCGACCTCGTTGGTCGCCTGCGGGTCGAGGGCCTGGAACAGCGGCCGGAACCCGTTGAACAGCACCGTGAGGTCGAGCGCGTTGCGGGTGTGTGCCACCGGGAACGTCCGGCCGGGCTGCATCGGATCCGCGGAACCGGGACCCTCGGTGACGGCCAGGTAGCGCTCGCCCACGAGGTTGCGGTAGCGCAGGCGAAGGATCGCGCTCTCGGGGATCTTGCGCTTCTGCTCGAGGGAGAACGTGACCTTGGCCAGCTTGCGGTCTGCCAGCTCGATGCCGTTGACCTGACCCACGCGCACGCCGGCGATCCGGACGTCGTTGCCCACCAGCAGGCCCGTGACGTCGCTGAACATCGCGCTGTAGCGGGTCTTCCCGCCGAACGTGATGTTGCCGATCGTCGCGGCCAGGAACATGGTGAGGATCGAGGTCACGATCATGAAGATCACGAGCTTGATCAGGGCGGCTGAGGTCTTCACGTGAGCCCCACCGTAGCTCCGCGGGCCATCGGACCGAAGAGCAGCTCGGCGATGTCGGGCACCTCGTCGTACGGCACCTGCAGCACCGGGCCGACCACGCTGTTGATGATGTCGCGCTGCGAACCGCCACCGCCGAGGTAGAGCGCGGGATCCGCCGCGACCCCGGCCGGCGACGCGGTGGTCGTGCCCGCCTGGCCGTCGCGGTAGCCGTCCTTGTAGTTGATGTCGGGTGCGGGGACCGCCGGCTTGGGCAGGCCGTAGCAGACCGGGCCGCGGTCCTCGAGGTACTTCGGCTCCTCGCCAGGGGAGTACTGGCCGTTGTCCTTACCGGTCTCGAGGGTGATGTGCAGACCCGGCTGGAGCCCGCCGAAGCTCCTCTCGACGCGCGGCTGCCACGCGACGAGGCCGGCGGCCATGCATGGGTACTCGGGTGAGTAGCGCGCGTAGACCGCCAGCGGCCCGCGGCTCGCCGAGGCGAGCGTGATGAGTCGCTCGTCGTTCGCGTCGAGGAAGTCGGTGAAGGTGTCGGCGAACCCGATCGTGCTCGACAGGAAGCTCGCCAGCTCCTCCTTCTGGTCGACGGTGTTGCGGCTCACCGCCGCGGTGTTGTCGATCAGGCGGAGCAGGTCGGGGGCCGCGGCGCTGTAGCTCTCTGCCAGGTCGGCCAGGCCCTGGAAGTCCTCCTGGATGGCCGGCAGCTGCGGGTTGAGCTCCTTGAAGTACGCCTGCACCCGAGCGAAGTTGGCCCCCAGGCGGTCACCTCGACCGCGCAGCGCCGACGACAGCGAGTTGAGAGCCAGGCTCAGCTGGGCGGGCTTGAGGCTCTGCAGGAGCGGGAGCAGGTTGTCGAGCACGCGCTCGGTCTCGAGTGCAGCCTCGGAGCGGTCCTGCGGGATGACGTCGCCGGCGCGCAGGTGATCCGCGCTGGGCGACGCAGGCAGGATCAGATCGACGAACTTCTCGCCGAACAGCGTCTTGGGGATGAGCTGAGCCTCGACGTTCTCGGGGATCAGCTCGACCTTGGAGGGATCGAGGGCCAGCGAGATCGTCGCGCCGTTGCCCTTCGACGCGACCGAGCGCACCTCGCCCACGATGAGGCCCCGCAGCTTGACGTCGGCCGGTGCGGACAGCTGGTTGCCGATCCGGTTGGCCTGCAGCGTCACCTTCACCACCGGCGTGAACGCCTTCTGGTAGAGCGCGACGGTGAGCGCGACGAGCAGCCCGATCACGACCAGGAACGCCACACCGGACAGGCGGAGCCTGATCAGCGCGGCGATGCCGGTGGGACGGGGGACGGCCATCAGCCCGCGATCCTCACGGTCGTCGTCGCGCCCCAGATGGCCAGGCTCAGGAAGAAGTCGACGACGTTGATGGCGACGATGGCGGTGCGGACCGCGCGGCCCACGGCCACGCCCACGCCGGCCGGGCCGCCGCTTGCGTAGTAGCCGTAGTAGCAGTGGATCAGGATGATGATCACCGCGAAGACCATCACCTTGAGGAAGCTGTAGATGACGTCCTCGGCCGGCAGGTACTGGTTGAAGTACTGGTCGTAGGTGCCGGTCGACTGCCCGTAGAAGCCCGTGGTGATGACGCGGGCGGCGAAGTACGACGACAGCAGCCCGATGACGTAGAGCGGCGTCACGGCGATGAAACCGGCGATCATGCGGGTGGTCACCAGGAACGGCAGCGACGGGACGCCCATCACCTCGAGGGCATCGACCTCCTCGCTGATCCGCATGGCACCGAGCTGGGCCGTGAAGCCGCAGCCCACGGTCGCGGACAGCGCGAGGCCGGCGACGAGCGGCGCGATCTCACGCGTGTTGAAGTACGCCGAGATGAAGGCGGTGAAGTTGCTGACGCCGAGCTGGTTGAGGGCGGCGTAGCCCTGCAGCCCGACCTCGGTGCCGGTGAAGAAGGTCAGGAACGCGATGACGCCGACCGTGCCGCCGACGACCGCGAGCGCTCCGGTGCCGAGGCTGACCTCCGCCAGCAGCCGGATGACCTCCTTCTTGTAGCGGAGCAGGACGCGGTAGGTCCAGCCGAGCGAGCGGGCGTAGAACGACAGCTGAGCGCCGAGGTCGTCGAGGGCCGCGAGCGGGCGGGCGACGATCGCGCTCCCGATGCGCCGGGCCCGGTCGACGACCGGCGGGGTGGCCGAGGTGACAGCCATCTCAGCCCCCCTTCTGCGGGACGATCTGGAAGTACACGGCCGTGATGATGAAGTTGGTCAGGAACAGCAGCATGAAGGAGATGACGACGCTCTGGTTGACGGCGTCACCCACGCCCTTCGGACCGCCCTTCGCGTTGAGTCCCTTGTACGACGCCACGAGCGCGGCGATCATCCCGAAGATGACGGCCTTGAGCTGTCCGACGTACAGGTCGGGCAGCTGCGCCAGGGCGGTGAACGACGACAGGTAGGCACCCGGCGTACCGCCCTGCAGGATGACGTTGAAGAAGTAGCCGCCGACGACGCCGACGACGGACACGAGGCCGTTGAGGAAGAACGCAACGAGCATGGTCGCGAGAACGCGGGGCACGACCAGTCGCTGCAGGGGGCTGACGCCCAGCACCTCCATCGCGTCGATCTCGTCGCGGATCTTGCGTGAGCCGAGGTCGGCACAGATCGCGGAGCCGCCGGCCCCGGCGATGAGCAACGCGGTCACGATCGGACTGGCCTCGCGGACGATGCCCAGGACGGCGACGGCTCCGGTGAACGACTGCGCGCCGATCTGCTTGGTCAGGTTGCCGACCTGGAGCGCGAGCACGGCACCGAACGGGATGGAGACCAGCGCCGTGGGCAGGATCGTCACGCTCGCGATGAACCAGGCCTGCTGGACGAACTCCGCCCCCTGGAACGGTCGCTTGAACAGGCTTCGCAGCACGTCGAGGGACAGCGCGAAGAAGTCGCCGGCAGCACGCACCGGCGCGGCGGGCGCGAACGCCATCAGGCCGCCATCATGAGTTGCCTCGCGAGCGCCCGCTGGGCAGCGGCGCCTTCTTCGCCGTCGATGTGGCCGCGGTCTTGGCCGCGGTCTTGGCCGCGGGTTTGCGGGCGGTCTTGGCCGCGGTCTTGGCAGGGGGGCGCCGGCGGGGGGCGTCGCTGTCCGAAGCGTGGACCTCGCTGTCGGGTGAGCCGGCCTCGGAGCCGTCGGCGTCGGCCTGACGTACGTCGGCAGGCGCAACCACCTCGACGTTGCTGCTGCCCGAGCCGTTGCGGGAGCGGCCCCTGGGGCTCGGGATCTCGCCCTCCCAGCCGGTCTTGCCGCTCCCCGTGGGCACGTCGACGTCGATACCCTCGAACGACCCCTTCGGCGGCACGACACCGTGCTCCTTGAGCCAGGACCCCGGCGGGCGCTGGGTGTTGCGCTTGCGGCCGTCGCTGGTCGGCAGCTGGACCGGGATCGGGGGGAGCTTGGCCTGCTCCTCGCCGCTCTCGGCCTCTGCGGCCAGCTCGCCGGCGTCCTTCTCCTCCGCCATGCCGATCGGACCCTGGCGCTGGCCGTTCAGGAACTGCCGGACGACCGGCTCGTTGCTGGACAGCAGCATCTCGCGGGGGCCGAACATCGCGAGGTGACGCCGGTACAGCAGCCCGATGTTGTCGGGGACGGTGCGGGCCGTGCTGATGTCGTGGGTGACGATCAGGAACGTCGCCTCGATCTGCGCGTTGAGGTCGACGATGAGCTGGTTGAGGTAGGACGTGCGGACCGGGTCGAGACCGGAGTCGGGCTCGTCGAACAACAGGATCTGCGGGTCGAGGACGAGCGCCCGCGCCAGGCCGGCCCGCTTGCGCATACCGCCGGAGATCTCCCCGGGGAGCTTGCGCTCCGCTCCGGTGAGGCCGGTGAGCTCCATCTTCTCGAGCACGATGTCCTTGATCTCGCGCTCGGTCTTCTTGGTGTGCTCGCGCAGCGGGAACGCGATGTTGTCGAACAGGTTCTGCGATCCGAACAGTGCGCCGTCCTGGAACAGCACCCCGAACAGCTTGCGGATCTCGTAGAGCTCCTTCTCGCGGACCTTGGTGAGGTCCTTGCCGTCGATCCAGATCGCGCCGTTCTCGGGCTTGAGGAGACCGATCAGCGTCTTGAGGAAGACCGACTTGCCGGTGCCGGACGGCCCGAGCAGCACGCTGATCTCGCCTGCCGGCAGCGTCAGGGAGACGTCCTCCCAGATGGTCTGCCGACCGAAGCGCTTCGTGAGGTTCTCGACGCGGATCTCGACACCCACAGCGCGACTCCAGTCGGAACTCGTCGGAACGGGCGGCGGCAGCGCCGCGCCCCGGCCACATCGACCTCGGATCCGGCGGGGGAGCCGGGATCAAGATCATCTGTGACCGTACTCACAGGTCCTACCCCGCAGAATACGTGCGTACCGCACGTGTCACCGAATGGGGTCATTGCGTGGTTGCACAACACCGGAGGGGCGGCTGCCTTGCGGCGGCCGCCCCTCCGGGGAACGTGCTGGGACTACTTGAGGGTGACCGTGGCGCCGGCACCCTCGAGGGCGGCCTTCGCCTTCTCGGCCGCCTCCTTGGTGACCTTCTCCAGGACCGGCTTGGGGGCGGCGTCGACGAGGTCCTTGGCCTCCTTGAGACCGAGGGACGTCAGCGTGCGCACCTCCTTGATGACCTGGATCTTCTTGTCGCCGGCCGCTTCGAGGATGACGTCGAACTCGTCCTGTGCGGCCTCCTCCTCGGCTCCGCCGCCGCCACCACCGGCGGCCGGGGCGGCCGCGACGGCGACGGGAGCCGCGGCGGTGACGCCGAAGGTCTCCTCGAACTGCTTCACGAACTCTGAGAGCTCGATCAGCGTCATCTCCTTGAACTGGTCGAGCAGCTCGTCGGTGCTGAGCTTCGCCATGGTGTAGCTCCTTGGTGTCTGTGCCGGTCTCCGGCGTTGCGGGTGGGGGTCGTACGGCGGCCGGAGCCGGTTACTCGGTCGTGCTGGTCTCGTCGGTCGTGCTGGTCTCGTCGGTCGTGCTGGTCTCGTCGGTCGTGCTGGTCTCGTCGGTCGTGCTGGTCTCGTCGGTCTCGGCAGCGGGCTCGGCCTCGGCCGTGACCGTGTCGGCGGCGGGGGTGTCGTCGCCGGCAGCAGCCTCGACGACGGGGGCCTCGGCCGGCTCGTCGACAGCGGGTGCCTCGGCGGCGGGTGCCTCCGGCGCCTCCTCAGTGGCGGCGGGTGCCTCCGGCTCGGCAGCCGGCGTACCGGCTCCGCCGCCAAGGACGCTCGGGTCTGCCTCGGCCTTGGCCTGGAGGGCTCCGACGAGGCGGGCGGCCTGCGCGAGCGGGGCGTTGAACAGGTAGACGGCCTGCGTGAGCGAGGCCTTCATGGCCCCCGCCAGCTTGGCGAGCAGGACCTCGCGCGACTCGAGGTCGGCAAGCTTGCGGATCTCGTCGACCGACAGCGTCTTGCCGTCGAGCACGCCGCCCTTGACCACGAGCGCGGGGTTGGCCTTGCCGAAGTCGCGCAGCCCCTTGGCCGCCTCGACCGGGTCGCCCTTGACGAAGGCGACCGCCGTCGGACCGGACAGCAGGCTGTCGAGGCCGGTCAGGCCGGCAGCCTGGGCCGCGAGCTTGGTCAGGGTGTTCTTCGTGACGGAGTACGTCGTGTCGGCGCCCATCGCCCGACGCAGCTCCTGGAGCTGCTTGACGGTGAGGCCGCGGTACTCGGTGAGCACCGCAGCGGACGAGGCGCGGAACGCCTCGGCCAGCTCGGCCACCACGTCGGCCTTCTCCGGGTGCACGGTCGCCCGGGTGTGGGTCACGGCAGTCCCTGATGCAGTGTCGGTCGCCATGGGCCTCCTTCGATGTCGGTGCGGGTCAGCTCGTCAGAGGTTCCGCAACGACGAACGCCCCGGCGCAGATGCGCACGGGGCGTCAGAGGCCCGCCAGGATCAGCGGGTCTGTCCGTGTTCACCTGCGCGGGCCGCCCGCGGATGCGGGACCTTCGACCACCTGCGAGCAGATGGCGACCAGCGGTCTTTGGCAGCGGTCAGACTAGCAGGGGCTCAGGAGTCGGCGGTGCCGGCCGCCACTTCGGCGTCGGCCAGCAGGTTGCGCGTGCGGTTGGGGTCGACGGCGATGCCGGGACCCATCGTCGTGGTCACGACGACCTTCTTGAGGTACTTGCCCTTGGACGACGACGGCTTCGCGCGGTTGACCTCGTCGAGAGCCGCGGCGTAGTTCTCCACGAGCTTGGTCTCGTCGAAGGAGGCCTTGCCGATCACCAGGTGCAGGTTGGCCTGCTTGTCGACGCGGAAGTTGACCTTGCCGCCCTTGATGTCGCTGACGGCCTTGCCGACGTCGGCGGTCACGGTCCCGGTCTTCGGGTTGGGCATGAGCCCACGCGGCCCGAGGATCCGGGCGATGCGGCCGACCTTGCCCATCTGGTCG
Source organism: Frankiaceae bacterium (assembly GCA_016650445.1). Taxonomy (GTDB): domain Bacteria; phylum Actinomycetota; class Actinomycetes; order Mycobacteriales; family SCTD01; genus RYN-124. The sequence goes on along the minus strand of JAENVS010000036.1, from coordinate 148,894 downwards.
GGCGTGGCGACGGCCGCGTCGAAGTCGAGGAAGCCACCCTGGATGCGCTCGATCAGATCGTCGCCACCGACGACGTCGGCGCCGGCGGCCTCGGCCTCAGCCGCCTTGTCACCCGTCGCGAAGACGATCACGCGGGCGGTCTTGCCGGTGCCGTGCGGCAGGTTGACGGTGCCGCGCACCATCTGGTCGGCCTTGCGGGGGTCGACACCCAGCACCATCGCGACCTCGACGGTGGCGTCGTACTTGGTCGTCGACGTCTCCCTGGCGAGCTTGATCGCTTCGTACGGCGTGTAGATCCGGTCGAAGTCGATCTTCTCCGCGGCGGTGCGGTACGCCTTGCTGCGCTTCATGGTCGTGCCTCTCTGCAGCCGTGTGCTGCAGTCGTGGTGCAAGCGGACTCGGACGTTCCGGGCCCTCCCACAGGTGGTGCGGGGCTGTGCTGCTGCTAGCCGCTAACGGTGATGCCCATCGAGCGGGCGGTCCCGGCGATGATCTTCTCGGCGGCGTCGAGGTCGTTGGCGTTGAGGTCGGCGAGCTTGGTCTGGGCGATCTCGCGGACCTGCGCCTTGGAGATGGTCGCGACCTTGGTCTTGTGCGGGACGGCCGAGCCCTTCTCGACCCCGGCGGCCTTGAGGATGAGGCGCGCAGCGGGTGGCGTCTTCGTGATGAAGGTGAACGACCGGTCCTCGAACACGGAGATCTCGACCGGCACGATGTCGCCGCGCTGGGACTCCGTCGCCGCGTTGTAGGCCTTGCAGAACTCCATGATGTTGACGCCGTGCTGGCCCAGGGCCGGACCGACGGGCGGCGCCGGGGTCGCCGCACCGGCCTTGATCTGCAGCTTGATGATGCCGGCGAGCTTCTTCTTGGGGGGCATGAGTCTTTTCCTGAGTAGGCGAGAGCTCTTAGAGCTTCGCGACCTGGTTGAAGGACAGCTCGACCGGCGTCTCGCGGCCGAAGATCGACACCAGCACCTTGAGCTTCTGGCTGTCGAGGTTGATCTCGTTGATGGTCGCCGGGAGCGTGGCGAAAGGACCGTCGGTGACCGTGATCGACTCGCCGACCTCGAAGTCGACCGCCTTCTGGGCGACGACCGTCTTCTGCTTCGGCGGCGCGAGCTGCTTGACGACCTCGTCGACGGTCAGCGGCGTCGGGCGTGACGTCTGGCCGACGAAGCCGGTCACGCCGGGGGTGTTGCGGACGGCCGACCACGACTCGTCGGTGAGGTCCATGCGGACGAACAGGTAGCCGGGCAGCTTCTTGCGCACGACGGCCTGACGCTTGCCGCCCTTGACCTCCATGACCTCCTCGGTCGGGACCTCGATCTGGAAGATGTAGTCCTCCATGTTGAGGCTGGAGATGCGGCTCTCGAGGTTGGTCTTCACCTTGTTCTCGTAGCCGGCGTACGAGTGCACGACGTACCAGTCGCCCGGCAGGCTGCCCAGGCTCTGCCGGAGCTGCTCCGCGGGGTCGTCAGGGTCCACCGGCTCGGCGACGGGCTCCTCCGCGGCGGCCTCGGTCTCGGCGGCGGCCTCGGTCTCGGTCTCGGCGGGCGTCGGCTCCCCCTCGGGAGCGGCGTACGCGTCAGGGGTGCCTTCGACGGCCTCGCCCTGCTCCGACGTGGGCCCGTCGAGGGGCTGCTCGTCGGTCGGGAGGCTGTACTCGGACACGGACACGTCCTGTTCTGGTCGAGGGTCGGGGCTGGCGGGCAGGGCTGGTGCTACTCGCCGAAGATCGCGAGCACGGCCTTGCCGAATGCGAGGTCGAAGATCGCCACCAGCGCGGTGATGATGAGGACGAAGACGACGACGACGGTCGTGTAGGTGACGAGCTCCTTGCGGGTCGGCCAGATCACCTTGCGGAGCTCGGCGACGACCTGCTTGTAGAACGTGCCGATGTTGCGGATGCGGCCCTGACGCTCCGCGCGGTTGGCGCGTTCGGTGCCGCCGCCGTCGCGCGACGGACTGCCCAGGGCAGTGCCTGTGCTGTCGCTCACGCGGTCCCTCGTCTCTTGTCGGGCGTGTCGTCGTACGTCATGACTGGTGGGGTGTCGGCCTGCAGGGGTGACAGGAGTCGAACCTGCGACATCCGGTTTTGGAGACCGGCGCTCTGGCCAACTGAGCTACACCCCTCCGGGGGACCGGGCCAGACCCTGCCGACCGGTGCGCGGGCGCGCCGGAGCAGAGGCGTCGAGCCCCCAGAACGACGAGTGTACGGGCTCCCGCGGTCGCGGACCAACCCGCGGCCCCCGGTCGCGCCCTCCGCGCAACCCGGTGGACCGACCGGCAGCGCTCTTGGGACGATGGGGGCATGAGCCCCGTTCCCAGCCCGACGTCGCGACGCCGTACCTCAGCCAGGATCGGCGGCATCGCCGAGTCCGCGACGCTGGCGGTCGATGCCAAGGCGAAGGCGAAGAAGGCGGCCGGCGAGGACGTCATCGGGTTCGGCGCCGGTGAGCCCGACTTCGCCACGCCGGCGGCCATCGTCGAGGCCGCCGTGCGGGCCGCGCGTGAGCCGCGGTTCCACCGCTACACCCCCGCCGGCGGCCTGCCGGAGCTGAAGGAGGCCATCGCCGCGAAGACCAAGCGGGACAGCGGGTACGACGTGTCGGCCGGCCAGGTGCTCGTGACGAACGGCGGCAAGCAGGCCGTGTACGAGGCGTTCGCGACCCTGCTCGACCCGGGCGACGAGGTGCTGCTGCCTGCGCCGTACTGGACGACCTACCCGGAGGCGATCCGCCTCGCCGGTGGCGTCCCCGTCGAGGTGCACACCGACGAGTCCTCCGGATACCGCGTGCAGGTCGCGCAGCTCGAGGCCGCGCGCACGGAGCGGACCAAGGTCCTGCTGTGGTGCTCGCCGTCCAACCCGACAGGGGCTGTTGCCACGCCGGCGGAGGTCGAGGCCGTCGGGCGCTGGGCCGTCGAGCACGGCATCTGGGTCGTCGCCGACGAGATCTACGAACACCTCGTGTACGGCGACGCCGAGCACGTGTCCATGCCGGTCGCCGTGCCCGCGCTGGCCGACACCTGTGTCGTCGTGAACGGGGTGGCGAAGACCTACGCGATGACCGGGTGGCGGGTCGGGTGGCTCATCGGCCCGGCCGACGTCGTCAAGGCCGCGACCAACCTGCAGTCGCACGCCACGTCCAACGTCGCCAACGTCTCCCAGGCCGCCGCTCTCGAGGCGATGACGGGAGACCTGTCCGCCGTCGCCGAGATGCGCTCCGCGTTCGACCGGCGCCGCCGGCTGATGGTCCGGTTGCTCAACGAGGTGCCGGGCGTCACCTGCCCGGAGCCCGAGGGCGCGTTCTACTGCTACCCCTCGGTGAAGGGCGTGCTGGGCAAGAGCCTGCGCGGGCGGACGCCGCAGACCTCGGCCGAGCTGGCCGAGCTGCTCCTCGACGAGGTCGGCGTCGCGGTGGTGCCGGGCGAGGCCTTCGGCACCCCCGGCTACTTCCGCCTGTCCTACGCGCTCAGCGACGCCGACATCGAGAAGGGCCTGGCCAGGTTGAAGGAGCTGTTCGCCGAGGCGAGCTGAGCTACAGCGGTCGCCGCGGGAGGGGCACGGCGGCGAGCTCCTTGCCGACCACCTCGGCCATCGCGGTGTAGCCGAGGTCCATGAGCATCGGGGTCTTCGAGAAGTCACGGAGCTCGTGGTTGTCGAGCTGGGGTCGCGGCAGCCGCACGATCCGCTGGCCGGGTCGAGCTCCACTGCCCGGGTCGAGGTGGGACCGGGTGATCGCGAACGAGAGCAGCAGCACGTCGAGCGCGTTCATGCGATCGTCCCGCCGCCCCATGACGCCGCCGGTCACGTCGAGCACCCAGGTCCGGACCGCACCGAGGTCCAGGGCGCGCTCGGTCGGCACCGGACACGTGACGCCGCCGTCGACGTGCAGGCTTTCGCCCAGCGGAACTGGCGGGAACACGGCAGGTAGGCAGGCACTGGCCGACAGCACCGCAACCGGGTCTCCCGTCGTCCACCAGCACGGACGGCCGCTGTGCAGGTCGGTGGTCACGACGTGGACCGGCACGCCTGTGTCACCGAGGTCTGCGATCGGGACGGCACGACGAACGAGCGCACGCAGGGCGTCCGGCTCGTACAGGTGCGCGTGACCGCGGACGAGGTGCGTCGCGAGCATGCGCCGGTTGCCCCCGAACACGTCCTTGCGGTCGAGGGAGCGCCAGATGGTCTCGATCTCTTTGAGCCGAGCGAGCGTGGGGTCGATGGCGATCGAGGCGGCGTTCAGCGCCCCGACGGAGCAGCCGATGAAGACGTCCGGCTTGATCCCGGCTTCGAGCAATGCCCGGAGCGCACCGATCTGCACCGCTCCCAGGCTGCCGCCGCCCGACAGCACCACGGCCTCGCGCGGACGGCCGCCGGGCCCAGGCGGGCGCCGGCGCCTCAGCGCGGAGAGTACGGCCACTCCATCAGGGTCGACCCTGGGTAGGTACTTGCGTGTCACCCGAAAGGCGTAGTTCTTCCCGACCACGGAAGCGCTGCAGGAACCTGTCGTAGGTCCGTCTGCTCTCTTTGTCCCGGTATGCCGGATCGCTGTCGTGGTAGCCGCGGTGCCGGGCTTGCCGCACCGGCAGGTCCAGTGCGACCAGGACGCCGGCCCCGGCGTCGCGAAGGAGGTACGACCACTCGATGTCCGCGTTGCGGTAGAAGCGCGCCTTCGTCGGGATCGGCGTGGCGAGCGCCCCGCTGCGCCGGACCGCGAACAGGTACCCGAGCAGCGCCTCGACCTTGCCGGGGCCGGCGTCGGCGAACTCGGTCCAGCCGTCCTTCACGTTCACGCCGCGCCAGCCCGCGCCGACGACCTCGGGGTCCTCGAAGGCGGCGAGCAGCGGCTCGAGCGCGTCCCCCTCCAGCACGGTGGAGACGTCCATCAGCACGTGGATGTCGGCCACGTCGTACGCCAGCAGGGCTTGCCGTGCCTCGCCCCAGCCCGCGGGGCTGGCGACGTGCAGCTCCTCGACCCGTGGGTCGCGAGCGAGCTCGTGCACGACCCCGCCGGCATCCGTCGTCCCGTTCTCCAGCAGCACGACGACGAGGTCGAGCCGCTCGGGCGCGTGCTCGAGCAGCGCCTGGACGCAGGTGCGTACGTCCTCCGGCCAGCCGTCGACGAGCAGCGCGACCGTGCACGGACGGGTGCTCGGCTGACCGCTGCGGTCGGGAAGGTCACGGACAGACGGCAGGACGTCGTACGGCGGCTTCTCCGCCAGTGACCAGCCGTCCGCGGCATCCCGGACCAGCCAGCCGCGGGCCGCGATCTCGTCGCGCAGCCGGTCGCTCTCGACGAAGTCCTTGGCCGCGCGTGCGGTGTCGCGCTCCTCCGCGAGCCGGACGACGTCGTCGGGTGCGGTCACGCGAGCTGCGCGCGCAGCGCCTTCCGGTCGAGCTTCATGACGCTGGTGAGCGGCAGGCTCTCCACCAGGTGGATCTCGCGGGGGTACTTGTAGGCGCCGAGGTGCTCGCGCGCGAAGGCGATGAGGTCATCGGCACCCACCTCGGCGCCGGGGGCGAGCTGCACGAACGCGACGACCTCCTCCCCGAGCTTCGGGTCGGGTCGGCCGACAGCGGCCGCACCGACGACCGCGGGATGCGCCAGCAGCGCGTCCTCCACGTCGCGGGGATAGACGTTGAAGCCGCCGCGGATGATGAGGTCCTTGATGCGGTCGACGACGTAGAGGTAGCCGTCTTCGTCGAAGTGCCCGACGTCACCGGTGTGCAGCCAGCCGTCGCGCACCGCGAACGCAGTCGCCTCCGGGGAGTTCCAATAGCCCGTCATGAGCACCGGCCCGCGGACGCAGATCTCGCCGTCCTCACCCGCCTTGAGGACGTTGCCCTCCGCGTCCTCGATCCGCACCTCGACGCCCTGCACCGGCTTGCCGACGGAGCCCATGCGGCGGGCGTGGTTCGGCTGCGCGCTGATCAGCGCGCTGCTCTCGGTGCACCCGTAGCCCTCGCGGATCTCCGCCGACGGCACCCGTCGCTCGAACTCCGCCGCGACGTCCGGCGACAGCGGCGCCGCACCGGACCCGACTCGTTCGAGGCTGGACAGGTCGTGCGCCTCGAGCGGCTGAGCGAGCAGCATCTGGATCATCGACGGCACCAGTGCGGTCGACTGCACCCGGTGCTCCTCGACCAGGGCGATCCACCCGGCCGGGTCGAACCACCGCATGAGGACGTTGACGCCGGCCTCGCGCGCGTGCAGCCCGGCGACCGTCACCAGCAGCCCGTAGGCATGCGCTAGGGGCAGCGGCAGCAGGCCGCGGTTGCGACCGGGCGAGTACGCCGACTCGGCGCCGGCCGCACCGGCGGCGTCGAGGGACGCGTGGCTCAGCGCGACGCCCTTCGATCGACCGGTGGTGCCACCGGTGTAGAGCAGCGCCGCGAGGTCGGAGCCGTCGCGGTCGACCAGCGGCAGCGGGTCGGCGTCCTCCAGCTGCTCCCAGGGCAGCGCCCCCGCCGACGCGCCGCCGACGACCACGACAGGCAGTCCTGCCGAGGCCGCGAGGACCTTCGCCTCGAACTCGGGCGTGGTCACGCACGCGACGGCGCCGGAGTCGACGACGACGTGCCGGATCTCCTCCTCCGTGAGCAGGAACAGCACCGGCGTCGGGACGGCGCCCGCGCGCCACAGCGCGCTGTAGGCCAGGCCCACCTCGGGGCAGTTGGCCATGCAGACGACGACGCGGTCGCCCGGACGCACGCCCAGGTCGACGAAGCCGCGCGCGACGCGGTGACTGCGGCCCGCCAGCTCACCGGAGCGAAACCAGCGTCCCTCGAACAGCAGGCTCTCCCGGTCACCGAAGCGGTCCATCACCTGTTCGGCGCGGCGGCCGAGGGAGGTCCCTGCCGGGGTGGTCGTGGTCACGCGGCTCCTTCTGTGACGAGCAGTGCGGTGACGGTACGACGCATGACCGTCTCGGCCGCCGACGGCTCGAAGGACGCTTAGGGCAGCCGGACGACTGCCCGGGCGCCGGACAGCACCTGGGTCCCGCCCTCGATCGTCGCCGTGAGGCCCACGACCACGCGATTGCCGTCGAGCTTGTCCTCTACCCGCCCGGACACGGTGAGCATGGCGCCCTTGTCGTCGTCGGGGACGGGCACCGGCTTGCTGAACCGCACGCCGTACTCGAGAACTGCGCCGGGGTCGCCGGCCCAGTCGGTCACGACGCGGCCGGCCTCCGCCATCGTGAACATGCCGTGCGCGATGACGTTGGGCAGGCCGACCGCCGTCGCGATGCGCTCGTTCCAATGGATGATGTTGAAGTCGCCGCTCGCCCCGCAGTACATGACCAGGTTGAGCCGCTGCACCGGGAAGGACTGCTCGGGCAGCGCGGTGCCGACCTCTACGTCGGCGTACGACGGCATGTCAGGCCTCCTTCGGCTCGGCGGTGCCGCGGCTGACGAGCGTGCTCGTCGTGGTCGCGACGCGCTCACCGTCGGCTGCCGTCACCTCGGACACCATCGTCATCAGCTCGTTGCGGCCGGCATCGCGGATGTCGGCGACCTTGGTCACCGTGGACAGCACGTCGCCGGCCCGCACCGGCCGGTGCAGCTCGAAGCGCTGCTCACCGTGGACGACCAGCGCGTAGTTGAGCCCGAGGGTGGGATCGACGACGGGCGAGTCCATGCCGAAGCGGAACCCGAGGACGGTCAAGAAGGTCGGCGGCGCAATCACGTCGGGATGCCCGGCGGCACGCGCGGCCTCGGGGTCACGGTAGATCGGATTGCGGTCGCCGATGGCATCGGCGAACTGGCGGATGTGCTCGCGGCCGACCTCGAAGGTCTCCTTGACCGGGTACTCCCGGCCGATGAACTCGCGGTTCAGTGGCATCCGCGCAACTTACCTACTGCGGCTAGCGCGTCTCGCGGTGGTCGGTGTGCTTGCGGCAGAACGGGCAGAACTTCTTCAGGTCCAGCCGGTCCGGGTCGTTGCGGCGGTTCTTCTTGGTGATGTAGTTGCGGTTCTTGCACTCCTGGCACGCCATGGTGATCTTCGGTCGGACGTCGGTCGCGGCCATCGGGGAGGTGCCTGCTTTCGGGAGTGCGAACGTTGCGGAACAAGGCTACCCGAGGCTCGGGTAGCGGGTGTAGCGGTGACCGGACTTGAACCGGTGACACAGCGATTATGAGCCGCTTGCTCTACCAGGCTGAGCTACACCGCCATGCTTGACGTCAGGGCATTCAGAGCCCCCTTACGGAATCGAACCGTAGACCTTCTCCTTACCATGGAGACGCTCTGCCGACTGAGCTAAGGGGGCGGCGAACCGGAGGAAGACTACAGGACGTCGCCGACCGCCCCGAGGGCGATTTCCGTCTCCTGCCGGGCCGCCGCCAGCAGGAACTCCCGCTCGCGCGCGTTGCCGGTCAGCACTGCCGCAGCGCGGTACTCCGCGGCCGCCTCGTCCACGCGACCGAGCTCGCTGAGCAGGTGCGCCCGCGTCGACGGCAGGTACGGGTACGACGCCAGCCGCTCATCCGTCGCGAGCCCGTCGACCAGCTCCAGTGCAACCTGCGGACCGTGCGCGAAGGCGACCGCGACGGCCCGGTTCAGCGCGACGACGGGCGAGTCCCACACCGTGAGCAGTGCGTCGTACAGCCGCACGATCCGCGGCCAGTCGGTGTCGGCCGAGCGGGGGGCGGCGGCGTGCACCCCGGCGATGGCGGCCTGCAGGGTGAACCGGCCGGCGCCGCCGGTCGTCAACGCCTCGGCAGTCTGACGCAGGCCTTCGGTGATCGATGCCTGGTCCCACTGACTGCGGTCCTGCTCGTCGAGCCGCCGCAGCCGGCCGTCCGCGCCGACGCGGGTCGCGCGGCGGGCGTCGGTGAGCAGCAGCAAGCCGAGCAGTCCGCGTGCCTCCGGCTCGCGCGGCAGCAGCTCGACGAGCGTCCTGGCAAGGTCGATGGCCCGGTCGACGAGGTCGTGACGCATCAGCTCCTCGCCGGTCGGCGCCGTGTGTCCGGATGTGAAGAGCAGGTGCACTGCGGTCAGGACCGGGTCCAGTCGCTCCGTGAGCTCGTCAGCCGCCGGCACGCGGTAGGGGATGCGTGCGGCGGCGATCTTCTTCTTCGCTCGGGTGATGCGCGCCGCCATCGTGGCTTCCGGGACGAGGAAGGCCCGGGCGATCTCTGCGGTCTCGACGCCGCAGACCAGCCGCAGCGTCAGCGCGACCTGCGCCTCGGGTGACAGCGACGGGTGGCAGCAGGTGAACACCAGCCGGAGCCGGTCATCAGGCACCGACTCCGGCTCGCCGGTCTCCGTGACGGCCTCGGGCTCGATCAGGAGCGGGAGCTTGCGCCGCAGCGTGGCGTCGCGCCGAAGCCGGTCGACCGCCTTGCGGCGGGCGGTCGTCGTCAGCCAGGCGCCCGGCGATGCCGGGACCCCACGATCGCCCCAGGTCTGCAGGGCGGCGACGTAGGCCTCCTGCGCGCACTCCTCCGCGAGGTCCAGGTCCCCCGCGACGCGCACCGTCGCAGCGAGCACGAAGGCCCACTCGGTGCGGTGCGCGTCGGCAAGGGCGGCCTCCACGGGAGTCACCCGACGCTGGTCTCCTGGATCGGCCGCACCTCGACGCCGCCGGCCGGCGCCGGGCACAGCTTGGCGATGGCGATGGCCTGGTCCAGATCGCGGCACTCGACGAGGTAGAAGCCGCCGAGCGTCTCCTTGGTCTCGACGAACGGGCCGTCCGTGACGACGCTTCCGCCGCGGATGGACGTGGCGGTCCCGGCCGACTGGAGCGCATTGCCTCCCGTGATCGTGACGCCGGCCTCGGCCACGGCCTTCGCGAACGCACCGTGCGCGTCCATCATGGCCGCCCACGCCTCGGGGGTCTGGTCGAACTGCGCTTCGTCGCCGTAGATGAGGATCGCGTACTCAGCCATGAGGTCTCCCGAGCTGCGGGGACGGCTGATCCGTCCCGATGCCTGTACGACGATCGGTGCGGACCGCGATCGACAGCGTGGCAGAAGTTCTTGTCGCCCGAACGGCCCATTCAGATTGGGGTCGATTTGAGCCGATATGCCCATCATGCCCGGCGAAGAGCCCACGCAGCTCGAGAAGGCGTTCGAGCGCTACCGCATCGCTCAGGCCGTCTTGCGCGGCCATCGCAAGCCGTCGCTGCTTGAGGTCGAGGCGGCTCTCGAGTCACGCGTCGAGCTGTTTCGCTGCCTCGTCGAGAGCGGCTGGCAGGCACCGGCCGCAGTGACGAGGCAGATCGACCTCGACGCCGCCCTGGTCGCCCAGCCGCACGGCTCGCTCGGCGGCTGATCCCCGTCGCCACCGCGTCAGCGCGGGTTGGGCAGCAACAGCCGCCCTACGGATGACATCGATGCCGTTCCGGGCTTCAGAGGCGGTCTGCCTCAGGCCGCGATGACCTCGATGCCTCGACTGGTCGTCTCCCGCGCCAGCCTGTCGTCGAAGGTCGCGAGCGAACCCGAGACGGTCTGCGCCGTGAGCAGCACGCAGCAGTCGGGCAACTTGAGCCCGGTCTCCACGCGCAGCTCGGCAAGCCGCCTCGACGCGCCGGATGGCAACAGCACCTCGGTGACACCAAGATCGACAAGCATCTGCTCGGCCGCGTCCAGCCGGTGCAGTCTGGTCGGGACAACGAGCACCTCAGCGAGGGTGAGCTGGCTGACGCCGAGCGGCGCGCCGACCACGTTGCGCAAGAGGGAAACGGCAGCGCCGTGGTGATCGTCCTGTTCGAACATGAAGCCGATCAGCACGCTCGCGTCGAGCACGATCACGCCGGCCAGTCCTCGCGGATCCGCTCAAGCAGGTCGCGCTCGTAGCCCTCGGAGAACGAGCCGCTCCACCTCTCTACTGCGTCGACTCGGCTCTGCACGACCGCCGCATGCTCGGCCTGCGCCGCCTGGTGGCCCTCGAGGGCAAGGCGAACGAGGAGCGCCGAGCGACTCCCACCCGGCCAACGGCGGGCCGCCTCGTCGAGGGCCAGCTTCAACTCGTCGGTCTCTGTGACCAGGACCCGAGGCCGCGTGGTGGGCATACCCGAGAGTGTATCACTTACCGCTGTGGTGTTACACCTCATGGTGAGTCCGGCCGCGGCTCTATCACCGGCATATCCAGCACTACCCGCGTCCGATCACCGGCATCGTTAGCCCTCGGGCAAGCCGCTGACAGCCGGCTGTCCACAGAAGACAGCCAGCGGAGGCGGTACTTCTCTGCAGCTCCGGTTGCTTGATCAAGGGTTGGAGCAGCGGAGAAGGCCGGTTACCTCGCTGTGGACAACCCGCTTCCGCTGGGAGCGCCGAGCCTGAGAAGTAACCCGGATGCGACGGCCGCCGGAGTTAGCGCAGGGGCGTACCCGCGAACGTACCCACGGACCTAGCGACGCGCCTGACTGAGCAGCTCACTCGCGAGCTCGGACACGGAGCGGCCGGTGCGCTCGGCGGCAACACGGAGGTAGATCACGAGCGCGTAGTACGCGTACTCCCACGCCGGTGCGCCCCACCAGCCGGTATCGCTGGCCAGGTCCGGCTCGAGCCCGCCGCGCAGAGCCGCGGCGGCGTAGAGCATGTACTGGCTGTTGCGGTGCTGTACGCGCCCTCGGAAAGACGACCTCGGGCAGGTACGTCTCGCGTAGTCCTTCGTAGACCACTGGCTGCGCTGGGTCGGTGCTGGCCAGCGCGAGCGCGGCAACCGCAAGGTCGAGCACGGCGCGCGCCGGGTGGGGGTGTCGTCGGTCGTCCGACCGGGCCAGCTCGGCGTACAGCGCGTCCACGTCCCGGCCGTCGGCCAAGCCCCGCTGCACCGCGTTGCGGACCTGATCCGAGCGCTCCTCGTACGTTCCCGGCACCGAACTAGCAGACCAGCGAGTCTCGCCCGTGACAACAGTTCTTGACCGTTCCAACCAGCCTGGAAAACAGACAACCCCTGACCCGTTCTTGCGGGTCAGGGGTTGTACGCAGAGGTGGTGGCGGGTGAAGGGTTCGAACCTTCGTAGGCTGAGCCGGCAGATTTACAGTCTGCTCCCTTTGACCACTCGGGCAACCCGCCTGGTGCGCGGGAGACGATAGCAAGGAGCGAGACGTGGCCGACCCGTCGTTCGACATCGTCAGCAAGGTCGACCGGCAGGAGGTCGACAACGCCTTGAACCAGACGGCGAAGGAGGTTGCGACCCGCTACGACTTCAAGGGAGTCGGCGCCTCGATCGCGTGGAGCGGCGACGACATCGCCCTCAAGGCCGAGAGCGAGGAGCGGTGCGCCGCAGTCCTCGACGTCTTCAAGGAGAAGCTGGTCAAGAGGTCGATCTCGCTGAAGACGCTGGACGCCGGCGAGCCGCAGCAGTCCGGCAAGGAGTACCGCATCACGGCGAAGGTCAGCGAGGGCATCTCCCAGGAGAACGCCAAGAAGGTCGCGAAGGTGATCCGCGACGAAGGACCGAAGGGCATCCAGCCGCAGATCCAGGGCGACCAGCTGCGCGTCAGCGGCAAGAAGAAGGACGACCTGCAGGCCGTCATCGCGCTGCTCAAGGGTCACGAGTTCGACTTCGCCCTGCAGTTCACCAACTACCGCTGACGACCCACCCGCCGCGTCAGAACGCACACGCGGCGACCCCGCATGCGGCGACCCCCGCACCCGTCTTCTGACGCAAGGACGGGCGAGACGCGGCTCAGCGGGGGTAGCCGGCCATCGCCTCGAGGCGGGCGATGCGCTCGGCCATCGGCGGGTGGGTGCTGAACATCCTGGCGAGACCGGCGCCGCCGCGGAACGGGTTGGCGATCATCAGCGAGCTCGTCGGGGCGAGGTTGGGGCTCTCCACCAGCGGCCGTGCCTGCGTGCCGAGCTCGAGCTTGCGCAGCGCGCTCGCGAGCGCGAGCGGGTCGCCCGTGATCTGCGCGCCGCTGGCGTCGGCTTGGTACTCGCGGCTGCGGCTGATGGCCATCTGGATGATCCCGGCGGCGATCGGTCCGAGGATCATGAACAGCAGCGCACCGAAGATGCCGGGACCGCCCTCGTCGTCGTCGCCGCGGCCCATCCCGCCGAAGAGCATCGCCATCTGGGCCATGTGCGCGAGGAAGGTGATGACCGTGGCGAGGGTCGCGGCGACCGAGCTGATGAGGATGTCGCGGTTGCCGACGTGCGCGAGCTCGTGGCCGAGCACACCGCGCAGCTCTCGTTCGTCGAGCAGGCGCAGGATGCCCTCCGTGCAGCACACCGCGGCGTTGCGCGGGTTGCGCCCGGTCGCGAACGCGTTGGGCGCCTCGGTCGGGCTGACGTACAGCCTCGGCATCGGCATTCGCATCGACGCCGCCAGCTCGGCGACGATGCCGTAGAGCTGCGGCTGCTGGACCTGACTGACCGGGTAGGCCCGCATCGATCGAAGCGCGAGCTTGTCGCTGTAGAAGTACGAGAAGCCGTTCATCGCAAGGGCGATGAACAGCGCGATCATGAGGCCACCGCTGCCGCCGATGGCGCGGCCCGCCAGCAGGATCAGGCCGGACAGCAGCCCGAGCAGCGCGGCCGTCTTCAGTCCGTTGCGTTGGTGCAACTCCAGCTCCTCTCCTGCGCGATCAACGTACGTCGGTGCTGCCCGGTTCCGGCTCCGGCACACTGCGCAGCCAGGTGCCGAGCTCGTCTCGCTCCTGCAGGAGCGAGAGCGGGTCCGGCCCGGCGTACGAGTACTCCGGCGACCAGAACAGCGCGTCGAACGGGCACACCTCGATGCAGATGCCGCAGTACATGCACAGCGAGAAGTCGATGGCGAACCGGTCGAGCACCGCCTCCACCCGTGGGTGGCCGTGCGGCGTCGACGGCGGTCGCGTCTCCTTGTGGGAGTCGATGTAGATGCACCAGTCGGGACACTCGCGCGCGCAGAGCATGCAGGACGTGCAGCTGTCCTCGTGCAGCGCGATGACGCCCCGAGCGCGGTCGGGCACGGCGGTCATGGCCGGCTCCCCGGTCGCGGCACGCCCGGCGGCTGCAGCCGACGGCGCGGGCGGCCGGTGGCGAGGTCGCTGTCGGACTCCCCCGGGTCCTTCGCTCCCGGCCAGGCCTTGGCGACGCGCGCGGCCAGCACGAACTCCTTGCGCATCGGGTGGCCCTCGAAGCCCGGCGGCAGCAGCAGCGGGGTCAGCCCGGGATGGCCGTCGACGTCGATGTCGAACATCTCCCACACCTGCCGCTCGTGCCAGGCGGCACCGGCGAAGACGGAGGTCAACGACGCCACCCTCGCGTCGTCCCGCGGGCAGCGCGTCCGGAGCAGCAGACCGTGACGGTCGGCCGGAGCCCACAGCCGGACGACCACGTCGAAGCCGTCCTCGAGCACGTCGACCGCGGTCAGCAGGTCGAAGAACACCATGCCGAGGGTGTCCCGCACGGCGCTTGCCGCCTCCACCCAGCGCTCGCGGGGCACGTCCGCCGTCACAGTGCCGTAGGACACCGAACAGCTCACGGAGCCACCCAGCAGTGCGCGCACGCGGTCGGCGAGCTCGTCGTCAGTCATCGCAGCATTCGCTTCCGCAGCTCGAGCAGACCCTGGAGCAGCGCCTCGGGCCGTGGCGGGCAGCCGGGTACGTAGACGTCGACCGGGATGAGCTGGTCGACGCCCTTGGTCACGCAGTAGCTGTCCCAGTACGGACCGCCCGAGTTGGAGCAGGCCCCGAAGGACATGACGTACGGCGGCGACGCGAAGCCGGCGTACAGCTCGAGTACGGAGGGTGCGAGCTTGTCGGTGACGGTGCCGGACACGACCAGCACGTCGGCGGACACCGGCCCGCCCGCCGGGACCGCGCCGTGGTCGAGGAGCTCGCTTCTGCGCATCCCGGCGGCGACGACCTCGACGGCGCAGCAGGCCAGGCCGAGGTTGAACACGGAGACCGAGAACCCCGGGCCCCACTCGAGGGAGTATCGGATGGGCTCACCCGTCGCCGTCACGACGTCAACCGGTCCTGGCGAGCACGAACTCCGTCAGTGCGAGCAGCGCGCCGCGGCACGGGCCGTCGGGGAGCTCGCCGGCCACCGCCCGTGCCTCGTCGGTGTAGGCGACCAGCTGGCTGCGCGCCTCGTCCATGGCGGGATGCGCGCGGAGCAGTCCGAGCGCCTCGGTCAGCCGCCCGTCGTCAGTGAGGTCACCGGCGAGCAGCTCGCGCAGCCTGGCTCCCTCGGCGTCGGATCCGCCGAGGACGAGCAGCACCGGCAACGTCCGGATGCCCTCGCGCAGGTCGGTGCCGGGCGTCTTGCCGGACTCGGCCGCTTCGCTCGAGATGTCGATGAGGTCGTCGGACAGCTGGAACGCGAGGCCGTAGAGCTCGCCGAACCGCGCGACCGTCTCGACGTCGCGCTCGGGTGCCCCGGCGAGCATGGCGCCCAGCCGCGCGCTCGTCGCGATGAGCGAGCCGGTCTTGTCGGCGAGCACCTTCAGGTGATGGTGGACGGGGTCGATGCCGTCGAGCGGGCCGGCCGTCTCGGCGATCTGTCCCTCGACCAGGCGCGCGAACGTGCGGGACTGGATGTGCGTGACCTCGGTGCCGAGCCCCGCGGTGAGGTCCGACGCCCTCGCGAACAGGTAGTCGCCGGTGAGGATCGCAACCGTGTTGGTCCAGCGGGTGTTGGCGCTCGGCGCACCGCGGCGCACGTCGGCCTCGTCCATCACGTCGTCGTGGTAGAGCGTCGCGAGGTGGGTCAGCTCGACGACCACCGCGGCGTCGATGACAGCGGGAGTGGCCGGGTCGCCCAGGTGCGACGCGAGCAGGGTCAGCATCGGGCGGACCCGCTTGCCGCCCGCGGAGACCAGATGCCGCGCGGAGGCGGCGAGAAGGGGGTGCGCGCTGCCGACGACCTCGTGCAGCCGTGCCTCCACAGCAGTGAGCCCACGCGATATCGAGGCGGCCAGCTCGGGCTCCGCGGAGGCCAGCACGCCGGCGCCTGACGGGAGCCCCACGGACATCACCGGATGAACAGCGCGGCCTGGTCGGCGAGATCGAGCATCGGCTGAGGGTAGACCCCGAGCACGATCGTGACCGCGAGACCGAGCGCGATCGTGGTGGCCGTCAGGGCGCTCGGAATGGCGACAGTGGGACCGTCAGCAGCCGGTTCGTTGAAGAACATCAGGACGACGACCCGGGCGTAGAAGAACGCGGTCACCGCGCTCGCGACCACACCCACGACGACGAGTACGCCGGCCCCGCCTGCGGTCCCGGCCTGGAACACCGCGAACTTCGCCATGAAGCCGCTGGTGAGCGGGATGCCGGCGAAGGCGAAGAGCAAGAACGCGAACACGCCGGCCACGAGCGGGCTGCGGCGCCCGAGCCCGGTCCACTGGGCGAGATGTGTCGCCTCGCCGCTGCTGTCCCGCACGAGGGTGACGATGGCGAACGCGGCCATGGTCGTGAATCCGTACGTCGCAAGGTAGAAGAGCGTGCCGGACAAGCCCGCCTTGCTGACCGCGATGACGCCGATGAGGATGAACCCGGTGTGCGCGACCGAGGAGTAGGCGAGCATCCGCTTCACGTCGGTCTGGGTCACCGCGAGGATTGCGCCGACGACCATGGTGAGGATGGCGATCGCCCACATCATCGGACGCCAGTCCCACTGGTCCCGGCCGACCGCGACGTAGAACACCCGCAGGACAGCGCCGAAAGCGGCGATCTTCGTGCAGGCCGCCATGAGCGCGGTGACGGGGGTCGGCGAGCCTTGGTAGACGTCGGGCGTCCAGGCTTGGAAGGGTACGGCGCCGATCTTGAACAGCAGCCCGACGGCCAGCATGGCGAGGCCGAGGTAGAGCAGGACGTCGTTGCTCCCGACATCGCCCGTCGCGTCGAAGATCTTGCCTGCGTCGACGCTGCCGGCGTAGCCGTAGAGCAGCGCGACGCCGTAGATGAAGAACGCGCTCGCGAACGCTCCGAGCAGGAAGTACTTGACGGCCGCTTCCTGCGACAGCAGCCGGCGACGGCGAGCGAGGCCGGCCATAAGGTACAGCGGGAACGACAGGGTCTCCAGCGCGACGAACATCAGCAGCAGGTTGTTGGACGCCGGGAAGAGCATCATCCCGCCGAGCGAGAACATCGCGAGCGGGAAGACCTCGCTCTGCATGGCGTCGCTGTCAGCGAGGCGCATGTCCTCGCGCGACCCTGGCGTGGTGGACGCCCGCGCGACGACCGCGCCGCCCGACCCGTCCAGCCCGCGCTCGGCGAGCAGCAGGATCGACAGGACGCCGAGCACGACGAGCACACCCTGGATGAACAGCGTCGGACCGTCGACGGCGATGGCGTCGCCGGCCGTGAGGGTGCGGGCACCGCGCTGCACGATGATCGCGACCAGGGCGGCCAGCAGACCGCCCACGGCCAGCACGACCTGGATGCCCCGCCGCCGGGCAGCGGGCGCGAGGGCCTCGACAAGCACCCCGATGCACGCCGCCGCGAAGACGATGAGCATCGGGCTCAAGGGGCCGTAGAGGATCTCCGGCGCCTGGATGTCGGTGGGCATGCGGTCCTCAGCGCTTCTCGGTCGTGGCGGTGTTGAGCTGGCTCGGCGCGGGGTCCTGCACGCCGAGGTCCTCCATGGTGTGGGTGACCGCCGGCGTGATGATGTCGGTCAGCGGTTTGGGGTAGAAGCCGAAGACGATCATCAGCGCGAGCAGCGGACCGACCGCGAGGACCTCGCGCAGCCGTAGGTCCCGCATCTTCTCGTGCGCCGCGGACAGCGTCCCCTGCATCGTCCGCTGGTACATCAGCAGGATGTAGAGGGCGGCGAAGATGATGCCGACCGTGGCGAGGATGGCAGCGACCTGGTAGCGCTGATACGTCCCGACCAGCACGAGGAACTCGCTGACGAACGTCGACAGTCCCGGCAGCGCGAGCGACGACAGGCCGGCCACCAGGAAGACGCCGGACAGCACAGGAGCGACTTGGCCGATGCCGGAGTAGTCACCGACGAGCCGGCTGCGACCCCGGACCACCAGGAAGCCCACGACCAGGAACAGCGCCCCGGTCGACAGGCCGTGGTTGACCATGTACAGCACGGCGCCGGTCTGCGCCTGGGTCGTGAACGCGAAGCAACCAAGGCCGATGAAGCCGAAGTGCGCGACCGACGTGTAGGAGACCAGCCGCTTCAGGTCCTTCTGTCCCATCGCGAGCAGCGCGCCGTACAAGATCCCGATGACGCAGAGCGTGATGACCAGCGGAGCGAGCTCACGCGCGGCCCACGGGAAGAGCGGCAGGCAGTAGCGCAGGAAGCCGAAGGTGCCGACCTTGTCGAGCACGCCGACGAGCAGCACCGCGCCCCCGATGGGGGCCTCGGCACCGGCGTCGGGCAGCCAGGTGTGGAAGGGGAACAACGGCGCCTTGATCGCGAAGGCGATGAAGAAGCCGAGGAACAGCAGGACCTGCGTGCTGTGGCTGAACTCCATCTGCGTCAGCTTGTCGAACTCGAACGTGCCGAGCCCCTGCCGCGCGGATGCGACGTAGAGGCCGATGACAGCCGCGAGCATAAGCAGCCCACCGAACAGGCTGTAGAGCAGGAACTTCACCGCAGCGTACGACCGCTTCGGGCCGCCGTAGCTCCCGATCAGGAAGTACATCGGGATGAGCATCGCCTCGAAGAAGACGTAGAACAGGAAGACGTCGGTCGCCGCGAAGACGCCGATCATCATCGTCTCGAGCACGAGCAGCAGGGCGAAGAACGTCTTGACGCTCCGCTTGCGCTCCGGCACGGGCGGGCCGTCGGTGCCGGCGCTGCTCTCGGCCTCGGGGTCGGCGTCGTACCAGGACGCGAGGATCACGACCGGCACGAGCACGGCGACCAGCGCGATGAGCACGAGCGCGATGCCGTCGGCGCCGACGGCGTACTGCACGCCGAACGAGGAGATCCAGTCGTGCTTCTGGACGAACTGGAAGCGGTCACCCTTCGGCTCGAAGTCGACGCACATCGCCAGCGTGAGCAGGAGCACGACGAGCGAGGTCACGAGTGCGATCTGCTTGGCGAGCAGCGGCGAGCGCCGGGGGGTCGCGCCGACAGCCACGGCGCCGACCAGGGGAACGATCCCGAGGATTGTCAGCCAGGGGGTCATGTGCCGAGCCTGACCGCGAGGAGGGCGGCGACCACGACCGCGGCGCCGCCGAACATCGACAGCGCGTAGGAGCGCACGAACCCGGTCTGGATCCGCCGCAGCCGGCCTGATCCGCCCCCGATGCCGGCCGCGAGACCGTTGACGGCGCCGTCGATGCCTCGGTTGTCGAGGAAGACCAGCGCGCGGGTGAGGTACTGGCCGGGGCGCATCAGCAACGACTCGTTGAGCGAGTCGAAGTAGAGGTTCTTGCGGGCGGCGACGGTGATGGGGGTGACGGCGACCGGGGGCGTCGTCGGCACCGGTCGTCGACCGAAGGCGTAGACCGCGCCGGCCACGCCACCGGCTACGACGACGAGCGTCAGCGCCGTCAGTACGACGACGCTGATGGTGTGCGGCCCCGCTTCCTCGTGATGGCCGAGAACGGGCGACAGCCACTGGGGCAGGTCGACGACGTAGAGCAGCCCGAATCCGCTGACGAGCGACCCGACGGCAAGTAGGACCATGGGCACCGTCATGACCTTCGGTGACTCGTGCGGGTGCTGCCCCTCGGTCCAGCGCTCGTTGCCGAAGAAGGTCATCACCATGAGGCGGGTCATGTAGAACGCGGTGACGCCCGCGCCCAGGAGCGCGACCGTGCCGAGCACCCAGCCGCGCGTCCCGCCCAGGTCGTAGGCCGACTCGATGATCTTGTCCTTGCTGAAGAAGCCGGCGAACGGCGGCAGCCCGATGATGGCGAGATAGCCGGCGCCCATGCAGGCGTAGGTGACGGGCATGTACTTGCGCAGTCCGCCGTACCTGCGCATGTCGACCTGGTCGTCCATGCCGTGCATGACCGAACCGGCCGAGAGGAACATGCAGGCCTTGAAGAAGCCGTGCGTGAGCAGGTGCAGGATCGCGAAGGCGCCGGCGCCGGGGATGCCGACCGCCAGGAACATGTAGCCGATCTGGCTGACGGTGGAGTAGGCGAGGACCTTCTTGATGTCGTCGTAGGCGCAGCCGATGATGCATCCGATCACGAGGGTGATCGCGCCGATGATGCTGACGACCAGGGCCGCCGTCTCGGTGTGGTCGAAGATCGGCGTCGCGCGCGCGATGAGGTAGACGCCGGCCGTCACCATCGTCGCGGCGTGGATGAGGGCCGAGACCGGTGTCGGGCCCTCCATCGCGTCGGGCAGCCAGGTCTGCAAGGGGAACTGACCGGACTTGCCGCACGCGCCGAGCAGCAGCAGCAGCCCGATCGCCGTCGCCGTGCCGGCTGTCAGCGCCCCCGCGTTGGAGAAGACGCCCTCGAACGACGTGGTGCCCAGCGCCGCGAACATCACCATGATCGCGATCGACAGCCCGACGTCACCCACGCGGTTGGCGATGAACGCCTTCTTCGCGGCGGTCGCGGCCGTCGGCCGGTAGAAGTAGAAGGCGATCAAGAGGTACGACGCGAGACCGACGCCCTCCCAGCCGACGTACAGCGCAAGGAAGCTGTCCCCGAGGACGAGCAGCAGCATCGCTGCGACGAACAGGTTGAGGTAGGCGAAGAAGATGCGCTTGCGCGGGTCGCCGTCCATGTAGCCGAGCGAGTAGACGTGGATGAGGAAGCCCACGCCGGTGATGAGCAGGACGAACGTCGCGCTCAACGGGTCGAACAGCAGGCCGGCGTCGACGTGGAAGCCCGCCACGGGGATCCACGAGAACAGGTGCAGGTCGACGCTCTGCTCGGCCCGTCCCCGCAGGTCCAGGAACGAGATGAGCCCGTAGACGAACGCGGCGCCGGTCATGGCGCAGGCGAGGTTCGGGCCCCACTTGTCCGTACGCCGGCCGCCGAGCAGCAGGATCGCCGACCCCAGCGCGGGGAGCGCGATGAGGAGCCAGAGGTAGGACAGCGGCCCGTCGGCGGCGACGTACTCGATCGTCTCGGCCGCGAGCGGCGCGGCACCCAGCATGCTCACCTCAGTACTTCAGCAGGTTGGCGTCGTCGACCGAAGCCGAGCGGCGGGTGCGGAAGATGCTCATGATGATCGCGAGGCCGATCACGACTTCCGCGGCGGCGACGACCATCACGAAGAAGGCCATGATCTGGCCGTCGAGGGTGCCGCGGATCCGGCTGAACGTCACCAGGGTCAGGTTGACCGAGTTGAGCATCAGCTCGATCGACATGAACACGAGGATCGCGTTGCGGCGCAGCAGCACGCCGAGCGCGCCGATCGTGAACAGCAGCGCCGCGAGGAACAGGTAGTAGCTCGGGTTCATCGGTGGTGCACCGATCCTCCCGTGTCACCCGTGTGCGCCTCGCTGAGGGCAGCGTCAACGCTTCCCGGTGCCTCACTGCCGTCGGGCAGCAGCGCCGCTGTCGCTGTGGAGTCGTGCTCCGCGAACACACCGGGCCCGGGCAGCGGGTGCGGGTGGCCGCTGGCGAACCGGGCCCGGGACAGCTGGCGCTGGTTGAGGGACTCGGGCCCCTTCTCCTTGTGCGCGAGCACCATCGCGCCCAGCGCCGCGGTGATGAGCAGCGCGCTGGTGATCTCGAAGGCGAAGACGTAGTTGGTGAACAGCAGCCGGGCGATCCCGATGACGTTGCCCTCGGCGTTGACCTCCTCCAGGCCGACGCCGTCGCCACCGTCGGTGCCGGCGGCCAGCGCGCTGATGAGCAGTACGGCGAACCCGAGGCCGAGCACGAAGGACGCCAGCCGCTGGCCGCGCAGCGTCTCGACGAGCGAGTCGCTCGAGTCGACGCCCACGAGCATCAGGACGAACAGGAACAGCATCAGCACGGCGCCGGTGTAGACGATGACCTGCACCGCGGCGAGGAACGGGGCATCTTGTGCGGCGTAGAGCCCGGCGAGGGCGAGCATGACCCCGGCCAGCCACAAGGCGGCGTGCACGGCGTTGCGCGACAGCACCATCATCACGGCGGCGATGACGGCAAGAGGACCGAGCACCCAGAAGGTGATCGCCTCCCCGGTGGACACAGCGGCGAGCGCGCTCATCGGACGTCCCGCTGGACCGGCTCGCCGGCTCGGTCACCAGGGCTGGCAGCTCCGAGGTAGTAGTCGGCGTCGCTCGTGCCGAGCCGCATCGGGTGCGGTGGCTGCTCCATCCCGGGCAGCAGTGGTGCGAGCAGCTGCTCCTTCGTGAAGATCAGGTCCTGCCGGCTGTCGTCGGCGAGCTCGTACTCGTTGGTCATCGTCAGCGACCGCGTCGGACAGGCCTCGATGCACAGGCCGCAGAAGATGCAGCGCAGGTAGTTGATCTGGTAGACGGCGGCGTAGCGCTCGCCGGGCGAGTAGCGGCGGGCATCGGTGTTGTCGGCGCCCTCGACGTAGATCGCGTCGGCGGGGCAGGCCCAGGCGCACAGCTCGCAGCCGATGCACTTCTCCAGGCCGTCGGGGTGCCGGTTGAGCATGTGCCGGCCGTGATAGCGCGGCGCGGTCGGTCGCACGTCCTCCGGGTAGCTCTCCGTCGTCGCCTTCTTGAACATCGTCGAGAAGGTGAGCCCGAAGCCCTTCACCGGGTCCAGGAAGCTAGCCACGGTCAACCTCGTCGTCTGGGGTCGCAGGAGGGCCCGCCAAGGGAGACGTAGGCAGTGCCGTGCTCGTCGCCGGCCCCGCCGGCACCGCTCCGACGGCAGCCAGGGAGCGCGGCGTCGGCGGGACGACCAGGTCGAGCGGCGGTGTGGGGAAGCCGCCCTGGCTCAGCGGCAGCAGCTCGAGGCCAGATCCCTCGGCCGGGTGCTGGTCGGGTTCGGGCTGGGGCAGCAGGTAGAACACGATCATCACGACGAGGAAGATGCCGAAGACGACCATGAGCAGCGACTGGCGGTCCGCCACCTCGAGCGTTGCGGTGCGGATCGCCGCGACGAGCAGGATCCACACGAGGCTGATGGGGACGAGCACCTTCCAGCCGAACTTCATGAACTGGTCGTAGCGCATCCGGGGCAGCGTGCCGCGCAGCCAGACGAACACGAAGATGAAGCCGACGACCTTGAGGATGAACCACACCATCGGGAACCAGCCCGTGGTCATCCAGTCGACCCGCGAGAACGGGAAGGGTGCCTGCCACCCGCCGAGGAACAGCGTCACGGCGAGTGCGGAGACGGTGATCATGTTGATGTACTCGGCGAGGAAGAACATCGCGAACTTCAGCGACGTGTACTCGGTGTGGAAGCCGCCGACCAGCTCGCTCTCGGCCTCGGGGAGGTCGAACGGCGCGCGGTTGGTCTCGCCCACCATGGCGATCGTGTAGATGACGAACGACACCGGCAGCGTGACGATGAACCACCCGGGCTTCGGCAGCGTCGTACCGAAGACGTCGAACGTCGTGGAGACCTGGGCCGCCACGATCTCGCTCGTCGAGAGCGAGCCGGCGTACAGGAACACGGCGACCAGTGAGAGGCCCATCGCGATCTCGTAGCTGATGACCTGCGCTGCGCTGCGCAACCCGCCGAGCAAGGGGTACGTCGAACCGCTCGACCAACCCGCGAGCACGATGCCGAACACGCCGAGGCTCGAGCAGGCGAAGATGAACAGCACGCCGACGGGCAGGTCGGTCAGCTGCAGCGCGGTCTGATGGCCGGCGATCGACACCTTGGGTCCGAACGGGATCACCGAGAACGCCAGGAACGCCGGTACGGCGGCGATGATCGGCGCCAGGATGTAGACGGGCTTGTCCGCGAGCTGCGGGATGATCTCTTCCTTGAGCGCCAGCTTCAGACCGTCAGCGAGCGACTGCAGGTAGCCGCGCGGGCCGACCCGGTTGGGCCCGATGCGCTGCTGCATGTACGACACGATCTTGCGCTCGAACACGATCGAGAACAGCGTCAGCACGACCAGCAGGACGAAGACGAACACCGCCTTGCCGATGGTGAGCCAGAACGGCTCGTTGCCGAAGCTGGTCAGTGGCAGCTGGGTGTTGTCGTCAGCCGCGAGTACGGCGAGCGAGCCGATCATGCGGTCACGCTCCCCGCGCTCAGGCGCACGACATCACCGTGGGCCGCGGCGAGGTCGCGACGGATCGCAGCGTCCGGCGTGCGCGTCGGGAGCCAGACGACACCGTCGGGGAGGTCGGCCACGACGAGCGGCAGGGTGATGCTGCCCCGGTCGGTGCTCACGGTGACCGGATCCCCTTGCGAGGCGCCGATCTCCGCTGCGGTCGCCGCCGACAGGTGCAGGCGTGGCTGCTTGGCGGTGCCGGCAAGGAAGGGCTCGCCGTCCTGCAGCGAGCCGTCATCGAGCAACCAGTGCCAGGACGCGAGGACGGCCTCACCAGCCTGTCGCGCGGGCGCGCTCGCCGCATCGACCGCGGTCATGCTTGCGCGCGCGGAGGACGTGCCGACCCGACCGATCTCGGCGCGGGTCGCCGCGACATCGGGCAGGTCGATCGGGCGGTCCATCTCATCGGCGAGCACGTGCAGCACCCGACCGTCGGGCAAGGCCCCGCTGGTGCGAAGGACCGCCTCGAACGGTCGCGCGCGGCCTTCCCAGTCGAGGAACGTCCCGCCCTTCTCGACGGCCGCCGCGACAGGGAGCACCACGTCGGCCCGGTCGGTGACCGGGGAGCGTCGCAGCTCGAGGCTCACCAGGAAGCCCACGTTGTCGAGCCCGTCGAGTGCCAGCTCGGTGTCCGGGCAGTCAGCCGGGTCGACGGCGCCGACGACCAGGGCGTCGAGCTCGCCATCGCGCGCGGCCGTGAGGATGCCCGTGAGGTCACGACCCCTCGTGGTGGGCACGTCGCGCCAGCCGAGGGCACCGGCATCGCTCAGCGACCGGCCGCCGGGAAGCAGCGTGGGCAGGCATCCGGCGTCGATCGCTCCGCGCTCGCCCGCACGACGCGGGATCCACGCCAGCGCGGCTCCGGTGTCGGCGGCCAGGTTCGCTGCGGCGCTGAGGGCGCCGGGCACGGAGGCGAGCCGCTCGCCGACGAGGATGAGCGATCCCGCCGGCAGGCTGGTGCGGTCGAGCTCGGCGAGCGCCCGCGCCTCGTCGCCGGGGACGGTCTGGATCAGGGTCGCGTCGAGCTTCACCGCGCCGGGACTGCGGAACGGCGCAAGGGTGACGACCTTCGTCCCGTTCCGGCGCACGCCCTTGCGCAGCCGTAGGAAGACGATCGGCGACTCCTCCTCGGGCTCGAAGCCGGCGATCAGCACGGAGGGGGCGCTCTCCAGGTCGGCGTACGTGACCTCGAGGTAGCGACCGGCGACGTGCGCGGCGAGGAAGTCGGACTCCTCGTCGGAGTGCGGACGCACGCGCGCGTCGATGTCGTTGGTGCCGAGAGCGACCCGGGCGAACTTGGAGTACGCGTAGGCGTCCTCGACGGTGAGCCGGCCGCCGGGCAGGACGCCGACGCCCTTGCCCGCACGCGCAAAGCCGAGCCCGCGCGCGGCGCGCTCGAGGGCCTCGGTCCACGAGGCCTCGACCAGCCGGCCGGTGTCGTAGTCGCGGACGAGCGGGGAGGTGATGCGGTCGGGCTGGGTGGCGTAGGTGAAGGCCCACCGGCCCTTGTCGCAGTTCCACTCCTCGTTGACCTCGGGGGCGTCGCCGGCCAGCCGGCGCAGCACCTTGCCGCGTCGATGGTCGGTGCGCAGTGAGCACCCCGATGCGCAGTGCTCGCACACCATCGGGCTGGAGACGAGGTCGAACGGCCGGGCCCGGAAGCGGTACGCCGCCCCGGTGAGCGCGCCGACCGGGCAGATCTGCACGGTGTTGCCCGAGAAGTAGCTCTCGAAGGGCTGGTCGGCGTAGATCGCGACCTGCTGCAGGGCGCCGCGCTCGAACATCTCGATGAACGGGTCGCCGGCGATCTGCTGCTGGAACCGCGTGCACCGCGCGCAGAGCACGCACCGCTCGCGGTCGAGCAGCACCTGCGAGGAGATGGCGATCGGCTTCGGGAACGTGCGCTTCACGTCGTGGAAGCGGCTCTCGTCGTTGCCGTGGCTCATCGTCTGGTTCTGCAGCGGGCACTCGCCGCCCTTGTCGCAGACGGGGCAGTCGAGCGGGTGGTTGATGAGCAGCAGCTCGAGGGTGCCCTCCTGCGCCTTCTTCGCGACCGGCGAGGTGAGCTGCGTCTTGACGACCATGCCCTCGGTCACCGTCGTCGTGCACGACGCGAGCGGCTTGCGTTGGCCCTCGACCTCGACGATGCACTGGCGGCAGGCACCGACCGGCTCGAGCAGCGGGTGGTCGCAGAACCGCGGGATCTGGATGCCGAGCAGCTCGGCCGCCCGGATGACCAGAGTGCCCTTCGGCACCGAGACCTCGAACCCGTCGATCGTCAACGTGATGAGGTCGTCTGGGCGAGGGACAGTCGTCTGCACATCCTGGGTCGCGGTCATGACGAGGCCGCCGCAAAGACGGTGGATGCGACGGGGTCGAAGGGGCAGCCCTTGCCGGTCATGTGCTGGACGAACTCGTCGCGGAAGTACTGGATGGCCGAGGTGATCGGGCTCGTCGCGCCGTCACCGAGCGCGCAGAAGGCGCGCCCGAGGATGTTGTCGCAGGTGTCGAGCAGCGTGGCGAGGTCTTCCTCGGTGCCGTCACCCGCCTCCAGGCGCGCCAGGATCTGCACCATCCAGTAGGTCCCCTCGCGGCACGGCGTGCACTTTCCGCACGACTCGTGCGCGTAGAACTCGGTCCACCGCAGTACGGCGCGCACGACGCAGGTCGTGTCGTCGAAGCACTGCAGCGCCTTCGTGCCGAGCATCGACCCGGCTGCACCGACGGCCTCGTAGTCGAGGGGTACGTCGAGGTGCGCATCGGTGAGGATCGGGGTCGACGAACCGCCCGGCGTCCAGAACTTCAGCGTGCGGCCTTCACGCATTCCGCCGGACAGGTCGAGCAGCTGGCGCAGCGTCAGGCCGAGCGGGCCCTCGAACTGCCCGGGGTTCCTCACGTGACCCGACAGCGAGTAGAGCGTGAAGCCCTTGCTCTTCTCGGTCCCCATCGACGCGAACCACTCCGCGCCGCCGAGCACGATGGCCGGGACGGAGGCGATGGACTCGACGTTGTTGATGACCGTGGGGGCGCCGTACAGGCCATGCGTGGCCGGGAACGGCGGGCGGAGTCGCGGCTGCCCGCGGTAGCCCTCCAGCGAGTCGAGGAGCGCGGTCTCCTCGCCGCAGATGTAGGCACCTGCGCCGGCGTGGACGACCACGTCGAGGTCGTAGCCGGAGCCGGCGATGTTCTTGCCGAGGTGGCCGGCGTCGTAGGCGTCAGCAACGGCCTGCTGCAGTCGGCGTACGACGTGGGTGACCTCACCCCGGACGTAGATGAAGGCGTGGTTCGCGCGGATCGCGTACGACGAGATCGCGACGCCCTCGACGAGGACGTGCGGGTTGGCCAGCATGAGCGGGATGTCCTTGCAGGTGCCCGGCTCGGACTCGTCGGCGTTGACGACCAAGTAATGCGGCTTGCCGTCGCCCTGCGGGATGAAGCCCCACTTCATGCCGGTCGGGAAGCCGGCGCCGCCACGACCGCGCAGCCCGGACTCCTTGACCAAGGAGATCAGCGCGTCGGGGTCCATGGCCAGCGCCTTCGTGAGCGCGTCGTAGCCACCGCGACGGGTGTAGCCGTCGAGGGTGAACGAGTCGCTGTCGCCCCAACCGGCCGACAGCACAGGAGTGAACGTCACTGCGCGTCCGCCTCCTGCTGCTTCGGCTTCTCGGCGCCCGGGGTCGTGCCGTCGGGGTACGCCGGCGCGGTGTCGCCCCGCTGCTGCGCGAGCTTCAGTCCGACGAGCGACGGGGGGCCGGCCTGCACGCCTTCGTTGGCGCGCCCGTCCGGGAAGCCGGCCAGCACGCGCTCCATCTGCTTGAAGGTGCACAGGCTCGACGCACCGCGCGTCGGCGCGGGCGGGTTGCCGGCCCGGCAGCCGTCGACGAGCTCCCGCGCCGAGGTCGGGGTCTGGTTGTCGTAGAACTCCCAGTTGACCATCACCACCGGTGCGAAGTCGCAGGCCGCGTTGCACTCGATGTGCTCGAGGCTGACCGTGCCGTCGTCGGTCGTCTCGTTGTGCCCGATGCCGAGGTGATCCTTAAGCGAGTCGAGGATCGCGTCGCCGCCGAGCACCGCGCACAGCGTGTTGGTGCACACCCCCACGTGGTAGGTGCCGGCCGGCTTGCGGCGGTACATCGTGTAGAACGTCGCGACCGCACCGACCTCGGCCTTGGTGAGGCCGAGCTCCTCCGCGCAGAGCGTGATGCCCTCGGGGCTGACGTAGCCGTCCTCCGACTGCACCAGGTGCAGCATCGGCAGCAGCGCCGAACGCGCCTTGGGATAGCGCGCGATGATCTGCCGCGCCTCTTCGCGCGTCTTGTCGGTCAGCACTAGCGGTCCACTCCACCCATGACGGGGTCGATCGAGGCGACGGCCGCAATGGCGTCGGCGATGAGGCTGCCCTCGCACATCGCGGAGGCGGATTGAAGGTTGACGAACCCTGGGTCGCGCACGTGCACGCGGTAGGGGCGGGTGCCACCGTCACTCACGACGTGCGCACCCAGCTCGCCGCGCGGGTTCTCGATGGCGACGTAGACCTGCCCGGCCGGCACGCGGAAGCCCTCTGTCACGAGCTTGAAGTGGTGGATGAGCGCCTCCATCGAGGTGCCCATGATCTTCTTCACGTGGTCGAGCGAGTTGCCGAGCCCGTCGGGTCCGAGTGCGAGCTGGGCCGGCCAGCCGATCTTGCGGTCCTGCACCATGACCGGTCCCGGCTCGAGCTTGTCGAGCGCCTGGTCGATGATCTTCAGCGACTCCCACATCTCTGCCATGCGGACGCGGTAGCGCCCCCAGGCATCGGCGGTCGTCTCGGTCGGCACCTCGAAGTCGTAGTTCTCGTATCCGCAGTAAGGCTCGGTCTTGCGCATGTCCCACGCCAGCCCGGCCGACCGCAGGATCGGGCCGGTGACACCGAGGGCGAGGCAGCCCTGCAGGTCGAGGTGGGCGACGCCCTGCAACCTGCGCTGCCAGATCGGGTTGCCCGTGAGCAGGTCGTCGTACGTCGGCAACCGCTCGCGCAGCACCTCGAGCAGGTCGAGGATCTTCTCGACCGCACCCGGCGGCAAGTCCTGCGCGACACCGCCCGGGCGGACGTAGGCGGGATTCATCCGCTGGCCGGTGATGGTCTCGAGGACGTCGAGGATCAGCTCGCGCTCGCGGAAGCCGTTGGTCATCGCGGTCAGCGCACCGAGCTCCATGCCTCCGGTGGCGAGCCAGACCAGGTGCGACGCGACGCGCTGCAGCTCCATCATGAGCACGCGGATGACGGTGGCGCGCTCCGGCACCTCGACGCCCAGCAGCTTCTCGACGCCGAGGCAGTAGACGGTCTCGTTGAACGCGTTGGACAGGTAGTCCATGCGCGTGACGAAGGTGACGCCCTGCGTCCAGTTGCGGTACTCGAGGTTCTTCTCGATACCCGTGTGCAGGTAGCCGATGACGGTGCGGGCCTGGGTGACGGTCTCGCCCTCGAGCTCGAGGACGAGGCGCAGCACCCCATGGGTCGACGGGTGCTGCGGACCCATGTTGATGACGAGGCGCTCTTCCTCGTCGGAGGGCTGGATGGTGTCCCAGTCGCCACCGGTGACGGTGTAGACGCGTCCCTCGGTCGTCTCCCGCGCAGCAGCGGCGTACGGATCGGTGACGGTCACGCGTACGCCCTCCGCTCGTCCGGAGGCGGGATCTGCGCGCCCTTGTACTCGACCGGTACGCCGCCGAGCGGGTAGTCCTTGCGCTGCGGGTGACCCGGCCAGTCGTCCGGCATGAGGATGCGGGTCAGCGCGGGGTGGCCGTCGAAGATGACGCCGAACATGTCCCAGCACTCGCGCTCGTGGAAGTCGGCGGTCGGGTAAGGGCCGCAGACGCTGGCGACGTGCGGGTCCTCGACCGTGACTGCGGTCTCCAGCCGGACCCGTCGGCGGTACGTCATCGACGTCAGGTTGTAGACGACGTGCAACCGCTCGGCCTGCGACGGGTAGTCGACACCGGACAGGTTCGAGAGGAGCTCGAAGCGCAGGTTCTCGTCGTCGCGCATGACCTGAGCGACCTCGGCGACCTTGGCCGGCTTGACGTGCACGGTGATCTCGTCGCGGTACACGACGACCTTGGTGACCGCGTCGGCGAAGCCCGAGTAGACCGCCTCGAGGGTGTCGGCGAACTCGTCGAACCAGCCGCCGTACGGACGTGGCGTGCCGACGTCGGCCGGGGTCTGCCGCACCAGGCCGCCGAAGCCGGACGTGTCACCGCCGAACGTCGCGCCGAACATGTCTGATGTGACGCGCGAGTCCGTCCCCATGCCCACGTCGACGGCACCGGGCGTGCGCCCTTCCGGCGTAGGGCCTCCGGTCGAGAGGTCGGTGGACTCGCTCATGACTTGCGCTCCGCGAAGAACGCGGCACGTGACGCCTTCTTGCCTTCCTTCGTGTAGCGCTGGCTGCTCGCGACGAGCTCGCGCGGCTGGTAGCCCTCGCGCTCGCGGCGCTTGGCGTTGGCGCCGAGCGGCTCGTCCATGATCTTGTCGTGCAGCTTGAGGATGGCGTCCATCAGCATCTCCGGGCGCGGCGGGCAGCCGGGGAGGTACATGTCGACCGGCACGATGTGGTCGACACCCTGCACGATCGCGTAGTTGTTGAACATGCCGCCGCTGCTGGCGCAGACGCCCATGGCGATGACCCACTTGGGCTCGGGCATCTGGTCGTAGATCTGGCGTACGACGGGAGCCATCTTCTGCGAGACGCGGCCGGCGACGATCATCAGGTCGGCCTGGCGGGGTGACGGGCGGAAGACCTCCATGCCGAAGCGCGCGAGGTCGTAGCGGCCGGCACCGGTCGCCATCATCTCGATGGCGCAGCAGGCGAGACCGAACGTCGCGGGCCACAGCGACGACTTGCGCGACCAGTTGACGACGCCCTCGACCGTCGACAGCAGGATGCCGCTGGGGAGCTTCTCCTCGAGACCCATCTCTAGTCCCACTCCAGTCCGCCGCGGCGCCACACGTACGCGTAGGCGATGAAGACCGTGCCGATGAACAGCGCCATCTCGACGAGGCCGAACAGCTTGAGCTGGCTGAAGGCGACGGCCCACGGGTAGAGGAAGATGATCTCGATGTCGAAGACGATGAACAGCATCGCGGTCAAGTAGAACTTCACCGGGAACCGGCCGCCGCCCATCGGCTGCGGGGTCGGCTCGATGCCGCACTCGTAGGCGTCGTACTTCGCTCTGTTGTAGCGGCGCGGACCGGTGAAGGTCGCAGCCCCGACGGAGAACCCCGCGAAGCCGAACGCGAGCACGAAGAGCACCAGGATCGGCACGTAGTTGTTGAGCACCTGGTGTCTCCTTCCTCTCGGCTGGCCCGACGGGGCAGCCTAGTTGTTGCGCCGGAGCCCTCCGGCGACCGGGTCAGGCGGCAGGGACGACCTTCGTGAGGCCGTTGATGACGCGGTCCAGGACGTCACCTCCGCGGGGGTCGGTCAGGTTGGCGAGCAGCTTCAAGGTGAACTTCATGAGCAGCGGGTGGGGCAGGCCGTGTCGGGTCGCCAGCTGCATCACCCGCGGGTTGCCGATGAGCTGCACGAAGACGCGGCCGAGCGTGTAGTAGCCGCCGTACGCCGACTTCATCGCGTCCGGGTAGGCGTGCAGCGCCTGCTCGCGGACCGGGCCCTCGGGCCGCGCGAGCGCCCGAACCGCGACCTCGGCGGCCAGCACGCCCGACTCCATCGCGTAGGCGATGCCTTCGCCGTTGAAGGGGTTGACCGCACCAGCGGCGTCGCCGACGAGCATCACGCCGCGGGTGTAGTGCGGCTGACGGTTGAAGCCCATCGGCAGGGCGGCGCCGCGGATGGGGCCGGTCGCGAACTCCTCGCGGTACTGCCACTCCTCGGGCATCCCGCCGACCCAGCGCTGCAGCAGCTTGCGGTAGTCGGTCTCCTGCCAGGCCTTGGTGGTGTTCAGCAGGCCCAGGCCGACGTTGCTCGTCCCGTCACCGACGCCGAAGACCCAGCCGTACCCCGGCAGCAGGTCACCGTTGTCGGAGCGCAGCTCGAGCCACGACTCGAGCATGTCGTCGTGGGTGCGCGGGCTCGTGTAGTAGCGGCGTACGGCGACGCCCATCGGCCGGTCGTCGCGCTTGTTGATGCCCAGTGCCAGGGCAAGGCGGGCGCTCACGCCGTCGGCGGCGATGACCAGCGGCGCGGTGAAGGTCTGCTCGCGCTTGTCCGGCCCGACCTTCGCGGTCACGCCGACGACGCGGCCGGCGGCGTCGAGGACCGGACCTGTGACGTTGGTCGAGGTCTGCAGGCGCGCGCCGGCCTTGCGCGCCGTCGTGGCGAGCAGGTCGTCGAAGTCGAGCCGCGGGCGCACGAGGCCGTAGTCGGGGTAGGTCGCGAGCTCGGGCCAGGGCAGCTCCAGGCGCATGCCGCCGCCGATGATGCGCAGGCCGCGGTTGCGGACGAAGCCGTTCGCCGACGTGGTGTCGATGCCGAGGTCGACCAGGCTCTTGACCGCCCGCGGGGTCAGCCCGTCGCCGCAGACCTTCTCGCGCGGGAACTCGGTCTTCTCGAGCACGAGCACGTCGATGCCGGCCCGGGCGAGAACGGTGGCGGCGGTGCTCCCGGCGGGGCCGGCGCCGACGACGATGACGTCAGCGCTCGTCGTCGTCACCGCGGCTCTCCCGACTTTGTGAAAACTTTCACATGAACGCCGAGAAGTGTACGGCGGGAGCCCAGCCACCGCCACCGCCCCCTCGAGCCCCGCGCCCCTGCCCGCGCCGATCACCCCAGATCAGAACGTCATCGGGCGAACGGCGGCAGCTTCGGGCAGCAGGACTCGCCCGCTCGACGTCGAACTCACCGAGGACCCAACGAGCTGATGGAGACGTCGTGAAGCGCACGGCCCTGATCGCAACCCTGGCCCTCGTCGCCGTGAGCCCGGCCGTGGCCCACGCCAAGCCGGCCAAGGCCAGCAAGCGCACGTTGACCTTCAGCTACTCCAACCCGGTCGGGATCACCTCGCCGGCCGCCAACGGCGCGCTGAACTGCCAGGGCCCGATGGCTGCGTGCTGGGACTTCACCACGGTCAAGGGCGAGAAGACGGTCGCGGTCTCGGCGAAGGACTCCACCGGCACGCCGATCGGCCTGCAGGTGTTCACCGATGACACCTACGACAGCGTGCAGACCTTCTGCGGCAGCGGCACCATCACGGTCAGCGCGAAGTCCGCGACGCCGGTCAGCGTGCGCGCCGCCTTCGACCCGTCCTGCCAGGCCCTGCCGACCTCGGGCACGTTCACCGCGGTCATCACCAACAAGTAGGCGTCAGGCCTCGTCGAGGCGCGAGCGCAGGCTCTCCCTCTCAGCGGCGCGGCGTTGCTGACGCGCCGCCATCGCGGCCACCAGGGCCGCGCGCTGCGGACGCAGCGCGAACACGCTGACGACCATGCTCACGATGAGCGCACAGATGAGCAGCGGCAGGCCGTTGAACCCGAACAGCAGCAAGAACCCCGCGGCACCGACGAAGACAAGCATCCGCAGCAGGGTGTAGAGCGTCCATGCCCGCGCAAAGCTGGACTCCGGCCGGGTCGTCGGTGTTGCCTCGTCGCCGGCTTCCATGCAGCCACGGTACGACGAAAGGGCGCCGCCCCACCTCGCGGTGGGACGGCGCCCTTGACGTGCTGCGCGGACTAGACCTCCGCGGCGAGCCTGCGCCGGATGACGAGCCCGAACCCGACGAGCAGGAAGGCGAGGACGGCGACGCCCGCGGGCAGACCCGTGGTCGCCAGCGGCGGACCGGCGGCCGGCGGCGTGCTGCCGGGCGCGCTGCCGGGCGCGGCGACAGTGGCGGGCCGGAAGGTGGCGTTCTCCGACAGCGTGCCGACGCTGATCGTCATCGGCTGGCTCACCAGGTCGCCGACGGCGGCGATGCCGAGGGCACCCGCGAGGTTCGGCACGCCGGTAATGGCCGGCAGCGACGCGGCAGACGGCAGCGCGAGCGCGGCCGGCAGCGTGATGGCGGGGATGGAGATCGACAGCGCCTGGACGCTGTTCTGCGCCGTACCGAAGCCGTTCGCGATCGACGTGGACGTGCTCTTGGTGAGCAGACCCACGGTCGGCGCAGGCACGGTCAGGCCGGGCACCGCCGACAGGACGCTCGAAAGGACGCCGGTCAGCGCGGAGAGCTCCGAGGTGACCTGCGAGAGGGTGCTGCCGGTCAGGGCGAGTACGTCGATCTTGGTGTTGCCCAGGACGTTCTGCAGCACGTCGGTGCCGAGCACGTGCACGCCCTGGATCTCTCCACCGGTGACCTTCGCGACCTGACCGCCGGCCGTCGCGCTCGTGACCATGGCCTGGGTCTCGACGGTGAAGCTGTCGATGCTGACCAGCGGCGTGCCGTCGAGCACCGCGGTGACCGCGGCGAGCAGGGCGTTGATCTGCGGGCCGAGCTGCCCGAGCAGGTTGTTCAAGGTGTTGAGCAGCGTGTTCAGCAGCGCCACGGCGCTGTCGAGGAGCGCCTGTGTGGCATCGACGGCTGCCTGCGCTGCCGCGACCGCGGCGTTGGCCGCGTCCGCGATGCTCTGTGCGTCGGCGAGGTCGGCGGCCGCAGCTGCGGACACGGCCTGCGCTGACGTCAGGGCAGCCTTGGCGGCGGTGAACGTCTGAACGATCGCCAGGCCGGAGTTGGCAGCGGCGTACTGATCGACCGTCATGCCGAGGAGCGTCGCGGCGATCTGCACCGGCGAGACGGCTGCGTCGTACGTCGCCTGGGCCTGGGTCATCGCGACGTTGGCCTCGGTGGCCGCAGTCTTGGCCTGGCTGAGCACCGGCTGCGCGGCCGCGAGATCGGCCTTGGCAGCGGTCAGGGCGGCCGTCTGCGTCAGGACCTGTGACTTCAGGTTGTTCACGGTGACCTGCTGGGCGTCCACGGCAGCCTGTGCGTCGGTGAAGGCCGTTCCGAGCGCGGCCTGCGCGTCGGTGAGCGCCTTCTGCGCCGCGGTGACGACGGTGTCGGTCAGGTTCAGACCCGCCAGCAGGTCGGTCAGCGTCTTGGTCGGCAGCTTGCTCAGGTCGAGCCCGAGCGCTGCGAGCAGGTCGGCGATGCTGGGCAGCGCGAGGTTCTTGACCGAGACCGTCTTGTTGCCCAGGGCGTTGGTCCCGTCGACGACGGAGCTGACGTCGACGGTGCCGTTCAGCGCCACCGGAAGTCCGAGGATCGACACCGATCCCAGCGACGCGGCGCCGG
This sequence comes from Frankiaceae bacterium, assembly GCA_016650445.1. Taxonomy (GTDB): domain Bacteria; phylum Actinomycetota; class Actinomycetes; order Mycobacteriales; family SCTD01; genus RYN-124. The sequence continues at coordinate 113,649 of JAENVS010000036.1, read as the reverse complement.
CCTTGGACGCGGCGGCGGGGCTGCTGCTTGACGTGACGTTGAAGACCGGGCTCTTCACGGAGGCGACCGTGCCGAGCGCCGCCGGGAGCGCGGCCGCGCTGTCGAAGCTCGGGACCGACGCCGGCGAGCTCGCCGGGGTGACGGTCTGCTCGCCGTACGCCGTGCCGTTGGCCCGCACCGGTGTGACGACGACCTTCGACGTCGGGGAGCCCGACAGCGTGCTGCTTGTCAGCGCGACCGATCCGACCCGGATGTCATGACCGGCGAGAGCCAGGCTGAGCAGCGTCAGGCCGGACGTGGCCGAGCCCGCGGCGGGCTGGGCCACCGTGGCCGCAGAGGTGGCGGCGACGGCAGGGCCGCCAACACCGAGGACGAGGGCCGCCGCAGCTGCGGTGGCGAGAGGACGGATACGCACGGGAGGCTCCTGAGGTCGGGATCGCAGCAGGGTTACCGCCGCGGAAACGTCTCCGTGCAGGATCGACGGGACAGCCTCGTAGGGCCATGGCTCATAAGGGCTATCTCTGACTACGTCCGGATCTGACCCGACGCATAGCCCTTTGCGGCTTTCGGCGGGTCACGCCGGCGCGCGGCGCCGACCTTCGAACCGCGTCGACAGGACCACCGTGGTGCGCGTGCGGGCAACGCCCTGGGTCCGACGCAGGACGCCGAGGGTGTGCTCGAGGGCGTCGACGTCGGCCACCCGGACCTTCACGACGAAGGCCTCCTCGCCGGCGACGAACCAGCAGTCCTCGATCTCCTCGATCTCCGCAAGCGCTGCGGCGAGGTCGTCCTGCTCGGCTCCTTCGCGTTGCAGGATCCCGACCAGCGCGGTGACCCCGAGCCCGACGGCGGCGGGGTCGACGACCGCGGCGTAGCCGCGCACGGCGCCCGACCGCTCCAGCCGACGGACCCGGTCGTGCACGCTCGGTGCAGACAGCCCGACCGCCCTGGCCAGCTCGGCGTACGACGCCCTGCCATCGGCGAGCAGCAGCGCCAGCAGCCGGCGATCGATGTCGTCCACATCACCCTCCATCGGCTAAAAATTAGGCAATGTTTCGCCGTATCCTTCTGTTGTTAGGCCTGTAAGCATCTTCATACCGCATCTGTTCGGGAAGGAACCCCATGTACAACGTCGAGACCCTCGAGTCTCTGCAGTCCTACGGCCGCCGGCTGCAGTCGGAGCGTGCCCACGTCTCCGCCGCCCGGTCAGCGCGCCGCGGCACGGTCCGCTCGCTCGTCCGCCGGGTCCGCCGCTCCGCCTGACCCGGGCGGGCCGGCCCTGCCGGGACCGTGCCCGGGACTGCCTGGTCGTCCGCCGCGTCACCTCTGGGTTATTCAGTCGTTGACTGTCCGGAAGCGCGAGGTCACAGTGTGCCGGAGGATGGGGGAGACCATGGTGGATGACAGGCTTGCGAACGCACCGCAGGGGGGCCGCGACCGGCTGCTGACGCCGGGCGAGGTGGCGACGCTGTTCCGCGTCGACCCGAAGACGGTGACGCGCTGGGCATCGGCCGGCCGCATCGGCAGCATCCGAACCCCGGGCGGTCACCGGCGCTTCCGCGAGTCCGAGGTGCGTGCGCTCCTGCGCGGCGTCGACTCCGAGGTCACCGTCCCGAGCCAGACCACGCCGCAGACCGCGCCCTACGCCGGCCGGCCCGTCGTCAGCTAGGCCCCAGGGTCCGGCACACTGTTGCCGGACCGACAGAGGGGGACAGGTTGCTGTACGGCGCGGGTCTGGCAGGCATTGCTGAGTTGTGCCTGATCGTCTACTGCTTCCTCGATGTGATCCGCACGCCACCGCGGCACGTGCGGAACCTGCCGAAGCCGGTGTGGCTGATCCTGTGCTTCATCCCCCCGATCCTGGGCCCCCTCTCATGGCTGCTGTTCGGCCGGCCGCCGAACGGTGCGGGCAACCTTCCGTACAAGGGCAACGTCGGCAGCTTCCCGGAGTACGAACGACCCGGGCGGGCCGTCGCGCAGAACCCCGACGACGACGAGGCGTTCCTGCGCCAGCTGCGCGAACGCGCGGAGGAGCAGCGTCGTCGCGCCTCGGAGCAGGCCCGCCGGATCCGCGACGAGGAGCAACCGCCGCCCGTCTAGGAGTCTGCTGAACAATTAGGCGTACGAGTGCAGACCGACGACGAAGATGTTGACGACGTAGTAGTCGACGATCAGGGCGGCTGCCGCGGCGACCGCGACCCACGCCGCCTTGCGGCCCTTCCAGCCGGCCGTCGCCCTCGCGTGCAGGTAGCCGGCGTACAGCACCCACGTGATGAACGACCAGGTCTCCTTCGGGTCCCAGCCCCAGTAGCGACCCCAGGCGGCCTCGGCCCAGATGGCGCCGGCGATCACGGCGAACGTCCAGACCGGGAAGGCGAAGGCGATCACGACGTAGGCCGCGCGGTCGAGCGAGCCGGCCGAGGGCAGCACCCGCCCGAGCGAGACCGGAAAGCGGACCGCCTCACCCACGTCGGTCCGCTCGTCGAACCGCGCGCGGAGCAGGTAGAGCAGTGCGATGACCCCCGACAGCAGGAAGGCGCCGGACGCCGTCACCGCAGCCGCGACGTGGATCTTGATCCAGTAGGAGTTGAGCGCGGGCACGAGCGGGCCGGCGGCGGTGTAGAGCACGGTGCCCGCGAGGCCGAGGTAGAGCACCACCGGCAGCATCACGAAGGCGCCGAGGCTGGTCTCGACCCGGCCACGCGCGACGAGCACCAGGAAGCCGGTGACGGCGACGAGGGCAGCCGCGGAGGAGAACTCGTACATGTTTCCCCACGGCACGCGGTCGGCGGCGATCCCGCGCGTCACCACGGAGCCGACGTGCACGAGCCACCCGACGAGGGTCAGCGCCATCGCCGCCGTTCCGGCGGTCCCCGTGGTCCGCGGCGGCGACTCGTCGACGAGCAGCGGCGGACCGCCCCCGCCCACGAGGAGCTGGCCCGACTCCGCGACCGAGAGCACCCGAGTGGCGCGCCGCGACGCTGCGTCGGCGGCGAACCCCAGCATCGCCAGCGCATAGGCGAGCACGGCAACGAAGAGCAGCGAGTCGCTCAGCTCTGCCACGTCGCTGCGTCTCCTCGGTCGGTCGTTGCGGTCGCGGGCTCAGGGACGGCGTCACGGAGCCGACCGACGATCTCGTCGAACTCCGCGGCGAAGGCATCCGGGTCGGTGCGGGCGAGCCCGCCGACCTCCACCACCGTAAGCGCCTCGCCGGCGGCACGGGCACGCACCCACATCCGGCGGCGCCGGACGAACAGCGACAGGCAGAGCCCGCCGACGATGCCGACGGCAGCGACGAGCGCGATGCCCTTGCCAGGGTCCTGCGTCACCTGGAACGTCGACCACTCCGTGATGCCGGCGAAAGCGATGCTGCCGCCCCCGGGCAGGTCCCACTTCTCCCCCGGACCCAGCAGGTGGGGCGTGCCGCCGTCGAATGCCGTGAGACGCGTCTTGTCCAAGGAGTAGACGGACTGCGGTACGCCGGAGTCGAGGCCGAGGTTGCCCGCGTACCCGACGATGGTGAGCGCCGGGTCCTGCACTGCCGGATGCGCCGACCCCACCCGCCTCGTATTCGGGTCCTGGACCGTCGTCGGTGTGAACGCCCCCTCGAACGCGAGCTGGCGTCCGCGGGTCTCGTAGACCTTGATCGTGCAGGTGCTGAGGAACCGCGCGTCCTGCGGGAGACACGGGGTCCCGACGGTGTCGTCGAGGGCGACCTGCCCGTCCTTCTCGCGGACGATCACGTGGACGTTGTAACCGTGCCCGATCAGGTAGACCTTCGCGGCCCCGACGTGCAGTGGGTGGTTGACCCGGATGTCGTACGGGCGCGGGGCAGCATCAGCGTTGGGCGAGTAGTGAACCTTCGCGTCGAAGGTGCGAGCTTTGCCGTCGGCGCCGTACGTCGCCCGGAAGTCATCGAGCCCGAAGTTCAGCGGAACCAGGCTGCTCTCGCGAAAGCGCCGGCCCGGGTGGATGTCGTCGTAGTTGGCGATCGCGTTGGCGAAGCCGTTGCCCTCCTTGACCAGGACCGTGCCCTTGAAGCCGAAGAACTGGCCCACGGCGATGCCCACGAGCAGCAGCACGAGCGACACGTGGAACACCAGGTTGCCCGTCTCCCGCAGGTAGCCGCGCTCGGCGCCGACGGCATCCGCGTGCCGCACCGTGCGCCATCGACGCAACCGCGAGTCGGCCAGCGCGAGGACCTCGTCGACCGGAAGCGCCGTCTCCCAGCGCGCCGATGCCGGCAGTCGCGACAGGTTGGCGGGGGCATGCGGCGGCGGCTTTCGCAGAGCCCGTGTGTGCAGCCGGATACGCGGCACCAGGCAGCCGACGAGCGAGACGAACAGCAGCAGGTAGACCGCCGAGAACCAGGGCGCGGCGAAGACCTCGAACAGCGAGAGCCGGTCGAGGATCGGAGCGAGCGTGGGGTGTTGTGCGACGTACTGCTGGACCTGCACCGGGTTCAGGCTTCGCTGCGGCAGGAACCCACCGGGCACTGCGCCGAGCGCGAGCAGGAAGAGCAGCAGCAACGCGGTGCGCATGCTCGTGAGCTGGCGCCAGGTGCGACGCACCGGCGCCATCAGCTGCCGCGGTCGCTGTGGTCCGACCGGTTCGGGCGCGGTCGACAGCCGTACGGCGGCGCCCTCGACGTCGGAGGTGGTCGTCATTCGCCGCTCATCAGACAGCGGCCGTGTAGCCGCTGATGAGGATCCGGAGCTGGATGGTGACCTCGTTCCAGAGCCCCGTGACGAGCAGCACGCCGACCAGGACGAGCATCCCGCCACCGACGGCCTTCACGACCGCGTAATGCCTCTTGACGACGGCGAACGCGCGCAGTGCCCGCTCGAACGCAATGCCGGTGAGGATGAACGGGATGCCGAGCCCGAGGCAGTACGCCGAGGTCAGGACAGCACCGCGGCCGGCGCTCGCCTGCGTGAAGGCCAGTCCCTGTACGGCGGCAAGCGTCGGACCGAGGCACGGGGTCCAGCCCAGGCCGAAGACGATGCCGAGCAGCGGCGCACCACCCAGGCCGGTGGACGGCAGTCGGTGCACGCGCACCTCGCGGTCCATGAGGGGGACCAGACCCATGAACGCGAGCCCCATCACGATCGTGACGACACCGAGGACGCGCTCGATGGCGACGCGGTGGTCGATCAGCAGCCCGCCGAGTCCCCCGAACAGCAGGCCCTCGCTGACGAACACGGCGGAGAAGCCGAGCACGAACAGCACGCTGCCGACGAGGACGCGGAGCCGTCTGGTCCCCGTCGCCGTCTCGGTCGCAGTCTCCGTCGCGACCATGGTCGAGCCCTGGGCAGGGGCAGCCCCGACGGGGCGCTCGGCGACCTCAGCACCGGCGAGCCCGGTGACGTACGACAGGTAGCCCGGCATCAACGGCAAGCAGCACGGCGACAGGAACGAGACCAGGCCGGCCGCCGCGGCAACCGGCAGCGCAAGCAGGAGCGGTCCGTCGGTGACCGCGTTCGCAAAGCTCTCGCCGATGCTCATCTGCGGTCAGGCCGACTCGGCGGCGAGCGCCTGCACGGGACCGGAGAGCTCGGTCTCCGTCACGCCGCCCCGGAAGATCCCGGCGATCCGGCCGGAGCGGTCGATGAGGACGGTGCTCGGCGGCTGCTGCGGGACCAGCGTGCGAAAGCGCGTGAGGATCACGCCGGGCTGGTCGAACAGCGACGGGTAGGGCACGGCGTGCACGTCGTCGAACCGGCGGGCGGAGCCCCGGTCGTCCTTGAAGTTCACGCCGACGAAGGTCACTCCGTTCGACGCGTTGTCGGTCGCGACCTTGACGAGGTTGGGCGACTCGGCCCGGCAGGGCGCGCACCAGGACGCCCAGAAGTTCAGGACGACCACCTTGCCGCGCAGCGAGCGGACGTCGAGGGAGTCGCCGTCCAGCGTGACGCCGCGGATCGTCGGTGCCGGAATGCGGTCCTCCACCCGCAGGATGTGGTTGCCGTCGCCGAGCGTCCTGAGCAAGGGGCCGCTCGTGCCGTCCGTCGTCGCGTTCTTGCCGGTGCAGCCGGACAGCAGGGCTGCCGTCAGGGCGCACAGGGCGATGGGTCCAGCGGGCGCTCGCACGGGATCTTCCAGTCTCGTCGGTGGCGGGTTCCAGTATCGGTGATGCCGTCAGGCGCCCTTGCCGGGTCGGCGGCTGGCCTCACCGGCCGGCTCGCTGTACGTCACGCGGTCGAGCCGACCCCCGACCCACGTCAGGCTGGTCAGCGAGGCGAGCCCGCACTGCCGCTGGTCCGGCCGGTGCCACAACCGGCGCCCCTCGACGAGCCGACGCACCGTCCAGATCGGCAGCTGGTGGCTGACGAGGACGGCCTCGTGACCGTGGACGCGGTCCCGCACGTCCTCCACCGCGGCGAGCATCCGGGCGGCCAGCTCGGCGTACGGCTCGCCCCAGGACGGCTCGAGCGGGTTGCGCAGGTGCCGCCAGTTGTGCGGCGCCTTCCACGCACCGTCCTCGAGCGCCTTCTCGCCCTCGAAGATGTTGGCCGCCTCGATCAGCCGGTCATCGGTCGTGACCGCGAGGCCGAAGACGTCGGCGATCGGCTCGGCCGTCTCCTGGGCCCGCTGCAGCGGTGACGACACGACCTCCACCACGTCTCGATCACGGAGCGCCATGCCGGCCGCGTGCGCCATCTCCAGGCCGTCGTCGGAGAGCCGGAAGCCGGGCATCCGCCCGTAGAGGATTCGGTCGGGGTTGTGGACCTCACCGTGCCGGAGCAGGTGGACCGTCGTCCTCATGCGACGTCCGCGGCGGCGCGGGCTGCGTGCGGCGCCGCCTCCGCGATCCGCTCGAGAACCGCGTCGTCGTGCGTCGCGCCGACGAACCACGCTTCGTACGCCGACGGCGGGAGGTAGACGCCGCGAGCGAGCATCTCGTGGAAGAACGCCTTGTAGCGCAGGACGTTCTGGGAGGTCGCAGTGGCGAAGTCGACGACGGCGTGGTCGCAGAAGAAGACGCCGAACAGGCTCCCGGCCGTGTTGACCCGGTGCTCGACGCCTTCCTTCTCCAACGCCTCGCTCACCAGCCGCGCGACCGTGGCCGCGGTCCGGTCGACGTGGGCGTAGACGTCGTCGGTGCAGTGCCGCAGCTGGGCGAGCCCCGCTGCCACCGCGACGGGGTTCCCGCTCAGGGTCCCCGCCTGGTAGACCGGGCCGGCCGGTGCGAGATGGCTCATGACGTCGCGGCGGCCACCGAAGGCGGCTGCGGGCAGTCCGCCACCCATCACCTTGCCGAACGTCATCAGGTCAGGCACCACGCCCTCGATGCCGAACCACCCCGAGCGCGAGACCCGGAAGCCGGTCATGACCTCGTCACTGATGAACAGCGCGCCGTACTGCGCGCAGAGCGACTGCAGGCCGGCGTTGAACCCAGGCAGCGGCGGGACGACACCCATGTTGGCGGCGGCGGCCTCGGTGATGACGCAGGCGATCTGGTCACCGTGCTCCTCGAACGCGGCGGCGACCAGCGCCAGGTCGTTGTAGGGCAGCACGATCGTGTCGGCGGCGCTGGCGCCGGTGACCCCAGGGGTGTCGGGCAGCCCGAAGGTCACGACCCCCGAGCCCGCGCTGGCGAGCAGCGCGTCGACGTGGCCGTGGTAGCAGCCGGCGAACTTCACCACCTTGCTCCGGCCGGTGAAGCCACGGGCCAGCCGGAGGGCGCTCATCGTCGCCTCGGTGCCCGAGCTGACCAGCCGCACCTGCTCGACGGGGTCGACCCTCGCAACGATCTCCTCGGCCAGCTCGACCTCACCGGGCGACGGCGTACCGAAGGAGGTGCCGTGGCCTGCTGCCGCACGGATGGCGTCGACGACGGCAGGGTGGGCGTGGCCGAGGATCATCGGCCCCCAGGAGCAGACCAGGTCGACGTACTCGCGACCGTCGGCGTCGGTGAGGTACGGCCCGCGCCCCGACACCATGAACCGCGGGGTCCCGCCGACAGCGCCGAACGCGCGCACCGGCGAGTTGACGCCACCCGGAGTGACGGCAGCCGCCCGATCGAACAGGGCCTGCGAAGCGGGAGCCTCGTACGGGTAGGTCACTCCGCGAGCCAACCCGCGGCTTCGGCAGCCCAGTAGGTCAGCACCATGCCCGCACCCGCGCGACGGATGCCGGTGAGCGTCTCGAGCACGATGCGACGTCGGTCGATCCAGCCCTGCGCGGCAGCCGCCTCGACCATCGCGTACTCACCACTGACCTGGTAGGCCGCGACCGGCACGTCGACAGCCTCGGCGACAGCGCGCACGACGTCGAGATAGGCCATGGCCGGCTTCACCATGACGGCGTCGGCACCCTCGGCGACATCGAGCAGTGCCTCGCGCACGCCGTCGGCGGTCGCGCGGGCCGGGTCCTGCTGGTACGCCGACCGGTCACCGAACTGCGGTGCGCACTCGGCGGCATCACGGAACGGCCCGTAGAAGGCGCTCGCGTACTTCGCGCTGTAGGCGAGGATCGGCGTCGTGGCGAAGCCGGCTCCGTCGAGGGCCGCGCGGATCGCCGCGACCTGGCCGTCCATCATCCCGCTGGGGGCGATGACCTGAGAGCCCGCGCGGGCCTGCGCAACCGCAGCGGATGCGTAGCGCTCCAGCGTCGCGTCGTTGTCGACGTCGCCCTCGGCGGTCAGCAAGCCGCAGTGGCCGTGATCGGTGTACTCGTCCAGGCACAGGTCCGTCATGACGACGGTCGCGTCACCGACCTCCGCGACGAGGTCCTGCACCGCGAGCTGCACGATGCCGCCCGGGTCGTCAGCCCCCGAGCCGCGTGCGTCCTTGACCGCCGGGATGCCGAAGACGATGAGCCCGCCGACGCCGGCCTCGACCGCTTCATGCGCCGCCTTGCGGACCGAGTCGCGGGTGTGCTGCACGACGCCCGGCATGGACGCGATCGGCGCCGGTGCGGAGAGGCCCTCCTTGACGAAGACCGGCAGCACCAGGTCGGCCGGGTCGAGACGCACCTCGGCGACGAGCCGGCGCAACGCCGGCGTACGACGCAGCCGACGAGGTCGCGACGCCGGGAAACGGGCTCCCGGAAAGGCTGCCCCCGGGCGTGCGGTCACCGCTTGGCGGCCTTCTTCTTGCGCCCTGCGCTGGGCGGAGCCTCGCCGGCGGCCCGGCGGGCAGCCGCGAAGTCGGCGAGCGCCTCGACGAGGGTGGCGACGTCGGGCTTCGGCGACAGCACGTCGACCCGTAGGCCGAGCTCCTCCGCCGCCGCCTTCGTGGCCGGGCCGATGCACGCGAGGACGGTCGTGTCGTGCGGCTTGCCGGCGATGCCGACGAGGTTGCGCACCGTCGACGACGAGGTGAACAGGACTGCGTCGAAGCCGCCGCCCTTCAAGGCCTCGCGGGTCTCGGCCGGCGGCGGCGCGGCCCGCACCGTCCGGTAGGCAGTGACGTCGTCGACCGCCCAGCCGAGGTCCTTCAGGCCGGCGACGAGGGTGTCGGTCGCGATGTCGGCGCGCGGCAGGAAGACGCGATCGATCGGGTCGAACGTGTCGTCGTACGGCGCCCAGTCCTTCAGCAGGCCCTCGCTCGACTGCTCGCCGGACGGCACGAGATCGGGGCGGATGCCGAAGTCGACGAGCGCCTGCGCGGTCGCGTCACCCACGGCGGCGACCTTCACCCCGCTGAAGATGCGCGCGTCGAGACCGCACTCCTCGAGCTTCTCGCGCACCGCCTTGACGGCGTTGGTCGAGGTGAACGCGACCCACATGTAGCGACCGTCGCCGATGCCCTTGACCGCGCGGTCCATCGGAGCCGGCGTGCGCGGCGGCTCGACGGCGATCGTCGGGACCTCGACGGGCACCGCTCCGTAGCCGCGCAGCTGCGCGGACAGCGCGCCGGCCTGGTCGCGGGTGCGCGGGACCAGCACCTTCCAGCCGTAGAGCGGCCGGCTCTCGAACCACGACAGGCGCTCGGCCTTCTTCACGGGGTCGCCGACGACGACGACGACATCGCCGTCGAGGCCACGCACGTCGGTGTCGGCCGCGTTGAGCGTCGTGATGACGGTGCGCTGATGCGACGTCGTACCGCCGACAGTGACGGACACCGCGGTGTCGGCCTTGCGTCCGTGCTCGACGAGCGACGCCGCCGCCTTGCCGACGTCACCGGCGGTTGCCAGCAGCACGAGCGTGCCGGGGGCCGCGGCGAGGCCACGCCAGTCTGTCCCGTCGGCGACCCGCGCGACCGTGCGCGGCAGCCCGATGGCGACACCGGCGTAGTTGGGCACCGCAACGGCGTGCGGTACGCCGGGAACGACCTCCAGCCGCTGCTTGCCCTTGACGACCGCCTCGGCCTCCTTCGGCCCCTCGTCGGACACGAAGGGGTCTCCGGGCAGCAGTCGCACGACGGTCCGACCCTCCTTGGCGGCAGCGACCAACGCAGCGCCCTGCAGGTCGCCGGGTGCGGTCACGACGACCTCCGCCTCCGGTCCGGCCAGGGCGAGCACGGCGTCACCGCAGCGCGCATCGGCAAGGACGAGGTCGGCCGCCGAGAGCAGCTCGGTCGCACGGACCGCCAGCAGCCCCGGGTCGCCGGTGCCGGCCCCCACGAGGGCGACGGAGCCGGCGGGCTTGCGGGCACGGGTGGAACTCATCGGGTTACTCCCATCAGGTCCGCAGCGCCGAGATCGAGGAGCTCGGCAGCGAGCCGGCTCCCCACCCCCAGCGCGTCGGAGGTCGGACCGGTCGCCGAGAGGCGAACCACGTCTGTTCCATCGACCGCGGCCACGAGGCCGCGGAGGAAGAGCTCACTGCCGTCGTCACCTTCGGCCACGTCGGCCAGTGCCCCCACGGGGGCGGTGCAACCGGCCTCGAGCGCCGCCAGCAGCGCGCGCTCTGCGTCGACCGCGGCGCGCGTGTCGGGGTCGTCGAGCGACGCGAGCAGCTCGAGCAGCTCGTCGTCGTCGGCGCGGCACTCGATCGCGAGGGCTCCCTGGGCAGGGGCGGGAAGCATCTGTAGCGGGTCGATCACCTCGGTGATCTCGTCGAGGCGGTCGAGCCGCGCCAGCCCCGCACGAGCGAGCACCACGCCGTCGACCTCGCCGTCGATGACCTTGCGGATGCGCGTGTCGACGTTGCCGCGGATCGGCACGACCCCGAGCCCGAGGCCGAGAGCGAGAAGCTGGGCCGTACGCCGGGGCGAGCCGGTGCCGATCCGTGATCCGGCCGGCAGCTCGCCCAGGGTGAGCCCGTCGCGAGCCACCAGCACGTCGCGGGCGTCCTGCCGGAGGGGGACGGCGACGACGACGAGCCCCGCCGCCGGAGCCGTGGGCAGGTCCTTGTAGGAGTGCACGGCGAAGTCGACCTCGTCGGAAAGCAGCGCGTCACGAAGAGCCGTGACGAACACGCCGGTGCCGCCGAGCGTGCTGATCGCCGCGGGCGAGAGGTCGCCGGCAGTCTGCACGGACACCATCTCCACGTGCCGGGAGAGCTCGGCGATGACGGTCGCCGCGACGCCACCGGACTGGGCGAGCGCGAGGGCACTGCCTCGGGTGCCGAGGCGCAGGAGGCGGTCAGCCATCGTCGTCGTCCTCCTCGAGTGCGAGGGGTGCCGACGCGACAGCAGCGGGTGCGGCGCGGTCGAGGCCGAAGAGCTCGCGCAGCGCATCGGCGTACGACAAGCCCTCGGGTGCGTCGGTCAGCTCCTTCACCCGCACGGTCGGTGTGTGCAGCAGCTTGTCGACCACCCGACGCACGGTCGCCTCGAGCTCGGTACGGGCCCGGTCGTCGAGGTCGGGCAGTCGGGACGCAAGTCGATCGAGCTCCGCCGCCACGACCTCGTCAGCCCTGCTGCGCAAGGCGATGACGGTCGGCGCGACGCGGCTCGCCATCTGCCAGGCGAGGAAGGTGCCGACCTCCTCGGTGACGATCGCGCGCGCCGCGTCGACGTCATCGCCGGTCTCGGTGCTGCGCAGCACCTCCTGCAGCGAGGTGAGGTCGATGAGCGTGACTCCCGGCAGCCGACGCACCGCCTCGTCGATGTCGCGAGGAAGGGCGAGGTCGACCAGGGCGATCGGCCTGCCCTCGCGCATCTTCAGGCCACGCTCGACCGTGCCGGCGTCGAGCACGGTGCCGGTCGCGCCGGTGCAGGACACGACGATGTCGGCCTGGCCGATCGCGGTCTCGAGGTCGTCGAAACCGACGCTCAGACCGTCGAGCGACGTGGCCAGTCGCCGGGCGTGCTCCGGTGTCCGGTTGGCGACGACGATGCGTGCGGCACCCTGCCGTCGCAGGGTCGCACCCGCGAGAGCGGCCATCGAACCGGCCCCCACGACCAGCACCTGGGATCCGGAGACCTGACCCACGGCGGCCGCCGCGTGCTCGAGCCCGACCGTCACGAGCGAGCGGCCGGCCTCGTCGATGCCGGTCTCGGCGTGGGCGCGCTTTCCGGCCCGCAAGGCGCGCTGGAAGAGCTCGTGCAGCACCCGCCCAGCGGTGTCGTCGCCGCGAGCCGCGGCGTAGGCACGACGGAGCTGGCCGAGGATCTGCGACTCGCCGATGACCATCGAGTCGAGGCCCGCGGCGACGGTGAACAGATGCAGGACCGCCTGCGCCTCCCAGTGCACGTAGAGGTGCTTCGAGAGCTCCTCCAACGGCACCCCTGACAGTCGCGAGAGCAGGTCGCTGACCGCATCGACCCCGGCGTGGAAGCCGTCGGTGTCGGCGTAGACCTCGACGCGGTTGCAGGTGGCGAGCACGACGGCCTCGCCGACAGGACCGGTCGTCCGCAGCTGCTGCAGCGCGCCGGCCTCACCGACGCCGACAGTGACCCGCTCGAGCAACGAGACCGGGGAGCTCCGGTGCGAGATCCCGACGACGAGCACGCTCATGCGCCCACCGCCCCCGAGACGCTCTTGCGGTGCTCGTGGAACGACAGGATCTGCAGCTCGACGGCGAGGTCGACCTTGCGGAGCTCGACGCCGTCGGGGACCTGCAGGACGGTCGGCGCGAAGTTCAGGATGCTCGTCACTCCTGCGGCCACCAGCTGGTCGCAGACCACCTGGGCGGCCCCGGCCGGCGTGGCGATGACGCCGATCGAGACACCCCCGGTGGTCACGACCTCGGCCAGCTCGTCGATGGAGCGGACAGTCAGCCCGGCCACGCGCTCGCCGACCCGCGCCGGGTCGGCGTCGACCAGGCCGGCGATCCGGAACCCGCGCGAGGCGAAGCCGGCGTAGCCCGCGAGCGCGTGCCCGAGGTTGCCGACGCCCACGAGGACGACAGACCAGCGCTGCGTGAGCCCGAGGGCGTTGCTGATGTGGTGGACGAGCTCGTCGACCTCGTAGCCGACGCCACGGGTCCCGTAGGACCCCAGGTGCGAGAGGTCCTTGCGGACCTTGGCCGAGTTGACGCCGGCGGCGGTCGCGAGCCCCTCGCTGGACACCGTGACGTGGCCGGCGTCGGCCAGCCCCGAGAGCGCGCGCAGGTAGACCGGCAGGCGGGCGACGCTGGCCTCGGGGATGTCGCGGTGCCGGGCAGACGCGGTGAAGCCGCCCTGCTCGCTCACGAAGTCTCCCGGTGGGACGTCTCAGTACCTTGCGGCCGACGTTACGCGTTCGTGAACGCATTCACAAAGTCGGCGGCTGCACCCCCGCGGGCCCGGTGTCCGGCGTCACACGGTCAGCGCAGGGCCCGTCGCAGGGCTTTCTCGTCGACAGTCCAGTAGGCGTGCTCCCGACCGTCGAGCAGGACAACCGGCACCTTGTCGGAGTACGCCGCACGGTCGGCGTCGCTGGCGTCGACGTCACGGCGCTCGAAGGCGACGCCCGCGTGCTCCGCTGCTGACCGCACGACCGGCTCGGCCACGTCGCATAGGTGGCAGCCGGCCCGCGTGACGAACGTGACCAGCGTCGGTCGCTCACGTCGGCGCAGCCGGAGCGCCATCGTCAGGCGCTCTTGAGGCCGGCCTCGCGCAGCTGACCCTTGCTGACCTTGCCGGTCGCGGAGTGGGGCAGCTCGGTCACGAACTCCACCGCTGTCGGGCACTTGAACCGAGCGAGCGACACGGCGCAGTGCGCGATCACGTCCTCTGCCGACAGCCGCGCTCCCCGCCGCAGGACGACGAGCGCCTTCACGGACTCGCCGGTGTAGGGGTGCGCGATCCCGATGACCGCCGCCTCGTCGATGTCGATGTGCGCGACGAGGACGTCCTCCACCTCACGCGGATAGACGTTGAAGCCGCTCACCAGGATCAGCTCACGCCGCCGGTCGACGAGGTGAAGGTCGCCGTCGTCATCGACGTAGGCCACATCACCGGTGGCGAACCAGCCGTCCGCGTCCGGTCCGTCGGCGCCGTCGGGCCAGTACCCGGAGAAGAGGTTGGCCCCGCGGACGCAGATCTCGCCCGGGTCGTCGTCCTCGACCGGCCGGCCCTGCTCGTCGACGAGCTTGAGCTCTATGCCCGGCACCGCGCGGCCGATGGAATCCGGCTTGGCCACCTCACTCATCAGCGTTGTCGTCAGCACCGGTGCGGTCTCGGTCAGGCCGTAGCCCTCGAACACGTGGTGCCCCGTCACGTCGAGGAAGCGGTGCAGCACGTCACTCGGCAACGGAGCGGCGCCCGACACCGCGAGGCGCACCGTGGAGAAGGCATCACCGACATCGGGCAGCATCGACCAGGCGACGTACATCGGTGGTGCGCCGACGACGTTCGTCACGCCGTGCCGGCGGATCTGGTCGAGCGTCTCGACCGGGTCGAAGCGCTCAGTGAGCGCGCCCGTCGCGCCGTGCTTGGCAACGGCACCGAGACCGGCGTTCAGGCCGTAGATGTGGAACAGCGGAAGGACGAGGAGGACAACGTCGTCCGGGGACGTCGGGGGCGGGTCGATGCGCGCGCACTGGTCGAGGTTGGCGAGCAGTGCCCGGTGCGTCAGCATCGCGCCCTTCGGGCGGCCGCTCGTGCCCGACGTGTAGATGACGACCGCCAGGTCTTCGCCACCCCCGATGGACGGTCCGCCACCCGCGTCCCCGTGCAGCAGGTCATCGAGGGTCGACGCACCAGCGGGGGCCTTGTCGACGTCAGCGACCACGACCGCCCGCAGCGTCGGCAGCTCCTGCGCGATCGACAGCGCGATGTCGGCGCCCGCCCGGCTGGTGACGAGCACCGAGGCGCCGCTGTCGCCGAGGCAGTGCAGCAGCTCGGCGCGGGTGTAGCCGGTGTTGACCGGGACGGCGACCAGGCCGCCGCGCAGGGCGCCGAAGTAGACGAGCGGGAAGTCGGGTGTGTTGCCGAGCTGGAGCGCGACGCGGTCTCCGGGTGCTGCTCCCAGTGCGGACAGGCCAGCAGCGACAGCGGTCACCCCCGCCTCGAGCTCCGCCCAGGTCATGGTCCGGTCGCGGAACAGGAGCGCCGCTTTGCCTCCGTCGCGGTCGGCGGCGTCACGGACGAGATCGGAGACGTTGGCGCCCACGGGAGGCAACCTATCCCGGCGCCCGCGGCTGCGGGCTCGACGAGGGCAGGATCGGCGGCGGGCTGTTGAGCGGCGGCCTCGGCGACGACTGCGGGCTCGGCGACGGCGCGCGGCTGACGACGACCGTCGCCGCCGGGGTCGGGCTGCGGCGGCGGCGCGGCGTGGGCGACGGGGTCGCCGTGCTCGGCAGCGGCTTTCCGGCCAGCCGCGCCTTCCGGTCGGCCTGGATCTCGCGCAGGATCTCGAAGGTCCGCGCAAAGATCTTCGCCGGGAGCGAGCCGCCGTAGACGAGCCCGCGCACACCCGCGACGTTGCGCATCGGCAGGTTGTCCTCGTACCCCATCCAGACCGACATGCAGACGAACTGCGGCTCGCGCACGCACCCCACGAACCATGCGTTCCTCGCGTCGTTCGTCGTACCCGTCTTGCCGTAGACCGGGAACGACTGGCGGGCGGCGCGGCCGGTCCCCGACGTGATGACGTCCTCCATCGCCTCGGTGACCTCGTCGGCGACGTCGGCGGGCAGCACGCGGGCCCGCTCGATCTTCGGCGTGTAGCCGTTCAGCACCTCGCCCGGCTCGTCCGGCGTGCCGCCGACGCGGATCTCGCTGTAGAACCGCGGCGCGGTGTGCACACCGTGGTTGACCAGCGAGGCGTAGGCGTTGGCGAGCGACAGCGGCGTCACCTCGGCCGTCGTACCGAGCCCGAACGAGTTGTAGCCATAGGGGAAGTCCGGCTTGCCGGTCTTCGGATCGACCTTGACCTTGACCCCGGCCGCGAGCATCAGGTCGCGGATGTCCTTGCGCCCTACGTCGTTGGCAAGCGGGATGTAGATGGTGTTGACCGAGTGGGCAAGCGCGCTGCGCAGGGAGAACGTGCCGACTTCGCCGTCGCCGGCATTGCACGGGCGGTAGTAGCCGCCCTCCACCGTTGCATCGCGGATCTTCAGGCACTGCGGGCCGTACCGCCGCTCGCTCAGGGAGTGTCCCTCCTTCACCGCGATGGCCAGCGTGAACGGCTTGATGGCCGACCCCGTCGAGTGGAACGAGCTGGTCGTGAGGTTCAACCCGTTGCGCTGGTACCCGTTCAGAGCCGGGCGCGCCTTGATCAGCTTTCCGGTCTTGGGGTCCTTGTAGGCCGCCTTGGCCGGGTAGCGCACCAGCGTGGCCATCGCCTTCACGTCACCGTTACGGATGTCGATCGCGGCCAGTGCTGCCTGCGGCATGTCCTTGTCGGGCAGGACCTCACGCATGGCCCGAGCCGCCGCTGCCTGCAGGTCGTTGTCCATCGTCGTCTTGACACGAAGGCCGCTCTGGAAGAGCGCCTGGGCGGCGTCGCTCTTGAACTTCCCCTGCACCTGCGCCTTGACCAGGTCGGCGAACTCCGGCGCATCCGTCGGCAGATCCGGGAGCGCCTCCTTCACCGGCTTGATGCTCCGGCCGAAGGCGGCACTCGCCTCCGCCGAGCTGACGTACTTCAGCGTGATCATCTGGTTGAGCGTGTAGCGCTGCCGCTGCCGCGCGGTCGTGAAGTCCTTCACCGGGTTCCAGGCCGACGGCGCCGGCGCGATGCCGGCGAGCAGCGAGGCGCGGGCCAGCGCGAGAATCGGGTCGCGCTTGCCGTTGGGCGCCTTGTCGAGGTCCTTCACGTCGACGCCGAAGTAGTAGCGGGCTGCCGCCTGTACGCCGTACACGTTGTTGCCGAGGTAGAGCACGTTGAGGTAGTCGGTGAGGATCTGCTCCTTCGGGAGCCGGTTCTCGAGGCGCACGGCGAGCGCCGCCTCCTTCACCTTGCGGATCAGCGTCTTGTCGGCGGACTGACCGTGCTCCTGGATGTAGACGTTCTTGACGTACTGCTGCGTGATCGTGGACCCGCCCTGGGTGCGGCCTCCGGTCAGGTCCCGGTACGCCGCGCGGACCGTCGCCACCGGGTCGACGCCTTTGTGCTCGAGGAAGCGCTCGTCCTCCGCCGAGATGATCGCCTTGCGCATCACATCGGGGATGTCCGCCGCCGGCACCACGGTGCGCCGCTGCGGCGGGGGGATCGTCGCGAACTGCGTCCGCCCGTCAGCGGCGAGCAGCAGTGCCGACTTCGGCGGCGGTGGCACGGCGAAGTCGATCGGGGCGGCCAGCAGGCCGCCGACGAAGCTCGTGGCGCCGACCGCGATCGCCACGAGCCCGACGAGGATCACCCGCGCCACGGTGCTCCAGCGGGACCGCCGACGACGCCGACGACGCGGCGGCGGCGCGGCGGGACTGCGCCGTGGCCGAGGGGCTACGGTTCGCGGTGGTACGTGCGAAGCCATGCCTGGAGGGTACGTAGTCGCCTCCAACCGGCGCTCGGAGGTGCACAACGTGACCGTGGCTCCCGGCGAGGGCATGCGCGTCCTGGTCGTCGACGACACCGAGCACGTGCGGCTCGTCGTCGCCGAGATGCTGGCGCTGGACGGGTTCGACGTGGTCGGCCAGGCGCGCGACGGCACCGAGGCGGTGCGGCTCGCCGCCGAGCTCGATCCGCACGTCATCGTGATGGACCTTCGGATGCCGAACATGGACGGCCTGGAGGCGACGCGGCAGATCCGGGCGGCCCGGCCCGCGCAGCAGGTGGTCCTCTACACGGCGTACCTCGACGCGACGATCGAACGTGAGGCGGTCGATGCCGGCGTGACCCTCTGCCTGGGCAAGGTCGAGGGGCTGCCGCGTCTGGAGCGCGAGCTGTCGCGGCTCATGCTGACCGTGACGCGCGGCCGCTAGGCCATCTGGCGCAGCGACCCTGACCCGAACCTGCCGATTCTGTCGAGACCGCCCCCTCTGCCTGGGCGGCCTCTAGGATGTGACGTTCACCGCCCCGCTCGGGGTGCATGCGTCACCTCCCGCGGTTCCGACAGGAGCTCTCGTGCGCGTCCCCGCGACTGCCGGCCAGGCGGTCACGCGCGTCCGGGACTTGATCGCCACATGAGCCGACCCATGGGCGGTCCCCTCGACGGTCTGTCCGTGCTGCGGGCTGCGGTCGCCGATGTACGCCGGGAGGAGCTCGCCCGCGGTGCGCGGGCCGCACTGGTCGCCGGTGAGCGCGGGGTCGCCCACCGCGTCGCGAGCCCCGCGCGCGGCGGAAGCACCGCCCGCCCGACGGCGGCAGCTGACCCTGTCGTGCCGGCGCCCGCACCGGCGGGTGACGACGAGCTCGATGCCGATGTCGCTCGCCACGCCCCGCCGGAGGGCGACACCGCGGTCACCCACGCGCTCGTCGAGCGTGCCCAGGCCGGCGACGCCGACGCCTTCGGCGAGCTCTACGACCGCTACGTCGACCTCGTCTACCGCTACATCTACTACCGCGTGGGCACCTCGCAGCTCGCGGAGGACCTCACCAGCGAGACGTTCCTGCGGGCGCTGCGGCGCATCTCGAGCTTCACCTGGCAGGGCCGCGACGTCGGGGCCTGGTTCGTCACGATCGCGCGCAACCTGATCGCCGACCACTACAAGAGCGGGCGCTACCGCCTGGAGATGACCACCGACGACATCGTCGAGACCGGCTCCAAGCTGGTGCAGGACGGGCCCGAGAGCGCGGTGCTCGAGTCGATGCAGAACAAGGTCCTGTTGGAGGCCGTCAAGCAGCTGAACGCCGAGCAGCAGGAGTGCATCGTGCTGCGGTTCCTCCAGGGACTGTCCGTCGCCGAGACCGCCCAGGCCATGGGCAAGAACGACGGCGCGATCAAGGCCCTGCAGTACCGCGCGATCCGCTCGCTGGGTCGGCTGCTGCCTGAGGGGGTAGAGCTGTGATGGTCACCCTTGGTCAACAGGTAGTTCTTTCGGGTCAAAGTTGCGGATCACCCGTTACCGGGTGCCCGACCGCGTCGTTGCACCGACTGGATGCGCCAGTTGGCGCAACTTCCCGCAGACCTGACGAAGGGGGCCGGCCATGAACCCGCTCGGCACCCGTGCACGCTCCGACGAGCTGGCCCGCCTGCTCGACGGGGCCCTGCCGGCCGGTTATGCCGGTTATGCCGGTTACGCCGCCGTCGCGGGTCGTCTGCGAGCCCTCGGCACCGACCTCACCGCCGCCGCAGCGCCGCGGGCGGAGTTCCGCGCCGCCCTGCGGACCCGCCTCGTTGCCGTCGCCTCGGTGCAGCCGGCCCAGGCCGCAGCGGCCTCGTCCACGCGCACGAAGAGCCGCACCCTCGAGTCGGCCGTCTCCTGGTCGCAGTCCCGCCGCGCACAGCGCGGGCTCGGCTTCGCCGCCGGTGCGATGGCCTCCGTCGTCGCTGTCACCGGCGTTGCCGTCGCCGGCAGCCAGTCCCTGCCGGGCGACCCCTTCTACGCCGTCAAGCGCGGCGGTGAGGCGCTCGAGCTGCGCACCGCCGACGGCGCGGTGGGCAAGGGCAGCAAGCACCTGGAGTTCGCCGCGGAGCGGCTCAAGGAGGTCCGCGCCCTCAGCCTGGGACGCGACGCGGCCTTCGCCGGATCGCCCGACCGCCCCGTCGCCGCCGGCGCGCTGGGCGGTTCCGCCAGCGACAACGTCCGCCGCGCACTGGCCGACATGGACCGCGAGACGCGCACGGGCAGCGAGCTGCTGACGTCCGCCTACCGCGACACCAACAGCGACTCCCCGCTCGAGATCCTGTCGCAGTTCGCCGGTCGGCAGACCCGGGAGCTGCAGTCCCTGCTGCCCAAGCTGCCGTCGGATGCGCGCAGCCGCGCCGAGACGTCGCTGGCCCTCGTGAGCGGTGTCGCGGTCGAGGCGAGCCGCCTGCTCGCGGTCGGCGTCTGCACCGGCCAGTGCGCGCCTGCGCAGGCCGCCCCGTCGCTGCCGCCGGCCACCGGTGGCCCGGCTCCCCGGCCGGCACCGACCGCTGCTGCCCCCTGTGGCTGCGAGCCGGCGCCGACTCCTGCCCGGACGCCGGATCCCGAGCCGCAGACCACGCCGACCGCGGCGCCCCAGCCGACGACGGCCCCGACGCCGAGCCAGAGCTCGCCGGCCCCGTCGCCGACGCCCTCCACCGACCCGCTCCCGATCCCGGTCCCCACCACGGTCCCGACGGTGGTCCCGACCGTGGTCCCGACCGTCGTCCCCACGGTCCTGCCGTCGCTCTCCGCGACGCTGCCCGACCTGCCGGCCGAGCCGGCCGTCCCGGTGGCGACCCAGCCCGTCGGCTGACCCAGCCCGTCGGCTGACCCTGCCCGTCGGCTGACCCTGCCCGTCGGCTGACCCTGCCCGTCGGCTGACCCTGCCCGTCGGCTGACCCTGCCCGGACCAAGCTCCCCGACCCGGTCGAAGAGGCGGATGGTCGCCGTGCGCGCGGCACGCTCGCGGGCCCAGCCTGGGACGCGCACGCCGATCACGGCGCATGGTCGGCGCAAGGCGCGCGCGACCTGGCTTGACGGCAATCCGCACCTAGCCGGATAGTCACCCTGAGGTCGTCCGGAGGGTGCGGTCGTAGTCCTGACGGACTACGCGAACACGGAGCGGCGTCCGGTTCTTCGCCTCAATGTCCGGAATTGGTTCCCGCGATCGAAAAAAACTTCTGTGCGGCGCGTCACTCCCTGACTAGCCCGTCGTTTCCATGCCTGAGGGACCCGCTCGGGGGGTCGGAATAGTCCGACTTCAGTAGTTGGCCCCAAATGTCGATAGTGCGAAGTAACCAACCGCTTCGAAGGAGCACGCAATGTCAGTTCAGGGACGGGTCGGGCGGCTCACCGCGCTGGCCATCGCGACCGGCACGCTCGTTGCCGCAGGCTCCGGCGTCGCCGGTGCCTCTGCCCCCGCCGGGACCCGTCAGATGACGGCCAGCGGAGTGGGTTCGGCACTGCACCTCACGATCAACCTGCCGGACGCGGTTGCTCAGGTCCTGGGCACCTCGACCATCGAGCAGTACATCTCCCTGACCGACGGCAAGATCTCCACGGTGGGTCTGCCCTCCGCTGAGACGACCGCCATCCTCGGCAAGGGCACCACGCCCGTCCTGTCCGACCTGCTCAACCAGTCCACGAAGGCGGCGCTCGGCGGCAAGACCGACGACAGCAGCGTCTCGCCTCTGAACATCGAGCAGCCCGGCTTCAAGGTGCAGCTCCTTCCGCTGAGCAGCAAGGTCGCCAACCCGGCCACGACGCTCAACGGCACGCTGGCCAACAGCAGCAGCGCCATCGCGCACATCTCGATCGGCGGGCTCCCGATGGCCCAGCTCACCAACCTCACCGCTCCGGTGCAGTCGGTCCTGAACACCGCGCTCGGCACCGCGAGCGGCACGACCGCGCAGGCGACGGGCACCGTCACCGGCGCCGTCAACACCGCGCTCACGGCCCTCAACGGCGTGACGTCCAACGCGTCGGCGCCGGTCAGCGACGCCGTCCAGAGCCAGGTCGACTCCGCTGTCGCCACCCTCAACGGTGCGGTCAACGGCCTCACCTCGACGCTGACCGCCCTCCAGGCCGACACCGACCTGGTGAGCCTCGACGCCGTCACCAGCGACCAGCTCATCACCCGCAAGGGCGACGCGGTCACCTCGACCGTCAGCAACACGATCAAGAACCTGAGCGTCCTCAACGGCCTGGTCAAGGTCTCCGCCATCACCTCCGAGGCCACGGCCACGGCCGGTGGCGCACCCGGCACCGCGGTCGCCACGACCAACGCCCCGGTCTTCAAGGTCGACATCGCCAACGGCGCGCTGACCGCTCTGCTCGACCAGAACGGCCTCAACGTCGGTGGCACCGTCGGCTCGGCCCTCCCGGCCGAGGTCCAGGGCGCCGTCAACACCGCGCTCGACACGGTCAACAGCACGCTCAACGCCGCTGCCGGCATCAACGTCGAGATCGGCCAGGGCGCGACCAAGACGGCCCCCGACGGCACCTCCGCTATCGCCAAGGTTGCCGCAACCCGCATCACGGTCGACCCGCCGGCGCTGCACGGCATGCTCCCGGGTGGCGTCGCCCTCCCGGTCGCGCTGCTCGCCGCCGACAAGAAGTTCCTGACGCTGGAGCTCGTCTCGGCCGAGGCCGTCGTCGCCAACCAGCTCGTCCCGGTCACCCCGGTCCAGCTCGCTGCGCCGGAGGCCCTGCCCCGCACCGGTGGCAACCTGCCGCTGGCCCTGCTGGCGACCGTGTTCGTCGGTGCCGCCCTGGTGGTCCGCCGCCGTCGCACCGCCGAGATCTAAAGTCCCACCGCGTTACAGCGCCCCCGCTCTCCTCGGAGAGCGGGGGCGCTGTGCTGTGCCCACTAGGCTCGCTGGCGTGGTTCGACTGACGCGGCGCGCTCGCACTGACGACGGTGTCAGTGCCGTCCTCGCGGGCGTCGCGTCGGCGGCGGCAGCCGAGGTCGAGGACAGCCTCGCCGTGCCGCCGGACCCGACAGCTGCGGCGTTCTTCGACGTCGACAACACGATGATCCGCGGCGCATCGATCTACTTCTTCGGCAAGGGCATGGCCGGTCGCGGCCTCATCACGACCAAGGACCTCCTGCGGTTCGGCTACCAGCAGCTCGCCTTCCGCGTGAAGGGCACGGAGAACCTCGAAGCGGTCGCGGAGGCGCGGGACAAAGCCCTCGGCTTGGTCGCCGGCAAGGCTGTCGACGAGATCGTCGCCTATGGCGAGGAGATCTACGACGAGCTGATGGAACGGCGAATCTGGTCGGGGACGCGGGCACTCGCGCAGCAGCACCTCGACGCCGGCCAGCGCGTCTGGCTGGTCACCGCGACGCCGGTCGAGCTGGCCCGCATCATCGCCAAGCGGCTGGGGCTGACCGGTGCCCTCGGCACCGTGAGCGAGGTCGAGAACGGCCTCTACACGGGGCGGCTCGTCGGTGAGCCGCTGCACGGCCCGGCGAAGGCGGAGGCGGTTCGCGCCCTCGCCGAGCGCGAGGGGCTCGACCTGGCCCGCTGTACGGCGTACAGCGACTCTGCGAACGACGTACCGATGCTCTCGGCTGTCGGACACGCGGTCGCGATCAACCCCGATACCGCGCTGCGCGAGGAGGCCCGGCTGCGGGGCTGGGACATCCGCGACTTCCGCACCGGGCGCAAGGCCGCGAAGATCGGCATCCCCACGGCGGCCGGGGTGGGCGCGCTGACCGGCGGCGTCATCGCCGGCCTCGCGCTGCGCCGCAGGCATGCCGGCCACGGGCACCTGCGGCAGTGGGCCGCCGCGATCCACCTGCGTCCCTAGTGCTGCGCTGGGCAGTGCTGCTCGCCTTCACGACGTTCGTGGTGTGGCGCTACGTCCCGCGGGTCCGCGTCACCTGGCTGGCCGTCGTCACCGTCTTCGTCGTCGTGGTGGCCACCCGCGCCGCGATCAGCCACTGGGCCTAGCCCCGGCCCACTTGCCAAGATCGCCGTGCGCGACCCAAGCGTGCGGCGCGAGCGTGACGCGCGCACGCCGATCACCGACCGCGCAGGGCGTGCGGGGGTCAGAAGAAGACGGAGCGGCGCTGCATGAGCAGGGTGTACAGCGTCGACTGGATGGTCTCGCGCACCTGGTCGGTGAGGTTGAACACCAGCATCGGGTCCTCCGCGGCAGCCGGCCCGCCGAGGTCCTTGGTCTCGATCGGCTCGCCGAACTCGATGATCCACTTGGACGGCAGCGGGATCGCGCCGATCGGCCCGAGCAGGGGGAAGAACGGGGTGATCGGGAGGTAGGGCATGCCGAGCAGGCGCGCGAGCGTCTTGGCATTGCCCACCATCGGGTAGATCTCCTCGGCCCCGACGATCGAGCACGGGATGATCGGACTGCCCGTGCGCAGCGCCGCCGAGACGAAGCCGCCCCGGCCGAACCGCTGCAGCTTGTAGCGCTCGCTGAACGGCTTCCCGATCCCCTTGAAGCCCTCCGGGAACACACCGACGAGGTTGCCGCCGTTGAGCAGCCGCTCGGCGTCGGCGTTGCACGCCAGGGTGTTGCCGCCCTTGCGTGCCAGCGGCGCCACGATCGGCATCGTGAAGACGAGGTCGGCACCGAGCAGCCGCAGGTGCCGGTGCGCCGGGTGGTGGTCGTGCAGTGCGAGCGTGGTCATCAGCGCATCGACCGGGATGGTGCCGGAGTGGTTGGCGACGATCAGCGCGCCGCCGGTGTCGGGCACGTTGTCCAGGCCTCGCGTCTCGACCCGGAACCACTTCTCGTACAGCGGCCGAAGCGGCGGCAGCAGCACGCTGTCGGTCAGGTCGGCGTCGAAGCCGAAGTCGTCGATCTCGTAGTCGCCCGTGAAGCGGCGGCGTAGGAACGCGAGCGCACCCGCGACCTTGCGCTCCCAGTCGGCGGGCTCGGTCGTCGGCGGCTCGACAGCGGTGTCAGCGGCCTTGTCGGCGGTCCGACTCTCGCTGCGGCGGGCCCGCGCCTCGCGGCCGTCGCGTGGCTCGAGCGGGATGACCGTTGCCTCAGGCACCGACGACTCCTGTCTGGCTCGACCGGTGGGCAGTACGACGGCGGGTGAGCGCATCGACGATCTTCTTCTCCGCGGCGGCGGCGAAGTCACCGCTGAACCCGCCCGAGCTGCGGGACGCGAAGTCCTCGAACGCCTCCGCGGTCGGGCGCGGAGACCAGTCGAACGCCTTCGCGAAGCGGCCGACGTCGGCGACCCGGCCGTGCTCGAGGTAGCGCATCTGCTCCGGCGAGAAGTCGACCAGCCCCGCCCGGCGGAAGACCTGCGCGACAAGGCTGACTCCGGGCGCGGGCACCGGGAACGACGGCCGGCCGACGCGGCGGATCGCCTGCGACAGCAGGAGAACGCCCTCGCCGCCGACGTTGTAGATGCCGGGGTGGTCCTCGAGCGTCGCCCGACGCAGCGCCTCGATGCCGTCGTCCTCGTGGCACAGCTGGATCCGCGGGTCGAAGCCGAGGACCGTCGGCACGACCGGCAGCGAGAAGTAGCGCGTCAGCATGCTCTCGATCGTCGGACCGATGAAGTTGGTGAAGCGCAGCAGGGACAGCGTCACGTCAGGACGGCGACGGCCGAACCCCCGCACGTAGCCCTCGACCTCGACGGCGTCCTTGGCATAGCCCGACTTCGGCAGTGCCCGCGGCTCTTCCGACTCGGTGAACAGCGCCGGGTCGCGAGGGGACGAGCCGTAGATCGCCGTCGTCGACTTCACGACCAGCTTGCGCATGCTCGGAGCCTTCTGGCACGCGGCGAGCAGCTGCATCGTGCCGATGACGTTGATCTCCTTCATCGCCGTGCGGCCGCCGGCCCCGAGCGGCGTGGCGATGACGTTCATGTGGACAACGGTGTCGACCTCGGCCTGGGCGATGACCTTGGCGATCAGCGGGTTGCGGATGTCGGCGCGGACGAACTCGGTGCGCCCGAGCGTCTGCTCGATCTCCGGCTTCGGCGGGACGGTGTCGACGCCGATGACGCGCTCGACGGACGGATCGGCCTGCAGCACGGCGGCCAACCGGCTGCCGAGGTAGCGGCTGACGCCGGTGACGAGGACGACGCGGGGTGGCACGGGCGGTCCTCTCCTGCAGGCGACGAAGCGAAGAACGCAGCCTACCGGCCGCCCGATTCGCCCGATTCGGCTACGAAGGGGACAGGGAGGGCTTCGCGTCGTACGTCGGTGTCGCGATCGCCGCGACGTCCTGATGCACCCTGGCGAGCACGAGCGGGTCGCCGCGCCGGGCCCGCAGCGCTGCGGCGGCGCTGCCCTGGTTGACCGCGATCGTGACCGTGCGGAAGGAGTCCTCGCACACGGCGACCCGGCCGCGAGGCACCTCGCCGTACGTGAGCGTGAACGGGACGGTCATCGACTTCCCGCCGCAGCGCAGCTCGACCACGTCACCGAGCTGTACGCCGGCGGCCTCGAGGTCGGCTCGGTGCAGGTTGAGGGTCAGGTTGCCGAAGTGGTCGACCATCACGACCTCGCCGTGCACGTGGTCGTCGTCGATGGTCGGCAGCCGCAGGGCGATGCGCTCGAGGTCGTCGACCTCGATCTGCGAGCCGACCTCGTCGATCGGCAGCCCGTCGGCAAGCCGAGCCGCGACCGGTGAGAAGACATCGCGACCGCGGAAGGTCCGGGCCGGCATCGGGTTCCACAGCGCGGGGTTGTCGAGGACGTGGGCGGCAGTTGCACCGCCGGCGACCTCCCATGCCTGGCTCGTCAGGCCGTTGTCGGGAGCGACGAAGGTGGAGCCGTCAGCAGTGCGCACGGCGACGCCGCGGACCGGTGACGCCCGGAACGGGTCGACCAGGGCGAGGTGCACCGCCGGCACCGGGAGGTAAGGGACGGCCGACGCGAGGACGGCCGCGCCCTGCTCGACGTCCTGCGCGTTGACGAGGTGCAGCACGTCGAGGACCTGCACCTGCGGGGCGGTGCGGGCGATGACGCCCTTGCACACCCCGAGGAAAGCGTCCTCGAAGCCGTAGTCCGACAGGAACGTCAGCCACTTCGGCGAGGACACGACCGCGGCTACTTCTTGTTGCGACGCTGGACGCGGGTCTTCTTCAGCAGCTTGCGGTGCTTCTTCTTCGCCATCCGCTTGCGGCGCTTCTTGATGACTGAACCCACGAAAGACCCTCAGCTAGGAATGTGTGCCGGCATTGGCAGCAGAGCGGCAAGCCTACCCGGCCTCGGTGAACGCCCCGCGAAGGTAGTCGTGGACCGCGTGCTCGGGCACCCGGAAGGACCGGCCGACGCGCACCGACGTCAGCTCGCCGGCGTGGACCAGGCGGTAAACCGTCATCTTCGAGACCCGCATGATCGCGGCGACCTCGGCAACGGTCAGGAAGCGCACGTCGGACAGGCTGGACATAGAACGCTCCCGGCACGCGTCGTGGTCGCCGGCTTCCCCACCGGTGACGCGAGACACGCACGTGCACTACGGAGAGTATCGGGACATGCGGGGTTGGGGGTATCACCCGTTTGGAGTAGTGCCACCCCACTTCGCGGGCGTCAGCAGGCTCGGTCACACCAGCAGGACCGCGACCGCCGAGGCTAGGCCGCCCCGGAGACGGATGCGGCGTCCGCATCGAGCGGCTCCGCATCGCCGCGCATCAGCAGGACCAGCCCGATCACCAACGCCCACACCGGCAGGAGGAAGAAGTTCGTCCAGGCCGAGAAGACGCTGCCGACTGCGGCCAGCCCGACGAGGAACCCGATCCAGGCGGTCCACGCCGGGAGGACGCGCGTGCGCAACGTCACCAGAGACGTGCAGACCGCCATGACACCGGCGGCCATGAGTCCCGGCGCGAACAGCTGGTAGGCGAGCGTGTCCAGGGTCAGGGCGAGCTCGCCCCCGACCTTGTAGCCGGAGCTCTGGTCCGCGGTCAGGCCGATGATCGAGCCCACCTGCGCCCCGGCCAGGATCAGCACCGCCGCCGCGACGCCCGCGGCGAGGACGAGAGAAGGAAGCGGGCCGGCATCCACCGCCCGCAGGCGGTCGCGCAGCCCAGCGGCGAAGGCGATCAGCAGCAGGAACACATAGGTCATGACCAGCGCGGTGATGGCGGCCTTGGACTGGTGGGAGGTGTCGTTCCAGTACGTCGCGAACTTCTCGGTGGCATTGCTCTCGCCCATGTCAGGCGTGGTGCCTGCGGTGAACGCGGCGGCGAAGAAGCTGATCCCGAACAGGACTCCGGTCAGGCCGGTCCATCGGTTGCGCGTCATCGTGCCTCCACACTCGGTGTGGCGGCAGGGTCCCGAGCCGATTCCGCAGGGTCAAGGACCGGCGCACGCGTGTTTCAGCCGCGCGCTGCCAGGGGGTCGAGGCCGAGGAGCGGGAAGACGTGGTCGCGCGTCTCCGCAACTGCTCGGTCGACCTGGTCGTCGGGGTCGCCCGTCCCGCCTTCCCACGGCACGAACGCGCTGCTCTTGCCGTCGGACATCGCGGTCGGCGCGAACTCCCGGCCGCGCTCGCTCGCGAGGTCGCGCCAGTCGCCCGGCGTCGCCCCGGACACCGAGGCGCCGGTGACCTCGGCAAGCAGGTGCGTCCAGGCACGGGGCACCACCTGGACGGGTTCGTAGCCGCCCCCACCGAGCGCGACCCACTTCCCGCCGCAGAGCTCGTGGGCGAGGGCATGCAGTGCGGCGTACGCCGTCCGCTGGCCGTCGACGGACATGAGCAGGTGCGCGAGCGGGTCGAGCGCGTGGGTGTCGCAGCCGTGCTGGGTCACCATCACCTGCGGACCGAACGCGCGCAGCACCGGCGGCACGACGGCGTCGAAAGCGCGCAGCCAGCCGGCGTCGTCGGTGCCCATCGGCAGCGCGACGTTGACGTTGGAGCCGGCCGCGTCAGCACCGCCGACCGCATCCGGGAAGCCCGTCCCGGGGAAGAGCGTGCGCCCGCTCTCGTGCATCGACACCGTCAGCACCCGCGGGTCGTCCCAGAACGCCGCCTCGACCCCGTCGCCGTGATGCACATCGACGTCGACGTACGCGACCTTCGTCGCTCCGGCCTGCAGGAGCCACGCGATCGCGACGGCGGGGTCGTCGTAGATGCAGAAGCCGGACGCGCGGTCGCGCATGGCGTGGTGCAGCCCACCGGACAGGTTGACCGCGTGCTCGTGCGTGCCCTCCCACACGGCGCGGGCGGCATCGACCGAAGCACCGGTCACCATCGCGGACGCCTCGTGCATCCGCGGGAAGACAGGGTTGTCGCCCGTGCCGAGCCCCCACCGCAGGGACAGTCGGCCGAGGATGTCGTCGGGCGCGCGCCGTACCGAAGCGACGTAGAGCGGGTCGTGCACCAGCTCGAGCAGGTCGTCGCCGGCGACGTGCGGTGCCTTGACCGTGACGCCTGGCCGGTCGAGCACACCGAGCTGTCGGGCGAGCGCCATCGTCAGCTCGAGCCGCAGTGGCCGGAGCGGGTGCGTCGGACCGAAGTCGTACGTCGTGAAGACGTCGTCCCAGACGACCAGGGTCGAGGCGCTCATGCCAACCGGCTATCCACCTGTGGCGAGCTGCTGCGAGCGGTCCCTCGCCGCCTCGAGGGCGGACAGCATCGCGGCCCGTACGCCGTGGTCCTCCATCACGCGGATCGCGTTGATGGTGGTGCCGGCCGGCGACGTGACGGCCTCGCGCAGCGTCACGGGGTGCTCGCCCGAGTCGCGCAGCATCAGCGCGGACCCGAGCGCCGTCTGCACGATCAGGTCGTGCGCGACCTGTCGCGGCAGGCCGAGCAGGATGCCGGCATCGGTCATCGCCTCGACGAGGTAGAAGAAGTACGCCGGCCCGCTGCCGGACAGGGCGGTCACCGCGTCCTGCTGCGCCTCCGGGACACGGATGGTCTTGCCGACCGGTCGCAGCAGCTCCTCGGTCAGCGCCAGGTGAGCCTCGCCCGCGTGGCTGCCGGCACTGATCGCCGACATCGCCTCGTCGACGAGAACCGGTGTGTTGCTCATGACGCGCACGACGGGCGTGCCCCGGTCAAGGGCCGCCTCGATCGTCGCAGTCGTGATGCCCGCCGCCATCGACACGACGAGGCGGTCCGACGGCACCGTGCCACGCAGCTCGGTGAGCAGCGCAGCCATGTCCTGCGGCTTCACGGTGAGCAGCAGGACGTCGGCGACCTTCGCCGCCGAGTGGTTGCCGATGACCTCGACGCCGTACTTCTCCGTCAACGCCGCCGCGCGGTCGGGACGCCGCGCGGTGACGACGATCTCCTGTGGCGAGCGGCCGGCCCGCAGCAGGCCCGACAGCAGCGCCTCACCGAGCTTGCCGACACCGAGGATCGCAACGCGCGTGCCGCTGTTGTCCTTCACGCAGTGATCGTCCCACGCGCGGCGGTCAGGCGCCCTGCAGCGCCTTCATGTTGCTCGCCATCACCGCCTCGGTCTCCCGCAGCTGCTCCGCCGGGCTGAAGACGAGGAACTCGCTGTCTGCCGTCGCGCTGGCGTTGTGGCCCGGCGGTGCGTAGAACGCCGAACCAGCGGTCACGACCTCGTCGTGGTCGGGGTAGTGGAAGGTCTGCGTCCCGCTGAACTGGTAGCCCCAGTGCGGGCACTGGCAGCGGTCGTCGGGCAGGCCCTTCTGCAGCGGCGTGAGGTCCATGTCCACGCGCAACGTCACGAAGTTGACGGTGTAGCCGTCGAGGTCGTCGGTGTGCTCGGTGAACGGCGGCATGTCCTGCACCTTGGTGGCTGTCGTCTTGGAAACGCTCGGCATCGTCCTCAGCTCCTTCGGTCGGGTTGGTGCGGGGACCGTAGAGCGGCGGACAGGTCCGGTTCATGGGGCATTCACCTCATCTCCGCGACGCATGCGCCGTGGCGATCTCCTCCTCGGGCAGCAGGCCGTGATGCACCGCGAAAAGACCCGCGGTTGCACGGTTCGGTGCGTCGATCTTCGCGTAGATGTGCTCGATGTGGTTGCTCGCTGTCTTCGGCGCGATGACGAGGTGCTGGGCGATCGCCTTGTTGGTCATGCCGCGTGCGAGGAGGCGGAGCACCTCCACTTCTCGCGCCGTCAGCCCGGCCGGCCGCTCGCGCCGCCGCGGCACCCGATGACCCGCCGCTTCGAGAACCGCCTCGACGGCATCGGTGTCCCGGCGACCGGCCGCCACGTCGGCACGCAGCTCCGCCGCGGCACGGTCGGGCGACAGCTCCGGGCGGTGGGGCCGGGACTCGCGCATGGCGGCGTAGGCATTGGCCGCGCCGAGCACCCGGGCATGCCGCGAGATCGCTCCACCGGTGAGCCCGCGCGGATAGCCGCTTCCATCGAGCAGTTCTCGTTGTTGCACCACGATCGCGGCCAGCGGTCGAAGCGCAACCGACTGATGAAGCATCCGCTCGGCGAAGTAAGGGTGCATGCGGACGCGTTCCCACTCGCCCGCGCCGAGCGGGCCGGGCCGGTCCCAGATCGTGTTCGACACGCCGAGCCGGCCGAAGCCCTGCAC
Source organism: Frankiaceae bacterium (assembly GCA_016650445.1). Lineage (GTDB taxonomy): Bacteria > Actinomycetota > Actinomycetes > Mycobacteriales > SCTD01 > RYN-124. The sequence goes on along the minus strand of JAENVS010000036.1, from coordinate 82,420 downwards.
GAGCCCGGCTCGACGGAGCAGGTCGAGCTCGGTCGCAGACAGCCCGAGCACCTCGGCAGCAGCACCTGCGAGCTCCGAGACGGCTCGCGCGTGCCCGATCGTGTACGGCGACTTCAGGTCGACGAAGTCGGCGATCGCGGTCAGTGCCGAGTCGAACTCCGGCGCGGTCAGGGTGATCGTCAGCGAAGGCTCGGAGGCGATGACGGCGTCCCACGTGCTCACCCCGTCCAGAACGCCGAACACCTCGTCGGAGCGGGTCCGCACGACCGCCGCCAGCGACGGGTCGAACTGCCTGCCCGCACGCAGCCGCAGCATCTCGAGAACGGCCGGCACGCCGCCGACGCGGTGCGCCACTTCGGCGTACTCCGCGAGCTGCACGATCCGTGCCGTGAGCGGGATGTCGTCGCCGCCGACTCGTCCCGGGAAGCCCTTGCCGTCCCAGCGCTCGTACGACGTCGCCACAGCGTCGCGGACCTGCTCGGACAGCTCGAGCCGCTCGGCCAGGCTGCGGGCGAGCTCGGCATGCTGCTCGATCATCCCGTCGACCTCGCGATGACCTGACAGCATGAACTCCAGGCCGACCCGGAACCGGTGCAGCGGCGGGCTTCCCGCGCCGATCATGCGCATCGATGCCAGCGCCGCGCGTGCGTTGCTGACAGGGAAGTCGTACTTCGTCTCCTTGAGCGCGATGTCGTCGCCGAACCACTTGGCCTGCTCGTGCGCGTCGGCGTGGCAGCCCACGTTGATGAGCAGCGCGGCGTAGTAGACAGCGGCGCGGTCCCGCTCTGCCAGGTCGAGGCATGCGGCCAGCCGCAGCGCGATCAGGCACTGCCGCAGCACGTGCTCCATCGGCTGGCCGAAGCCGAGGTCGATGCCCAACGACAGCGCCGCGACCAGCTCAGCCAGCCGGACCCGTTCGCCCCCGGGCGGTTGCATGTCGCGCAGGTTAGACCTGTCGGATCAGGACCGGCTCGCGAGCGCGCGCAGGAAGAACGTGACGTTGGCGGGCCGTTCCGCGAGGCGTCGCATCAGGTAGCCGTACCACTCGTCGCCGTACGGGACGTAGACCCGCACGGTCTCGCCGGCGTCGGCGAGCCGGCGCTGCTCGGCCGGGCGTACGCCGTACAGCATCTGGTACTCGTAGGTCCCGGCCGGCCGGTCCTTGGCCAGCTCGGCGGCGATCGCCACGAGCTTCGGGTCATGGCTGGCCACCATCGGGTAGCCCGGTCCCGACATCAGCAGCTTCAGGCAGCGGACGTAGGACAGGTCGACGTCCTTCTCCGACTGGTACGCAACCGACTCGGGCTCCTTGTAGGCGCCTTTGCACAGCCGGACCCGGCTGCCGGCGTAGGCGAGGTCGCGGCAGTCGGCCTCGGTCCGCCGCAGGTAGGACTGCAGCACCGCGCCCGTGTCCGGGAAGTCGAGCCGGAGCTCGCGCAGGATCGTCAGCGTCGAGTCGGTCGTGGTGTGGTCCTCCATGTCGAGGGTCACGGTCGTGCTGGCGCTGCGAGCCGCCTCGCAGATGCGCCGGGCGTTGTCGAGCGCCATCTTCTCGTCGATCGCCTGCCCGACCGCGGTCAGCTTGACCGACACCTCCGCGCGCCCGCCGGACGTCAGGTCGGCGGCGGCGAGTCGCTCCAGCAGCACGACGTACGCCTTGACCGTGGCGTCGGCCTGCCCGGCGTCGAGGGTGTCCTCGCCGAGGTGGTCGAGAGTGACCGTCAGCCCTTCGGTCACGAGCTCACGGGTCGCGCGCACGGCGTCCTCGGTGCCCTCACCCGCGACGAACCGCTTGACGACGCTCCGGCTCAGCGGCGCGCCGGCGACGACCTTCTTGACGATCCCGTTGCGCGAGGCGGCGAGGATGACCTGACGGAGCATTGCCCGAGGCTAATGCCGTAGGCCGTCGAGCCAGTCGACGACGACCTTCGCGAGCTCTGGGCCGCGGTCCTCCTGCAGGAAGTGCCCGCCGCCCTCGATCGTGGTGTGCGACTGCCCCTGCGCACCGGGGATCTTGCCGATGAGCATCCGCTCGCCGCCCGACGTGATGGGGTCATGGTCGCTGAAGGCGCACAGGAACGGCTTGTCCCACGTCTCGAGCACCCGCCACGCCCGCTGGTTGTCAGGGGTGGCCGGGTCGTCCTCGGTCTGCGGGATCAGGCCCGGGAAAGCGCGCGCACCCGCTTTGTACGACGCATCAGGAAAAGGCGCGTCGTACGCCGCCGCTTCCTCGTCGGTGAGCCCGTCCGCGCACGCCGCGCGCACAAGGAAGCCGATCGGCAGGTCCGGCGTCTTCTGCACGAAGTCGTGGAAGCGCCACCATGCGTCGGGCAGCCGCCGGGTGCCGTCGGGAAGGCCCGTGTTGGCGGCGACGACGTGACTGAACCGGTCCGGGTGCTCGGCCACGAGGCGCAGCCCCAGCAGGCCGCCCCAGTCCTGGCAGACCAGCACGATGTCGTTGAGGTCGAGGGAGTCGAAGAGCACCGACCGCAGCCACTCGACGTGCCGCGCGTAGGTGTAGTCGCTCTGCTCGCTCGGCTTGTCGGAGCGACCGAAGCCGATGAGGTCCGGGGCGACGACGCGGTAGCCGGCGTCGGTCAGCACCGGGATCATGCCGCGGTAGAGGTAGCTCCACGACGGCTCGCCGTGCAGCAGCAGCACGACCGGCCCGCTGCCTTCGTCGACGTAGGCCATCCGCAGCCCGTCAGACGTGTCGGCGTACGACGGTGTCCATGGGTACCCCGGCAGGTCCGTAAAGCACTCCTCGGGTGTGCGTAGCACCTTCATGACGTCCTCGCGATCCAGAGGGAGACGGTGAACGGCTCGACGATGTGGCCGTCGGGGAAGTGCTGGTGCAAGGAGTCCTGCTCGGCGGCAACGAACGCGTCGACGTCGCCGAGGGCCTGCACGTAGGACTTCGACCGCAGCCAGCGCTCGTACGACGGCCAGTCGAGAGTCCGCTCCCACTGCGTCGTCCAGTGCTCGACGGACGAGAAGTACGGCGTCAGCTGGGCGCCGTAGTCGCTGGCGCGGTAGTCCCTGCTGTACCTCGGGTTCGCGGCCTCGAGGCGGTCCTGCTGCGCGTCCCACCACGACAGCCCGTCGGCGGCGACCTCGTTCCACCAGATCGCCAGTGCACCGCCGGGGCGCAGCACCCGCACCACGTCCGGCGCGGCGACCGGAACGTCGACCCAGTGCCACATCTGCGCACCGCACACGACGTCGAAGGACGCGGCGGCGAAGGGCAGCGCCTCGGCACGGCACACGGCCACCGGCACCGATGGCGACCGCTCGTGCAGCCGCGCCAGCATCTTCGGGCCGAGGTCGGTGGAGACGAGAGTCCCCGCGCGCTCCTCGAGCTCCCGCGTGGCGATGCCGGTGCCGGCACCCAGCTCGAGCACGGATCCCGAGAGCTCAGGCAGAGCGTCGTACAAAGCAGGGGGGTACGTCGGTCGCGCGGCGTCGTAGTGGTCGACGAGGTCCTCGAACGCCGTCGGTGAGCCCGGGTGCTCTAGCGGTGCCATGCGGTCCGGTCCGTGGATGCCGGCGCCGCAAGGTGCAGGCGCGTGTAGGCGAGCGCCTCCGCGAGGTCGGACTCGCGCTCGGCCCGGTCGTCGCACTTGCGGGTGTTGACCTCGACGACGACAAGCCCGTCGAAGCCGCGGTCGGCGAGCCCCTCGAGCAGCTGGCCGCAGGGCTGCTCGCCGCGGCCGGGCACCAGGTGCTCGTCGCGTGCCGTCCCGTTGCCGTCGGCGATGTGCACGTGCGCGAGCCGATCGCCCATCGTGTCGGCCATCGCCATCGCGTCGGACTGCGAGACCGACGTGTGCGACAGGTCGAGGGTGAAGTGCGGGAAGTCCTCGGTCGTCGGGTCCCAGTCGGGCGCATACGGCGTCACCTCCCGGCCGCGGGCCCGCAGCGGGAACATGTTCTCGACGGCGAAGCGCACGTCGGTCTCGTTGGCCATCTCCTGGATGCCGCCGACGAACTGCCGGGCGTACTCCCGCTGCCACCGGAACGGCGGGTGCACGACGACGGCCTGCGCGCCGAGCTCCTCGGCGGTGTCCTTCGCCCGCACGAGCTTCGCCCACGGGTCGGTGCCCCAGACGCGCTGGGTGATGACCAGGCACGGCGCGTGCAGCGCGAGCACCGGCATCTGGTGGTACTCGACCAGCCGCTTCAGCGCGGTCGGGTCCTGGCTGACCGGGTCGGTCCAGACCATGACCTCGACGCCGTCGTAGCCCAGCCGCGCGGCGATCTCGAACGCGTTCGCGGTCGACTCGGGGTAGACCGACGCGGTCGCGAGCGCCACCTTGGCGTTCGGGACACGCGGCAGCTGCCTCGTCATGATCTCCGAGCCTACGGTCGAGTCGTCCTCAACCGCCCCCGAGCCAGTCCAGCCTGCGCAGGATCACGCCCTCGCGCAGCGCCCAGGGGCAGACGTCGACGCTCTCGAGCCCGAAGGCCACCAGCGCCTCGTGCGCAACGACGGCACCGGCGAGCAGCTGTCGGGCCCGGCTCGGCGAGACCCCAGGCAGGCGGGCCCTGTCGACGACCCGCATCCCGGCCAAGAGCTCGACCAGGCGCTCGACGCCGGAACGGCTCAGCGAGCGCGGGACGCGCGGTCCTTCGGCGTACGGCGCGGCGCCGTCCAGCCGCGCCAGTGAGCGGAAGGTCTTCGACGTCGCCACCGCCCGGTCTGCCGGGCCGGCCACGGCGATCGTCGTCACAGCCTCCGCCAGCACAGCCCCGACGTGGTCACGCAACGCCGCGACCTCGCGCCGTCGCGGCGGGTCCCCAGGCAGGAGCTCCCGCGTCAACCGACCGGCGCCGAGCGGGAGGGACAGCGCAACGTCGGGCTCCTCGTCGACTCCCGTCGCCAGCTCGAGGGAGCCGCCACCGATGTCGAGGCACAACACCCGGCCGGCGCTCCAGCCGAACCACCGGCGCACCGCGAGGAACGTCAGCCGCGCCTCGTCCTCACCGGCGAGCACCTCCAGGTCGACCCCGGTCTCCTCGCGCACGCGCGCCAGGACCTCGGCGGAGTCGGTCGCGTCACGCACCGCCGACGTCGCGAAGGCGACCAGGTCCTCGACGCCCTCCTGCTCGGCCTCGGCACGAGCGGCCGCGATCGCGGCGACGAGGACGTCGGTGCCGTCCGGCCCGAGCGACCCGTCGTCGTCCAGCAGCTCCGCCAGCTGCAGCTCCGACTTGTGCGACCGGACCGGGTCGGGGTGGGCGCCGCTGTGGGCGTCGACGACGAGCAGGTGCACCGTGTTGGACCCGACGTCCAGGACACCCAGTCGCATGTGGCGACCGTACGGGCTCGAACCCAACCTGGCCGGTAGCGTGCGCACCGTGACCCGCCCTCAGACGATCGACCTCGGCATGCCCAGCCTCGGCGAGGTCTCGGTGGACGTCGCCCGCGACTGGGTGGAGTTCCCCGACCCGGCCGACGCCGAGCACATCGTGCGCGCCGACCTGACCTGGCTGCTGTCGAACTGGACCTGCATCTACGGGCGGGGCTGCCAGGGCGTCGTCGAGGGCCGCGCCGACGACGGCTGCTGCAGCCATGGCGCCTTCTACTCCGACAAGGACGACGAGAAGCGGGTCACGAAGTACGCCAAGCTGCTGAAGAAGAAGGAGTGGCAGTACGCCGAGATCGGCCGTGAGAAGGGCATCTCGGAGGAGGACGAGCTCGAGGGCGAGCCGGCGCGCCGCACGCGGCGGGTCAAGGGCGCCTGCGTGTTCCTCAACCGGCCCGGCTTCGACGGCGGTGAGGGCTGCGCGCTGCACGGCCTGGCGCTGCGGATCGGGCTGCACCCGCTGCAGACCAAGCCCGACGTCTGCTGGCAGCTGCCGGTGCGACGCACCCAGGAGGAGGTCGAGCGGCCCGACGACACAACCGTGCTGGTCACGAGCATCGGCGAGTTCGACCGGCGCGGCTGGGGCCCGGGCGGCGAGGACCTGCACTGGTGGTGCACGTCGTCACCGGCAGCGCACGTCGGTGAGGAGCCGCTCTACCTGTCTTACGGCCCGGAGCTGACCGAGCTGCTGGGCAAGGCGGCGTACGACGAGCTGGTGCGCCTGTGTGCCGTCCGGGCGAGCGGCGGCACGCTGACCCACCCAGCGACCGAGGCTGCCCGCTAAGCGACGCGCACTGCGGGGCTGGCCACACCGGAGGCCACCGCGCGCAGCACGGTGCCGGCGGCCAGCCGGCGGGTCTGCCGGAAGGTGCCGTCGGTCGCGGAGCGCAGCGTCGTCAGCGCGACCCACGACGTCCCGCGGCGGTCGTCGATGCGCACGTACGCCGCGCCCGCGGGCAGCACCCGGCCGGCCACGCCGGTTCTGCTGACCCGCAGGCTCACGACCGGGGTCACCGGGATACGCAGCGTCGGCGAGACCAGGCCCACCCCGACCACGCGGTACGACGTCGTGCGGTCGGGGTGCAGGACCCAGGAGGTGAGGCCGCCGGCGCCGCTCGTGCCGACGCGGGTCTCGACCCAGGACGTGCCGACGAGGCGCTGCAGGGTGACGGGGATGCCGCTGCGTCCGACGTCGCCGGCGAGGACCCGCGTGGCCACCGTGACGGCGCCGACGTACGGCACCGACGTGCGGCTCGTGGAGATGCGTGCTGTGTAGAACGGCGTGACGACCCCGGGGTCGGGTGCGGGCTCGGGTGCCGCGACGCTCTCGGCGGCGACGATGTCGACCAGACCGGCGCCGTACTGGGGGTCGATGCCCACCGGACCGAGGTCGGCGGCTGTGACCATGAGCCGCTGACGAACGCCGCCAGGGGTCAGCGTCGGCTGGGCGTGGCGGAGCAACGCGACGGCGGCGCTGACGAACGGCGCCGCCATCGACGTCCCGTCCCACGTGGCGTAGCCGGAGGGGTTGTCGCTGTAGGGCACCGTCGAGGTGATGCGCGCGCCCGGGGCGACGACGGCGAGGTGTGCGCCCGTGCTGGACCAGGACGGGCGGACCCCCGCCGCGTCGACGGCACCGACGGCGATGACGCCATCGGTGGCGGCGGGCCACTCGAGGGGATCGTCGAGAGCGCCCTCGTTGCCGGCGGCGACGACGACGGGCACCCCGCTCTCGAGGGCGTACTGCACCGCGCGGTCCATGACCGTGCTGCGGTCCGGACCGCCGAAGGACAGGTTGACGACGGTGGCGCCGTGCTGGACGGCCCAGACCAGGCCCTCGGCGGCGTCGACATCCAGGCCGCTTCCGTCGGCGGCCATCACCCGGACCGGAAGCACGTGCGCGCCCTGCGCGAGACCGGCGCCGCCGATCCCGTTGTCGCGCAGCGCCGCGACGATGCCGGCGACGTGCGTCCCGTGGCCGTTGGGGTCGGTCCGTCCGTCACCGCCGGGCTCGACGTAGTCCCTGCCAGGCAGGACGACGCCGGCGAGGTCGGGATGGTCGGCCTGCACCCCGGTGTCGACGACGCCGACGACCTGACCGGCTGCGTCACCCACGTCGGTGGCGCGCAGCGCCGTCAGGGCCCACTGAACCGGCGCGAGCGGGTCGGGGATCCCCGTCGTACGGATCCGGTGGGCGACGTCCGCGGCGACGACGCCCTGCTCACCGCGCCACCTGGCCGCCAGCGCGCGGCCGTGCCACAGGTCGAGGGCGCGCCCGTGCCTGAAGGACAGCTGCCCGCTCGCGTCGCGCACGACGGCGGTCACCCGAACGTTCCCGCCGGCCGCGGAGGCGGAGGCCATCGGCAGGGCCGGCAGCAGCAGCAGTCCGGCCGCGACGGGGACGAGGGTCAGGCGCACTGCCCAACCCTGCGCGAATGGTCCCGAATCCGACATCCCCCATCGGGACCATCCGCTGGGCTAGCGACCCTGGTTGGCGACCGCGATCGCGGCGGCGGCGGCCGCCTCCTCGTCGAGGTACTGACCGCCCTTGGTGGTCGGGCGCAGGTCGCCGTCGAGGACGTAGCGCAGGGGCTGGCCGGTCGGGATGTTCAGCCCCACGACCTCCTGCTTGCTGAGACCGTCGAGGTGGGCGACCAGGGCGCGCAACGAGTTGCCATGGGCGGCGACGAGCACGACCTCGCCGGCCCGCAGGTCGGGCACGATCGCGTCGTACCAGTACGGCAGCATCCGGTGCACGACGTCGGCCAGGCACTCCGTGCGCGGCACGAGGTCGCGGGCCAGCAGCCGGTAGCGCAGGTCGGAGGACACGTCCCACTCGCTGCCCGGGTCGATGGGCGGCGGCGGCACGTCGTACGAGCGTCGCCAGAGCATGAACTGCTCATCGCCGTACTTCTCGCGCGTGGCGCTCTTGTCCAGGCCCTGCAGCGCGCCGTAGTGGCGCTCGTTGAGCCGCCAGTGCCGCTTGACGGGGATCCAGCTGCGCCCGCACGCCTCGACCGCGAGGTTCGATGTGCGGATGGCCCGCGTCAGCAGCGACGTGTGCGCGACCGTCGGCAGCAGGTCGGCCTTGCGCAACGCGAGACCCCCCAGCCGCGCCTGCTCCTCACCGAGCACGGTGAGGTCGACGTCGACCCAGCCGGTGAACAGGTTCTTCTTGTTCCAGTCGCTCTCGCCGTGCCGGAGCAGGATCAGCGTCGCCATGGCGACGATCCTTTCGTACGACGACGTTCGTCGCTCAAGTAGCCCTCCGCGGGGTGACGGACTGCCGGACGGCGGTCACCGGCCACCGGCCACCGGCCGCTACGGATCAACGTCCATGCGGCCACGCTCGACCCGTCAGAAGTTGATCCGTAAGAGGGCCGGTGTCGCGTCCCTACGGATCAACTTCCATGCGGCCACGCTCGGCACGGCCGAAGTTGATCCGTACGGCGGGACGGCGCGGCCGACGAGCGACGCCTAATCCTCGGGCTGGGCGAAGCGCGCGAAGGCCTGCAGGTTGGCGGTCGACTCGCCGCGCTTGAGCCGCCAGGCCCACTCGCGGCGGATCGACGACGAGAAGCCGATCTCGAGCAGGGTGTCGAACGACTCGTCGGAGTACTGCAGGACGCAGCCGAGGATGCGGTCGACCTCGGTTTCGGTGATGCCGTCCAGCGACAGCCGGCCGACGAGGTAGACGTCGCCCGAGGCATCGGTCGAGAACGCAACGGCGTACATCCGGCTGTTGCGACGCAGCAGGAAGCGCTGGAACTCCTCGACGTTCTCGTCGGGCTTGCGTACGACGAAGGCCTCGACCAGCAGTGCGTGCCGGCCGACGACGAGCCAGCAGTGCGTTGCCAGCTTGTGCGTGCCGGGCAGCGTCACGAAGAACGAGCCGGGCTCGGTCTCCTCGTAGGTGAGCCCGCCGTTGTCGAGAGCTGCGCGAATCGCGTCGGGCGCCGCGGTCATCGGGCGGGTGTCATCGGGCGGGTGTCATCGCGCGCTGGCGACCAGGAGACCGGAGCGGTCGGCAAGCGCGTCGCGGTACGTCGCGAGCAGGCCGGCGGCGGTCGTCGACCAGGAGAACTGCGCCGCGTGCGCCACCGCGCCTTCGCCGAGCACCGCGCGCATCTCGACCGCCTTGGTCAGGGCAGCCGCCCACTCGCCTGCGTCGTGACCGGGCACGAGCAGCCCGCTGACGCCGTCGCGCACAGCGGTGCGCAGCCCACCGATGTCGGTGGCGACGACGGGCGTGCCACAGGCCTGCGCCTCGAGCGCGACCAGCCCGAACGACTCGCTGTGACTCGGCACCGCGACGACCGATGCTGCGCGGTACCAGTCGCGGAGGCGGCCCTTGCCGGCAGAGGGTGCCTCGAAGCGCGTGACGTCGGCGATGCCGAGGGCGCGCGCGAGGTCCTGCAGGGCCTCGGGTTCGGCCAGCCCGGTGCCGCTCGGACCGCCGACCACCGCGACGACGAGTCGCTGCCGCATTGACGGGTCCTGCTCGAGCAGCCGCGCTGCGGCCCGGAGCAGGACGTCGGGCGCCTTGAGTGGCTGGATGCGCCCGACGAACAGCAGCACGACGGCATCGGGCGGGATACCGAGCCGGGTCCGCGCGGCGCTGGCGTCACCGAGGCGGAAGTGCTCGAGGTCGACGCCGGGCGCGACGGTGACGACGCGCTCGGCCTCGGCGCCGTAGAGGTCGACGAGCTGGCGGGCCTCGTCATCGGTGTTGGCCACGAGGCGGTCGGCCGCGGCGATGACCTGCTCCTCGCCGACGACCCGGCGAAGGGGCTCGGGTGCGTCACCGTCCGCGAGGGCAAGGTTCTTGACCTTGGCGAGCGTGTGGGCGGTGTGCACCAGCGGGGCGCCCCACCGCTCGCTCGCCAGCCAGCCGACCTGGCCCGAGAGCCAGTAGTGGCTGTGCACGACGTCGTACCAGCCGGGCTCGTGCTGCGCCTCGGTGCGCAGGACGCCGGAGGCGAGCGCGCACAGCTGCGCCGGCAGGTCCTCCTTCGACAGGCCCTCGAACGGACCTGCGGTGACGTGGCGGACGGTCACGCCGGGTGAGAGCTCGACGAGCGGCGGCAGGTCGCTGCTGGTGGCGCGGGTGAACACCTCGACCTGGACGCCGCGCTCGGCGAGCCGCTTGGAGGTCTCGACGACGTAGACGTTCATGCCGCCGGCGTCGCCCGTGCCGGGCTGCTCGAGCGGTGAGGTGTGCACGGAGAGGACGGCGATGCGGCGTGGATGCACCGTGCGCACGACGGCCGGGGTCATCCGCCGCCACCTCCTCGAGCTCAGGGGACAGTCTGCCCTGTGACCCCAACCCCAGAGCACCGGGCACACTTCCCGCGTGGGCATCGCACTCGTGACCGGAGCAAGCAGCGGCATCGGCGCCGCCACCGCGCGGCGGCTCGCCGCTGACGGCTGGGAGGTCGTCGCGGCGGCCCGGCGCCTCGACCGGCTGGGCGAGCTTGCGCAGGAGAACCCGCGCATTCGGCCGTGCGCGCTCGACGTGACAGACCCAGTCTCGGTGGCCGCGCTCGCCGACGCCGTTCCCGCCTGCGATCTGCTCGTGGCCAACGCCGGCGGCGCCTTGGACCTGGCCCCCGTCGGGTCGGCCGACATGGACACGTGGGCACGGATGTACGACGTCAACGTCCTCGGCCTGGTCCGGACGGTGCAGGCGGTGCTGCCGGCGCTGCAAGCGTCCGGCGGCCACATCGTGATGACGGGGTCGACGGCCGGCCGGTGGGTCTACGAGGGCGGCGGTGGCTACGTCGCGGCCAAGCACGCCGTGGCGGCGCTGCGCGACACGCTGCGATTGGAGCTGGTCGAGTCGTCGGTCCGCGTGAGCGAGGTCGCGCCGGGCCTGGTCAACACCGAGGAGTTCTCGTTGCGGCGCTTCGACGGTGACGCCGAGCGGGCCGCGGCCGTCTACACAGGTGTCGACGCCCTGACCGCCGACGACATCGCCGACGTCATCGCGTGGGTCGCGTCGAGACCGGCCCACGTCAACATCGACCTCGTCCAGGTGACCCCCCAGCAGCAGGCTTCCGCCACCAAAGTCGTCCGACGAACATGAAGAGGTACGCCGCAGGGCGGGCCAGGGCGCTGGGCCTACCCACGCGAGGCACCACCGGGCCGAACCGGCTGCGTCGCGTGGACCGCTGGCTCGTCGCCGTACACGGCCAGCTCCTTCGCGAGGCCGCCGACCCGCTGGTCGTCGACCTCGGCTTCGGCGCGACCCCGATCACGGCCGTCGAGCTGCACATGCGGCTGCAGGAGGTTCGCCCGCAGGTGCGGGTCGTCGGCGTCGAGATCGACCAGGAGCGGGTCGACGCGGCCAAGCCGGCCGAGAGCCCCGGGCTGTCCTTCGTGCACGGCGGGTTCGAGCTCGCGGGGCTGCGTCCCGTCGTCGTCCGCGCGCTCAACGTCCTCCGGCAGTACGACGAAGCCGCTGCCGCGGCGGCCTGGTCGACGTTGCAGCAGGGTCTCGCACCAGGCGGCGTCCTCGTCGAGGGCACCTGCGACGAGATCGGCCGCCGCGCTGCATGGGTGGAGCTCGACGCGAACGGCCCGCGCACCCTCACGCTGGCGGCGCACCTGCCCACCCTCGGCCGCCCGAGCGACCTCGCCGAGCGCCTCCCGAAAGCACTGATCCACCACAACGTGCCGGGCCGGCGCGTGCACGACCTGCTCGCGGCGATGGATGACGCGTGGGACCGGTCGGCGGCGTACGGCGCCTTCGGCAACCGGCAGCGCTGGCTGGCGATGTGCGAGCTGCTGGACCACCCGAAGGACATCCGGCGCGACCGGTTCGGCGAGCTCACCGTGCCCTGGGAGACTGTCCACCCATGACCGCGGACCACATTCACCTCGTCAACAACGGCAAGCGCGACCTCACGCTCGACCAGCTGGCCAAGCAGCAGCCGGGCATGGACCGGCTCATGGCCGAGGTCGGCCCACGCGTGCACCGCATGTACTACGCCGCGAAGGCCGGCAACTGGCCACTGGCGGCGTACTTCTGCAAGTCGGTCGTGAAGCAGCTCCAGCTGTCGGTGGAGAGTCGGCCGAAGTACGACCCCGAGATGACCGACTACCTGCGCGACGACTACGCGCCGGTGACAGCCGCCATCAAGGCGGAGGACGCGGAGGCGTTCGAGGCGGCGTACACGCGGATGGTGGACCGCGCGAACGAGCTGCACGGCGTCTTCGGCAAGCCCTACATCGGCTGGAAGACGCCCGATGCACCGCCCGACGACCTCGACCTGACGGCCGGCATGCCGTGACCTACGACGCGATCGCAACGATCCGCCGCGAGGCCGATGCGTTCCTCACGGCCGCCCGGCGGGGGCTCGAGCCAACGGTGCCCGGCTGCCCCGACTGGACGGTGCGCGAGCTCACGCAGCACCTCGGCAGCGTGCACCGCTTCCACGCCCGCCACATCGTGCGTGGTGTCACCGACCCGCCGGAGAAGTACGCCGCGGAGCTGCCCCCGGACGAGGACCTGCTCGCGTGGTTCGACGAGGGCGTCGACGACCTGCTCATCACCTTCCGCGGCATCGACATGGACAGCCCGGCGTGGAACTGGGCGCCGCACACGCCGCAGCTCGGGTCCTTCTGGCCGCGGCGGATGACGCTCGAGACTGCCGTGCACCGGTGGGATGCCGAGTCCGCGCATCACGACGCGACCGGCTTCGACGTCGACGTCGCCGTCGACGGCATCGACGAGATGCTCACCGTGATGGGCCCCACCGACCCGGAGCCCGACATCCCATCGGGCACAGCCGTCGTACGCGCAACAGACGCAGACAGGGAGTGGGCGATCCGGCTGGGGCCTGGCTCGTTCGACGTCCGCCCCGCCGCACCGCCGGCGCCGGACGCCGTCGTCGAGGGCACTTCCTCGTCGCTGCTGCTCGCGTTGTGGGGACGGATCCCGGCGTCCGATCTCGCGACGACGGGCGACGCGTCACTCATCGCCTACCTGACGAGCTAGCGCGAAAACGCCGAGTGCCGCCCCCCGGGAAGGGGCGGCAGTCGGCGTTCGGAAGGTCTGTGCGGAGGTCTTAGTTGGCGAGCAGGATCGCGATCTCGGCGTCGATGTCGACGACCTCTTCCTCGGCGCCCGTGGGCACGGCGAGGTAGGTCTGCTGGAGGAACTCGACGAGGGCGTCGCGGTCGATCTCGAAGAGAGCGGAGCCGGACGGCGAGGCCATCGCGAGGTTGACGAAGTGCTCCCGGCCGATGACGGAGGGCCAGACGCGGATGTCGCCCTCGCCGACCGTCTTGGCGACGCCGTCCGTGAGGAGCTGGCGGGCGAACATCCACTCGACGATGCCGTCGCCGCTGCCATCGTCGTTCTTGGCACCGGTCTGGAAGGCGACACGCACGGCCCACGGGTCGGCGGTCTCGTAGCGCAGGCCCGCGATGACCGGCAGGGAAGGACCGCCCGGAACGACGAGGCGGAGCTCGAGCTCTGCGGTAACGGTGGCGATGTGGGTCATCGTCGGGCCTTCCAGTTCGGAGGTCTCAGGCGGTGGTGTGGGACACCGCATGTAACGAGCGGATCGACCATCAGGAACGATGAGTGAAGCCTTTCACCCAACCGGGTGAGGGTCTTACAAGCAGATATCGGGCGCAACCCGGGCGAATGGCAGGGCCGGTTGGGCGAGTCCGATGTGGGGGTAGGAGCAGAGCATGTCTCATGAGCTGGTAGTGCTGCGCGGCGGAAGCCGGGACGGCGAGAGCACGAGCGTCGACATCGGCGTACGACGGATCCTGGCGGCGTCCGACGCGCCGGGGCTCCTGGACGTCTACGAGGCCAACGGGGAGACGGAGGAGCTGCGCGGCAACGACGAGCCCGCCTTCGTCTTCGTGCACGCGGGGCAGGAGCCGGCCGACGGCATCTCCCCCGAGCTCCTGCACCCCCCGTCGACCTGATCCCCTGCAGACCCCCAAGATCGGCGTGCGCGGCCCATGCTGGGCGCGTGAGCGTGCGACGCGCACGGCGATCATCAGTCGTTGAGGAAGTCGGTGATCAGGGCGCGCAGGCGGCGGCGCTCGCGGAGCATGGCTCCGGGCTGGTCGAAGACCACCAGCCGCGCCTTCGGCAGTACGGCGGCCAGGTCGCGCGCGACCTGGGCAGGGTGCAGCGGGTCGCCTTCCTGACCGATCACGAGGACCTCCGCGGACACCGCGGCCAAGGACGACCGGTCGTCGACCGGTGTCACGGGCGGGAGCGACGCGACGCCGACCGGGATGCCGGGCGAGTCGAGCAGGAATCTGGCCCTCGTCTTGATGTACGGCGCCGCGCGGTCGCGCAGATCCACCGGGATCTCGGCGGCGACGAACGCGCGTACGGCCTCGACGTCCTGCCGCGCCAGGGCGTCGACGAGGACGGAGAACCGGCGTACGGCGTCATCGGTCCTCGGCGTGTCGATCGCGCCGGGCAGGAACACGACGACCCTGTCGAAGCGCGTGGGCCGGCGGGACAGGACCGAGAGCAGCGCACCGGCACCCATCGAGACGCCCAGCGCGCGGGTGGCGCCGTGCTCGTCCGCCACGCCGAGCAGGTCGTCACCGAGGGCGCGGTAGGTGAAGGCGTCCGGCACCTCACCGGCATGGCCACGGGCGGCGTAGAACACCCGCGTCCCGCTGACGCCGCTCAGGAGCGGCCTGGTCTCCGCGACCGAGGCGCCGAGCCCGTGCGCGGCGACGGTGACCGGTGCGCCGGCCCCTGTGACGAGGGCGGTTATCCCCACGGCCCGCCCGGGCGCATCGCACGCACCGCCGGCCGCACGTCGACGAGGTAGACGATCGCGGCCACGGCCACGACAGCGCCGAGCAGGCCGAGGAAGCCGCCCATGCCGATGAGGGTCACGAACAGGCAGGCTCCGAGGATGAGCAACCAGATCTGCTTGGTCTGCTTGCCGGCAGCGACGAAGGCGGGTGCCGGCCGGATCAGGGCGTCGACGAACGCACAGAGCGCGAGCAGGAACACACCGAGGTCGAGCAGCTGCACGAGACCGAAGGACATGCACAGACCGTAGACGCGCACGACCCCCGGGCCACGAGGGCGCCGGGGGTCGTACGTGCTTGTGGGGTCAATCTCAAGCGAGGTGAGAACTAGCCGATCTTGCTGGCAGCGTCCTCGACGGCCTTCTCGCCGGCCTTGACGGACTTGCGAGCGGCAGTCGCGGCGGCCTCGGCCTTGCGCACGGCCTCCTTGCCCTCGGCGATGGCAGCCTCGGTGGCCGGCTGGCGACGGATCGCCTTGACGAGACGCTCGCCACGCACGGTCAGCTTCGCGTAGACGTCGTTCGCCTTCTCGGTGGCCTTCTCGACGTTGGTGCGCACCGTGACGGGCAGCGCGGTGACCTGCGCCGGGACCTCGGCGAGCAGGGCCTGGGCCTTCTTCGTGACGTTGGTCGTCGCGACGCTCAGGTCGGCCGGGATCTCCTTGGCGCGCTCGATCGCGAGGTCGGCGACACCGACGTACGCGAACAGCGGCTTCTTCGCGTAGTCCGCGTCGAAGGTCGGGAGGTTCTTGAGGGTGAACTTGCCGGTGACGGTGTTGCCGGTCTTCTTGACATCGGTGGTGACGGTCATGCGGTGCCTCCTGAGGCGGTCTGCGTTTCGGCGGGGGTACGGGCGGTCCGCTTCGCGGGCGCCTTCTTGGCGGTGGGCTTCTTGACGGGCGCGGGCTTGGTCGCGAGCGGCTCGGTGGCGCCGGCGGCCGCGGGCGAGCCCGTGCTCGGAGCGACGTCGGGGTTGACGACGTTCTCCTTGCGGAAGCTCTCGTAGATCTCGAGCAGCACGTGCTTCTGCCGCTCGTTCAGCCCGTCATCCGCGAGGATGGAGTCGGCGACGATGCCGCTCCCCTCGCGCTGCTCGAGGATGCCGGCCTGCACGTAGAGCGCCTCGGCAGAGATGCGCAGCGCCTTCGCGATCTGCTGCAGGATCTCCGCACTCGGCTTGCGCAGTCCCCGCTCGATCTGGCTGAGGTAGGGGTTGCTGACACCCGCGAGCTTGGCGAGCTGGCGCAACGAGACGTTGCTGTCCCGGCGCTGCGTCCGGATGTAGTCACCGAGGTGACGAACGTCGATCTTGCTTGCCACGGTGCCTCCTCCCGGTCGCTTCGACAGAGACGCTACGACAGGGTGCTAGCAGTTGCAAGCGGTCTTGCTAGCAGGCGCTGGTGAGCCTGGTCACACCGCGCGTAACGCTGCCGGCGCGGCCGGCGCTCTCCCCACAGAAGCCCACGAGCCGAGGAGCAGCCATGAGCCGCCGTACCCCTATCTCCGTTCTGTGCGTCGCCGCCCTCACGGCGGGACTGGTCACCGTCGGTGCCGGCTCCGCGTCGGCCGAACCCGAGCCGGACGCCCCACGCTGCTCGACCGGCGTGCTGCCCAACGTCGTCATGGGCAGCCCGGACCTGCGGCCCGGACAGGCCCTGGGTGTGTACCTCTGGCACACCGGCAGCGGCTACTCGCTGCGCGCCACCCACCCCGGCACGAGGAAGGTCGTCATCAGCGGCCGGCTCACCGCCTCCGCGGGGTTCAGTCGCGTCACCAAGGTGCGGTTCGAGCGGACCGACTCGCTGACGTTGAGCGCCGACCACAAGACCATGACGTTCCGCTTCACCAACTACGGCTACATCGACGGGATCAACTTCGCCGCCAACTGCTCGAAGCTCATGCGCGTCAAGATCCGGATCAACGACGCCGTGGCGAGCCCACGCCAGATCAAGCTCGGCAAGCGCCGCGCCAACCCGACGAGCAACCCGTTCGCGATCGAGCGGTCGACGCCGGCGCCCCGGCCCTCCCCGTCGCCCAGCAGTGCCACGCCGACCGCCACCATCAACTGATCTCGGTCACACTGAGAGCCCGCCGGACCATCGAGGTGACGTGCCGGACCAGACGCCGACCCAGCGGTCGGGAGCCGAGCAGGCGCCCGTCGAGGAAGACCTCGACGCCGCCCTCCGCGCTGCCCGGGCGGGCGAGGAGGGCGGCTTCCTGGTGCTGTGGCGCACGCACCAGCCGATGCTGCTCCGCTTCCTGCGGGTGTACGGCGCAGACGGGCCCGAGGACGTCGCCGGCGACACCTGGCTGCAGGTGGTCCGCGACCTGCCGCGGTTCGAAGGCGACGCCGACGGCTTCCGGCGGTGGCTGTTCACCATCGCCCGGCACCGCGCGATCGACGCCGGTCGAAGCCGGGCTCGTCGCCCCGTCGCGCTCGTCGGTGACGTCACGTCCCTGGACGGTGCCCGCAGCGCAGCCTCAGCAGAGGAGCAGGTGATGGACCGCATGTCGACGGACGACGCCCTGGCTGCGTTGCGCAACCTGCCGCCGGCGCAGGCCGAGCTGGTCGCCCTGCGCGTGCTGGCCGACCTCGACGTTGCCACTGTCGCCGGAATCGTGGGCATGTCGCCGGGGGCGGTCCGCGTGGCCGTGCACCGCGCCCTGCGGACGCTGTCCAACCAGCCCAGCCTGACCGCGGTGGAGGTGACATGAGCGACGACGACCTGACGCCTTTCCGCGACGATCCGCTGCTCGTCGCGCTGCGCGCGCCCGCCGAGCCGCACGAGCTCGCCGATGAGGACTCGGCGCTGGCGATGTTCCGCCAGTCGCTTCCCGCCCGCACCCGCCGGCGGCGCGCGATCACCCGCGCAACCGTCGGTGGAGCGGGCATCCTGCTCGGACTGGGCCTGACCGCCGGTGTCGCGGCGGCGTACACGACCGGGCTGCCCGACCCCGTGCAGGACGTCGTGCACGCGGCTCTCGACCCGCTGCCCGTTCCGGCGCCGCCGAGTGCCGATCACCGGGCGCGCAAGCAGGCCCTCCGGCAGCTCGTCCTGCCCGCGTCACCTCGAGCTACTGCCCCGGGGTCCTCGACCACGACGCCGCGCACCGCTGCCGGCACGCCGGCCCCAGGCCGGCAGCCCGAGGCGACACGGTCCCCGATCCCCAGCACGGCGCCACGCCCGGCCGCCGCGCCGTCGCCCACCCCCGCCCCGCCGAAGGCGACGCTCACCGCCGCCGTCTCGCGCCGGGTCGTGCCGGTGCACACGCAGGTCGTGCTGTCCGGTCGGCTGTCCCGCGGCGCCGAGGGCGTGCCCAACCGGCGGGTGTACGCCGCCGAGCTCGTCATCGGCGACACGACCTGGCGTCGGGTCGCCACCGGCCTGACCGGCGGCGACGGGACGGTGTCCCTCACCATCCCCGCGCTGACGAGCAACGTGCGGCTGCGCCTCGTGACCGAGCAGGGCATCACGAGCCCAGAGCTGCCGGTCTCCGTCGTACCGACGCTGTCGCTCACCATGACGAGGTCGGGCAACGAGCTGGTCGTCACCGTCACGGCTGACGGCGGGCGCCCCGGCGATGCGCTGAACCTCCTACGCCGTGACGGCGAGGCCTGGACGTCGATCGGCTCGACGACCCTCAGCAACGAGAGGTCCGGCGTGTTCTCCGTTCCCGGGCCGGGCGCTGCGCGCATGCGCTACGTCGTGCGGCTGCCGGCCACGAGAGTGCACGCAGCCTCGTTCAAGGAGTTTGTCGTCCCAGCACGGTGAGCCCTACGTGCCGAAGGCCTCGTCGAAGGACTTCGTGAGCTCAGGGGTGGCCGGACCGCTGAAGCCACAGGTGTTGACGGTGCCGTCGGTCGCGGTGATCAGGTACTTCTGGCCGGCCGTGAACTCGACACCGTCGAGCGCCACCGTGGACCCGTCCAACACCGCAACGGTGACGACGTCCGCCGTACCGCCCTTGTACCAGTGGTCCACGTCAACGGTGACCTTGTCGGGCTGTACGTCGGTGACGGTGCCGCCGAACGCGACCGGCATCTCGCGCAGGAAGTTGACGTCGAACATGATGCAGGACTGCATCGTGGTGCCGCCCGCTGCGGCCGGCGCGTTCAGCGCGAGGGTCGTCGTGGGCTTGTCCGTCGTCGTCGCATCATCCCCGCCGCCGAGCAGGAACGCCGCGCCGAGGGCGACCCCTGCGACCGCTGCGGCGGCCGCACCGATCAGCCACGGGCGCCGGCGGCCGGCCGGAGCGTTGGTACGGGACAGGTCGTCGGTGGTCAGGTCGGTCTGCATGACGCGCTCCAGCTCGGTCGCCACCCGCGGTCCGTCCACGGGCTCGACAGCGGTGCCGGGGCCGGCCGGGTCCAGCCGCGCCAACCGGGCGCGCAGCTCGGTGTCGTCGGCGGTCATCGTGGCTCCTGCATCTGCTGTCGATCCCCTAGGTGTCCGGCAGGGGCGGCGTTCTTTCGTCGCTCCAGCTCGTCACGCAGGTGCTTCTTCGCGCGGTGCAGCCGGATGCTGACGGCGTTGGCGGTCACACCGAGGACCACCGCGATCTCCTGAGGTCCGAGGTCCTCCCAGGCCCACAGCCGCAGCAGGTCCCGGTCGTTCTCGGACAGCGCCGCCAGGGCTTCGGTGAGCGCCGGGTCGGCGTCGTCGGCCACGGTGACCGGGCGCTCCGCGGCGACGCGACGCAGCAGCGCGAGGTGCCTGCGCTGCCCGCGCTGCTGGTTGGCCAGGCAGCGGTGCGCCACGCCGTAGGACCACGCCAAGGGTGCGTCTGCCGGGATCTCGTCGAGCCGCCGCCACATCACCAGCAGCACATCGCCAAGCACGTCCTCGGCCGTGGACACGTCGGTACGCCGACGCAGGTAGCGCTGCAGCGGCTCGTGCACCTGCTGCACGAGCGCCGTGAACGCGCCGCGACGGTCGTCGACGGGCGCGAGGGTCATGCCCCCAGTGTGTCCGGCAGCGGCCCCGGTCTTTCGCGAAACGCCGTACTACCCGACGAACTCCCAGTGCCAGGCCTCGGGCCTGCTGCCGCCGGGCTCCGCCCACGCGGGGTGGATGAAGCCGAAGGTCGGGGCGTGCTCCTGCATCCAGCGGTGCGCTTCGCCGCCGAACCGCTCGACACCGCCGCACAGGTCGACGGCCATGCCCCATCCGTGCTGGCTGCTGCCGGGAGTCGCCGCGAGCGACGGCTTGGCCGCGAAGACCGCCACCTGGCTCCCGTAGTCGCGGTAGGAGTCGGTGACACAGAGGGAGGTGCCGATGGCAGCCCGGTAGGCGTTGCTCATGGCGTCGAAGGCGGCCGCGGCAGGACCGGCGAGCCGCTGTCCGGGCGCGGTGCCGAGCGCGCAGAGCACGGAGTCGGGCAGGAAGCCGTTGGCGTAGAGGCCGTCGGCGGGCGTGCTGCAGCCGGCGCCGAAGCGGCCGGCGGTGAAGGCTCGGCCGGCCCGTGCGGCTTCCGCCGCCTTGCGAGCCATCTCGCGGGCCTGCTCCCGGGCCCGGGCAGCCTCGAGGCGGGCCTGCGCCGCCTGCAGCCGGGCGTTGGTCTGGGCGGCCATGGTCTGGAGCTCGACGAGCTGCGCGTCGAGGGCTTGCTCTGCCGACTGGGCCCGCTGACGCAGGTGCTCGCGCTGGCCCGCGAGCTCGTCGGCCGACGCGAGCCTCGACTGCAGCTCGGTGAGGACCTCGGCCTCGGACGAGCGGGCCCGGCCGAGCACGTGCACCATCTCGAGCGAGCGGGTCAGGTGGTTCAGGTCCAGCGACATGAGCATCGACAGCGAGGTCGGGACCGGGTTGCGGTACGCCGCGTTGGCGACGGCGTTCAGTTTCTGCTGGGCGGCCTGCACGTCCTCAGCGGTGACCTCGGCGGCCCGGTCGGCGGCGAACTGCTGCTGAAGGAGGAGGTCGAGGCGGGCCCGGCCGGCCTCCCAGGCGAGGGTGCCCTTGGCGAGGTCGTGGGATGCCTTCTCGACCTCGGCCTGCATGGCCTTGACCTGGGACCTGACCGAGCTGGACGACTCCCCGGCGACGGCGGTGCGGACCGCTCCGCTCGCGTGTGCGGGCACGACGACGCCCGACAGGACAACCGCCGCCGCGCTGAGCAGGGCTGACCCGAGGACTCGGCGCGGCAGGCGCGCGAAACCAGGCGCCGACATGCCCGTTTCCTCGGCATGTCGCAGTGATCACTGAAGCGTGACGCGCTCGCAGGCCGGTCTGTGCTGCCGACCAGAGGGTTACCGGTCGTACTGGGCGAAAAGCCCCCGGCCGCTCGCCTGATAGGCCACCGTCGCGTCGGCGGCGGTCGACGTCGACCGCGGCGCGTCCTCGACGGTGCAGAGCGTCGTGGCGGTGCAGCCGTCCGCGAAGGCGACGACGACCCGCCCCTCGCGGGTCACACCGGCGTCGATGAAGTCGAGCAGGTTGCGCGCATCGACGGCCGTCGTGCCGCCGTCGGCGATCGGACCCCGCTGCACGGGGTCGGTCGTCACCTGCGTCGTCTTCCACGTGGCGCCGCCGTCGTACGTCATCGACACGTACAGGTGCCACACGGCCAGCTCGTCGTCGTACGGCGAGACGCCCTGCTTGGGCTCGTGCTGAGTGCCGAGGAACGCGACCGCAGCCCGGCCGGGGCCGCCGGCGACGGCGGCGCTGAAGCTGCTGCCGACGAGCGGCGGGTTGACCGTCGCGGCGAGGTCGACGGGCTTGCCCCAGTGGGCGGTGCCGTCGTTGGACACCGCGACCATCGGGTGCGCGTTGCCTTCGCCGGTCCATGCCTGGAAGACCGTGCCGTCGAGGCCGATGGCGACGGACGGGTCGAACCCACGGTCGGGCCAGGGCGTGTTCGGGATGACGTACTGCGACCACGTCAGGCCGTTGTCGCGGCTGAGGAACCCGCCGACACCCGACTCCCCGACGAAGGGCGCGCCGCCGGTGTAGCAGCTGTTGCTGGGGATGATGGCGGTGCCGTCGGGGCCGACCTTGACGTGCCCGAACAGCCCTGCGCAGCCGCGCGTCGTGACGGCCGGGCTCCAGGTGCCGCCGCCGTCGACGCTGCGCGAGCACTGGTTGAGGATCGGGTACTGCTGGCAGAAGTAGGCCGCGGTCGTCCCCGCGGCACCGGCCGGCACCGGGCTGTGGAACGGGCCCAGGCCGACGGTCGGGTGGTCGATGACGCCGGTGCACGGCATAGCCGCCGTCCAGCTCTCACCGTCGTCCTGGGTGCGGGACATGACGGCGCAGGCACCGTCGTCGCCGCCGGCAAGGGTCACACCGGTCGCCGGGTCGGTCGCCAGGATCGGGTCCATGTTGAACAGCGAGTACGGCGAGGAGACGTTGGACCAGCTCACCGTCGGCGGCTGTGCGCGGTCGTCGAAGCGAAGCTTGTACGTCGAGGTGTTGGCCATGAACAGCGCGTTGCCGCTCTTCCAGCTCATCCCGAGCGACGGC
Source organism: Frankiaceae bacterium (assembly GCA_016650445.1). Taxonomy (GTDB): domain Bacteria; phylum Actinomycetota; class Actinomycetes; order Mycobacteriales; family SCTD01; genus RYN-124. Next base: position 59,794 of record JAENVS010000036.1, on the reverse strand, counting down.
TCCGCGGCGAAGTCGACGTTCGGCAGCTCGCGCGGAGCCGCCGAGACGACGTACGTCGGCGTACCTGTCCCGAAGGTTGCCGCCCTGCTCGTCGCTGCCCCGGACGGGACTGCCGCGACGGCCGCCAGGCACAGGCCTGCGACCAGAGCGAGCCTGGCGAGCGAGACAGAACGCATGCGCCGGAAGGTTCGCCACCGAACGTGCTTCTCCTGCCTAGGCTGAGCAGGTGGCCGGTCCTCGAGAGCTCGACGGCTCGAGCCTCCTGCTCGGCGCCGCGACGGCGTCCTTCCAGATCGAGGGCGCGACGACGACCGACGGCCGCGGCCCGTCGATCTGGGACACCTTCTGCGGCCGGCCGGGTGCGATTCGGGACGGATCGGACGGCGACCCGGCCTGCGGGTCCTACGAGCGGTTGACCGAGGACCTCGACCTCGTGCGCGACCTCGGTGTCGACGCGTACCGGTTCTCGATCGCCTGGCCGCGCGTGCAGCCCGAGGGGAGCGGCGCAGCGAACCCCGCCGGACTCGACTACTACGAGCGGGTCGTCGACGGTCTGCTCGAGCGCGACCTCATTCCGCTGCCGACGCTCTACCACTGGGACCTGCCGCAGCCGCTCGAGGACGCCGGCGGCTGGCCGGTGCGTGACACGGCCGAGCGACTGGCCGAGTACGCCGCGCTCGTCGCGGATCGGCTCGGCGACCGCGTGGGGTGGTGGTCGACGCTGAACGAGCCGTGGTGCAGCGCCTTCCTCGGCTACGCCGCCGGCGTCCACGCCCCTGGCCGCCGCGACGGGGACGTCGCGTTCGCGGCGGCGCACCACCTCCTGCTCGGCCATGCCCTCGCGGCCGAGGCGGTGCGCGCGGCCGCCCCGGCCGCAAAGGTCGGCATCGTGCTGAACCTGGCGCCGGTGTGGCCCGACGGCGACGGGGCCGAGGCGGGGGCGGCGTACGTCGACGCGGTGCAGAACGGCATCTGGTTGGGCGCCCTGGTCGACGGCCGCTATCCCGCTGTCCTTGCCGCGCTCGCGGACCCGGCGCTGGTCCGCGAGGGCGACCTCGCCCTGATCAAGGGGACCGCGGACTGGATCGGCATCAACTACTACACGCCGTTCCGCATCGGCGCCCCCGGCGAGGGGGGGTCGGAGCTCGCGACGATGGCCTACCCCGGTGCGCCGCCGCTGCGCTTCCTGCCGCGCGAGCCGAGGACGGAAATGGGTTGGGAGGTCGTGCCGGCCGGCCTCGAGGACGTCCTGGTCACGACGGCCCGGCGCGCTCCCGGCCTCCCCCTGCTCGTGACGGAGAACGGCTCGGCGTACGCCGACGGGACGCGCGCCCCGGACGGCTCGGTCCAGGACGACGACCGCATCGCCTACCTGCAAGGCCACCTCGCGGCGACCCGACGCATGCGCGACGCAGGTGTCGACGTGCGGGCCTACATCGCCTGGACCTTGCTCGACAACTTCGAGTGGTCGTACGGCTACACGAAGAAGTTCGGGCTCGTGGAGGTCGAGCCCGGGACGCTTCGCCGGATCCCCAAGGCGTCGTACCGCTACTACGCCCAGCTCGCCGCGGCGGCGCGGCGCTAGCCCTTCAAGCCGCCGGCGAGCAGACCGCGGACGAAGAAGCGCTGCAGCGACAGGAAGACCACCATCGGGATGGCGATCGAGATGAACGCGCCCGCCGACAGCAGGTGCCAGGCGTTGCCCTGCGTGCCACTGAGGTTGGCCAGCGACACGGTCAGCGGCGCGAGCTCCGGCGTACCGCCGGCGAAGGTCAGGGCGACGAGCAGGTCGTTCCAGACCCAGAGGAACTGGAAGATCCCGAACGCTGCGAGCGCTGGGGTCAGCAACGGCATCAGCACCTTGAAGAAGATCTGCACATGCCCCGCGCCGTCCATCCGGGCCGCCTCGATCAGCTCGCGCGGGATCTCCTTCATGAAGTTGTGCAGCAGGAAGATGGCGAGCGGCAGGCCGAACATCGTGTGCGAGAGCCAGATGGTCCAGAAGGTGCCGTTGAGACCAGCGTCCACGTAGAGCGACAGCAGCGGGATCAGCGTCACCTGGATCGGCACGATCTGCAGAGCGAAGACGCACACGAACAGCAGGTTGCGCCCCTTGAACTCGATCCAGGCGAAGGCGTACGCCGCCAGCGCCGCCAGCGAGATCGGGATGAGAACGGCCGGGATCGTGATGATGATCGAGTTGATGAAGTTGGTGCCGAGGCCGCCGCTGCCTGAGCTGAGGGCCTCCCGGTAGTTGTCGAGCGTGAACGTCGGCTTGGTGAAGAAGTGCCACCAGCCGGTGCCGTCGATGTCAGCCCTCGGCCGGAACGACGTGATGAGCAGACCGAACGTCGGCGCGGTCCACAGCACCGCGAGGACGACGGCGATCAGGGAGGCCCACGGCGAGGTCAACCGCTTCCTGGCCTTCTTGCCGGCTGTCTCGATCACCGCGATGGACGGTGTGCTGGTCGTGGGGAGGACGGCATCACCCGTCGTACTGCTCATCGCTCGTCCGAGGAGCGCAGCTGGCGCACGTTGTAGGCGACGATCGGGACGACCAGGATGAACAGCAGCGTCGCCAGCGCGGCGCCCAAGCCCTGGTTACCGGACCGGAAGCTCTGGCTGTAGAACTCGTTGGCGACGACGCTGGTGTCGAAGTTGCCGCCGGTCATCGTGCGGACGATGTCGAAGACCTTGAGCGTGCCGATGCCGATCGTCGTCAGGACGACGATGAGCGCTGGCCGGATGCTCGGCACCGTGACGTAGCGGAACATCCCCCATGCGCGCACGCCGTCGAGCCGGGCCGCCTCGACGATGTCCTCAGGGATCGCCTTGATGGCCGCCGACAGGACGGTCATCGCGAAGCCGGCTTGGATCCAGATCATGACGACGATCAGGAAGATGGTGTTGAGAGGGGTGTCGATCAGGAACTGCTTCGGAGCCATGCCGAACCACATCAGGATTTGGTTGAGCAACCCGATCTGCTCGATGCCCGGCTGGTCCGGCCGGAACGCGTAGACGAACTTCCAGATGATGCCCGCGCCGACGAACGAGATCGCCATCGGCAGGAAGATGAGCGCCTTCGCCAGCGCCTCCACCCGCGCCTTGTCGACGAGGATGGCGTAGAGCAACCCGACGGCCGTGGCGATGAACGGTGTGATGACCACCCAGAGGACGGTGTTGCGCAGCACGGTGCGCTGGTCGGAGTCGCCGAAGATCGTGGAGTAGTTGTCGAAGCCGATGAAGGCGTCACCGGCGGCGTTGTAGAACGACTGGTAGATCGTCTTGAGGCCCGGGTAGACGAGGCCGACGCTGATCAGCAGCACCGTCGGCAGCAGGAAGGCCAGGGCGACGATGCGGTCGCCCTTGCGCCCCGAGAAGCGGCTGGCGAGGAAGAGGATGACGCCGACCACCGCGACGAACAGCCCGATGGCCTCGAACATGGTGATGAACTTGTGCGTGGTGTCCACGCGCCACCTTCCCGCAGATCCTCGGAAGGGGCCAGACGCGCCGTGCGGCGCGCCTGACCCCTCCGTCCGTCAGCCTGCTGGGCCGGCTACTTGGGCCAGGAGGCCTCGATCTTGTCCACGGTGTCCTTCGTGCTCTGTCCGGTGATCCAGTTGGTCGCCTGCTTCCAGAACGAGTTGGCACCGACGGCCGACGGCATCGCGTCGGAGCCGTCGAACCGGAAGACCGCATTGGGGTCCTGCAGGACGCTGATGGCGAGCTTGTCGATGTCGCTGCAGCCGGCTGCCTTGGCCGGGTCGGCGTTCTTGTTCGGCGTCGCGCAGCGACCGCCCCCGCCCTGCTCGGCGAGGTTGGCCCACGTCGCGCTCGCGACGTAGGCCTGGAAGGCGTGCACCTCGGGCGCGTCGCGGAAGCCGAGCATGAACTCGCCGCCGCCGAGCACGGGCTTGTCCGTCGCGGCCTTGCCGGGCAGGTAGAAGGCGAAGATGTCGCCGTCGGGGGCGACCGTCGTGCCCTTGGGCCAGTTAGCGGCGTAGAAGCTCGCCTGCCGGTGGAACGAGCAGTTGCCCTTGAGGATCGGCAGGCCGCCGTCCTGGAAGGTCGTGCTCGCGATGCTCTTGACGTCGCCGTAGCCGCCGTTGACGAACTTCGAGTTCTTCAGGTACTTGCCGGCCTCCTCGAGGGCGGCCGTCGACTCGGGGCCGTTGAACGGGATCTCGTGGTTGACCCACTTGTCGTAGGCCTCCGGACCGGCGGTCCGGAGCATGAAGTCCTCCATCCAGTCGGTGACCGGCCACCCGGTGGCCTCACCGCTGGCGATACCGGCGCACCACGGCTTCTTGCCGGTCTTGGCGATCGTCTCGGTCAGCGTCATCAGCTCGTCGAGTGTCGTCGGGACCTTGTAGCCCTTCTCGGTGAACTCCTTGGGGGAGTACCAGACCAGCGACTTCATGCTGGCGTTCTGCGGCGGCGCGTAGAACTTGCCGTCGACCGAGCCGTAGCCCTTCCAGCTGGCCGAGAAGTTCTTGTCGACCATGTCGGTCGTCGCCTGGTCGGCCGCGACAGCCTTGCCGGTCTTCACCAGCGTCTGCAGCAGACCCGGCTGCGGCACGATGGCGATGTCGGGCAGGTTGCCGGCCTTCGCCCGGACAAGGATCTGCGCCTCGAAGGTCTTGTCGAACTCGCCCTTGATGGTGGCGCCGGTGCACTTCTCGAACGGCGCCCAGGTCGCCTTCAGCTGTGCGTCCTCGGGCGTGACGATGCCGGTGTAGACCGTGACGGTCTTGCCGCTGAGGTCGCCGTACTGCGTGTACTCCTCGCAACCGGCCACGGGCGCCTTGCTCGGATCGCCGCCCGCGGTGTCGTTGTCGGCGGACGAGCCGCCGCAGGCTGACGCGAAGAGCGCCAGCGCTGCCATCCCGGCGAGGCTCAGGCCCCTCCGTCGGTGGTTTCGTGCAGTCATGACGACCTCCAAGACGGGGGGCGCTTCTGCTCAAGCCCCCGGGCGTGGCTCATGCAAGCGTTTGCTCACCCTGAGGGCAATCCCACGGTTGGGTCAGACGGGTAACGATTTCGTCACGGGCCCGCGTCACGACGGGGGTGCGGTGGTGAGCCGATCCACCAGTCGCGTCGGCATGACGACGTGCTCGTGACGACGTGACACGTCGCCGCGGATGACCGCGAGCACCAGCTCTGCGGCCAGCCTGCCTTGGGCCGCGACCGGCTGCGCGATGGTCGTCAGCCCCATGGTCTCGCTGATGTCGTGGTCGTCCACGCCGATGACGGAGAGGTCGCCTGGCACCGCCAGGCCCGCCGACCGGGCGGCACACAGCACGCCGAACGCGATGTCGTCGCTCGCGGCGAACACGGCCGTCGGTGGCTCGGTCAGCGACAGCAGCCGCTCTGTCGCCTCCTGGCCGGTCGCGGCGGTGAAGTCGCTCATCTCGGCGTACGACGACGGCGGGTCGATGCCGGCGTGGCGCATCGCGGAGAGCCAGCCCGCGCGTCGGTCGAGGGGTGCCGCGAAGTTCCGCCGGTCGTCCGGATCTCCTCCTATGTAGGCGATTTTCCGGTGTCCGAGGCCGATCAGGTGCTCCGCCGCAGTGCGCCCGATGGAGAGGTCATCGACGCGTACGCTCATCGTTCCTGAGGCACCTGCGCCGACGAGTGCCATCGGCACAGTGAGCCGGCGGACGTCGTCCATCTCCTGCCCCGTGAGCGGAGCAGTGAGGATGACGAGACCGTCGACCCGGCCGCGCAGGATCTCCGGACGGAACGGCTCGACGTCGGCTGTCTTCGGCTCACCGACACCGACGAGCAGTGCGTCGTACCCGACGCGACGGAGCTCGCGCTCGACGGCATCGATGACCGTCGCGTAGTACCACCGGCTGATGTACGGCGTGACGACGCCGATCGTCTGGGTCTTGCCGCCGGCCAGGCTGGACGCACTCCGGCTGACGACGTAACCGAGATCGCTGGCCGCCCGGCGCACAGCCGCCTGCGTGTCCGGCGAGACGCTGGGCAGGCCGCGAAGGGCACGCGAGACCGTCGCCGTGGAGACCCCGGCGACCCGGGCGACGTCCTCGATCCTGACCGGCACGCTGTCCGAATACCCCCGATGCAACCGTTTGCACGGTTCGGGGAGTGTGTCGCAGCCGGGACGCGGTGGCAATCCCTCGTCGGGGCCACCGGAGCGACGCCCGCGTGAGCGGGTGCGCAACGGATGCCGGTGTGAGAGTTTGCCGGAGCGCTCCGCCTGCGGTGCGCGCTCTTCCACTCGGATCGTCCGGCACGTTCCTGCCGGTGGAGAGGATCGATGACCCATGGCCACCGTCACCTTCGAAGGCGCGAGTCGCGTCTATCCCGGCTCAGAGCGCCCGGCCGTCGACTCCCTCGATCTGCACATCGGCGACGGCGAGTTCCTCGTTCTCGTCGGCCCGTCCGGATGCGGCAAGTCGACCTGCCTGCGGATGCTCGCGGGGCTCGAACCCGTCGACCGCGGGCGGATCCTGATCGGCGACCGCGACGTGTCGGATGTCGCGCCGAGCGACCGTGACATCGCGATGGTGTTCCAGACCTACGCGCTCTACCCGCACATGACCGTCGCCGAGAACATGGGCTTCGCGTTGAAGATCGCCGGTCGACCCAAGGACGAGATTCGCGCCCGGGTGCAGGACGCCGCCGAGATCCTCGACCTCACCGACTACCTCGACCGCAAGCCGAAGGCGTTGTCGGGCGGGCAGCGCCAGCGGGTGGCGATGGGACGCGCGATCGTCCGCAGCCCGCAGGTCTTCTGCATGGACGAGCCGCTGTCGAACCTCGACGCGAAGCTGCGCGTCGCGACCCGTGCGCAGATCGCGTCGCTGCAGCGACGGCTCGCGGTCACCACGGTGTACGTCACCCACGACCAGGTCGAGGCGATGACGATGGGCGACCGTGTCGCGGTGCTCAAGGACGGGATCCTGCAGCAGGTCGACAAGCCGCGGGCAATGTACGACAGCCCGAACAACATGTTCGTCGCCGGCTTCATCGGCTCTCCCGCGATGAACCTGCTTACCGTTCCGGTGACCGGCGACGGGAAGGCGCACCTCGGCGACTTCGAGCTGCCGCTGCCGCGCGGCGCGAAGCTCAGCGGCGACCAGGCGGCCGTCGGGATGCGGCCGGAGAACTTCTCCCTCACCGGTGCGGGTCACGGCGTGCCGGTCATCGTCGAGCTCGTCGAGGAGCTCGGGTCGGATGCGTTCTTGCACGGCAGCGTGCAGGACGATGCCGGCTCGAAGGACCTCATCGTCGCTCGGGTCAACCCACAGGCCCCGCCGGCGAAGGGCGAGCTGATCCACCTCGCACCGGCCCCCGAGCACGTCCTCTGGTTCGACCCCGCCACCGGCGAGCGCGTCGCCGGCTGACCCCCTCCGCTGCGTCCACCCGCCGCCGCCAAGATCGCCGTGCGCATCGCACGCGCGCGCCGCACGCCTACCCCGCGCACACCACCCGGGCCCGATGATCGCCGTGCGCGCCGTGAGCGTGCGGCCCCAGCGCGCCGTGCGCACACCGCCGACGCAGCCGGCGGGGCTTACGCCGCGCCCAGTTGGCGGCGGCGAGCGTCGACGATGGCCGCGATGTCGCGGCGTACCAAGGCCCTGTCCTCGAACGAGCCCTCGCGGAACCGGGCCGTCTGCCAGCCGGTTCCCATGAACTGACGGTCGCGGCGCTGGTCGGCTGCGATCTGTGCATCGGTGGAGTGGAACAGCAACCCGTCGGCCTCGAAGGCGAGCCGCACCTCGGGGATGGCCACGTCAGCTCGGCCGAGGAGACGGCCCGATCGATCTCGTACGTCGTACTGGCGCTCGACAACGAGGCCGTCGGCAGCGTGTGTGACGTCCGCATGGAGACCGTCCTCGAGGAGCGACTCCCGCTCCGGTGTCCACAGACCGACCACGCGTGACAGCATCGCGAGTCCCGCCCGCCCACCGAGCGGCTCCGCTGCCGCCGCGACATCGGCGGCAGATGCCTTCTCCTTGCGGACGGCGCTGAGCAGTACGGCGGAGAGCGTGCGCTCGTCCAGGAGCTGTGCGAGGTCGACGATCGCGCGGGCGGGTGGGGTCCAGCGCAGCACTCCGTCCGTGCATAGGGTCGGCAGATGTCGGGTCCTGATGACCTCGATCTCGGCGCGGCTGCGGTGTCCGGCCTTGAAGGGCACTCCCAGCCAAACGCGGTCGTCGTCAGGCACCCAGATGCCCTCTCGGCGGGCAGCGTTGTGGTGACTGAGCCATCCAGTTGGAGCCCACAGCATCGCGGCGGCCTCGACGAGCGACGGGGTCACGTCAAGGGCCGCCGGAGCCACGACCCCTGGTAGCACCTGCTGCCAGGTGCCGGACCGGAGCCGCCGTCGCAGCTCGTCGGCCCGGCCGCTCGCGGCCACCAGGTCACTTTCGTGCAGCACGCCACCCTGACCTCGTGCCCTCTGCGCAAGGGCGCGCTCCACTGCTGCCGACATAGACGGAGTGTCCGAGGCAAGACGTTGCGCCGGTACCCCGCGGCCAACATCTGTGGATAGTGCCAGGGAGGATGATCGGCGTGCGGCTGCGAGACGCGCGCGCTGAGCGTGCGTTGCGCACGGCGATCACTGGGGTCGAAAAATCAGGTCAGTACGGCGGAGACGCGGACCTCGCCGACGACCCGGCCACCGCCGAGCACCGGGGTGGTGGCGAGCTCGTCGAGGACCGGTGCGTCGACGCCGAGCCGGCGCAGGGCGGCGACCAGGATGGGCGGACGCGCCCGCCAGGCACCGTCCTCCACCTTCAACGCGACCGACGATCCGTCGGCGAGCGCGACGGCGTACACGCCTTCGGCGCCGTCCTTCGCGACCAGACCGGGCACGCCCTGCATCAGCCGCGTGACGTCGCGACCGGTGCCACCGACCAGGTGCGGGTGCGCGCGCATCGCGTCCGCGACGCGGCGCTGGTCGCGGACGAGTGCGGCAAAGGCCCGGGCGAGGCCACGCAGCGACAGCGCGTGCTGCGGCGCACCGCACCCGTCGACCGCGACGTGCTTCACCGGCTCGCCGGCGAGCTCCTCGACCCACGACTGGATGGCGACCTGGACCGGGTGCGCCGGGTCGAGGTACGTCGCTGTCGGCCAGCCGTTGGCGACGGCGCACGCGAGCATGGCGGCGTGCTTGCCGGAGCAGTTCATGGTCAGCCGGCTGGCCTGCTCGCCTCTGGCCAGGAGCGCGTGCGCCTCGTCCTCGTTCAGCGGGAGCATCTCGGGGCACTGCAGCGCCGAGGCGTCCAGGCCTGCCTCGTCGAGCATGCGGCGTACGACGGCCAGGTGCTCCGGCTCACCCGAGTGGCTGGCGGTGGCGAGAGTGACCTGCTCGTCGTCGGTGGCGTACCAACCGGTCTCGAGGAGCCCGACGGCCTGCAGCGGCTTGTTGGAGCTGCGTGGGAAGACCGGCCGGTGCACGTCCCCCAGCGAGAGTTGCGTGGAGCCGTCAGGTCCCAGGGCGATGACCGAGCCGGTGTGCGTGCCTTCGACGTAGCCCGAGCGGATGACCTCGGCGAGGACCGGCAGGGTCAGGACTGCTCGCTCAGGATCGTGGCGACGTCGGCCTCGCCGTCGCGGTAGCGGCGGGTGATCTCGGCGCTGCAGGCGTCCATCACGGCCTGCACCTCTCGGCGCTTCCCGGACAGCGTCTGCTCCTCCTCGGAGAGGGTGCGCATCGCGTGGGCGAGCTCGTCGGTCGACCGTGCGGCCACGTCGGACAGGTCGACATCGGCGACCAGAGCCTCGACGTAACGCCGGTGGCTGTCGGCGCGGGAGGGCTCCACCGTCACGTGCCGGCCGAGGCCGCGGGCCGGCCCGCGTGGCTCGTCGGCCAGGATCGCGGCGAGGTCCTCGACGAGGTTGCCCGACCCCTTCCCGTCGCGGCGGTTGAGCTCGGCCCGGATCACGTCCAGCCGTCCCTGCACCATGCGGCGGATGTAGGACAGATCGACCTCTTCCTGCTCCGCCTCCCCCCGCAGCTCGCGGAGCTCGGCGATGTCGACCGAGCCCAGCCCGGAGAGGTAGTCCTCCGCGAGGACGCGGTCGATCCGCCGGGTGCCCTTGGCCGGGCTGCTGTCGGTGCTCACGCCCAATCCTTCCTGCTCGTCGACGCACATCGTGTCAGATGTCACGGTGTGCGGTACGGGGATGCTTTCCGTTGGGCCGGACGGCTCAACGTACGGGCTTTTCCTGCCGAAGCCTTCCTAGCGGGGAATCTCGCATTCCGGGGCCACGGCACAGAGGGAGGTCGAGCGTGCTCAAGGGCGACCTCGCCACCACCCCTCTTCCCGACCTCCTCGAGCAGCTCGCCGAGGGGGTCGCGACCGGCTGCCTGCACATCGCCGACCCGGCCGGTGACGATGCCAAGGTCTACCTGCGCGGTGGCTGCGTGTACGCCGTCGTGGTGCCCGGCCACCGCCCGCAGCTCGGTGCGCGGCTCGTGTCTTCCGGTGATCTTGCGCCCGAGGCGCTGGCCGAGGCGCTCGAGGCGCAGCGCACAGAGCTGCAGGGCTGGCGCTTGGGGGAGCTCCTCGTTCACCTCTCGTACGTCGACCAGCCTGTCGTCGAGGCCTTCGTGCAGGAGCAGGTCCGGGAGTCGATGTCGGACCTGCTGCTGTGGACGTCGGGCGCCTGGAAGTTCCGGATCAACGAACGCACTCGCGAGGACGTCGCACCGCCCGTGACCGTCGCCGAGCTGCTCGCTGAGATCGGCCGCCGGCGCCGGGAGTGGCAGGAGATCGAACAGGCCGTTCATGGTCCGAGCGCGGTGCCGCTGCTGTCGGCTGCGGGATCGAGCTCGGACGAGATGGAGATCGACGCCGACGCCTGGTCGCTGCTGTGCAAGGTCGACGGCATGCGCACCGTGGCCGATCTCGCCCGCGACTGCGGCTTCACGCTCTACGAGGCGGGCCAGGTCGTCTACACGCTCGTGCAGGCCGGCCTGCTCGAGGTGGAGGAGGAGCTCACCGGGCCCGAGTCGTCTGTGGCGCCGACTGCCGTGGAGACGGAGTTCGACGCAGGTGCTGTCGCCTCGCGACTCGTCTCCGCCCTGTCGGGCGTGGGATCGGCGCCCAGCGCGCCGGCGATCCCGCCGGCCCGTCGGCCGGACCGCACGCTCGACCTGCCGACCGCCGACGTCGACGGCTCCATCGACCGGGTGTCGGCCGCACTGGCTGCGCTGATGGGCCCTGAGACGGCGTCCGACGACATCTTCAACGCGCCGTCGACCCGCACCCGCCCGGCTGCTCCGGAGGTCGACCCCGAGGTTGCGAAGAAGGAGGCGGACAAGCAGCGGCGGGCCGCCCGTCGCCGCGAGAAGGATGCTGCCGAGCTGGCCGACGCGCAGGCCGAGATGGAGGCCGCGCGGGCGGCCGCGGAGGCCACTGCCGAGGCTGCCGACGCCGGACCGATCGCGGAGGTCCTCGACCTCGACGAGGCGCGCCGCGGGGCCGCCCGTCGCGAGGAAGATGCCGAGGCCGCTCGCCAGGCCGAGCAAGCCCGCCTCGCAGAAGAAGCAGAGCAGGTCCGCGTCGCCGAAGAAGCAGAACTGGCTCGCCTCGCCGAAGAGGCCCGCCTCGCCGAAGAAGCAGAACTGGCTCGCCTCGCCGAAGAAGCCCGCGTCGCCGAAGAAGCCCGCAAGACCGAGGAGACACGCGCCGCCAAGAAGGCGCGAAAGGCTGAAGAGGCCCGCCTGGCCGAGGAAGCCCGGCTCGCTGAAGAAACTCGGCTCGCCGAGGAGGCAGAGCAGGTTCGCCTGGCGGAAGAGGCCCGCGTCGCCGAAGATGCCCGTCTGGCCCACGAAGCAGAGCAGGCTCGGCTCGCCGAAGAAGCCCGACTCGCAGAAGAAGCGCGGCTGGCTGAAGAGGCCCGCGTCGCCGAAGATGCCCGTCTGGCCCACGAAGCAGAGCAGGCACGCCTGGCCGAGGAAGCCCGGCTCGCCGAAGACGCAGAGCAGGCTCGCCTGGCCGAAGAGGCCCGCGTCGCTGAGGAAGGCCGCCTGGCCCACGAAGCAGAGCAGGCTCGGCTCGCCGAAGAAGCCCGACTCGCAGAAGAAGCGCACCTGGCCGAGGAAGCCCGCGTCGCCGAAGAATCCCGGCTCGCCCACGAAGCAGAGCAAGCCCGGCTCGCCGGAGAGGCACAACTCGCTGAAGAAGCGCGGCTGGCTGAGGAAGCCCGTCGCGCCGAGGACGCTCGGCTGGCCTACGAGGCGGAGCAGTACCGACTCGCCGAAGAGGCGCGCCACGCCGACGAGGCCCGCCGTGCCGAGGAGGCAGCGGCAGCCGCGCAGGCCACCGACCCGATGCGGGGCACCGAGCACACGGCCGCTGCAGCAGCGGCTGCCTTCGCAGAGCTCAGCGACGCGGCATCCGTCGCGAGCGCGCAACCGCACGCCGCAGTCGAGGAGAGCGAGCCCGAGGACGTCGAGGACGACGACCCGCCCATGCCGTACATGCACCAGGACACCGACACCGCCGCGCTGCTGCGCGAGCTCTCCTCCCTCGGACTCGACGACGACCCGCCGCCGCCCGCGCGACCGGCGGCTCCGACCGCGCCACGCCCCGCGGCCACGCAGACCAAGAAGAAGAAGGGCCTGTTCGGCCGCTGAGGCAAGAACGACAGACTCTGCTCCTTCTCCGCGACTGCATGTCGAACTGCTGTCATCTGACGCGATCCGCCTGGTCGCCCGATCGCCGGCGCAACAGCGCCGAGCAGGATGCCTGTCGCCCGCTATGTCGAAGTGCCGCAACTTCTTGCACCGCTGCAGGTGACAGCAGTTCGACACGCGCGCCAGGGCAGCCCCGGCCACCCGAAGCGTCCGGTCACACGATGTCGAGGTAGCAGGCGCCGTGCTGCCGCCGCCGCGCGGGCAGGCGACTCCGGCTCTCAGCCGCGACGTCGATCGGAGCGGCTCTAGCGGCGGCGGGGCAGCAGTCCCCTCACGGCTGCAGCCGCCCGGGCGGGTGATGCAGGCTCGTCGTCCTCGGCCGGGTCGATCCGCGCCGGCACCGCTCCGGCGAGCAGCGCGGCGTCGTCAGGCACCTGCCGCTTGACGAGCGCCAAAGCGATCGGGCCGAGCTCGTGGTGCCTGGCCGCCGTGCCGACCCGACCGACCTCGCGGCCGTCGTACAGGACCGCCTCCCCCGTCACCGGAAGCTCGCTGTCGCTGCCGTCGAGATGCAGCAGCACGAGCCGGCGCGGCGGCCGCCCGAGGTTGTAAACACGCGCGACCGTCTCCTGCCCGCGGTAGCAGCCCTTGTCCAGGTGCACGGCCCGCCCGAGCCAGCCGACCTCGTTGGGAATGGTGCGGTGGTCGGTGTCCACCGTCAGCCGCGGCCTGTGGGCGGCGACTCGCAGCGCTTCATAGGCCCACACGCCGGCGAGCTCCCCGTCGTACGACGGCAGCTCGGCACGGGAGACGAGCCGATCGGCACCGGCACGGTGCAGGACCGCCCACTCGGCGCTGACATCTGCAACCTCCACCCGCGACATGAACCTCATCCGCTCGAGGTAGTCGACCAGTGCCCCGGCAGTCCCGGGCTCGACGTGCGCCCACACGACCGCGCCGTCGTCCACGAGCTGCAGGTGGTGCTCGACGTGCCCGTGCGGGCTCAGGATCAGTGCCTGGGTCCAGACCTGCGGTTGCAGGGCCAGCATGTGCTGGGTCGTCAGGTTGTGCAGCCAGTCCAGCCGGTCGGGGCCGGCGATGCGGACGACCGGCCGATGTGACAGGTCCACGTTCGCCGTCCCCGCCGCCAGTGCGCGCTGCTCGCGATAGGGGTCGCCGTAGTGGGCCGCGACGCCCGCATCGGGCGGGCCGGCGGCCACCGCGCCGGGGCGCGCGAGCAGGGGGCTGGTCACATCCGCATCAGCGTCCCAGACACCGGCGGGATTCCCTGTCGAGATCGGCGTGCGCGGCACACGCTGGGGCTGCGAGCGCAGCACGCGCACGGCGATCAACGCGGACCAGCGGGTGACCCCGGACATGGCTGCGGGGCGGCCTCCGAAGAGGACCGCCCCGCAGTCACGCGTGACTAGTGGATGATCGTCAGGCGCTGGTTGCTGTGGCCGCGACCGTTGTTGATGTTCTCGCTGGTGCGGACCACGAAGTAGAACTGGCCGCTGCCGGTGAATGTCCGGTCGATCCGCCAGGTGTTGTTCGGACCGGTCTTGGCCTGCGAGGTGATGATCGCCCGGCAGCCGGCGTCGTCCTTGTTGAAGGTGTCGGACTCGGCCGTCGGCACGCAGTACCGGTCCAGGTTCGGACCGGTCGCGTAGCGGTACAGCGTGATGAGCTGGCCGGCGCGACGCGGCAGGTTCGTGCCCTGGAAGTGGTACCTGCGGACACCGTCGCGGTAGGCGCTCAGACTGAGCGACGTGTGGACGGTGATGACCGTCGACGGGCTGTCGTTCACGGCGGTCACCGTGGTGCCGCTCGTGTAGTGGGCGTAGAGCCGGGTGTTGCCACCCGGCGTGACCGTCCAGGCGATGTCACCGGTGGAGTTGGTCGTGCCACTGCGGACGACGGAGTACGTCGTGTTGGGGCGGCTGTAGGCGTAGACCTGCACAGCCTGGTTGGGCGAGCCGTGGACGCGGACGACCGAGCCCTGGGTCGGCACGATGTGGGCCGGGCTGACCGTGAGCGTCAGCGTCAGGCAGCTGGTCGTGCCCGATGACGCGCTCGGCGACGCGGAAGCGCTGGACGACGGGGAAGCGCTCGGCGACGTCGTCGCCGTCGCCGTCGCGGACGGGCTCGCCGAGGGGCTGCTGCTGGCAGACGGGCAGGGTGACCCGGTGGGCGACGCGGACGGCGACGAGCTCGTGGACGGGCCAGGCGAGTTGCCGTTGATCGTGTAGGCGCCCGTCTTGGTGGCCTTCTTCGCGTCGGTCAGCACGACCTCGGCATCACGTACGCCGGCACCCGTCGCGCCGTCGACCTGGAAGGTCGCCTTCAGCTGGGTGCGGCTGACGTACTCGACGACCGTGGTGGTCACGCCGCCGCCGAGGATGTTGACCTTGGCGCCCTTGGAGAAGTTGGTGCCGCTGACGGTGACCTGCTGCGTCGACCCGCGGTTCTGGTTGCTCGGGCTGAGCCCGGTCAGCGTCGGCGTCACGGGCTGCACCACCGAGAACCGGCAGCCGCAGACGTTGATCGTGCTGCCCGATGCGGAGGTCACGGTCGGCTGGTAGGCGCTGCTGCCGGGAGCGGCAGCAGCGAGGTTGTACGTCGCGGTGATCGAGGAGCCATCACCGGCGCGGTTGGTCACGGCACCGACGAGACGCAGGGCCTCACGCGTGGATCCGCCCGGCGTGCCCACGTAGTCGAGGCTGGGGACGCCGTCGGAGGCCATAGAACCGGCGGGACCGAAGAACGTGATCGACCTGGCGTTGTCCGTGTCGTTGTTCGTCAACCCGCTCGGGCTGACGAACGTCAGGTTCGCCCCCAGGACGGTGAAGCACCCGCTGCAGATCAAGGTATCGCCGTTGGTGTTGGTCGCCTGGATGTCACGCACGCCAAGCGCAGCCCCGGCGGGGATCGTGACCTGGGCGAAGTAGGACCTGCCGTCCGCCGACGGCGCTATCAGGTTGCCGCTGGTGTCCTTCGCCTGCTCGATCTTGACGTCGGTCGCGGCGCTGCCGCTGACGGGCAGGATGGAGAAGGTCGTGCCACGCGCGAAGTTGTTGCCCGTGAACGTCACAGCGGACGACGTGTTGGCCGCCACCTTGTTGGGCGAGGCGCTGGTGACAGAAGGGAAACCGCCTGCGACCACGCTGAAGCAGGAGGGGCAGCTGTCCAGCGGCGTACCAGTGACCGGGTCCTGGAACGTGACCATGTACGTACCGGGGTTCGCCGGGGCATCGGAGTACTTGTCGTTGCCGTTCCAATCGGTGACCGCCGAGAAGTCGACGGACGTCGACGGCGCCTGCTGGGTCGGGCTCAAGTTGTCTTCAACCGAGCTCACGAACTGGTCGTCGGTCGTCCCTACCCGGGTCCAGACGACGTCTGAGCCGATGGGAGCCTTGTTGCTGGTGCCGACAGGCGACCCGCTGAGGGTGAAGTTGACGGTCGTCGGCTGCGGCGCGAAGTTGCCGGCCGCCGCCGGACTGACCGAGCTGACAGTGGCGGCGCTCTCGGTGGCGGTGAGGGCCAGCGCTGCGACGGTGGCTGTCATGGAGAGGACTGCCGCAACGGCGAGCCGGCGGCGCATGGCGATCTTCATGGAGCTCCTGTCAGTGACGAACTGGGCGATTTGAGCCTAGTGCCAACGGCCTATATGACCGGGGACCTACTAGTAGAGACGCTTCACGTGCCTCTTGGTTCGCCTCAGGACCCAGATGTTCCTGCGGGCGAGGGGTTACGAACCCGTCACGGCACACGCGGCGCACCGTCCGAACACGGCGAAGTGACCGACGTCGACAGTGAACCCTCGCTCCGAGGACAGGCGGCCGACGACGTCAGCAAGCAGCGAGCTGTCCACCTCCTGCACCCCGCCGCAGTCCCGGCAGACCAGATGCACGTGGTCGTCATCCGTCGGGATCGAGTACGTCGGCGCGCCGTGACCCATATGGGTGTGCTGCAGCAGGCCGAGCTCCTCGAGCAGCTCCAGCGTCCGGTAGACCGTCGAGATGTTGACCGACGTAGCGGTCTGCTGCACGGCCGTCGCGATCTCCTCGGGGGTCGCATGACCGAGCTCGCCGACGGCCGCCAGAACGAGCTGGCGCTGCGGGGTCAGCCGATACCCCCGCGCTCGCAGCTGCGCCTGCCAGTCGTCCCCCGCAGGCGCACTGCGTCCCATGCGGCGAACATTAACCTCCGACGCATGGCCAACACCGTGCTCGCCGTACTCACGCCGGACGGGCCCGAGCTCCGCGACGCAACCGCCCCCGTGCTCCGCGCCGACGACCTGGGCGTGCTGCGCGGCGAGTCGGTCTTCGAGACCGCCCGGGTCGCCGCCGGAAAGCCCGCCTTCCTGGAAGCCCACGTGACCCGGCTCGGGCGTTCGGCCGAGCGGCTGGCCATTGCGCTCCCGAACGGGTGGGAGGAGCTCTCGGCGCTGGCGGTCAGTGCCTACGCCGGCTCGGACGGCGTACTGCGCCTGGTCTGCTCCAAGGGACCGCCGAACGGCACGCCGGTCGGGTTTGCCCTCGTCACCGAAGTGCCGCCCGAGACGGTCCGCGGACGCGAGCACGGCGTCCGCGCCATCACCCTCACGCTCGGGGTGGCAGCCGGCATTCGGGCGCAGTCGCCGTGGCTGCTCGGCGGCGTCAAGGCGACGTCGTACGCCGTCAACATGGCCAGCCTGCGTCACGCCCAGGCCGAAGGCGCCGACGACGTGGTCTGGCTCAGCATCGACGGCGAGGTCCTGGAAGCACCGACCTCCACAGTCGCCTGGGTCACCGGTGGCCGGCTGATCACGCCCCCTGCTGAGGAGGTCTCCATTCTTCCCGGTACGACGCTGCACGAGGTGCTGCGCCTGTGCGACCAGCGGGGCGTCGCCTACGAGCAACGCCGCGGCACCGCCGACGAGCTCGCCACCGCCGACGAGGTCCTGATGATGTCGAGCGTGCGCGGAATCGCGCCGGTCACCGAGCTCGACGGCCGATCTCTCGGCGTCGGCCCGGTGACCGAGAAGCTGCGCGACGCTTTCGAGCGCCTGCTGGCTAGTGGATGATCGTCAGCCGCGTGTTGCTGACGCCGGCGACGTTGGTCAGCGTCTGACTCGTCCGGGCCCGGAAGTTGAACGAGCCGGAGCCGGTGAACCGGCGGTCGATCCGCCAGATCCCCGTTGAGTCCGTCGTCGTCGTCGCGGTACGGATCTCCTGACCGAACTCGTTGACCCGGTACAGCGTGATCAGCTGCCCGGCCCGACGCGGCAGGTTGCGGCCCTGGAAGTGGTACTGCCGCACGCCGTCGCGGTAGGCGCTCAGGCTCAGCGCCGTCGCGACGTTCTGCGCGATCGAGTTGGACGACGTGGCGTCGCCGTCGGCGGCGTTGCGGTTGCGCAGGAAGCAGCGGGTGTTGGTGCCCGGGTTGAGGCTGAAGGTGACCGACCCGGTGCTGCTCAGGGTGGCGAGTCGCGCGTCGAAGTACGCCGGCGTACCGCTCCCTGGCTGGGAGTTCTCCGGGAACCGGCTGTAGCAGCGCAGCGTCACTGCGGCGTTCGCCGGGCCGGTGCCCCGCCAGGTCGACGGGGTCCCAGGCGTGATGGTGGCCGGGCTGGTCAGGAACAGGCCCAGCCGCTGCGCACCGGGGCTCGGCGACACGGTCGACGACGGGCTCGGGGTGGGGTCGGTGGCGCTGTTGGTCAGCGCGACGCTCTGCGACACCGCGCTGGCCGACGAGACGGTGACGGAGTAGGTGCCGACGACGCTGTTGGCGACCGGCACCGACGAGGTCGCGATGCCGTTGGCGTCGGTCACGACCGTCTCGCTCGAAGCGGTGGCGAAGAAGGCAGAGGCACCGGTGCCGCCCGGCGCGGTGAAGGTGACCTGCTGACCCTGCAGCGCGGCGCCCGCGTTGTCCTTCAGCGAGACCTTGATCGGCGCGGCGAAGGACGTGCTGACCTTCGCCGTCTGACCGGCGCCGCTCACGACGGCAAGGGTGGTCGGCCCGGAGGCGAGCGAGGTGGTGGCGACGTTGTCGGCACGTGACGCGTCACCCTGGTCGGCCTGCACGCGCGCCACGTTGGTCTGCGTCCCGTTGCCCGTCGGCTGCCAGCGGATGACGACCGTGGCGGAGGCGTCGACGGCGAGGGTGCCGAGGGTGCACACCGTCGGATTGACCGTGCAGCTTCCTTGCGAGGGGGTGGCCCCGATGATGGCTCCGCCCGGCCCGATGGCATCAGTGAGCCGCACGTTGGTCGCCGGCAGCGCGCCGGCGTTGGTCACGGTCAGGGTGATGCTGTAGGCCTGACCCACGGAGTACGGCCCGGCCTGCGGCGCGGCGGTCAGCCGCAGGTCACTGCCCTGCGGCGCGAAGGCCGCGACCGCCTGGCTCGTCGCCGCTGCGGCGTACAAGAAGCTCCCGGTGGGCGTGAGCACGAGGGAGTGCGGCCCGGCGCCCGGTGACTTCAGGCCGCGGGCGAGGGCGCAGCCGTCCGTCGTCTGCGAGGAGAAACAACCTTCGGTGCCGGTCGGCTGGGCCAAGATGCCGACCGTCGGCGTGGCGCTCCGCTCGAGGATCGCCACGGCGCTGCTCCCCGTGTTGGCGGTGCCCGCCGGGTTGTTGAGCGCGGCAGCCGTGTAGACGTTGCGGTTGTCGGGGCTCGCCACGAGGGAGCCGACGCCCTTCAGCCCACGGCCACGCGCGCAGGTGTTACTGGCGGTGACGGTGGTCTGGACGATGCAGCCCGCCTCGCCCGTGGGCTGCGTGAGCGTGCCGTCGGTGGCGTTGCGCACGAACAGCGCGACGCCGCCGCCGATGATCGAGCCGTCGGTGCTGCGGTCGGTGGCGCCGACGTACACGTTCGTGCCGTCCGGGCTGACGACGACGTCCGATGCGCCGCCGACCGCACGCGCCGCGGTGCAGGTGGGCAGCGTGCCGTAGCAGGCGGTCTCCGCGAGCCCGGCGGGGCCGGGACCTCCCGAGTCGGTCGCCAGCGCGACGGCGCCGGTCCCCAATGTCCCGAAGGCGGCGACGTACACGTTGCTGCCAGTGACCGCCACGGCCCGGGCGTTGGTGAGGCCGTCTGCGGCGTCGCACGGCGGCGGCGTCGGGTCAGCGCCGGTCTGCAGGCAGGAGCGGAAGACCGATGCCGCCGTGTCGGGGTCGACGTCGAACACGGCGAGGGAGCCGCTTGCCGTGCCGTTCGACCTGCTCACGACGTAGAAGGACGAGTCCGTCGGCGTGAGCGCGACCGCGGTGGGCACCGGGATGCCGCTACCGGGGCTGCAGGTCTGGCTGGGCGTCGGGGAGTTCTGGACGCACCCGGTCGGTCCACTGGTGCGGGTCACGACGCCGCCTGCCCCGATGGTGAGGATCAAGACCTTCGCGGTGGCCGGGATGGGGGCGTACAAGCGGTCGTCGGCGTGGTTGATCGTGATCGAGGCGAGGCCGCTGATCTCGGCGAGCGTCGCGCAGCCGGTGACGGCGAGGGCCGTGAGGCAGCTCGCCTGGGTGAGGGCGCCGGTCATCTGGTCACGGGTGAACGTCGTGATCGAGCCCCCGCCCGTGGTGCCGGCGACGAACACGAAGGCGCCGTCCGAGGTCACCGCTGACGAGCCGGCGCCCTGCAGGGCACTCCCGGTCGCGCAGCCCTCGCGCGACGCGACGGGGATGACGGCGTCCTGGATGCAGCCGTCGGTGCCC
This sequence comes from Frankiaceae bacterium, assembly GCA_016650445.1. Taxonomy (GTDB): domain Bacteria; phylum Actinomycetota; class Actinomycetes; order Mycobacteriales; family SCTD01; genus RYN-124. Next base: position 39,474 of record JAENVS010000036.1, on the reverse strand, counting down.
GCCAGCTGCGCGAGCGTGCCGGTGCGGGGTGGCGGTGGTGTCGCCGCGGAGGCGGCGGGCATGGCGAGGATCCCCGCGACGGCCGTTGCGGCCGCGAGCGCGGCGACCAAGGACTGCTTTGTTGTACGGCGCACTGCGCTACTCCCCGGCTGGTGGGGGACAGCTCCCCCTACTCAGGACGCGCGACGGGCGCCCCGGTTGCGCAGGGTAGCCGCTGGGATCCCTCTTCGTGGGCAGGCGATGCAGCGCTGAGGACCTACTCGTAGGACTCGCGGATGTCCGACAGGTGCTCTTGGCTGAGCAGGTCCTCGCTGTTCGGGCCCAAGACGAGGTCCATGAGCAGCGAGAGCGGTACGCCGCTGGACAGCAACGCCATGGGGGCGGGGGTCACGTGAGCCTCCTGTGTGCCGATGCCTTGTATGTCGGGCGACCAAAGCGGCCGAACAACCACCGACCGGGTGAACAGGCACTGCGCCGTACTGCCCCTCAAGTTCTGGGTTCTCTCGCGGTGCGGCGTGTCGGCTTGATTTCCCGGTGACAAGTCGCCGCCCGCCATTTACCCTTGGCGCACACGGGAGAGGAGGTGGTCCAGGACTTTGTGTACTTCTGGGACTCGTGAGGTGGCTGTCCGCTAGGACGCCGTAGAAGGACCGTGTTGGACTGACCTTGGCGCCTTGTACGGGCGCTCCGGCGAATCCAACGACAGGCACCAGACCCCGGGCTGCCGGACATCGTCCCCCCGGCCCTTCGCCGCAAGGCGGAGGAAGCAGCCCGGGGTTCGCCCCGTCCGGGCCCAGCCGACCGCTGGACGGGTGGGTTGCATTCAGCCTGGTCTGCGACTAGTCTTGGTTGATGGAGTCAGTCGGCGCCTACGAGGCCAAGACACATCTTCCGCGGCTGCTCGACCAGGTCGAGCAAGGCACCAGCATCGTCATCACCAAGCACGGGCGCGCCGTGGCCCGCCTCGTGCCGGTCGGGCCACGCGCAGCAGATGCCGCCACCGTCATCGCCGACATCCGCACGGCCCGGGAAGGCGCATCCCGCGGTGACCTGACGGTCAGGGACATGATCGACGAGGGGCGTCGCCCGTGACGTTCGTGCTCGATGCATCGGTCGCGATGTCCTGGTGCTTCGAGGATGAGACGACACCCGCATCCGAGAACGTGCTTGATCTGCTGGCCGTGCAGGACGCGCTCGTGCCGGCCCTCTGGGTCTACGAGGTCACCAACGTGCTCGCGGTCGCGGAGCGGCGTCGTCGTCTGACCGAGGCTCAGTCCGCGCATTTCCTGGACCTGCTTCACCAGCTGCCGATCGGGGTCGCCGAGTCTCCGCCTGATGCCACAGCGCTGCTCGATGTCGCCCGCCGGCACCAGATCAGTGCCTATGACGCGGCCTACCTCGCACTGGCTGCCCAGCACGGCCTCGCACTCGCGACGCTCGACAGTCAGCTCGCCGCGCGAGCGTCCGACGCCGGAGTCACGGTCCTGTCCTGACGCGGGCTCGGTCCCGTCGGAGTCAGCCTGGCGCGTCAGGTCCTGCAGCGCGGGCTCGGGTCTGCCGGGCGAGCAGCTCACGCAGCACCGGCAGGGCCCGGCGGTCCTTGTCACGGCCGGCCGCGTCCTTGCTCCGCACGATGTCCGCGAGCGAGGCGAGCAGCACCCGGACGCCGCGGATCTCGATCTCGACGGCATCGCGGCGCAGGTCCTCGTAACCGCGGGTGCCCGACGGCATCACTGAGATGTCGAGGTCGCCGTACGTCGTTGTGAGGTTCCAGATCTGTACGGCGGCGAGCGAGTCCGCGTCGTGCGCGAACTGCATCGGGTCCAGGCCCTCGGCCCGGACCTTCGCGTCGAGCTCGGTCAGGGCCGCCGACAGGCGGGCGAAGTTGCCGCGATCTCGCTCGGGTGTGATGTCGACGTCGTTCGTCGGGATGGGCGATCCCTGCGCGACAGCTGCGAACCCGCCAATGACGATGAAGTCGACGCCGTAGCGGGTGAGAACCTCGAGGATCGCGTGGCCATTGAAGGTCACGTCGCGACTGCCTTGCGGTATGCCTCACGCAGTTCCTCGGCGAAAGCGATGCCGGCGTACATCCGATCGAACCGCTCATCAACGGGCAGCTTGAGCAACGCTTCGGCTTGGGCGACATCGGAGTCGTCGTACGGGTCCAGCGCCACGTCGAGGCGGTAGCCGCACAGCCGGATCAGCCGGATCACCTGGTCGAACGACGGGCTGGTGCGGCCGCTCTCCAGCCGCGCGATCGCCGACTGGGTGGTGCCGGCGCGGTCGGCGAGCTGCTGCTGCGTCAGATCAGCCCGGCGTCGCGCCTGCCGCACAAGATCCGCGCCCAACACGGCACCATCATAGCAAGTTCGCTATGTCACCCACGTCCCCCGTCCCGGCCGATCTCGGAGCTGCCGGGAGGGCGCGCCGGCGTGTTGGCCCGGTGCCTCCGAGATGGTTCGAGCCAGGCTCCGTGGGATGTGGGAGGTGACTGATGCGATAGCATCTGATGCATGCGCACCACACTGAACGTCGACGACGACGTGCTCACGGCGGTCCAGGACCGAGCTCGGCGAGAGAAGCGAAGCGCAGGTGCAGTGATCTCCGACCTGGCCCGCCAAGCGCTCACCGGAGGGAGCAGCCCCCCGCGCACGCGCCCCGGCAAGCATGGCTTCACGCCGCTTCCGCACCGTGGTGGGACCGTCTCCAACGCGCTCATCGACCGGCTGCTGGATGACGAGCCCGAGTGAGACGCGCGCTGCTCGACGTCAACGTCCTGATCGCCCTGCTGGACAGTGAGCATGTCGACCACGGGCTGGCAACCAGCTGGCTCGACGACGAGATCAGCGCCGGTTGGGCGTCGTGCGCGGTGACAGAGAACGGATTCGTGCGCATTCTCAGCCAGCCGCGCTACCCCAATCCGGTCGCTCCCGGACAGGCAATCGCGTTACTTGGCCGGGCGCGGGCTGGCGGGCACCACGAGTTCTGGCCATGCGACGTCAGCCTGCTTGATCCAGCCGTGATCGACCGCTCTCGCCTGCACAGCGCCCGTCAGGTCACCGACGCCTACCTGCTTGCCCTAGCCGCAGCGCGGGGAGGACGTCTGGTCACGTTCGACCGTTCCGTGCCGCTGACGGCCGTGCCGCACGCGACGAAGGAGAACCTGACAGTCCTTTAGCTGCGCGAGGGATCGCGCGCTTCTTCCTGCGCCCACGCACCCGGCGCAAGACACTCCGTCGCGCCGAGGTGCTACCCGGCCACGCCGACGACGTAGGGGACGTGACGCAGGCGCTCCAGCAGTCGCGTGTCGGCAGTCACCAGCGAGGTGGACAGCCGCTCCGCCAACGCGACGTAGACCATGTCGTACGCCGGATGCTCGTCGTACCGCCTCGACAGCTCGAAGGCCCGATCCACGTCGGCTGCCACGGCGTACAACATGATCGGCAGGCTGCGCAGGTGCGCGTAGGCCGCATCGGCTTCGGCGCCGTTCCAGCGACCGCGTCGGATGCCGGTGAGCAGGGCGTTGCCGACCTCGAGGATGAGCAGCTCAGGTGCAGCGAGTGGCTCGCCGGCCGCCGCGAGCCGGTCGAGCAGCACCAGCGCGGGCGCCGCCGGCGCGAGGTCGGGTGCGACCCAGTCGACGACGACGCTGGCATCAACGACTGTGGTCATCGGACCAGCGGTCCTCGATCACCAGGTCGGCGGCGGAGCCCGGTCCGACCCGCAGTCGAGGGACACCGGCCGCCCACTCGCGCAAAGACGGCACCGGCCCCGCCGACGGCCCTGACGAGCGGCCGAGGGCGGCATCGAGCTCGTGCTTGGGAATGAGCAGCCGGTTCCCCCGCCGGACGCTGCTGACTCGCTGCGACCACACCCACCGCCGGACGGTCTCCGGGGTGCGTCCGACGTACGCCGCCGCCTCCCGCACCTCCATGACATCAACACCATCTACGACGAGCATGGTGTAATACTACTACACCATCGCATCGAGCCCGTGCAACCCACCGTGCCTGCGACGCCTGGGAGCGATCGATCTCGGTCATCACCTGAGCGCGAAACGACGCGCACTCCGCGGCCCACTCCGCCCGGGACGCCGTGAGCTCTCCGCTGCTTGTACGCCGGCAACGCGCGCCGGGGAGGGTCAAGCGATCGCGAGGCGCTCGACCGGCTGGCCGGTCGTCTGCGCGATGAGCTCGAAGTCCTTGTCGAGGTGGAGCACGGTGAGCCCGGAAAGCTCCGCGGTGGCGGCGACGATCAGGTCCGGGATCGAAGGCGCCCGGTGCTGACCTCGGTCAGCAAGGAGCATCTGAACCTCCATCGCCCGGTCCTCGATTGCCGGCGTCTGGTACGCGACGGGCATCGAGCCCAACGGCGCTCGGCGCACGCGACGTCGCAGGTCCTCGCCCGATCTCGCCGCGAAGCCGACCTCGAGACGGGTGACCGTCGCGATGCGTACCAGTGCTCGGTCGATCCGATCCGTCCACACCGCCATCTCCGGACTCGCGGCGAGTCGGACGAGCGCCGAGGTGTCGACGAGCCACTCGGTCATTCCCAGGCTGCTTTCATCACCTCGGGATCGGCGAGATCAGCGAAGGTCTCGGCGAAGTCGGCCAGGTCCTCGGCGGTCACCGGCGGGCCCGCCGTGAGCGCCTCCTGCGCGAGGCGACGCCGGAGGTACTCGCTGCGCGACAACCCCATCCGCGCGGCTCGCGCCTCGAGGCCTGCGACCACGTCCTCGGGGACATCGCGCACCAGGATGTCGGTCATCAGTTCTCACTTCCGCGTGATATCTCATGATAGCAACCTCGCCACGTCGCGTCATCGGTCCGTGCGCCATCCGCCGTCCCCGCGGCCGATCTCGGAGCCGCCGGGAGGGCGCGCCGGGATGTTGGCCCGGTGCCTCCGAGACGGTCCGAGCTGCACCCCGGGCAGGCGGTGCAACGCGCCGAGCACCCGCACGGTCACCACGGCCAGGACATCTGTGGAAAGTGATGAAGCCCCACGTAGCCTGCGGCCGTGCGCGGTGGCCGGATGACGATGGGCGTCGCAGCCGCGAACGCCGTCGTCCTGGTCCTGGCCGTCACGTCCTCGGTCGCCCTCCAGCCCGACGGCGTGATCGGCCCGACCCGGTCCGTGGCTGCGAGCCCAGCTCCTCCGTCCGACGTCCCCGCGAGCCCGCCGCCCCCACCTCCCTCTCCGGCAGCGACGGCAGCACCCCCGCCACCGCGCGGGAGCTTCGACTTCCCGACCGGCGACGACGTCTGGGTCATCCCGGTCAACGGCGGCCGACCCAGGCAGCTGACACACATCGCGCCGGACACCCACCCGCAGGTCTCCAGCTGCTACGGGTCCGGCGGCACGATCCTGAAGATGGAGACGCCCGTCTGGTCCCCCGACGACCGCTCGATCGCCTTCCTCTCCACCCACCGTTACATCCAGTCGTTCAACCCGCAGTACGACGTCTTCACTGTCAGTACGACAGGCGGACCGGTGCACCTGCTGCGCAAGACACCCGCGCCGGCCTGCGTCGCCAACGGAGGCGGCGCGGTCGGCACCCGCTGGCTACCGAGCCAGCAGGTCGCCCTCCTCGGCTGGATCTAGCGCGCTCGACCGCAACCGGCCGAGGTACGGCGGCAGTTACCGACCGCCTGCCTGATGTCAGTACGGTCGGCGGAGCCCCGCGAACATCGGGAAGTGGCGCACGTTCATCGTGAGCAACCGGGCGTCGAGCAGCATCGCCGTGGCGGCGATGGCCAGGTCGGCCCCATCGATCCCTCGATGACCGGGAAGCCAGGCGCGGCCCAGCTCGCCAGCCTTCTCGGCCACGTCAGCATCGACCGCGTGCCACTGCAGAGCACCGAGCAGCAGCCGGGTCGGCTGCTCCTCGTTGGCACGCATGCATGCGAGCACTTCGAGTCGGGTGATCTCGCTCGCCCGCAGCGGCTGCGCCGCCCGCTCCCTCTCCAGCAGCTCCGCCGCTCCCTGGTGTCCCCGCAAGTAGTCGATGAGGACAGAGGTGTCGACCAGCGCACTCATCGCGCGTCCTCGATCCGCCGTCCCGAGCGGACCCGGTCCACCCAGGCGGCCCCGTCATCGACCGGGTCGCGGACCCACCCACCGAACGCCTGCCGCATCGCCGCCAGGTCGTCCTGGTCGGACCGCTCATCGCCGTAGACGGCGTCCACCGCCTCGCGGATGAGCGCCGAGATCGACCGCCCGGTGCGGGCCGAGACGGCGTCCAGCGCCCGTCGCTCCTGTTCCGTCAGTGAGATCTGCGTGCGCAACATGATGTAAGCCTACATCACTTGCCACAATCTCCGTCCGTCCTTCCGCCGACCATTCTGGTCGTGGCGGCCGGGCGCCTCGGCCTGTCGAGCGGCGAGGGGCTATGGGCGCGAGGGCAACTGGAGGCGAATGCCGGCGTCGTCCGCCTCGCTTGCATCCCGTAGGGCATTCGTCCGCGTAAGTGCGTCCTCGGCGGTGTCACGGCTGCTGAAGTCGACGCGGGCCGTGTACTTGCGGGCGAAGGACAGGGTCTTGATCAGTCCCTGGTAGTTGCTGGTTCGCGTGGCTCCGCGGAGAGCTTCGAGGTAGTTGAGGCGGTAGACGATCGGGATGATCAGGCGCACTTCGCCAGCGCTGACGAGTTCTGCGTTCATCATCACGCGGGCGACCCGTCCGTTGCCGTCGGCGAAGGGGTGCACCTCCGAGACGAGGAACATGTGATAAACGGCTCGCTCGAACGGGCCGATCAGGTGGGCGCCGATCTCGAACCCTTGCCGGATTGTCCCGCGGACGAGCTCGGGGTCGACGAAGTGGGTGCTGCCGGCGCGGTTGGCACGGAGCTTGTACTTCCCGGGGAGCTTGTCACTGCGCTGCGCCATGACACGGGCGTGTCGTTCGCGTAGGAGCTGTTCGAAGTCGTCGACGTCCTGGGGGACGCGACGCATCTCCTCGGCGTTGTTGACGATCTCGAAGGTGCCCAGGACATCGTGCGCGTCCGCGCGGCGGTCGGCAGGGATGGCACCGGCGAACATGATCTCGGCGGCTTCGTCGAGGGTGAACTCGGTCCCTTCGATGAAGTTCGAGAAGTACGCCTCGTAGAAGGGCAGCAAGGTGCGGCGTCCGGCGTCCTCGGGGAGGTCGGAGATGATGTCGGGCGCTGCGTCTGCAAGCTCTGCGGAGAGCGCCTCGAACGCCTCGATGCGTCGTGTGTCGACAGGGAGCCCAGCCGCTCGCGCTGCGAGACGGGGGCTCGTGACCCCGTCGGCATCGCCGGTGTTGAGAGCGGCACTCACCAGGGCGTCGAATCGCAGCATCGCCCTGTCCCGCCCGAGCTGCCCGGCCAACGTGCGGGCCTCGTCGCGCAGGCGGTTGATGCCGTCCTCGCGACGGGTCACAACGAGCTCGTCGACCCAGTGCTCGACCTGCTCGTCGGTAAGGGTGCGGCGTTCCCAGCCGCGGCCGCGGTGCAGGTTGTCGAGCAGCTGCCGAGCCGTCGAGGACAAGAACAGGCCGGTGCCCATGAAGGGCAGGTCACCGGGTGCCGGCCCGCCCCCGGCCCGAGGTAGCACCGTCACGCCGGGCAGCTCCAACGCCCGCTTGCGAGCGTGGTCGACCAGGACGATGTCAGCCACGTTGGCGGGGTTGGTGGCTGTGCGGTCGACGAGGACGGCGCCCGGCAGTTCATGGCTCAGGATCGTCCAGAGGTGCTTGCGGACGACCACCTCCGGGTCGTCTGCGACGAGGCTGGTGTACACACCGCTGGCGAGACGCCGCAGCGTGCCGCGCTGGACCGCCCGGGTGAGCACGGCGGGTGCAGCGTCGCCTGCGAAGACGAGCTCCGGCCACGCTCCGACCACTCAGCTCACCTCTTTCCTCAAAAACTTGACCACGATGGTGCCGCCTGGTCAAGTTTCTGCATTCATTGTCGTGGGGATGCGCCCATCCGTCAGCACCAATACCCAGAAACTTGACCGCGGGATGCGCTCCAGTCACGTTCTCGGGGGCGAGGTCGAGGTCGACCCCACCGGACCGTCGCTACTGACCGAGCAGGTTCACGGTCGTCAAGAGCGCACCGAGGGCGAGCATGAGCGTGACCACCACACGCATCTGTGACGCGGCCGCGCCAGGAGCCGGGTCCCTTTTCCGCCTGCTGCGGCGAGTTGCCCGAGGTTCGCGCGCTCGACCTCAACCGGCTTCGAGGTACGGCGACTGCTATCGGCCGAGGACGTTCACCGTCGCGAAGAGCGCACCTAGCGCCAGCATCACCGTGACCATCCAACGCGTCTGCGACGCCAGCGCCGCGTGGATCTCCGTCCGCAGCTGGTCACCGAGGCCAGCCATCTCGGCCCGCACCCCCGCGAACTCGCCGGTCATCTCGGCACGCAGCGTGCCGATCTCCGCCCGGACCGTCCCGATGTCCGCGCGCAGCAGCCCGGTCTCGTGTTCGACGTCGCCACGGCGGGCCAGATCAGCCCACCCCGCAGGCGGCAGATGCTCCATCAGCACGTCGGCCGCCTCCGTCCCGAGAGCAGCAGCCGCCGATGCGTACAGCAGCCGCCGCGAGCTCTCCTCCAGCGCCATGGTCACCGCTCCTTCCGCCGAAGGTCAAGAAAGCAGCGATCCGTACGCCGGTCACCACGGCCAGGACATCTGTGGAGAAGCAGGCCGTCCGTCCCGTACGCCGCACGAACGGCTTCGACCGGCCCGGTCCGCCGCGCATGTTCGCGATCACCGCCACCGGCGCCGTCACCCCCGCACCAAGGCCCTGCCGCTCCCGCGCCGTCAGGTCACCCCGACGGCCGTCGTGGTCGAGCCGTGAGCTCGCCGCTGGCGAGTGGCGCGACCTGTCCTGGTCGCACGACGGCGGAGCCGTCGGCAGCCGCTGGCTCCCGATCAGACGGACTGGCGCGCTTGCTGCCTGGCGAGCACGAGAGCGGAAAGAACCTCACACAGCTGCTGGCCGCTGTAGGGCTTCGGGAGCACGGCGCTCGCGCCGAGCTCGTAACCGTGTCGCACGTCGTCGCCGACGCAGCGCGCGCTGACCAGCACCACCGGGAGGTCACGGAAGCGCTCGTCGGCGCGCAGGCGCGTAAGGAGGGCCCAGCCGTCGAGCTCGGGCATCATCACGTCAAGGACTACCGCATCTGGGGAGACGCGTTCGATCGCGCTGAGCGCCGCGAGGCCATCGTCGGCCTCGACAACCGTGTGCCCCGCCAAGGTCAGCTCGGCGACGAACAGGCTGCGGACCCCAGGGTCGTCATCAGCCGCAACGATCAACATGATCATGGACTCGGCCGTTTGCCGCACGACCTTGAGCCCCACTGGGTTGTTCGGACTACCCGCGCTCCGCCCGAACTACCCATGCGACGTGCGTGGTGACCGCGCTTGCCACCTCGTCCACGCCCCCGTCGGCCGGTGGAGAGAAATCTCAACGCGCCGTCACTCCACAGTCGATGATGCGCGAGCTGGGCGCTCGCGGGCGGGTGCGCGCGGAGCTGCAGTACCGCTGGTCCGACATCGCCCTGCCGTACGACGAGATGCTGCGGCGGCTGGCCGCTCGCGGCGCGGTTCCCGCCGAGCGGCCAGAGCCAGCCACGTCGGAGCTCCTGCGTGGATGAGCTGCCCGATCACGACCTGGTCGACGCCCTGCGCGAGGAGAACGACTCTCTCCGGCTTCGCGTCGGGCAGCTCGAGGCGGCCGCCAACGAGTACCGCCGGCAGATGACGGAGGTGCTCACCTGCGTCTCCTGGCGGGCGACCTCGCCGCTGCGCGGGGTGGCCGGCAAGGGTCGGCTGTGGCGGCGTCGGGTGAGGACGCTGCCCAAGCGGCTGGCGCGTCGCGGCGACGCGGTGCGAGGCACCATGACGACGTGGCTCTTCCCGCCCGCCCCTCCGGTCGGCAACCACTTGGTCACCGCAGCGAGCCCGCTGTTGCGGCTTCCGTTCCGCGAGCCCGAACCAACGCGCCTGCGACCCACCTCCCCGCCCGCGGGGCCCCGCAGCGCGCAGGGTCCCGGATCTCGAGGCGGAGCAGGGCGGCTCACAGTCCGATGAAGTCGCGCAGCCACTGGTCGACCTTTGTCATCGTGGCGGCATCGGCCCGTCCGGCCAGCTGACTCGAGGCGCAGCTGCTGACGCTGGTGCCGCCACCCGCGCGCGTCGTCGAGCTCGGGTCGGCACCCGGGGACCAGATCGCCCGCCTCGCCGACCTCGGCCACGACGCGGTGTCGGTGGACATCGTTACGACCGCGGACGCGTGGGGCTCGGGAGAGACCGGCCGGATGGCCCGGCTGCTCGAGGAGCACGGCGTGACCGCCGTGACCTGGGACCTGGAGCAGGTGCCGTACCCGCTGGACAGCGAGGCGTACGACGCAGTCGTGATGACCGAGGTCTACGAGCACCTACGCGACTACCCGATGCGCTCGCTCGAGGAGTGCCGGCGGGTGCTGAAACCCGGCGGCTACCTGCTGCTGACGACACCCAACGCCGCCTACCTGCTGAACCGGCTGGGCGCTGCGCGGCCAGAGCATCGCGACGCAGCATGTCGAACTGGATCGGCGGCGTCCCGCACGCACGGCACGCGCGTGAGTACACCTTCGCCGAGATGCGCCAGTTGCTCGAGCATGCGGGCCTGACCCCGGTGTCCCTGGTGAGCCGGCACTTATACCTGGACTCCGGTCGCAGCGGCCGCGGCGGCGTGCTCGGCCTAACGGGCCGCAGCGAGCCGCTTCGTCTTGGCGTCGGACTCGACACCAAGCTTCTCGTTGGCAGCCAGCAGCGCCCTGGCTGCCGCGCGGGCTACCCGCTCGCTGATCACCCGAGGCTCGTCGGTCACAACGTCGCGCGACCCGTGCCACTGCTCTGACATCACTGCCTCCTTGTCGCCATTCTCCTAGCGCTCCTGGTAGAAGTCCACCCATGGCGTGAGCACGTCACGGACGACGGCGGCGTCCTCGCGATCCGCGACCTTCGCCGTGACCTGCTGGGTCAAGACATCGAGGCCGAGCACGTTGGCGTCCTCCTCCGGCCGAAGGATCAGCTCGAGTGCCCACTGGGTCCGCTTCCACCACTGCTCCTTGCGATCGGCTCGGTAGCGTTGAAAGACGGTGACGCCCGCGCCCAGCAGCACGAACAAGGCCGCCGTTGCCGTCACCAAAGGCTGAAGCCAGAAGTACGGCGTCGCGGCAGCGGTTGGCACGACGAGGACGGTAGGGCGTGGGGACGACCGGTGCCGCGGTTCGTCCACAGTTCAAGGAGCTGTCCACAGACCTGCGGCGTGGCCTGCCCGCTGTCCCCCTCCGCCTCCGCAGCAACGTTCGCAACCTGGCTGACGACGGCGAGGAAGGCAGGCTCTCCGCGGCGCGCAGGGTCCCGATCTCGAGGAGTGCCGGCGGGTGCTGCGACCCGGCGGCAACCTGCTGCTGACGACACCCAACGCCGCCTACCTGCTGAACCGGCTCAGGGCGCTGCGCGGCCAGAGCATCGCGACGCCGCTGCCGGACTGGATCGGCGGGGTCCCGCACGCACGGCACGCGCGTGAGTACACCTTCGCCGAGATGCGCGCGTTGCTGGAGTACGCCGGCCTCGAACCGGTGTCGATGGTGAGCCGGCACTTCTACCTGGACTCCGGGCGGAGCGGCCGCGGTGCCGTGCTCGCCAAGCGCGGGCTCTCCTTCCTCGCCGAGCGCCGCCCGACGCTGGGCCCGTCGATCATCGCCGTCGCTCGCCGTCCCGCCTGACACTCGGCGTTCGTTAGACTCGGTCAGCCGTGTCCAAAAGTGGACAGCGCCCTGACCGCGCCGCCAGTCGGAGGACCGTGAAGATCGCCCTGATGGGGACCCGCGGGGTTCCTGCTCGGTACGGCGGCTTCGAGACCGCGGTCGAGGAGATCGGCGCCGGCTTGGTCGAGCTCGGGCACGAGGTCACCGTCTACTGCCGCAAGCCTCAGGCCGGGCCCGAGAGCTATCGGGGCATGCGCCGGGTCGTGCTGCCCGCCCTGCACCGCCGCGCCCTGGAGACCCTCTCCCACGGCGGGGTGTCCGCCCTGCACGCCCTGCGGGACCGGCCGGACGTCGCCGTCGTCTTCAACGCCGCCAACGCCCCCTGGGTGGCTGCCATGCGGGCTGCCCGCCTGCCTGTCGCCCTGCACATCGACGGTAACGACGGCAAGCGAGCGAAGTGGAAGGGCGCCGGCCAGCGCTACTACGCCGTCGCGACCCGCTGGGGCGTACATGCGGCCAGCGAGGTGATCGTCGACTCGGGTGCGATGAAGGCCGAGACTGACGCCCACTACGGCGTCGACAGCACCCTCATCGCCTACGGCGCAACCAGGACGGCACTCAGCGACCTGGAGCTGGGGACGCTGCTGTCCCCGCTGGGGCTCACGCCTGACCGCTACCACCTGATCGTCGCGCGGTTCGAGCCCGAGAACCAGGTCTGCGAGATGATCCGCGGCTTCCAGAAGAGCGGGTCGCGCCTTCCACTGGTCGTCGTCGGCTTCGCGGGATACCCCGGGGCCTACTCCGCGTCGATAGAGGAGGAGGCAACCGGAGACGACCGGATCCGGCTGCTCGGTGCCGTCTGGGACCAGCGGCTCCTGGATGCCCTCTTCACCGGCTGCACGTCGTACTTGCACGGCCACTCGCTCGGCGGGACGAACCCGTCGCTGCTACGAGCGATGGTTCACGGGGCGCCCGTCGTGGGCTACGAGTGCGTCTACAACCGCGAGACCACCGGTGGTGCCGCGCTGTGGTTCACCGACCCGGGGTGTGTGGGGACGCAGGTGGAGCGCGCCGAGGCTGAGCGGTCGATGATGCGCGAGCTGGGCGCTCGCGGACGGGCGCGCGCGGAGCTGCAGTACCGCTGGTCCGACATCGCCCTGCAGTACGACGAGATGCTGCGGCGGCTGGCCGCTCGCGGCGCGGTTCCCTCCGAGCGGCCAGAGCCAGCCACGTCGGAGCTCCAGCGTGGATGAGCTGCCCGATCACGATCTGGTCGACGCCCTGCGCGAGGAGAACGACTCGCTCCGCATCCGTGTCGGACAGCTCGAGGCGGCCGCCAACGAGTACCGCCGGCAGATGACGGAGGTGCTCACCTCCGTCTCCTGGCGGGCGACCTCGCCGCTGCGCGGGGTCGCGGGCAAGGGCCGCCTCATGCGTCGGCGCGCGAAGGCGTTGCCCCATCGACTTGCGCGACGCAGCGACCGCCAGGGCTCCACTCCTACGACGGGCCTGTTTCCGCCGGTGGCCCCCAACGGACGCCACCTGGTGACTGCGGAAAGCCCCCTGCTGCGGCTGCCGTTCCGCTCGGCCGCGGAGGACCGGCTCCGGCCCGACCCCCGGCCGGCAGGGCCACGCATCCTCGTGGTCGCCCACGTCTACTACCCCGAGGTGTGGCCGGACATCGAGGACCGGCTGGCGCGGCTGCCAGAGGCCTACGACCTCATCGTCACCCTCGTGAAGGGCCGCGCCGAGAGCCTCGAACACGAGATCAACCGGCGCATCCCGCATGCGCGCATCCACCACGTCGAGAACTACGGCCGCGACCTGGGGCCGCTGATCGAGCTCGCCGGCATGGGCCTGTTCGAGGGCTACGACGCGATCCTGAAGGTGCACACCAAGCGCAGCCCGCACCGCCTCGACGGCGACGCGTGGCGGATCACGCTGCTGGACGGCGTGCTGCCGTCGCCGATGGGCGTCGACCGCATCCTGGACCTGTTCCGGCGCGACCGCGACGTCGGCATCGTCGCGCCCAGCGGGCACATCCGCGGCGCGGAGACGTGGGGGTCGGACCGCGAGCTCGTGGAGGCGTTGGCCGCGAGGTTCCCGTTCGCGTTCGACCCGGACGCGCTGCAATATCCCGCCGGCTCGATGTACTGGGCACGCCCGTGGGTCTTCCAGCGCCTCGCCGACCTGCAGCTCACGGTCGAGCACTTCGAGCCCGAGGCCGACCACCTCGACGGCTCGACGGCCCATGCGCTCGAGCGCTTCGTCGGCGTACTGGCCACGGCCTCGGGGCTCGACATCGTCGAGACCGACGACGTGCCCTCGCGGCTGCACCGAGCGCGGCGCGGGAAGCAGACGCAGCCGCGGGTGCTGGCCTTCTACCTCCCGCAGTTCCACCGCAGCCCGGAGAACGACGCGTGGTGGGGGGAGGGCTTCACCGACTGGGACAACGTCGCGAAGGCGCAGCCCCTCTACGAGGGTCACCGCCAACCGGTAGAGCCCGGCGAGCTCGGGCGCTACGACCTGTCAGACCCTGACGTGCTGCGGTCGCAAGCTGCCCTGGCCCGTGAGTACGGCGTCGACGGCTTCGTCATGCACCACTACTGGTTCGACGGCAAGCCGCTGCTCGACACCCCGCTGCGCAACCTGCTCGCCGACCCGAGCATCGACTTCCCATTCGCGCTGTGCTGGGCGAACGAAAACTGGACGCGCACCTGGGACGGGCTCGAGAACGACGTCCTCATCGCGCAGACCTACCGCCCCGGCTGGGAGGACGCCTACTACGACGACATCCTGCCGGCGCTGCGCGACCCGCGGTACATCCGCGTCGACGGCGTGCCGCTGCTCGTCGTCTACCGCATCGGCCACGTGCCGCGCGGGGGAGAGGTCATCGAGCACTGGAAGCGACGCGCGGCTGCGGATGGGCTGGGCGGGCTGCACGTGCTCGCCGTGACGCCGTCCCGCGACTTCGAGGGCTTCAGCCGCGACGTCGGCTCCGCGCTCGACGGCCTGGTCCGCTTCCCGCCCGGGTCCGGGATCGGCATCCAGTCGGTGGCGGGGTTGGCGCCCGGACTGGTCGGTGGGACGACCGGCGACGTCATGTCGTACGACGGCGCGATCGACGGCGCCGACCTCTCGGTGGTCGGGCCGCACGGCCTGCGCGTGCACCCCGGCGTCATGCCCGGCTGGGACAACACCCCCCGCCGGGGCGAGGCGGCGTACGTCTTCCACGGCGGTAACCCGGTGTCCTTCCGTCGCTGGGCGGCGCGGGCTGCGGAGGCCGCGGTTGCCGGCCCCGGGGAGCCGCTGCTGTTCGTCAACGCCTGGAACGAGTGGGCTGAGGGAGCTCAGCTCGAGCCGGATCTGCGGTTCGGCCGCGCGAACCTCGAGGCCCTGAGGGACCTCCACGTGGGTAGGCTCCGACGGTGACGGCCGAGACGAGCGCCTTGCTCGAGCAGGGGTCAGGCGAGCCCCTGACGGAGCCGGAAGCGCAGGCGTTCGCCGCCGACGTGGCGCGGATCAGCGCCGCCGTCAACGGGTTCATGCAGGGCAAGGCGGAGGTCGTCGACCTGGCGCTGACATGCCTGCTCGCCGAGGGCCACCTGCTGCTCGAGGACGTGCCGGGTGTTGGGAAGACCTCGCTGGCGCGCAGCCTCGCGAGCGCGCTCGGCGCGCCGTGGCAGCGCATCCAGTTCACCCCCGACTTGCTGCCCGGCGACGTCACCGGCGTCTCGGTCTTCCACCAGGACTCCAGCAGCTTCGTCTTCCACCCCGGGCCGGTGTTCGCCAACGTCGTGCTCGCCGACGAGATCAACCGGGCGTCGCCGCGGACCCAGTCCGCGCTGCTCGAGGTCATGGAGGAGCGCACCGTCACCGTCGACGGCCGATCCCACCCGGTGCCTCGCCCGTTCATGGTCATGGCGACGCAGAACCCGGTCGAGATGGACGGCACCTACCCGCTGCCGGAGGCGCAGCTCGACCGCTTCCTGCTGAAGTCGACCGTCGGCTACCCCGACCACGACGCCGAGGTCCGGATCCTCGCTGCGGCACACGCGGGCTCAGACGTCGGCCATGTGCCGACAGTGACGTCAGGGCAAGAGGTGGCGCGGCTCGTCGCTCAGGCACGACGTACGCATGTCTCCGCTCCCGTCATGGACTACGCCGTTAGCCTCGTGGCGCACACGCGACAGATGCCCGAGTTGCGCCTCGGGTCGAGTCCGCGCGGCGCCCTGGGGCTGCTGCGGACGAGCCGAGTGCGCGCCGCGTTGGAGGGCCGTCCGTTCGTCGTACCCTCCGACATCCAGTGGCTCGCAGGGCCGGTGCTGTCTCACCGTGTGCTCGTGTCGTCCTCCTTCGAGTCATCGGGCGGCGACGCGAACGACGCAATCGCCCGCGCGATAGAGGCGGTGGCAGCACCACCGCGCGCCGGGCAGGCGTGACCGGGCGCGCGCTGGCGTTACTACTCGGCTCGCTTGCCCTGGTCGGCGCCGGACTTCTGCTGCGCTGGCCGGAGATGTCCGCGCTCGGCGGGGCTGGTGCCACGCTCGTCGTGGTCCTGGTCGTCGCGGGCCTACGCCGCGTGCAGGTGACCCTTTCGATAGAGCGCCGTGACATGCGCGTGGTGCGGGGGCGGCCGGCGTCGGTCCGCCTGAAGGTCGACGTGCCGCGGCGCCGGGCCGGCCTGCGGCTGGTGGAAGGCGATATCAACCGCCCGCTCAGCTCCGTGCGGCTGCCGAAGCGCCGCGCGGACGGCTGGACAGCGGTTGCGGCTCCGATCGACACCAGCCGTCGTGGCCATTGGGTGGCGGGGCCATACACGGTCGTTCAAGGCGATGCGTGGGGCGTAGTGCGGCGGGTCGTAGGGCGCGCCGACGCGGGCACGGTGACCGTGCATCCGCGTACGCACCGGGTACGCCGCTCCGTTCTTGCCAGCAACCTCGCCGGCGAGTCGGAGAGCGCCAGCCGGCGGATGGGAGACGAGCACTTCTTCGCACTGCGCGAGTACGTCCTAGGGGACGAGCCCCGGACCGTGCACTGGCGTTCATCCGCCCGTGCCGGCCGACTGATGGTCCGCCAGCAGGTCGCGGCGGCCACCACCGGAACAACCATTGTTCTCGACACCGACCTGACGGCGTACCGCTCCGATGGGCAGTACGGTGTTGCCGCCGACGTGGAGCGCTTCGAAGTCGCCGTCGAAGTCGCTGCCTCCGTTGCCTGCGCGCAGGCAGCGGCAGAGCAGGTGCACCTTGTCGTCGCCACCGGCGGGTCCAGCGTGACGTCCGCTGCACCCGGCGCGACGGGTGCTCTCCTGGATGTACTGGCGGTCGTACAGCCCGTCGCCCCGGTTTCAGCGTCGCCGCAGGAGCTGCCCGGCATCGTTCGACGGACTCGGTGTGCCCGGGTCGTGCTCGTCAGTGGCAGCCCCGGCCAGAAGACCCTGAACTCGCTGTCTGCGCTCGCGAAAATCGTTCCGGCGACGGTGCTTATCCGGGTCGCCGCCCGCGAACCGGCAGCCGGGTTGCCGGGCCGCGTCGTCGATGTCGAGCGCGCGGAAGACCTCGCCTAGTGGTGACGGCAACTGGCACGGGTGCGCTGAGGACGCGACCTCGGGAGCCGCTCCCCGTGCGCACGGGCGCAGCTGTCGTCGCTACGTGCCTCGTCGCGACGCTGTGCTACGCCGGCTCGGTCACGGTTCCGGCCCTGCTGACGTACGTGCTGCCTGGCGCCATCGCAGCCGCGCTCCTCGTCATACGTCTGATCTCCCGTCGTCGCCCTGTCCGCGCCGCCCTACTCGGCCCGGCGCTGGCGTTGGCCGTCGCGGAGCTCGCCAATGTCATAGGCGGCGAAAGCAGCGGTCCCATCGCGAGATCCACCTTTCTCGCGGGGTGCGGGATCTCGCTCGCGCTGTGCTTGGCCGACCGGCTCGGTCTCGTGTTCCTGGTCCCTGTCGCCGGGATCGTCATCGGCGCGCTGGCACTGGGTTCCGCCGGCGAGGTCCGGTTCGTCGCCGTCGCCGCAGCGATTGGCTGCGTCCTGTCCAGCTCCGCCGTCGAGCGTCATCGCCGCCGATGGTTCACTCCGCCGCCGCGACGGTGGGTGCCAGTGGTCATAGCGCTGTTGTGCGCGGCCGTCGCAACCGGGCTCGCGCTGTTGCAGAACGTCATCGACGACCGACCTCCCGTGCTCATCGCCGCGGGGCAGATCGATAGTCGGATCCAACCTCCCCAGGTGCTAACCAGGTACTCCCCCACGCCATCGCCGTCGCCGTCGCCGACTCCCTCTCCAATGCCAACCACGGTCGCATCGTCGTCGTCATCCCCCAAGCCGCCGCTCGTCCGACCGGTCGTACCACCGGTGGTAGGGGTGCCCTCCCACCGGACGCCGCCGCCGAAGACGGCAAGGCCGCATCCCTCGTTGAAGCCGACGACCAAGGCCCAGTCCAAGCCCAAGGTGAAGGCCCGGACCGCACCCCAGCCGCCGGTACATCGCTGGTGGCTGCTGATCCTGCTCGTGCTCGTAGCCGCCCTCGTGCTGCCCGTCCTCCTCAGGCTGCTCGTCGTGAAATGGAGGTGGGCGCGGCTGCGACGCCGACTTCAGCGGGGCGACCCGCCGCAGCGCATGGCGGGCGCCTGGGCGTGGGCAAGACACCGACTGGCCGCCGCGGGGCTGCCGCTCCCAGTCCATGCCGGCCCGGACGTCCTCGCAGCGGATGCGGCCGCGACATGGCTTCCCGAGCCGGTGCTCGGCAGCGTGCAAGCGCTCGCCCTGCACACTGTTCGCGGGCTGTTTGCTACCGCAGCAGATCCCACCGCCGAGGAGGGCAACCGCCACTGGGCGCTCGCGCGTGAAGTCTCCCGCGTGGCATTCGGCCGCTTGCCTGCGCGCCGGCGCCTTCAAGCCGCCTTCCGGCCCCCGCGGCCCACGAACGCCTAGCGGCTTGATCCCCAAGCGTCCCGTTCAGACGTTGCCTACGATGCACAGCACAGCAAGAATCGGTCGTACAGGACAGGAGCGCCACCCCGTGGCAGAGCTGGATGACGTCGACGACCACGTCCTCGTCCCGATCAGCTCCGCCAACGCCTCTCAGCTCCCGGCGGCGCGGCGCGTGGCCGTGGTCGGCATGCACCGAAGCGCCACCAGCGCCGTGGCCAGCCTGCTGGGAAAGAACGGCCTGAGCCTGGGGGATCTGGGCACGCTCATGGACAGCAGCGCGGCGAATCCCCGTGGCTACGCCGAGAACACCCAGGTCACGGAATTCGACCAACACGTACTGACCAAACTCGGTGGCGACTGGTGGGCCCCGCCCACGATCGACGCGATCGACGCCGCAGCAGACGACTTCGTCCCGGCCGCTCGCGCCCTGTGGACCTCGCTCGCCGCCACGTTCGAGGCCGGCCCACCGCTCGTGAAGGACCCCCGTCTCGCGCTGCTGCTGCCGGTGTGGCGTCGGGTGTGGGGTCCGGAGACGCTCTACGTCTTCTGTCACCGGGATCCGATGGCGGTCGCCCGCTCGCTCCTGAGGCGGGACGGCATCGACCTCGTTGCAGGCCTGTCGTTGTGGGAGGTGTATTGCGTCTCGGCCCTAAGGGGTCTAGCCGGCAGTAGCGCGATCTTCGTCGACGCGGACCAGCTGAGCGCTGATCCCGAGCGACGCCGAGAGCTCGTCCAGCTCGTACGACGATGCCTAGCGCTTCCGACAACCGACGAGTTCGCGGACACGTTCGATGCCGACCTGCTCGGACCGCCGTCGACAGTTCAAGAACGGTTCGAGCACCTCACGGGCGCGCAACTGTCGTTGTATCGCAGCTTGCAGCGTCTGCCGGCCGATGTGGTCGCGGTAGAGGGGCTACAGCACCTGCGGGTGCCGCCATCGTCTGCGCGCGTCCTGGCGCAGTACCGCAGGACACGTGAGGCACTGGACCGGCTCACGGCGTCTGATGAGCACACAGCCCACGACCTGCGGCAGGCTCGCGATGAGGCCAGCGTCCTGCATGCCCGAGTCCAATACCTCGAGCAAGAGACCGTCCGGCACCGAGACCTGGTCGCTGAGCTCGCCGCCGCTCGTCGGGCGCAGCAGGAGGACGGGCAGAGGCTGGCCGATCTTGAAGCGCGTACATGCGGTCTCAGCGAGCAGTTAGCCGAGGCCCGACAGGAGGTCATCCGGCGCAAGGAAGACGTCGATCGGCTGTCGCCTCTTGCCGCATCGGCAGCGAGTCTGCAGCGGGCGGTTGAACAGCGCGACGCAGTCGTCGGCGGCCTGAAAGATCGCTGCCAGCTGCTCGAGACGGACCAGCGGCGCCTTGCGGTGCAGTCCGAGCAGACGGCCGCCGAGCTGAAAGACCGGTTGAAGGTGCTCGAGCAGCAGCTAGCCGCCGCTCAGTCCGAGCACGAACACGCGGAATCCGACCGGCTGTCCCTGAAAGAGCATGCGAATGCCGAGATAAGACTGCAGCTCGCTCACGCCGAGGAATCGGCTGCACGTGCGCTGGCCGAAACCGCAGCCGTTCACGCCATGTACGCGGGGGCCTTCCAGAGCCGCTCCTGGCGGTGGACCCGGTTCCTGCGGCGCGAACGCCGCCAACGCAAGCTGCGTCCTGCGCCTGACGGTGGCACGAAGGGACGAAAGCGACGTCCATCCATAGCCGTGGTGGCCCATGTCTTCTACCCGGAGCTGTGGGAACCGCTGGCGGCACAGCTGGGCAACCTGCGACAGGCCCACGACCTGTTCGTCAGCCTCACCGAGGGGCACACCGATCACCTTCGTGACGAGGTTCGACACCGCTTCCCCCGCGCCTTCATCGAGGTGCTGCCGAACCGCGGGCGCGACGTCGCGCCGTTCTTCACGTTCGTGAACTCCGGCCGGCTCGACGGCTACAAGGCCGTGCTCAAGCTCCACACGAAGAAGTCGCCACACCGCAGTGACGGCGACGAGTGGCGACGAGCCTTATGGCACGGCCTGCTGCCCAACCCCGACGACGCAGCACTGTTCGCGGACGTCGTGGCCAACGACAAGTCCGTCGGCTGCATCGTGCCTGCAGGCAACATCCACGGGCAGGAGGACCTCGGACCGCTCGTCGGGCGCGTGCGCGAGTTAGTCGCTCGAACTGGAGCTGGCTTCACGCCGGGTGCCCTCGAGTTTCCGGCCGGCTCCATGTACTGGCTGGACGGCGGGCTGGTGCCGAAGCTCAAGCAACTGGATCTGAGGCAGGAAAGGGATTTCGAGCCTGAGCTCGGCCAGACGAACGGCGGCACCGCGCACGCGGTGGAGCGGGTCATGGGCGTACTCGTCCGAAGCAACGGTCAGGCGATCGTCACCGCAGAATCTGTCCGCTCGAACGTCGTCTTGTCGGGACAGGGCGTGTCATGACGACGCCGACCTGGACGACGTGGCACGGCTATGCGGCGCTCGACGCGCCTCCGGGCGAGCGGGCCCGTGCCGCTACCGGAGACCTGGCCGAGGGCTTTCGCCGCTGGCGGCTTTGGACGTTCCTCGCGTTGAACGAGATCAAGAGTCAGTACAGCCGTACCGTCGTCGGTCCGTGGTGGCTCACGCTGCAGACACTTGTCTACGTGGCCGGCATCACCTTCCTGTTCGGTACCCTCTTCCACCAACCGGTCCGCGTCTTCCTCCCGTACGTCGCGATCGGGGTCATCGTGTTCTCGCTGCTCGGAGGCATGACGCGGTTTTGCGCAAACGTCTTCGTCGGCGAGGCCTCGAGCATCGTCAGCAGTCGACAGCCGCTGTCAGCGCTCCTGCTTCGCGGTGTCTCCGTCGAGTTCCTGCAGTTCGCGCATCACCTTGTCATCCTCGTAGTGATCGCCGCAGCCGGGCTGCTGGTGTTCAACGTCGCCACGTTGCTCGTGATCCCCGCTCTCCTCCTGATAGCCCTCAACGGCTTCGCGCTGGGCTTGTGGCTGGCCCCGGCGGTGGCACGCTTCAGGGACATCGGGCCGGTGGTGGCGTCTGTTCTGCAGATGCTGTCCTTCTTCACACCGATCTTCTGGCGCGTCGACTCGCTGAGCGGCCAGAAGCGCGCCAGCCTGCTGGCCTGGAACCCCTTCTACTACCTGCTCGAGACGATCCGTGGCCCGCTGCTGGGCAACGCAGCGCTGCACCCGTTCGTGGGGGCGGTCGTCATCACGGCGGTCAACGTGGGTGCCGGCATGTTGGTCTTCTCACACACCCGCTCCCGTATCCCGTACTGGATCTCGTGATGCCACGGATCAAGCTCGATCGGGTGTGCGCCGAGTACACGTTGCTGTCGGTGCTCGACTACAACCTCAAGCACCGCATCGCGCAGCTTGCCCGTCGCCGCAAGGCAGCGCCCGTGGTCATCCAAGCGCTTCGCTCGGTGGACCTGGAGTTCGAGGCAGGTGCCCGGATCGGTCTCGTCGGGGCCAACGGCGCTGGCAAGTCGACATTGCTGGCGATCATGGCGGGCCTGCTCCCGCCGACGTCGGGAGCGGTGGAAGTCGAAGGGCGCGTCCTCGCTTTGTTGGGCGGCGCCGGCGCGGGGCTGACCCAGGAGGCCACGGGCCGCGAGAACATCGTCAGCATGGGCGTCCAGCTCGGCGAGTCTCCCGATGCAATGCGCGCCCGCGTCGACGGCATCGTGGAGTTCAGCGGACTCGAGGATCGGATCCAGCACCCCGTCTACTCGTACTCGGCCGGGATGCAATCGCGCCTGCGGTTCTCGATCCTCACCTCGCTCAGGCCGGACATCCTGCTCCTGGACGAGGGGCTGGGGACCGCGGACGCAGAGTTCACCGCCCGCGCCAACGCCCGGCTCAACGAGTTCATCTCCGGCGCGGGGATCCTCGTCCTGGCCAGCCACGGTGACGGTCTGCTGAAGGAGCAGTGCAAGGACGCGATCTGGTTGCATCAGGGGGTCATCGCGTCAACGGGGCCGGTGGAGTCAGTTCTCGAGGAGTATCACGCCAGCTATGAGCAGCCTGGGCTCATCAAATGACTGACGGCCCGACTCCCGAGGACCCCACGACACCGGCGTCCCTGCGACTCGAAAGCATGGACGGAGCACCGCCGACGATCACGGACGTCCTCGACGAGCTCGTTGAAGCGCCCCTCGACGTCCCGGTGATCGTCGAACTCGCTGGCGAGGAGCTCGTCGAGCACGAGCCGTTGGACCACGATCGCGGGATCGCGATGCCGCCAGCCGCGTCGGCCCCTGACCCGGCGGTGCTCATCCAGGGGCACCTCGAGTCGGTCGTCCACGGGCGCATCGCGGGGTGGGTGACGCTCAAGGAGCACGGTGTCGACCGCCCGCTTCCGCGAGTCCGGGTCATCACCGACTCCGGCGATGTGCTTGCGGAGGGCATCGCCAGCGACTTCCGGCAGGACGTGTTCGACGCAGGACGGGGCACCGGCTGGTGCGGCTTCGACTTCGAGGCCCACCTGCCTCCGCTGACGGGCGTCGAGGAGCTGCTTCTCGAGGTCGAGACGTCGGGCGGGTGGCGGGTGGCGTCCCAGGCGCCGCTCGCCGAGGACGAGATCACCGGCAGACTCGCGCCGGTCAGCCTTCTCGCGACGTTCGCGGATGCCACCGTCAGCGGCGGGACCGTCACCTCGGACGGGCTGAGGTTCGGTGCCGGCATCTGGATCCAGGCGGCTTCCGGAGTGACCGGGCGGCTCAGCGGATCACTGCAGCTTGCCGGGTCATCGGTGCACGACGTGCTGAACCGGCTGCCTGTTCTGCGCCTCGCCGCGACGGAGCCCGTGCAGGGTCGCGTGGACGTCCGGTTCAAGCTGGGCGACCACGCGCCGCACGTGACGGGCGGCTGGGTCGCCATCCGGGTGTTCGGTCGTTCCGCTGCTCAGCAGCCGATCCGGCTCAACCTCCGCGATCACCGCGGCAGGACCGCGCTCGGCGACTTCGTCGTCCGAAGCCACCAGTGGTCGACGTTCCAGGTCCAGGTGCCGGCCCACCGGTGCGCCACCCGCGAGACCACCGATGACGACGCGACGATCTGGCTCGAGGTGATCACGGACGCTGCCACGTCCATTGACCTGCAGGCGCCGGAGCTCATCGAGCGTGACGACGCCGACGAGTTCGAGAGCCTCAGCGTGCAGACGCAGCGCGGCGTGCTGATGGATGTGCAGGAGCCGCTTCCTACTACCGGGACCCCGTTCTCGGTCGTCATTCCGTTCTACGGCAAGGCGGCCTACACGGCAGCATGTGCACTGAGCGTCCAGCGCTGCTCGTGGGCACAGACCGACGTGGTGGTCGTCGACGACGGCAGTCCCCACGCATTGTCCGCCCGCCGATTGCTCGCCCAGCTGCCAGCGCCGGTCCGGATCGTGCGGTCCGACGTCAACCGCGGCTACACGGCGAGCGTCAATGCCGGGGTGCAGGCAGCGGCCCACGACGTCGTGGTCATCTTGAACAACGACACGAGGGTCACCCCAGGTTGGGATGCACCGCTGATCGCGGCACTGGCCGATCCAGGCGTCTTCGCAGCCGGCCCGCTGTCCAACGCGGCGTCGTACCAGAGCGTGCCTGCGCTGCGTACAGACGGCGGCTGGGCCGTCAACGAGTTCGACCCGGCGGTCGCACCCGACGCCCTGGCTGCGGCGCTGCGCGCGCGGTTCCCGGGAACGCTCGTCCCGCTGAGCATTCTCAACGGCTTCTGCTACGCCGTACGGCGAGAGGACTTCCTGCGGCTCGGCGGGCTCGACGAGGACGCGTTCCCGTCCGGCTACGGCGAGGAGGTCGACCTGATGCTGCGCGCCCGCAAGGCGGGCATGCGCAACGTCGTGACCCCCGCCTCGTTCGTCTACCACTACAAGTCGGTGACCTTCGGCGCCCAGCGATCGGAGCTGAGCCGGCAGGGCAACACCGTCGTGCGAGAGCGTTGGGGCGCGCGGCTGGACGAGGCCGTCCGCGAAATGGACGATCAGCCAGACTTCGACGTCGTCCGTGCCGCAGTGTCAGCGCTCCTCGTCGACCTCGCTTCAGGCGGGCTCGATGGCTAGCGAAATAACCTTCGTGCTACGCGGTCGGCCGTTCGGCGGCGGCGCCAACTCCGTGGCCCAGGAGTTTGCGGCGCTCGTCGACAACTACGGCATGGGGCGTCTGCTGGTGGAGCCCCAGCACCTTGACGTCTTCCGTCGCGGATACGACTGGTCGGTGACGGCACTGGACCGGCTCTCGGCTGACCCGCAGGACATCCCCGACGGTGCAGCCATCGTGGCGACCACGAACGACTCCTTGAGCCTCGTCCTCGACGAGTTCAGCGAACGGGCCTCACGCGTCTACTACTACGTCCAGGACTACGAGCCGCTCTTCTACCCGCGGCACAGCCGACAGCACACTGTCGCCATCGCCTCCTACGGTCGGGCAAAGGCTGCCGTCGCAGTCGTAAAGACTGACTGGCTTGCGCAGGTCTTGATGTCGAGGACGTTCTTCCCCGTGGTCAAGATCCGGCCAAGTCTGGACCGGACGATCTACCGCCCCCGCCCTCTGCGCGCCGACGGCCACCGCCGCACGCTCGTCGCGATGTTGCGGCCCTCGACGCCTCGTCGAGGTTCCCAGCGCACCGTCGCCGTGATCAACCGACTCGCCCAGTCCGCCTCACTCGCGCTCGATATCGAGGTGTTCGGGACGTCGAACGACGAGCTCGGCATGGCCGGTCTCCGCATGTCTCCGAGAATCCGGAACCACGGCAGGGTCTCGCCGAAACAAGCCGCCGAGATCGTGTGCAGCAGTGACTTCCTGCTCGACCTGTCGGACTATCAAGCCTTCGGCCGCACCGTGGCCGAGGGCCTAGCCGCCGGCGTCGTGCCGATCGTCACTGACCGGGGCGCCCCACCTTCATACGTGACCCACGGCGTTAGCGGCTTCCTGGTCACCCCAAGTGACATCGACGCGGCTTACGATTACGTGAAGCAGGCCACTCGTCTGCCCGACGACGAGCTCGCGGCGATGCGTCTCGCCGCCATGGAAGCCGTCTCCGAATGGTCGGTCGATGCGACAGCTTCCGACTGGTTCGCCCTGACGCGAGACTCCTAGCCAGGCCGAGGGTGGGAGCGAGCATGCCGAAGTCAGACCCGCTGACCGAGGGTTTGGGCAAACTGGCCGCGCTGAGTAAGTCGGGCGATTACGACTTCATCGATTTGGGAAGCAGCAAGGGCGGATCGCTGGACTACGCCAGGCAGAGGCTCGGCCTCTCCAACGGAATCGGAATCGACATCTCCGCATCGAAAGTCGAGGAGGCGACCGCACGCGGACATCTGGTCGTCCAGGCTGACGCAACAGCCCTCGACGTCACGGCTCCACTTGTTGAGGCCGTCATCGCGATGCATTTTCTCGAACATCTCCCTGACGGCGCGACCGCTCGAGCCGTCTTGCAGGGAGCCTGCCGACTCGCCTCGGCGCTCGTCTACGTGCGGCAGCCGTACTTTGACGCAGACGTAGAGCTATCGCGCCAAGGGCTCCTCCCGTACTGGTCAAACTGGTCCGGGCATCCGAATCACATGTTGCAGAGCGACGTGGAGGCGGCGCTCGACCCCCTTCTGTTTGACGGCACGATTCAGCGCTACGTCATCTTCGGCGCCCGCCGAATCAACGACGCGAGCGACCCCGCGCTACTCCCGACCAACAGTCCACGTAACCAGGGTTTCTATGACTCTGCGCTACACGGCAGCAAGCCGAGCGGGCCGTTGCACGTGGAGGCGTTCTACGAGCTTGGCGTGATCGTGATAAAGGACGCCATGCCCAAATGCTGTCACCTGGCGCTTCAACTCTCCGAGAACGAGTACGTGTTGGCAGATCGATCTAGCGCTGACATAGGCGGCGCGCCAGTCATGACAGAAGTCGAGTCGCCGCGACGTCACCGGGGAGTGACGTCGTACGCGCAGAACGGCGAGGACCTGCAGATCGCTTATTTTCTGGGCAAACGTGAGGAAGTGACCTACATCGACGTCGGCTGCCTGTGGCCCGTCGAGCACTCGAACACGTACTTCTTGTACGAGCGCGGCGGTCGTGGCCTGTGCATAGACGCCAATCCGACGATTGCGCAGATGTTCCGCGAGCAACGCCCGCGAGACGTGTTCCTCAACGTAGGCGTGTCAAATCAGGCTGGGTCCTTGACTTACTTCATGCATGGAAATCCCGTCTTCAACTCCTTCTCGCCAGAGGTCTCCGCGCACCGAGCCCGCCAAGCCGAGGAACGACGAGGGCCGCAGCGCGAGGGTCGACGGCTGATGCGCTCCGTGGACATCCCGGTAATCACGCTGGACGAAGCGATCAGATCAACCGGATTTATTGACCGGTTTGGCACTAGCGTCGACGTTCTGAGCATTGACGTCGAAGGCCTCGAACGGGAGGTAATCGGGGGCTTTAGCTTCGAGACGATACGACCAAAGGTGCTCGTCGTGGAGTGCCTGCGCCAAAAGGGCCAACCAACCGATCCCAACTTGCTGGCTCCCGCCCTGGATCTCGCGAAGCGCGGATACGAGGTCGCCGGATACACCGGGCACGACCTCTACCTTGTCGACGCCTCGTGAACGCATTGGACGCGCACAGCGCGGGGTTCCCGAGGGGTCTGGGCGGACCGCGGTGACCGAAACTTTGACGCCGCGCGGGATGGTTTCGGTGGCCGACGTCGGGCAGCTCGATCGAACCGTGCGATCCGCTCTCGCGCCGCCCCTGCACCCAGCGCTCTCTATCGATTCGCTGCTCCCTTCACGGTCGATTGAAACCGAGTGGGCAGAAATGCTCCGCATTTTTCGGCAGCGTCAAGTTCCTAACCAGATTCGCTCATGGTCGGTGTCCGACTGCGTAGTTATTCCGCCAGACATGGTGATCGTCACGTCGTCGGGTGAGGTCATTCGTGAGTCGGTTCGTAAGCCGGCAATCCTTGCCCGACACCCGGCGCTCGCAGCGCTCAGCGAGCCAGCCGGGACAATCGACGCGACGGTGCCACTCAATTACCGCACGTTCGAGGGTGGGGCCGGTTTCGTTCTCGGCGCCAGCCAACACATGAACTACTACCACTGGATGATCGAAACCGTACCTCGCTTCGCTTGGGCGCGGGACGCTGGCGCGCGGATAATGCTGCTAGCGAGCCCGCAGCGGGAATTTCATTTGCAGAGTCGGCAGTTCCTCTTCGATTGGGACCCTCAGCCTGTCGCGCTGCGAGAGGCGTACTACTTCCCGGAGATTCTCTTCGTCGAACCGCTTGCACCGACCAACGTGCGCTTGTCTCCGTCAATCCGTGACTTCTACTGGTCAACGCGCGTCACATCCTCCGGGGAAGGCATCCGCCTCCTCGTCAGCCGTGCAGATGCGCGTACGCGTCGCCTCCACGATGAACGAGCCCTGCTAGATGCGCTCGCACCGCTCGGATTCCAACTGTTTTCTGCCGCCGGTCACACCGTCGAGGAACAGGCAAAGGCGTTCGCAAGAGCTGAAGCCGTGATTGGCGTGCACGGCGCAGGACTTGCGAATCTCGCGTTCTGCCGTCCCGGCACGTGCGTCCTCGAGATTCTTCCCAGTAGCTTCCACGAGGGCATAACGTCGTACGGCGCGCTGGCGGAGCTCCTTGAACTGCGTTACGCGATGTACATCGGTAACGCCGTACAACCGAATCAGCGTGCGAACTCGGATGTCGCCGTCTCGATTTCAGACGTCGTGGCCGCTACAGAGCGACTGCTCAGCCGAGTCTGAACGGTAGACCGACTCTCCTTTCGGTTGCCTAGCCTAGCGAGCGGGCTTCACTTCAAGCTGGCGGCGTATGCGCTCGAGGTAGGCCGTGGCGGCCACCACGGACGACCCCGGGACGCTCGCGAACGTGCGGGCACGTTGCTGCAGCCGTGCAACTTCATCGAGGTGCCCGGCATCCATGCCGCGACCGATGACGCTGGCTGCGTGACGCGTATGCCCACTGAGTGTCTCGGGGTGATACACGACGTCACCGCGTTGAAGGACTCGCATGTAAATGAGCCAGTCGGCCGCGGTGGCGAAGTCGGCAACCACATCCTGCACCTCAACCAGGGCATCTTGCAGGGGTTCACGGCGGAAGAGCACTGCACTAACGTTGGGGATCGTGTTCTTGATCGATAAGCACTGTGCAATCTCGTCCAGGCCACCCGCCGTGTAGCGTCGGTGCCAGTCACGACCGGTCACGTCCGCGAGGTACTCGGCGTAATCGGGGGCGAGCATCCGACCCGTGATATCTAGTTGGGCGCTCTGCGTGTACGCGAGCACCACGTGAGGGTGCACGAATTCCGGCACGAGGGTTGCGAGCAACTCAGGGTCCGCCCAGTCGTCCGCCTCCGCGATCCAGACGAGGTCACCTCGACTCGCGTCGACACCCCGGGCCCACTGCAGGTAGGGCGAACCGCTGTTTACGTCGTTGATGATGACCCTGGTCGGCGTCACGGTGTCGGCGATCGCCGCCTCAATGACGGCAACGCTGTCGTCCGTTGAGCAGTCATCAAGCACGATCAGCTCGTAGACCGGGTACGTCTGGCCGAGGATCTGCTCGATCCGGCTCTGCAGACGTGGCCCGTAGTTGTAGTTGGGCAGGACGACCGAGACCCTGGGCAGGGCTGCGGGTGTCGTCGACAGCAGATCGAACGCGTAGCGCCGCTGGTTGTACTCCTCCCGCACCAGGCGCATGCGCATCTCCTGCTGGCCGCCAGCCGCTGCGGACAGCTGCTGCTCCACGCCGGCAACCAGTGCAGCCGCGGAGACCGGCTCGACGAGAGTCCCGCCCGTTCTGGTGATCAGGTCGTTCATACCGGTCCGGTCGGCGAATGCGACGAGCGGCACACCGACCGATAAGGCCTCGAGGGCGACGCTTGGGAAGGGATCCTCGCGAGATGAAAGCGCCAAGGCGTCCGCAGCAAGGTAGTAGTGCGCGGGGTCGGCGACGAAGCCCGGTAGGCGGAGCCCACGACCTCTGCTGCGGTGTAGCGCATCGGTGATGCGCGCGTCGTATGTGTCGAGCTTCCCCAGCCAGACGAAGTGCACGTCCTGACCCGACCCGTCGAAAATCGCCGCAGCCTCAGCAAACAGGTCCAGGCCCTTTCGATGGTCGCCGTAACCCACGCCGAGCACGATGAGGGCCGAGTCGGTGAGCCCTAGCGCGCGCCGGACCGACTCACGGGCAGACCGCCGTTCCCGCTCCGCCGGGACTCGCATGTAGAGCCCCTGCGAGCGCACTCGAGTAACTCCGCGCCATCCCGTCGAGGCCTCGAAGTCGCGCTGGACCACCTCCGATGGGAAGACCAGCTCGTCGCTGGCGTCTGCCAGGGCGAGCGCACGGGCCGCCGCGACGGGCTCGCTCAGCACCTGCTTCATCTCGTGCACAAGGCCGGTAACCCACGCCCCGTGCCGCTTCAGGGACCGCGCGAACGCACCGGACATGCTCGAGTTGCAGAAAGCTGTGCGAAAGCCACGACCAACCAGGGACGCAGCGAGACGGTCCGCCGCGTGCTCGTCAGCTCCCGCCGGATCGCAGCGGTGCGTCGGGGCCGCCGCGCTGAACTCAACATCGAGCTCACCATCACCGAGGGCAACGACCTCGACGGTACGACCAAGCGCGATCAGCTCCTTCACGAGAGCCAACGCAAGCAGCTGGGCGCCGTGTGCATGCATGTCGTGCGTGACCACGACGACTGCCTGGCCGCCCCCGGGCGGATGTCCTGCCAGCACCTGTTGCACGTCACGGACGGCGTGCAAGGCCTGGTAACCGTCATCTGCGTCCGGCTCCAGATAGGCGCCCTCTGCCCATTCATTCCAGGCATTGACGAACACGAGCCGTTCTGACGGGTCGTCGAACCGCGCGACAGTGTCACGACCGGCGTTCATGAGCCAGTCCCGGAAGCCGTCGGGCGTCGCGCCATGAAGAATCGTTCCGCGCTCGCCGCGGCGTGGCACGTTGTCCCAGCCCGGGCAAACGCCGCGCCAGAGTGGGTAGTTCGCGGAGGAGTACCGCTTGCTGCGTTCTGCCAGCTCGGCCCAGCCGAAACAGGAACCAACGAAAGACGGGTCGAGACCGGCCGGCACGGCATGCGTGGGGGCGGTGTTGTTGGGGGGGAACTCAATCGCGTAGTCGAAGCCGATGCTGGCAGGCGAGGGCCGCTCGAACGCCTGCACGTAGGCCAGCGCGATCTCACCGAGTCCGTGTTGGCGGCACCAGCGCCGCCAGGTCTCCGCCGTGCGCCGGGGATCAGGAAGCAGAGACGGCCGGTACACGACCAGCAGGGGACGGCCGGCGACGCGGACGTAGCGAGGATCACGAAGGTACTTCGCCATGTCCTCAATGAAGCGCTCGTCGTCGTGCGCGTCGAACGTCTGCCCCATGAGGACGTCGCGCTCCTCGCCGTCCCAGGTGCGGGTCCAGTTTTCGTTCGCCCAGCAGATCGAGAAGGATATGTCGATCTCCGGGTGCTCGAGGAGCAGGTCGAGCGGCTGCTCGAGGAGCCGGGCACCTCCGAACCAATAGGCGTAGATGCACCACGCCTCCACCCCGTGCAGCCGCGCGAGCTCACTCTGGCGGGCCATGACAGCCGGATCGCGCAGGTCGTAGTACCCGAGCTCGCCAGGCACCCTGGGCTGCCTATGCCCGGCGTACTGCGGCCTTGCGCCCCTGACGTGAGTCCACTCCGTGAAGCCCGATCCCCACCACGCATCGTTTTCGGGGATCGGATGAAACTGCGGCAGATAGAACGCGACCGTCCGCAGCGGTGTCACGACTGGCGGCTCCGAGGCAGGCCGCAGCGCACGACCGGCCAGCGGCGGCAGGCTCGCGTGGGGCGGTTCCATGACGGCAGCGGGTGGTTCGCCGAGAGCCCGCAGGACCGTAAGGGGGTTGCGGCCATCAGCTGTGGACAGTCGCTCGGCGGACCGCGACCCTCGACCTTCCGTCCACCCTTGCGTGACGTAATGAAATAGCGGGTTCACGCCGGCCGCGCGGACGTCGGGGTTGTCTGCGAGGTATTGCGTGGTCGAGAAGTCCTGGCACGGGTCGCGTCCTTCTCGCCAGCCCTGGGTCATGTAGTGCACCAGCGGATCGGCGCCGGCAGCTGCCACGTCCGGGTTGGCCTGCAGGTACCAAGAGACGTCTACCAGGCCGGAACGTGCCACCGTGCTTAGCTCGTACGCCGCTCGCCGTCGATCGATCGACGGATCCGGGTGGCCGGTCGTCACGGTCGCCATCGAGCACGCCGCGGACGAGCTTCGCTCTTTCCGCCGTCGCGGGACCGGGCTACTGCAAGCTTCAAGCGCTGCTCTTCCACTCGCAACAGGGCATCGAACAAGGCATCTCGCTCGAATCGGCAGATCTGCAGGTCACGTTCGAGCCGAGCGATCTCGGTCAAGCGGTCATCGGCAGGCGACGTGTTCATGACGCGTCCGCACTGTCGAAGGCCCGGACGAGCGCCTCGGCCAGCAAGAACGATCCCGGCCGGGCTCGAATCTGCTCGTACAGCTCAATGTCTGCTGCGTTGTAGCGCTGGATCAGTGCGCGCTCGTGGGCAGCGACGACAATGGCGTCGGGTGCTTCATTCAACCTGGGAACGGAGTCGGCGGTGGCCCATCCTGCCGTTGCGCCAAACGCTTCGAGGGCAGACGGCAGCGCAGCGGCGGTCGTCACGAGCGCGAAGTCCGTGGCCAAAGTCCGAGCGACGCGCCCCATATCGATCTCGATGTCCGCCGTGCGGTCGATCTTCCCTCGCAGGCCAAGCCACCACGTATCTCGGGGCAGCCGGTAGCCTGCAAAGACAGCAGAATCTGCGTGTCCGGTTGCCACTATCTCCGACCAGGATAGAGGCTCAGGGGACTCGCCAAGAATGCGCCGGCAGAGCAGGTTTGAGGCCAGCACGCCGGACTCCAGCGCCTCGCCGATGTCGATGCCTCTTAGGCCGACCTGTCGCAGGGGGCTGCGGCCATCTCTCGTCAAGCTGCGAAATTGCGCAATCACGCGATCGACGGGATCCCGTACGACGAGGCCGTAGACCGCGTGTAATCCCAGCAGGTTGGCGAACCCATGACTGACATGCGCGACGAGCACGTCGCTGGCTTGAAGCCGTCGTGTCGTTCGTTCCAAGCTTCCGGTATCTCCGTCGTAGCAGCCAAGCAGCTCTCGCGGAGACAGTGTGAGAACACCCTCCTCCGAGTACTCGCGGGCGAAGCGACTGTAGACGCTGGCGCCAGCGCTCTTCGGCACGTTCAGGAGGATCAGCCTTGGGGACGAGGGGTTGCCTGTGCGGCGTACTGCGCGCCGTACTTGAGACCGCACGCTACTCCGCGGAGGCTCGGCCAACTGGTCACACGGGTGATGGTTGGACAAGCTTCCACTGGCCCACGCATCGCGCGCTGAGCGCTCGTGCCAAGCGTTCTGGAAGTAGCGTCGGGCGCGGGAGAGCTCATGTCGCTGATCGTCAGTGTTCGGAAGGCTGCGGCTCTGCGACTCGTGGTGGTAGAGGTTTGCGTCCGGCGTACAGATGACTCGGAGGTCCAGCTCTTCCTGAACGCGCAGGCAGTAGTCGACGTCGCTCAGCGACACCGGCATGTACGTCTGCTCGATGCCTCCGACTCCCTCGAAGACGTCACGACGTGTGACGAGACAGGCACCCGTCACTGCGGACACCGTGCGCGTCAGTCGCAGTGGCGGGGGCAGCTCCCCCTTGCGCACCTTGCCGGCGTGGGTGTGGGCTCCCCAGGCGTCGGGGCTCAGGACGACGCCGCCGTGCTGAAGGGTGTTGTCGCCATACCAGAGAAATGGGCCAACGACGCCTACGTCAGGGCGCAGGGCGTGCCCTACCAACCGAGAAAGCCAGTCGCCGGCATCAATCTCCACATCGTTGTTCAGCAGGCAGAGCACGCCGCCGGTCGCCATCTCGGCACCGAGATTGTTCATCTCCGACCAGGAGTAAGGCTTGTCATAGCGGACGATCCGCGCCAGACCGCTGGCTTCCAGCCGCGACAGATAGGTCAGAGCAGCCGGGTGCGAGCTCTGGTTGTCAAAAATGATGAGCTCGTAGTCGGTATACGTGGTGCGCTCCACCAACCCGTCCACGCACCGCTGCAGGAGCCCGACGCGATCGCGCGTAGGTATCACGATGGAGACGCGCGGAGGTGGGTCGGACGGGAGGTAGTCGACTCCCACCGCGTCTAGCGACAGCCGTGGCTCTACCCGGACCAGGTCTGGCCCGAGTCGGTGTCGCGCCGTCTCGACTCGCTCCCTGACCGCCCCAAGCGGATCGTCGACCCGGCGGGTCTGCAGCACGACGGGAAGGTGTCGCACCTGACTTCCGGCGATGTGCCGCGCAAGGGCAGAGCTGAGCTCAAGATCGGACGCGGCGTCCCGAGCCGCAGCCAGATGTCTCCTCACGCGCGCCGATCTCATCGCACCAGATCGCACAAACCATCCGGTCGACTCCGCCAGCTCCGGGTCGTAGCCAGCCAGGAACCTCGGACTCTGCGTCGCTCCGTCCCGGTCTTCCTCGTCCGAGTCCCACACCACCCAGTCGACCGACTCGTCGACGAAAGCGGCGCCCACGAGGAAGAGCGCCACGGGCGACAGCCGGTCGCCCGCCCTGATCCGCATGCAAACGTCACCACCGTCGATGGCGTCACCGAAGGGGTCACCCTGCGCGAGATCGGTGGGAAGGATCACGCGTGCCCAGTTGTCGTAGAGGGACTCATCCAGAGAAGCCGTCGTGGCGGCAAGCTCCTCCGATCCTGTACGTGCGTCGACAAGCACGACAACGACGATCCGGGGCCAGTCCGTCCGCCTGTTCAGCCCCAGCCTGATCGTCCGCAGGGTTGCCTCGTCGAGCGACGCATACTCGTCTCGCCACCGCTCGTAAGCAGCCTGCTCCAGAAAAGCGGTGTGCTTACGCTGACACTCCCGCACGTCGTACAAGCCATCCGCGTCGAGCCCATTCGGATCCAGCACCTCGACGCGTTCGCGAGCAACGGTCATGCCGGTTGATTCGTTGAACCAGAGCGTCTCTTGCTGTACGAGCGTGAGCTCGAGGGTGTGGCTGCCGGCGGTGGCGGCGGCGCGAACGGCGACTGCGGTCCGCAGCGTCTCGCCGGGTCCGACCGGGCGTCTCAAGCGCGTCCTGGGACCCCGCTTCTCGACGGCCCGACCCCGATCGTCGAGCCATCGGTGCGTGAGGAAGACGTAGTGGCGGCCCTCGTGCGGCCAGGTCCAGTCGCCCAAGTTGGTCACGTCGACCGCTATCTCCGCCGACTCACCCCGCAAGACCGGAGGCGGAGCGACCGCGAGGACAACCCGCGCGCGCGCATAGTCATCAGCTCCCAGCACGTCGAGGTCGAGCTGCAAGGGACGAAAGCCGCGCGACTCGAACCAAATCCCCCGGCGCCGACGCACCGTGCACTCCACCCGGTAGCGACCTGGCTCGGGGGGTGTCTGCAGGCTGAGGAGCACCTCAACACTCTGACCGGGTTCGATGTCTGCCTCGAGCGGAACCCTGCCGGTATCCCTGAACAGCAATGACCCGGTTGGTGACCACCAAGTCTGGGTGACTACCAGCGGCCACTCCGGCACGTGCTCCCAGACATCGGAGCCCTCATTGCGAACGACGACCAGAAGATCGCGCGGCCGACCGGCCAGCGCCGGGCTCGGCTGGGGCTGCCTCATCAGCACAGCGCCTTCCCGACCGCCCTTATCCAGATAACTCGCGGAGGCAGCGAGCGGCTCGGGAGCCTTGGGCGCGGCGCCGTCCACTCAAGCCCTTTCGCGATCGTGTGCCGACGAGGGTCCGGCCACGACAGTGCAGTGAAAGCCGCCTGCACGGCCTTGCACCACTAGGTATCGTCGGCCGACAGACCCAATGCAGGAAGTGAATTATGCCAGGCAAATCTCCCTACGCGGGACTGTCCGAACGAAGCTTCTGGAGCTCAGCGGTGGCGAGCCAGAGCGCCACGCACCTTCCAGGGGTCTACGTCAAGAAATTCGCGCTGGGCGAGGGCGCGCGCATCGCCGCTGCTGGAAGTTGCTTCGCACAGCACATCGTGCGACAACTCCGGATACGAAACTTCAACGTGGTCGACGTAGAGCCGCCGCCGCCGGGGATCGAGGGTGCCACCGCGCGTCGCTTCGGCTATCTCACGTACTCGGCCCGCTACGGCAACATCTATACGGCACGGCAGCTCGTTCAACTCATCGAGGAGGCGACTGGTGTCTGGCAGCCGGTCGACTGGGTCTGGGAGCGCAACGGGCGGTTCTTTGATGCGCTCCGGCCGTCCGTCGAGCCTGAGGGCCTGAGCACGCAGGACCTAGTGCGGGCCCACAGAGATCAGCACCTTGCCGCCGTACGAGAGATGATCAAGTCCACAGACGTGTTCGTCTTCACCCTCGGTCTCACCGAAGCCTGGATGCACCGGGCCTCAGGAACCGTGTATCCCACTGCGCCGGGCACCGTGGCCGGCAGCTTCAACAAGGACTTCTCGTTCATCAACTTCTCGACGGCCGAGGTCGTTCGCGACCTCTACCGCGCTCGAGCACTACTGCAGGCGGCGAACCCCAGCCTGAGAATGATCCTCACGGTGTCGCCCGTTCCCCTCACGGCCACAGCGACTGACGACCACGTACTGCTGGCGTCGTCCTACTCGAAAGCGGTTCTCCGCGCGGCAGCCGGCGAGCTTGCGCAGAAGGCAGACGTCGACTACTTCCCGTCGTACGAGATCATCACCGGTCCACAGGCCCGGGGCCAGTTCTTCGACGAGAACCTTCGCACCGTTCGGGCCGAGGGAGTCGCGGTGGTCATGAGCCACTTCTTTGCTCAACATGCCGAGCTCCAGCCGGCAGGTCGCGCGGCTGTGACTGTGCCGCCCGCCTCGGTGGACGAACTCATGGACGATCAATGCGAGGATGCCCTACTAGAAATGTTTGGATCTTGACGGTCGCGGTCATCGGAAACAGCCACGCGGCCGTCATCGCGAAGGCGTGGAACGAAGTCGCGCAGCAGACTCCCGACGTGAGTCTGGAGTTCTTCGCAGCGACACGGCACGGTGTCGAGGACGGCATCCACGTCGTCGGATCCAAGATACCGAGCTCTGGCAGAGCCGGATCTGAAGCAGGGCTCTCCGGCGACGTCGACCTAACCAGTTTCGAGGCGATCCTTGTCGCAGGCCTGCGGCGGGACGTCAGCAGCTTGGTGCGCCTGCACCGGACCTACCAGCCGGAGTCACACCGCTCGAACACCGCGAAGAAGAAGCTCGTGTCCGACGCGTTGTTCCTAGAGATGGCACGCGCCGATCGCGAGCGATCCCTCGCCGTGACACTGGCCCGCGACATTCGCGGGAGCGTGGATGTCCCGATCTTGCTCATTCCCCACCCTTACCCCAGCCTGACAGCCGTGGCTAACCAGTCAGCGCTCTGGGCGGAGATCCACGAAACGGGCGACGCGGCTCGGCTCATGGCACTGTTCGAAATGGTGAACGACGAACTGACCACAGAGTTCTCCGTCATCGCGCAGCCCAGTGACACGCTCGTGGCGCCGCTGTTCACCGACCCGAGGTACACCCACGACTCGGGATTCTTCAGGGATCCAGATAGGCCAAGTCTCGGTCCGGAGGACTACCACATGAACGTGGAATTCGGACACATCCAGCTGAGTCTCGTCTTGGAACGCCTCCGCATGGTCAGCCGCGTCGCGTGAACGGAGAGGAACCCGTTCGCGAGCGTGGCTGATCCACGCGCGCCGACGTCCGTCTCGCTTCTTGCGCCAGCGGCCCTCTAGGCGTCCTCTTTGGTGAAAAGAAGCATCTTCTGGTTTCGAGGATGCGCCCAATCACCAAGAACGGTCACTTCAAGATCAGTGCCCTCGCAAGCCCAAGCGAAAACTCGCGCGTCGTAGTGGTACGGGTCCCGGTCGGGGTACGTCTGCTGCGGCTGCCCATCGGTTCTCGGCTGGAGCACAGGAGCCAGGTGAAGGCGACCGTACGGGTTCTCGAAGAACGTCGCATAGAAGCGCCCGCCTGGGACGAGAACCCGTGAAACCGCTACGAGGCAGCGCATGATGGAGTTCAGCGGCAGGTGGGTGAACACGGACTG
This sequence comes from Frankiaceae bacterium, assembly GCA_016650445.1. GTDB lineage: Bacteria > Actinomycetota > Actinomycetes > Mycobacteriales > SCTD01 > RYN-124. The sequence continues at coordinate 1,687 of JAENVS010000036.1, read as the reverse complement.
TGCGAGCCCGAAGTCGAAGAGGCGCTCGAATGAGCCAAGCTCAAAGGTGGCGTCGCAACGAAGGTCCGGACTGCGATCATCGACACTCGCCAGCGCCAACTCAGCCCGACCGGCAGCGAGCATCTCCTGGTTGGCGTCAACGCCGCAGTAGTTACCGACGTCGAGGAAGCGTACGAAATGGACCCCGCCACGAAGCGGCCCGCAGCCCACGTCGAGAAACTGGTGGTGGGGCTTCAACCCCTGGCCAATCAGGAACTCAAACTGGAGGCGGCCAATCTCGTCCCACAAGCCGCCAGCGCGCGCACGGTGGGTCGGCTCCTCCTCGATCACCGAGAGCCGCCAGCGAGCCTGCTCGTTCTCTCCTGCACGGTTCGATCGTAAACGGGCGGCTACAGTGCTCGGCCGAGGTGACGGACATGCGTGAGGGCGCCGACGGCCGAGGCCCGGACTTCATTGGGATCGGGGTGCAGAAGGCGGGGACTTCATGGTGGTACCGGCTGCTCTGCGAGCATCCGGAGATCGGCGCCGACGCAGTCGTTAAGGAGCGACACTTCTTCGATCGGTTCTGTGCTGCGGATTTCACCGAACGCCACGCCGAGGAATACCGCGCGTTGTTTCCGGCTGCCCTGGACGCTCGGTTGGGCGAGTGGACCCCCCGCTATCTCTACGACCCGTGGGTTCCACCGCTGCTTTTCCGGGCCGCGCCTGACGCCAAGCTGCTCATCCTGTTGCGTGATCCAGTCGCGCGATTCGAATCAGCACTCACCCACAACCTGCGGTCAGCCGGGTTCGGCGATGTTGCGCTCGCAGCCACAGATGCCTTCCACCGAGGTCGCTATGGCGAGCAGCTCCAGCGGTTGATGTACTGGTTTGACAGCACCCGGGTCCTCATCCTCCAGTATGAACAGTGCGTATCCGATCCTGCGGGTGAGCTGGCCCGGACGTTTGCGTTCCTCGGCGTCGACCCGACGTACATCCCGGATGTCCTCACCGAGCCCGTTCGAGCCACGATTGGCGGCAAGATCCATGTGAGCGAGAGCATGCGTGCCGTGCTGCAAGAGACCTACCACGCCGATCGTGATCTGGTGGCATCGCTGGCGCCGGAACTTGACCTTGGGCTATGGAGTTGAGGCGGGCGGCCAACTGCACGGCCAGGACTGCGCCGCGGTGACGCGTTCAGGTCACGGCGTGAAGTTACCGTGGCTGGTGCGTCGTTTCAGGACTGCTGAGGGATGACGGCCCAGCGAGGCGGGCCGCGTGTGCCCTGCCCTCGCACGTGTCATCGCGAACCGTCCGGATTAGTTGAACCGTCCCGGACGGCTGGACTGTTCTGCGGGCGAGGACGGCTGTTGCCGCGTACTGTCCGGTTTGGGGGGCGTCGACGGGTGCTGCCGGCCGTGGTGGGACGGGCCCTCTCGGGCAGGGGTGATCGGTCATGGTCGGGTTCGGGACTGCGGTGCGAGTCGGGTTGGCGGTAGTGGTTGGTTCGGCGGTCTGGCTGGTGCCGGCCGGGTCTGTTTCGGCGGCGAGCATCGCCAACGTCAGCGATGCGGCGTACACGCCGTTGGCGCCGTGCGTGGTGTTCGACACCCGCCCTAGCAGCGGCGCGGTGGAGCCCTATCAGGGTCCGCTGGCTGCCGGGGAAGCGGTGGCGTTCCAGGTGACCGGCTCGTTCCCGGCCGATCAG
>JAENVS010000035.1 GCA_016650445.1 Frankiaceae bacterium | reverse complement strand
TGCTACCCGGGAAGTGTAACGCCGTACGACGACAGGCTCTCCCGCCCGCGCCGCCGTCACCCGTCGACGACGCGGAGGTGCTTGAGGGGCAGCAACGGCTCGACGCGGGGCTCCGGCAGGGTGAGCGGCTGCGCGGTCGGCGGCCCGCCGATGCCGAGCAGCAGCCGGAAGTCCGCTGCGGGCACCGGCTTGGACAGCCAGTAGCCCTGGGCCATGTCGCAGCCGACGCCGCGCAGCGCCTCCGCGATCGCCGGCTCCTCCACTCCCTCGGCCACAGCTCTGGCGCCGATGTTGTGGGCCAGCTGCACCGTGGTGCGCACGAGTGCCATGTCGCTGTCCGTCTCGAGCATGCCGACCACGAACGACTGGTCGACCTTGAGCTCGTTCACCCTGGTGCGCTGCAGGAACGCCAGCGACGAGTAGCCCGTGCCGAAGTCGTCGACGGAGATCGCCACCCCGAGCCGGCGGAGCCGGCCGAGCACGTCCTCCACGACCTCGAGCTCGCTCATCGCGGTCGACTCGGTGATCTCCAGGACGAGGCGGTCGGGCGGCAGGTGATGGCGGGCCAAAACAGCCGCAACGTCGTGCGGGAGCTGCCGGTCGAGCAGCGACCGCGCGGCGAGGTTGACGGCGACCGTGATCGGTTGCCCGTGCGCAGCCCAGCTCGCGCACTCCGCCACCGCCAGGTCGAGCATGCGCAGCGTGAAGGGGCGAACCAGTCCCGACTGCTCGGCGACGCCGACGAAGTCAACCGGCATGAGCAGCCCCCGCACCGGGTGCTCCCAGCGGGCGAGCGCTTCGGCGCCGACGATCTCGCCGGTGGCGAGGTCGGCCTGCGGCTGGTAGTACGCGACGATCTCGTCCGCCGCGAGGGCGAACCGCAGCTGGGCGATCAGCGCCAGTCGCTCGACGCTGGATCCGTCCTGCTGCGGGTCGTAGCGCACCCAGGACCCGCGGTCGGACTTCGCGTGGTACATCGCGACTTCCGCGCGGCGCAGCAACTCGTTCGCCTCGGCGGCGTCCTGCGGGTAGCAGGCGACACCGACGCTGCCCTCCACCGACAACCGCATGCCGTCGTACGAGACGGGCTCGGACAGCAGCGCCAACACCTGATCTGCAGCCGGGCCGATCTCATCGGCAGAGAGGAGCCCCGTCAGGAGGACGCCGAACTCATCACCGCCGAGCCGGCCGACGAGGTCACCAGGACGGTTGAGGGCGCTGAGCCGGTCACCCACCTGCTGCAGCAGGAAGTCCCCGGCCTCATGACCGAGGGTGTCGTTGATCTCCTTGAAGTGGTCCAGGTCGAGCAGGAGGAGGGCAGTTGTGAGGTTGTGCGGCATGTCGATCGCGGCGCGGATGCGCTCCTGCAGCAGGAAGCGGTTGGCCAGCCCTGTCAGCGGGTCGTGCGCCGCATCGTGTGCCTGCCGCGTCGACTCCGCGCGCACGTCATCCTGGAGCGCGCCGACGACGACCGCGGACGCGATGCTTCGGGCGAGGGAACGGAGCGCGTGCTGCTCACGCCGGCCAAGTCGCGCTCGCCCGGCGAACACGAGGCGAAGGCAGCCGATCTCGTCGAGAGGTCCGGTCAACGTGACGACGATGTCCGTGCCCGCTGCGCCGGCGGATGCCTCGCTCGCGTGGGCGGAACCGGGTCGGCAGACGACGGGGCCGTCCGACGATGACTCGTAGAGCCGCGGCGGCCGGCGGCCGGCGTAGAGCTGAAGCTGCGCCGTGTCGGCCCGGAAGATCGCGGTTGCGGCGCGCAGCGCCGCCTCAGCGACGTGGCTCTCCTCGAGCTCGTCGAGCCGGAGGACCGCCTCCTCGAGCTGCGCGCAGAGCCGACGCTCCGCCCGGGCGGAGATGATGAAGCAGCAGCCGAAGAAGGCTGCACCCATGGCGAGCGGCAACGAGACCGCCGGTGGCACCGTGCTGTCGACGAGCGCGAGCAGCCCGCCGGCGGCGGCGGCGCTGATGGCGAGCGCCATCAGGTCGAGCTTCGGCTTCGGTGTCAGAAGATGCCGCAGACGTGCGCGCACCCCCTCGCCGGCCGACGCCGCCGCGAAGGCGCGCGTCGCGATGCGGAACACGAGAACCGACACCGCCAGCGTTGCGACGTCGCGGGGCGTGAGGGCGAGGGGCCAGTCCGCCAGCAGTCGCGCCGTTGCGGCGGACAGTCCGGCAGCCGCCGTGTACGCGACGGCACGGTTGGCAGCGGGCAGCCAGCGTCGCCTGGCGACGCGGTCGGCGCCGAGGACGCAGGTCCCGACCACGACGACGAACCACTCTGGGCCGAGAAGCACGAAGCCGACGAGCAGCGCGGCTTCGGTGCCGCCCTGCTGCAGCCATCGGCTGCCACCGACGTACGTCGAGCAGAGCTGCGACAGGACGATGACGCACCCGACCAGCGTCAGGTCGGCAGCAGAGGGGACACCGGCGTAGGACGCGACAACCGCCGCGGCGGTCCACGCGACGAGCGCTGCGGCGGCGATGCCGGCGTGCACCAGCTCGGCCGCGGTCAGCCGCATGCCGGCGGCCGAGGGCTGCGACACAACGGCCTCCTTCCGGACCACGTCGACACACGTCTCGACCCAGTCTCGGTGATCCGGTTGGGAACCGCTATGGCCCGAGACGTAGTCCTTTTGGGCCACGTCCGTGTGCTGTTTGCACGCACGTGGTCCGAAACGGGACGAGAGGGCGACAGCGGAGCTAGCGCTCCACGGCGCGCAGCCGGGTGACGGGAATGTGCTGCCCCGCGGCGAAGCGCGGCAGGGGGATGTCGAACCGGTGCTCGCGCTCCGAGCCGAGGCCGAGCATCTTCTCGAGCTCCTCCGGAGCGACCGGCGGCGACAACCAGTAGCCCTGCGCCATGTCGCAGCCCAGTGCGAGCAGCGCGGCCGCGAGCTCGCCGTCCTCCACGCCCTCCGCAACCGCCCTCGCGCCCAGGCTGTGCGCCAGCTGCACGGTGGCGCGCACGAGCGCGAGGTCGTTGTCGGACTGCAGCATCCCGGACACGAACGAGCGGTCGACCTTCAGCTCGTTCACGGCTGTGCGCTGCAGGAAGGCGAGCGAGGAGTACCCGGTGCCGAAGTCGTCGACCGAGAGGCCGACCCCGAGGCGGCGGAGGGCGCCGAGGATCTCCTCGACGACCTCGAGCTCGCTGGTCGCGGTCGTCTCGGTGATCTCGAGCACGAGGCAGGAGGCCGGCAGACCGTGCCGCTGCAGGATGTAGGCGACGTCCTGCGGCAGCTGCCGGTCGAGAAGTGACCGCGCCGCGAGGTTGACCGCGACGGTGACCGGTCGGCCGATGGCCTGCCAGCGCGCGCACTGCGCGATGGCGAGGTCGAGCATGCGCAGGGTGAAGGGCCGGACCAGTCCCGACTGCTCGGTGACACCGACGAACTCCGATGGCGGCAGCAGACCGCGGGTCGGGTGCTGCCAGCGGGCCAGCGCCTCCGCCCCGATGATCGTGCCGTCATCGAGGCTCGCCTGCGGCTGGAAGTGGGCGATGATCTGGTCGGTCTCGAGTGCGGAGCGCAGCTCGGCGACGAGCGCGAGGCGGTAGACGCTCGAGTCGTCGCGGACGATGTCGTACCGCACCCACGAGCCGCGGTCGGTCTTCGCCTGGTACATCGCCACGTCGGCGCGGCGGAACAGCTCCTCGGCGTCGCCGGCGTCGTGCGGGTGACACGCGACGCCGAGACTGCCCTCGACGGAGAGCCGCAAGCCCTCGAACTCGACCGGCTCGGCCAGCACGCGCAGCAGGCTCTCCGCGACCGGTTCGGCCTCCTCGGGGGCAGCCAGACCGGTGAGGAGGATGGCGAACTCGTCACCGCCGAGCCGGGAGACGAGGCGGGACGGGCCGGCGGCGCTGCGGAGCCGGTCTGCCACCCGCTGCAGCAGGAAGTCACCTGCTGCGTGGCCGAGCGTGTCGTTGATCTCCTTGAAGTGGTCGAGGTCGAGCAGCAGCAGCGCCGTGCTCGTGCCGTCGGTGCCGGCGATCGCCTTGCGCGCCTCGTCCTGCAGCAGCACGCGGTTGGCGAGGCCGGTCAGCGGGTCATGACTCGCCTCGTACGCGTGCCGGATCGCCTCCGCGCGCACGTCGTCGTACAGGCCGGCGTTGAGGACCGTCGTGCTGACAGCATGCGCGTAGGTCCGCAGGACGTGCCGCTCGCGAGCGTTGAGCTTGACCGGACCGTCGAACAGCAGCCGCAGGCTGCCGACCCGTCCCTTGGGTCCTTCGAGCGGCGCCTCGATGCAGGTGATCTCGCTGGTCGCGTCGCCCTCACGACCGACCTCGACGAACACGGTGCGGCCGGGCCCACCGGGGACGGCGTCACCCATCGTCTCGCAGACCACGCGCTCGTCGGCTTCCCGCGAGTACAGCCGGTTGGTGCGCTGGCCGCTGGCGAACAGGAACAGCTCGACCCGGTCGGTCTTGAACAGCTGGGCAGCGCGGTTCAGCGCCACCCGGGCGATGTCAGTCTCCTCGAGCTGGTTGAGCTCGCGTGTCGCTGCCTCGAACTGCTGCCACATGTCGCGCTCCTGGCGCGTGGACAGCAGCCCGCGGTACGCCGCGTAGACACCGGCCATGACCGGCGGTACGCCGACCAACAGCACCGGGTTGGTCTCGACGACGAGCAGCATCGCGGTCGCGGCGAGCACGTTGCCGGCCCAGATCGCCAGGAGCATGCGCCCGTTCTCGGCGAGGACGGCGCGGGGGGAGCGTTGCTGTGCGACTGCGACCACGACCGAGGTGAGGATCGCGCTCGTCGCGCTGAACATCGTGACGCTGAGGAACAAAACGACCGCGTCGCGCGGGTCGGTCAGCAGGTACGGCTGAACGGCATACGCCTGCACGCCGGCGGCGGCGACCGCTGCGGAAGCCGTGAACGCTGCGCCGTTGAACAGCGACTTCAGCCAGCCGCGGCGCGCAGTCAGGTGCACCGCGGTGACCGTCGGGCCGGCGATCAAGACCACCCAGCTCGGCGGGATGGTCGCGAACCCGATGACGATGCACGCCTCGCCCCAGGTGAACGAGTACTGGTGCGCGCCGAAGCGCACGTGCAGAAGGGCACGCTCCGACAGCGGCAGCAGGCAGGCAATGAGCAGCAGGCGCCACGCGTCGGGCACCGGCGTGTCACGCAGGGCGAGCGCCTCGATCACCATCACCGCGACGGCGCCGGCGAGCACCGTCCCGACCACCACGTGCAGACGGCCGCTGAGCGGCATGCAAGCCCATCGGGCTCGCATACCGCTCAGGCCGCGCACTGCGGAGCTGTCGGAGCTCACGACTACAGGTTGCCCACCGCGAAGTCATGCCGGGCGGTGCTGGGGAACGGGTCGCTCTGCTCACCCGGTACGAAGCGCCACCACGGCGGGCGGGCGCCGTAGAAGGCGTCGAGGAAGGTCTCCTCCGCCTCGTAAGCCGCGCTGGTCCACGCCGAGCTGGTCCACGCGCTGCTGGTCCACGCGCTGCTGGTCCACGCCGAGCTGGTCCACGCGCTGCTGGTCCACGCGCTGCTGGTCCACGCGCTGCTGGTCCACGCCGAGCTGGTCCACGCGCTGCTGGTCCAGGCCGAGCTGGTCCAGGCCGAGCTGGTCCACGCGCTGCTGGTCCATGCCGAGCTGCTCCACGGCGAGCACCACGAGGTGGTCTCGTCGTTGAGGACCTTGTCCACGCCGTTGCACTTCACCGAGATGGACGGCGCCGAGCCGCGGCTGGCCTGCAAGGAACCGGTGCCCGTGCCGGTCGGCACCACCGACGCGACTGCGGAGACGTCCTTGGCGAGCGCTGCCGCGATCTGGATGCGGCCGGCGCCCTGGGAGTTGCGGGAGAGGTTCGCGATCGGCAGCGCCGTCGAGGTGAGCGCGGCCTTGACCTGGTCCGGCGTCATCGAGGGGTTCTTGGCCAGCAGGAGGGCAGCGGCACCGGACGTGACGGCCGCGGCCTCCGACGTACCCGAGCCCTTGATGTACGACGGGGCGATCAGGGCCTTCGGGTTGTCGCGCTCCACGGTCGAACCCGGGGAGCGGGTGGCGACGAGGGTGCGGCCTGGAGCGACGAGGTCGGGCTTCGCGGCGCCCTGCGCCGTCGGGCCGACGGACGACCAGTTCGGGACGACGTCGTTGTCCGGGACCAGGTCGGCGCGGTCGTCGAAGGCGCCGGCGGTGATCACGGTCGGGTCGTCGGCGGGCTTCATGATCGCGGCGCCGGTGTTGCCGGCGGCGACCACCACGGTGACGCCACCCGCCCACAGCTGCTGGACGGCGTAGTTCAGCGGGTCGACCGACGGGCTCTGCGTCGACGCGACACCCCACGACAGGTTCAGGACCTTGATGTTGTAGTCGGCCTTGAAGGCGTTGACCCAGGACAGGCCCGCGAGCACGGTCGACACGTCGGCCGCGCCGCTGGCGCCGGCGACCTTCACGCTGATGATCTTGGCGGCGGGGGCGATGCCGGTGCGCGGGGACGCACCCGCGTCGACGCCGCTGCCGGCGATGATGCCGGCCATGACGGTGCCGTGGCCGTAGCTGTCGACCGCGTTGTTGTTCTCACCGGACAGGTCCGGACCGGCCATCACGCGGCCGGCGAGGTCGTTGTGCGCGTAGACACCGGTGTCGAGGACGGCGACGCTGACGCCGGCGCCCTTGTTGCCGGCCTGGATGGCCTGGCCGGCCTGCGAGGTCCAGACGTACGACGAGTTCGACGTCGCCTCGTCCCACGACGCGGCGTTCACGTGACCGGAGCGGTCGGCGGTGACGGCCCGCACGCCCGGCAGGTTGCTCAGCTCAAGGAGGCGGTCGCCGGGCACCGTTGCGGAGACACCGTCGACGATCGGCAGCGCCCGGCCGGTCGTGCCGCCGACGCGCTCGACAGCGGCCTTGACCGCTGACATGGCGCCGGCCGCGCCCGAGACGACGACGCGCTCGACGGCGGAACCGGCGGCGGCCAGACCCGGGTCGAGGACGCCAGTGGTGGCGGCGGAGCCGGCTGCGGTGGTCCCGGCCAGTGACGTGCCGGCCATGGCTGCAGCGAGCGCGAGGCCGGTGAGGGCGGCGGTGAGCGGACTCACGGCATTGCGGGTCCAGGCGTTGGACTGCAATGTCGCAGAGCGTGACGTCGAGCTCATCAACTACCTCCTGTGACTGTCCGGTGACAGTGAGATGATGATCGTCGAGTGCTGTTGATGCGCCCATAGCCAACGGCTAGTCAGTTCGGATGATCTGCCTGCCTCCCAGGGGCCGCGTATCGGGACACACCGCCCACGGCTGCCAGAAAGCGCGCAGCTGTGGAGACGAGCCCGGTGACCGGCGGGCAAACGGATCGACGCCGCAAGCATCAGCGCCCCGCCAGCGAGCGATCACGTTGTGTGACGGAATATCGGTCAGAGTGGCAGGAAGCGGGTAGCCCAGGTCACAAGCGGGTACATGGCGCGGCTGAGCCGACTGCCGCCGGCGAAGGGGCCGACCTAGTCCATCTGGCTCATCCGATGCGCGCCGAATGCGCGCGCCTCAGCGGCGACCCTTGGCGTAGCGGCCGGCAGCGCGCCGCATCTCGTCGGCGGCGTCGCGCTTGGCGAGCACCTGCCGCTTGTCGTAGGACTTGCGGCCCTTGCCGAGACCGAGCTCGACCTTCGCGTGCCCGTCCTTGAAGTACAGCTGCAGCGGGATGAGCGCAAGCCCCCCCTCCTTGAGCTTCACGGTGAGCTTGGCGATCTCGGCCTTGTGCATGAGCAGCTTGCGCGCCCGCCGCGGGGTGTGGTTGTTCCAGGTGCCCTCGGTGTACTCCGGGATGTGGGCGCCGAACATCCAGAGCTCGCCGTCCTGCACCGCGGCGTAGGCGTCGACGAGCGACGCGCGCCCCTGGCGCAGCGACTTGACCTCCGTGCCGGTCAGCACGATGCCGGCCTCGAAGGTCTCGTCGATGGCGTAGTCGTGCCGGGCCTTCTTGTTCTGCGCCACGAGCTTGCCGCGGCCGGTCTCCCGCCCGGTCATGGGGCACAGACTAGGTGCGCCGTTAGGGCGAGACCCAGTTGAGCGGGTCGACGGGATCGCCGTCGAGGCGCACCTCGAAGTGCAGGTGCGGGCCCGTGGAGTTGCCTTCGTTGCCGATGCGGCCGACCTGCTGGCCACGCGAGACGGACTGCCCGGTCGACACGAGCAGCGCCGACATGTGCGCGTAGCCGGTCGTGACGTCCTTGCCGCCGACGGTGCCGTGGCTGACCAGGACGAGAGTGCCGTAGCCGCTGGCGTAGCCGGCGTACACGACCGTGCCCTCGTCGGCAGACCAGACCGAGGTGCCGTACGACGCCCCGATGTCGATGCCGGCGTGGAAGCGGCGGTCGCCGTAGATCGGGTGGGTGCGCCAGCCGAAGGAGCTGGTGAAGTGGCCGTCGGTCGGCCACAGGAACCGCGAGCTGCTCGACCGGGCGATGCTCGTGTGTGCGCGGGCGGCGGCGAGTGCCCGGGCGCGCGCCATCGCCTTGAGCCGGGCGGCGAGTGCCTTCGACGCGGCCTGCGCGGCGGCGTACTCCTTGGCGTCGTCGGCGCGGGCGGCTTCCGCGTCGGCGAGCGCGCTCGTGCGGAGGGCGACCAGCTCGGCGACGCGGGCGGCGGCCCGCTCGGCGCGAACGGCGACCCGGCGGGCCTTCTCCTCGCCGCTCGCCGCCGCCTCACGGGCCTTCTCGAGGTCCTTCTGCTGGGCGGCGAGACCGGCCGTCGCGGTCGCGAGGTGCAGGCGCCCGACGCTGAGGGTGTGCAGCGCGTCGTTCTGGCCGCGGAAGACCTGGTGCAGCAGGGAGACCCGGTCGACGAGGTCCTGCGGCGAGCCGGTCGTCATCACCTCGCGCATGTCACCGAGCGGACCCTGCTGGTAGCTGCGACGGGCCAGCAGCCCGACGGTCGCCCGGCCCTGCTCGACCTTCGCACTGGCCTCGTCGACCTTGCGCTGGGCGGCGGCCGTGGCGAGCTCGGCCCGGCGAACCTCGGTCGTCGCCTCGGAGAGCCGCGCCCGGGCGCCCGCGAGCTCGCCCCGAGCCACGTAGACGTCCGACTGCGCCTCGGGCAGCTGCTCCGCGACGGTCGCCAGGCTCGCGGCGGCCGTGCGGACAGCGGCGGTCGAGCCTTCGAGGGACGCGGCGGCCTCGGCGACGCGGCGCCTGGCCTCGGAGGAGCTGTCGGCCTGGGCAGCCGGCAGGCTCGCGAGCGGGGAGATCAGTGCAAGGAGAGCAGCGGCGACCGCCGTGCGGTGCAGTCGCACCGGTCCCCTCCTCGTCGCAGATGGCACAAATCGACGCATGGCTACCACGGCAGACGGACCTCGGGTGGGACGTCGGGCGTCAGACCCGAAGGTGTCGCCGCAGGGTGAAGAACGACGAGATGCCGGTGAGCCCGACGCCGAGGACGAACAACCACGGGATGACCGCGAACACGTCGCCCCAGCCCACGAAGGCCGTGAACTTCAGCATCGGCTGGAGCAGCCGGTCGACCAGGACGGCCTTCAGCGCGGCGAGCCCGGCCGCCGCCAAGGCCGCCCCGACGATCCCGACGAGGACCCCCTCGAGGAGGAAGGGCAGCTGGATGTAGAGGTTGCTCGCCCCGACCAGACGCATGATGCCCGTCTCACGGCGGCGGCTGAAGGCGGCGACCCGGATCGTGTTCCCGATGAGCAGCACTGCGGCCAGGATCTGGATCCCGGCCACCACCCACGCCACGAGCTGGAGCCGGTTGAGGACCCGGAAGAACGGGTCGAGCAGCGCCTTCTGGTCCTGGATCTCCTCGACCCCGGGCGAGTCGATGAACGCGCTGGCGAGGTCCTCGTACTTCGTCGGGTCCTTCAGCTTGACCCGCAACGACTCCGGCAGCGCGTCCGGCGTGACGTTCTGGATGAGGTCGTCCGAGTCCTTGAACTGCTTCTTGAAGTTCTCGTACGCCTGCGCCTGCGACTCGTAGAAGACCTTCTCCACGAGCGGGTTGGCCCCCACCTCCTCGAGCAGCTGCGTGCGCTGCTCCGGCGTGACCGCGCTCCCGTTGCAGTTGGGGCCCTTGCTGCCCTCACCGCACAGGTAGATCGAGACCTCCACCTTGTCGTACCAGAAGTCCTTCATCGCGCTGACCTGGCGCTGGGCCAGCAGGCCGGCGCCGAAGATGGCCAGGCTGATCGCGACGGTGATGACACCGGCGATCGTCATCGTCAGGTTGCGACGAAGACCGATCCCGATCTCAGACAGGACGAACGAGGCACGCACGGGTCTCCCTCGGGCTCAGGCGCCGTGGCCGTAGACGCCGCGGGACTGGTCGCGCACGACCTTGCCCATCGACAGCTCGACCACCCGACGCCGCATCGAGTCGACGATCGCGGCGTCGTGGGTGGCCATGACGACCGTGGTGCCGGTGCGGTTGATGCGGTCGAGCAGCTTCATGATGCCGACTCTCGTCGACGGGTCGAGGTTGCCGGTCGGCTCGTCGGCGATCAAGATCATCGGGCGGTTCACGAAGGCGCGGGCGACCGCCACGCGCTGCTGCTCGCCGCCGGACAGCTCGTCGGGCATCCGCTTGCTCTTGCCCTCGAGGCCGACCAGGTCGAGGACCTCGGGCACGACCTTGCTGATCTGGTGCTGCGGCTTGCCGATGACCTCCAGCGCGAAGGCGACGTTCTGGAAGACCGTCTTGTTGGGGAGCAGCCGGAAGTCCTGGAAGACGCAGCCGATGCTGCGGCGCAGCGCCGGCACCTTCCAGTGGCTGAGCCTGGCGAGGTCCTTGCCCGCGACGTGCACCCGACCGCCGGTGGGGTCCTCCTCCTTGAGCAGCAGCCGCAGGAAAGTCGACTTGCCCGACCCGCTGGAGCCGACGAGGAAGACGAACTCGCCCTTCTCGATGTCGACCGTGACGTCGTCGAGTGCGGGCCGGGCGCTCGCGGGGTAGGTCTTGCTCACGTGCTCGAGGCGGATCATCGGGGCCCATCGTAAGTGCGGGCAGCCCTCCAGCAGGGGGCGACAGGCGCCGATGCGCAGGACAGGTGACAATGGTCTGGCACCGGACGAAGGAGGCGAGCGTGGCGTACGACGACCTGCTCTGCGCTGCCTGCTCCGGCCGCGTCGTCGACGGCGGCTGCCCGACCTGCCTGGTGACCAGGCAGAGCCTGCCGAGCGCTCCGCGGCTGCCCGCCGGAGCCCTGCTGGTGCTCGCGGCCGTGCTCGCCCTGCTGCTCGTCCTCGCCGACCACGTGTCTTAGGGCAGCACGGCGGCGAGCGCGGAGCCGAGGCGCTCGTAGTGCTCGGGGACGTTGTAGAGCTGTCCGCAGATCCGGACGTACGACGCCCCGCCGTGGTCGGTGATGTGCGCGGTGACCTTGTGCTCGGTGGTCAGCCGCGCGGCGAGCGCGATGCCATCGTCCATGGACAGCGCACGCGGCAGCTCGACCAACCGCATCGCCGCCGTGTGCTCGTCGCGGATGGCGACGCGCGTGCCCAGGACCTCGGCGATGTGCTCGGCGCCGTCCGTCGCCAGCCGATGCTGCTCTCGTCGTGCCTGGTCCCAGCCGAGGCCGTCCCAGAAGTCCAGAGCATCGGGTACGGCGAGGATCGGGATCGGGTCGTGCGTGCCGGTCCAGTCGAATGCCGGCTGGAAGCCGTCGGCGTACCCGTGTGAGGCCACCAGCGGACGGATGAGGTCATGCCAGCGCGGGGCGACGCGCATCACCGCGGCGGCCCGCGGCGAGCAGACCCACTTGTGCAGGTTGCCGACCCAGAAGTCCGCGTCGATCGCGGTCAGGTCGACGTCGACCTGACCGGGCGCGTGCGCCGCGTCCACCAGCACCGGCACGCCGGCAGTCCGTGCGGCTGCGACGAGCTCCTGCACCGGGAAGACGAAACCGGTCGGTGACGCGATCTGGTCCGCGACGAGCAGCCGCGTCCGGTCGGTGATGTTCGCTAGGACCGCACCCACGATCGCCTCCGTCGAACCGACGTCGACGGGCACGTGGGTCTCGACGAGCCGAACACCGCGCCGCGCCGACTCGACCCCGAGCTGACTCGCGACGGCGGGGTACCCGTGGTCGGTGGTGACGACCTCGTCTCCCGCGGCGAGCCTGAGAGCCGCGATCACCGTCGCGGTCCCGGCCGTGGCGTTCGGGACGAAGACGAGGTCGGCAGGATCGCCCCGCAGAAACGCCGCAACCCGCTCCCGCACGCCGTCGATGCGGCCCTGCCACTGCAGGGCCAGCACGTCGGTCGGGTTGGCCTCGACCTCGGCCCGGATCCGCGCCGCCGCGTCGGCGACCTCGCGCGGCAGCGCGCCGTACCCGCCGTGGTTGAGGTAGGCGATCGCCGGGTCGACGAGCCACTCGGTGCGCCTCATGCGCCGAACGCTAGCGAGCCGCGAGGTCACCTCCTTCGGTGTGACTGCTCCCGGCAGCCGCACGGACGTTGATGCGTGCGACGCCCAGCGGCCCTCGCCGTACGGATCAACTTCTGGGCACCCACGCTCAGCCGCACGGACGTTGATCCGTATGACGTCGAGCGATCAGGCAGTACGCCGCCGGGCGACGACCGTGGCCAGCACGCCGAGCAGGAGCAGCCAGCTGCCGAGCGCGCTGTCGTCGCGGGGCGGATGCGCTGTGCGTCAGTGGCCGTGGGGGACGAACCGGACCGGCGCCGTCGGCTGCAGACCGCTCGTCGACGGGCGGACCGTCGCGGCCTTGCCGTTGGCGTCGAACAGCACGTCGATGACCACCGGCGCACCGGTCGAGCCCTGGGCGCAGTAGACGTAGGCGTCGCCGCTGCGGTCGGCCGGCTGGCCGATCGCGCGGAGGAAGCCCTCGACGTTCAGCCCGAGCGCGGCATGGATGTCGTTGACCTGCGGCATCGACCCGTCGTTGACGCACGCGCCGCCGCCGTACACCGCGCGCTCCCAGATCCCGATGTAGGTCTCCGAGCCGTTGAGCATGTCGCGCGTGATGTCCTCGCCGAGACCGGGCGCGATGTCGTCGGCCGCGATCTTCACCTCGCGGAACCAGTCGGCGAACATGCCGTACTGCGACACGCCCTCCTTGTTGATGTCGAAGGTGCGCAGACCGCTGCTCTGCTGCGTGAGCGTCACGCCGCCGATGGGCGCCGCGAAGCCGCCGGAGTAGTCGAGCTGGGTGCGGTTGCCGGTGCGGGCGCCGGGCTGGCCGCCGAGGCCGTTGGTGTCGGCCCCGTAGCCCATGCCGAAGTCGTAGTCGGCCGGCGCCTGCTCGGCGGCGTAGCGACGCAGCGTCTGCCAGCGCTGGGCGAAGCCCTTGGCGTCGTCGGTGCGGGGAGCGACGACACCGTTCTGCTCGTAGATGCGCTGGTAGATGACCTCGTTGCCCCAGCTGTGGCTGGAGAGGACGGCCGGCAGGACGGGCGCGCGGCCCTCCCTCGCCGCGGCGGCCTGCTCGGCCGGGACGATCTCGCCCTCGATGAGGTCCAGCGCCGCGCGCTGGGCGGACGCGCTCATGTGGTCCGGGTCGAAGATCATGCCCTTCTTGATCATCGACCGGATGAGGTGCTTGCCGAGCTCAGTGAGGCCGCGGCTGTTGCAGTGCGGTCCCCGCGGGTAGACCGGAGCGACAACGCCCTTGGTGGCGCCGCCGAACTCGTTGAGCACGCGGCCGGCGAGCGCGTCGACGCCCTCGTCGCGTCCGGCGAATGCGTCGGTCGGGCTGAGCTGAGTCTTGTCGTGCTCGTTACCCGCCTCCTCGTCACCGTGGGTGTGCGGCGCGTCCGCCGGGCAGGTCCGCATGTCCCACCAGTGGCCGGTGACATCCCGGTTGCCGTTGGCGACGACGACGCCGGTGGTGCCGCCATCGCCGGTCACGCCGGACAGCGCGTTGTCGAACTTGTTCACGAGCTCCATCTGCCGGACGCCCATGTCGTAGACCTCCTGCAGGCGCCGGTCGATGTCGGCCTTGGTGCACTGCGGCGTGTCGAGGAACTCGGTGCAGTCGAACAGCGCGGAGATCTCGATGCCGAGCACGACCGCCATCCGGCCGGCGTTGATGGCCTGCCGCGCCTGCGCCGGGCTCGTGACGATGCGCAGCCAGCCCTCGCCCGGTCCGCCGTACTGCGCGTCGATGTAGTCCTGCAGCTCGAACATGCGCTGGGCCTGCAGGCGCACGCCGTCCATCTCGTTGCAGGAGTTCTTCTTGATCGGATAGGCCTTGCAGAGCGCCTCGTTGTCGACGAGCAGGTTGGTCGTCAGGCGCAGCCCGCCGAGGTAGGCGCGCTCGAGCCAGCGCCAGTAGTACTGCTCGTGGGTCAGCGTGCGGTTCTGCGGCCAGCTCTTGAAGGTCGGCCACCCCTGCGGGTCGTACTTGGCGGCGTACTCCGGGGCGTTGCCTCCCAGCGGGACCTCGAGGACGCCGTTGAAGGGGTTCTTCTCGTCGTTGCAGTTTCCGAGTGCGTACTCGACGCCGTACTCGTGCCACGGCCGACCGCAGCGCAGCTCGCCCCCGAGGAACTCGAACGCCATCCCGTGCACGTGCGCCTCGAAGAAGCCCTGCACGGGCGCAGCCGGGTCGGCGGCCGGGCTCGGGCGACCGATCGCATCGGTGTCGATCTCGGGCCAGGTGGCGCAGGCGGTGCCGTTGGCGTCGCCGTCGGACGGGTTGTCGTCAGCGACGTGCGTCAGCGTCAGCGGCGTACCGGCGGTGCTGAGCGTCAGCTGCCCGCCCTTCACGGCGAGGGCGCGGCCGCGCGCGGGCACGGACAGCACGTACGACGACTCCGCGTCGGAGCCGTCCTTGTCCTTCTTGTCCTTCTTGCCGTCCTTCGCGTCCTTGGCGGGCTTTGTGTTCCCGGCCGGCTCGAGCCGCCACTCGGCGTCCTCGCTTGGCGCCGCTGCCACGGCAACGCTGCCGGTCTCGGTCAGGCCGGAGGTCGCCGACGCGGCGAGGTACTTGCGGACGTCCCACCAGGCACCGGCGTGCTTCGTGTCGCGGCCCTCGTTGGTCGCGAGCAGGTACTCGCCGAGACGGGTCGGCTGAAAGTGGAAGGGCTCTGCAGCCTTGGGGTCCTTCGTCACGGACAGGGCGGTGCCGTTGGCCGTCACGTAGCCCTCGCCGGGCGCCTCGATCGTGTAGCAGCCGCCGGCAACCGCGTAGCGGTCCTCGGGCTGCGCGAGCCGGTCGTTAACGTCCCGGTCCTGGACGAGCGCGAACGGCGTCTTCAGCGCCGGTGTCCCGTCGGACGGACCGGAGGGCTTCGCCGCCGCCAGGCCCGCACCAGCGGTCGTGGCGGCGAGAGCGGCCAGGCACAGCGTCGCGCGAATTGCGCGGGACCGGTCGAGCGAGGGCATGGGGGCTCCGAGGCAGTCAGGGCGGGATTCCTGTCTTGTTCAACAGGGACGCCGCTTCTCCTGCCCGCTCAGCGGGTGGCCTCAGATCAAGATCAAGCGGTACGCCGGCGGGCGGCGATCGTGACCAACACGCCGAACAAGACCAGCCTGCTGCCGAGCGCGAGCGTCGGCAGCAGCGGCGCCGGTCCGGTGCGCGGCAGTGTCTCGGGGGCGGCGGCCCCCTCGCCGGCACCGGCGGAGACCGGCGTGACCTCGCCCGGGTTCACCCCGCTGGCGATGCAGACGACACCAGCGTGCGACCCTCCGGTTCCTACTCTTCAGACGACGTCCGGCGCCAGCGGATCGTCGCCTCGACGAACTCGTCGATCTCGCCGTCGAGCACCCCGCTGGTGTTGCCCGTCTCCGTCCCGGTTCGCAGGTCCTTGACCATCTGGTACGGGTGGATGACGTAGTTGCGGATCTGCGAGCCGAAGGCGATCTCGCCCTTGCCGCCGCGGATGGCGTCCATGGTGGCCGCCTCCTCCAGCCGTTTGAGCTCGAGCAGCTTGGTCTGCAGTACGACCATGGCGGTCGCCCGGTTCTGGATCTGCGAGCGCTCGTTCTGGCAGGACACGACGATGCCGCTGGGCAGGTGCGTGATCCGCACAGCGGAGTCGGTGGTGTTGACGCCCTGCCCGCCAGGACCGCTGGATCGGAAGACGTCGACCCGGATGTCCTTCTCGTCCACCTCGACGGCATCGGCGGCCTCGACGACCGGCGTCACGTCGATCATCGCGAACGACGTCTGCCGCCGCGCCTGGTTGTCGAACGGCGAGATGCGGACGAGGCGATGTACGCCGTGCTCACCGGCGAGGGTGCCGTAGGCGTACGGC
This sequence comes from Frankiaceae bacterium, assembly GCA_016650445.1. Classification (GTDB taxonomy): domain Bacteria; phylum Actinomycetota; class Actinomycetes; order Mycobacteriales; family SCTD01; genus RYN-124. The sequence continues at coordinate 103,136 of JAENVS010000035.1, read as the reverse complement.
GCCTTCACCTGGAACACGACCGACTTCACGCCGGCCTCCTCGGCCTCCTGCCACTCGAGCACGTCGACGCCGTACCCGTGCCGTTCGGCCCAGCGGGAGTACATGCGCCACAGCATCAGCGCCCAGTCCTGGCTGTCAACGCCGCCGGCACCGGGGGTGATCTGGACGAGCGCGTCTCGGTGGTCGTACTCCCCGGACAGCAGGGTGCGGACCTCCAGCGAGGCGATCTCGCGCTTGAGGCCGTCGAGCTCCGTGTGCGCCTCGTCGAGGGTGCCCTCGTCGGCCTCCTCGGCCGCCATCTCGAACAGCACGGACAGGTCGTCGAGCCGCCGACGCAGGCCCTCGACCCGCTCGATGTCGCTCTGCACCGTCGAGAGCCGGGTGGTGACCTCCTGCGCCTTGGCGGTGTCGTCCCAGAGGTCGGGGGCGCCGGCCTGCTCCTCGAGGTCGCCGAGCTCGATCCGCAGCCGAGGGATGTCGAGCACCTTCTCGATGCTGGCCAGCGTCGCGTCGAGGGCCGACAGATCACCCTGGACGTCGTTGCTGCGTTCGACCGGCACGAGCAGCGAGCCTACGGCGCCACCAGCGGGGCGCGCGCGTGAGCAACCGCGGTGACGGTGACCGAGCCGATGCCGAGCCAGCCGGAGAACGGCAGCCTCACCTCGCGCGTCGCCGTCACCGTGGCTGTGGTCCCGGCCGCATCGATGTCCGCCGCCAGCTGCAAGCCCGGCTGCGACTCTGCGGCGCGAACGCCGTAGGTGCCGACGACCGCCCGGACGTCGTCGGACGAGAGCGGGATCGCCTCGCCGATACCGTTCTGGTAGACGGCTCGGACATCGAGCTGCTGCGCCGCCGCGATCGCCGCACCGTCGGCGGCACTGGCGGCGCCCCGCCTCGCGAGGATGACCGCGCTCACGTCGACGACGACGGCGACGAGCACCAGCAGCAGAGCAGCGAAGCCGAGAACGAGCACCAGGATCGTCCCGTCGTCGCCCTGCGGCCGCCTCACGGAGCGGACTCCTTGAAGCGGTCGACGTACTCGACGTGCGTGCCCGTCACCGGGATGCCGGCCCGACCTTCACCGAAGAAGCTCCCGACGAACGGCAACGACACCGTGTACGAGACGCGCGCCTCCACCCGCTGGCCGCTGCTCAGGTCGCATGGGCTGGGGTCGCACACGAACGTCGGTACGACGACGGCGTCCACGCCCTGGTCCCGCAGGGCGAGCTCGACGGCCTTCGTCGCCCGCGCGATCCCTGCGTCCGGGGAGTCGGCCCGCGCGAAGGCCCGCCCCGCCTGCCTTGCAGCTTCGGTCACCCCGAACGCAGCGCCCTGGATCTGGAACACCGCGAGCAGCGCGTAGAAGAGCGGGATCATCAACAGCAGCGACAGGTACACGAACTCGACCATGGCGTTGCCCTCGTCGCCGCGCAGCGCCCGCCGCCTCACCGGCTCTCCTCGAGCGCATGTCCCCGCACCGTGATGTGGAAGGGCGACAGCTTCGGCACGAACAGCGGCGCCGGCCCGGAGATGGTGACCTCGACGATCCCGGGGTCGTCACGCGACGGGACGGCGGTGACCGTCATGCGCTGCGCGAGCTCGTCGGACAAGCCGGTGGCGATGGCTTCGCGAGCCCGATCCACGCCGTCGGCCTCGGTGCGGTCGGCGTTGGCGGCGTAGCGCGCGCCGTCAGCAGCTGCGGCCGCCATGACGTTACGGATGTGCAGCACGATGCCGAGCTGGAAGATGACGAGGAAGAGCAGCAGGAGCAGAGCGAGTACGCCGACGAACTCGACGACTGCGGACCCCGAGTCGGCCGGGCGGCGCCGTGGCGCCGCGAAGGTCATCCGCCGCTCGGACCCTTCACGCTGTCCAGTGCACTGCTCAGGATGTCGCGGAGCTTCGGACCGGCAACGGCCCACAAGACCGTGACCAAGCCAGCGGTCATGAGCGTGATCAGGACCCAGCCCGGGACGTCGCCGCGGTCGCGGTCGCCGCTCGCCAAGATCCGGCTCTGCACAGCGACGTACAGCGCGAGCGGGGTGAGGCTGTGGGGCACGACGTCCTCCTGATGGGGTCGCGGGCAGAGTTCGACGCTGCCCCGGGGTGTCCTGCCGCCATCCGGGTGACACGCGTTCACCCGGCTACCAGCTGCAGCCCGTAGAACCCGGGGAACAGGGCGAAGACAACTGTGACGGGCAGGACGAAGAAGACGACCGGCACCATCATCCCGATCTCACGTCTGCCGGCCGATTCGAGCAGAGCCCGCTTGCCCGCCTCGCGCACGTCCACGGCCTGTGCCCGCATGACCTCCGCCAGCGGCGTGCCGCGCTCGACCGCCACGGCGACCCCGTCCACGAAGCGCGCCAGGGGCCCGAGCGACGTCCGCCGCGCGATCCCTTCGAGCGCGCTGACAAGCGGGGCCCCGGCCCTCGCCTCCGCGAGCGCCCGACCGAGCTCACGGGTCAGCTCTCCGCTGGAGATCCGGGTCACCCGCTCGAGGGCGCCGACCGGGCCTTCACCGGCGGTGACGGCGAGCGCCAGCAGCTCCGCGATCGTCGGGAACTCCGCGAGCATCCGCTCCTCGCGCTGGGCGACCTGACGGGTCAGGAACCGGTCGCGGGCGAGGACGCCGCCGACGGTGAAGATGACGGCGGACAGGAGCAGCAGCAGCGGGTTGCTCCCCCCACCGCTGATGACGCTCAGGACGATCAGCCCGAGTCCGGCGGCCAGCCCGAAGGCGCCCCAGATGATCTGCTCCGCGCGGAACTGCTCGAGGGTCAGCTCGGTGCCGAGCTGGTCGAGCCTGCGGCGTACGCCGCCGACACCACCGACCCAGCGGTCGACGACCTTCGTGAGGTCGCCGAGGACCGGGCGCAGCAGCCGCTCGAGGGTCGGGAACGGCGTCAGCGTGTCGACGCGCGCCAGGAGCCGCGAGGGCCGTGGCGCGTCGCGAAGGTAGGGCGCGAGCCGGGCATCCAGTGTCGGCCGACGAGCCATCGGCGTACCCGTGACCACGAGCCAGAGCCCGCCACCGGCCACGACACCGAGGGCGACCCCGAGCAGGGTCGGCGTCATTTGAGGACCCGGCGCTCGGTGGGCAGCCGGGCGATCCGGATCATGATCCGGTAGGCGACGAAGGACACCGCGCCGCCACCGAGAAGCACCACCGCACCGGCGGGTTGGTTGTAGGCCGCCACCGCCTGCGGCTTCGTCGAGAGCATGAGCAGGATCAGCCAGGGCGCCGCCAGCGCGAGGCGCGCGGCGTTGACCGTCCAGCCCTGACGGGTCTCGAGCTCGGCCCGGGTGCGCGCGTCCTCGCGCAGGAACTGCGACAGGGTGCGCAGCAGCCGGCCAAGATCGGTGCCGCCGACCTCTCGCGCCATCCGCAGGGCCTCGATGACCCGGTCCCCCACCGGGTCGGACAGGGCGGCCTTGAGCCGGTCGAGCGACTCGTTGAAGCGACCGCTTGCGCGGTAGTCCTCCCCGAACCGGCGGAACGGTGAGCGGAGCTGCTCCGGCCCGCGCGCTCCCAGCGCGGTCAACGCCTCCGGAAGAGACAAGCCGGCCCGTGCCCCGCTGGCGAGGTTGTCGACAGCCTCTGGCCACAGCTCGCGCAGCTCGACCGATCGCTGCACCCGGCGGCGGCGGACGAGGGCGAACGGGATGAGCGCGGCGAACACCCCGAACGCCAGCGCGATCACCGGCACCCGCGATGTCCCCAGCACCAGGACTGCCACGGCCGCGCCGAGGCTCAGGCTCGCTGCCACCAGCTGGCCGGGACTGACGCCTTCGATGCCGGCTTGCGCGAGCAGCTCACGCGTGCGCTCCTGCCAGCCGTCGGAGGTCGGAGCGCTCACGGGTGCCCGGGTGCCCGAGCGCCAGACGAGCAGGCATCCGAGTCCGAAAAGCAGCCCGAGCAGCGCGCCCATCAGACCAGTTCCTGCGCGAGCAACCGAGGCAGGTCGGCGCCGACCCACTCGTACCGCTCCGCGTGCGGCGGATACCCGTCGGCTCGGACCAGCCGACCGCCGCGGCTGGTGAAGATGTCCGCCGTCTCAACGACGTCACCCTCGACCCGACCAGGCACGGCGACGACCTCGCGGACTCGGCGCTGACCCTGGCCGTCCTTCGCGATGTGCACGACGAGATCCACGCAGCTCGCCACCGTCGGCACGACGAACGCGTGCCCGACGTTCTCGCCCGCGAGCAGCGGCAGCGTGCACATCTTGACGATCGCCTCGCGGGCGGAGTTGGCGTGGATGGAGCACATGCCAGGCAGACCTGAGTTGAGAGCGATCAGCAGGTCGAGGCACTCCTCCTGCCGGACCTCGCCGACGATGATCCGGTCAGGTCGCATCCGGAGCGCCTCTTTCACGAGTCGGCGCAGCCGGATCTCACCGGTGCCCTCGAGGTTGGGCTGACGCGTCTGCATCGCGACGACGTCGGGGAGCGGGACGCGGAGCTCGAAGACCTCCTCGCAGGTGATGACGCGCTCCCGCCCGGGGATCGAAGCCGCCAGGCAGTTCAACAGCGTCGTCTTGCCGGCCTGTGTGCCCCCGGCGACGATGACGTTCAACCCTGCGGCGATCGATGCTTCGAGGAAGCGGGCAGCCTGCGTCGTAAGGGTGCCGAGCTGGACGAGCTCGTCGAGGCTGTTGGCCGACAGCACGAACTTGCGGATGTTGACGGACCAGTGGCGCCGCGTGATGTCCGGAATGACGACGTGCAGGCGCGAGCCGTCGGGAAGCATCGCGTCGACAAATGGAGTTGAAAGATCAACTCGGCGGCCGGTCGTCTTGAGCATCTTCTCGACGAGGTCCCGGACCTGCCCGTCGTTGAGGATCGTTGTCGTCAGCTCGGATGAACCGCGTCTCGCGATGAACACCCGGCCCGGCTCGTTGATCCAGATCTCCTCCACTGTCGGGTCATCGAGGTGGCGCTGCAGTGGACCGAAGCCGGCGACCGCGTCGTAGACCGCACGGGCGGCGGTGTGCCGGTCGGCGAGCGGGGCGAGGCTGGAGATGAGGGTTCGTTCGTCGTACTCGGCGATGACCTCGTCGACGAGCCGGCGTACGGCGGCACGATCCTCGATCGGGTCCAGACCGCGGCGGCGGACGAGCTCGCGGACCTCCGCCTCAACGCTCTCGACGCCGGACACCGGCCCCCTTCCCGAACCCGCTGGACGCTAGCCATCTCGGGGGCGCGCCGCTAGTGCCTGTTGCTGACGTGTGGAAGCCGGGAGCGGCGGCCTTGCTCTGGCAGGATCCCGGGCGTGGAGACGCTGGTCCTGGTCCTGACCGACGTGCAGGGCTCCACCCGGCTGTGGCAAGACGAGCCGGCCGAGATGGGTGGGGCGATGGCTCGTCACCACGAGATCGTTCATGGTGCGGTCGCCGATCACGGCGGGTGGCGTCCGGTGGACCAGGGTGAGGGCGACGCGGTGTTCGCTGCGTTCGCCTCAGCGACCGCGGCGGTGGCGGCGGTGGCGCACGTGCAGAGGGATCTCGCGGCCGAGGCGTGGCCGACGAGCGTGCCGCTGCGGGTGCGGATCGGCGTCCACGTGGGAGAGGTCCAGCAGCGCGACGGGAACCTATTCGGTGATCCGGTGAACCGCTGCGCGCGGCTGCGGGGGCTCGGATCGGGGGGGCAGACGCTGCTGAGCGCGCCGGTGTACGAGCTGGTCCGGGACAAGCTGCCGGCGGGTACGTCGGTGACGGACCTGGGTCAGCACCGGATGAAGGACCTGGTCCGGCCGGAGCACGTGTGGCAGCTCGACGTCGACGGGGTGCAGCGGGACTTCCCGCCGTTGTTGTCGCTGGACCGGGTGCTGCACAACCTCCCCGTGCAGCCGTCACCGCTGATCGGCCGGGAGGAGGGCCTGGCCCGGGTGCTGGCCGCGCTGTCGTCGCACCGGTTGGTCACGCTGACTGGGTTCGGCGGGATGGGCAAGACCCGACTGGCCCTGCAAGCCGCGGCGGAGTTGGCTGACGGCGACGGCGACGGCGTGTGGTTCGTCGACCTGGCAAGCACCACGGACCCGGCCGCGGTGCCGGCCGTGATCGGCCGGGCGACCGGGCTGGGCGGGTCCGACGCCGACTCGGTCATCTCGGCGATGAGTGGTCAGCGTCTGCTGCTGGTGTTGGACAACCTCGAGCAGGTGCTGGGCTGCGCGGAGTTCGTGGCGAGGGTGCTGGAGCGGGTGCCCGGGGTGAGCGTGCTGGCGACGAGCCGGGAGCCGCTGCACATCGGCGGTGAGCAGGAGCTGCCGCTGGCACCGCTGACGCTGCCGCCCGCGGACGGCCCGCAGGACGCGCAAAGCCTGGGGACCTATGCGGCGGTGCGGCTGTTCGTGGACCGGGCGGTGGCGGTGAAGGTGGACTTCGCCGTCACGAACGACAACGCCCCTGCGGTCGCGGCGATCTGCCATCGGCTCGACGGGCATCCCCTGGCGATCGAGCTGGCCGCGGCGCGGGTGCGGATGATGAGCCCGCAGGCGCTGCTGCCTCGGCTGGACAGCGCCCTGACGGTGCTTACCGGAGGCCGCCGTGACCTGCCAGGGCGGCAGCAGACGCTGCGGGCGACGATCGCCTGGTCCTACGACCTGCTCGAACCTGACGAGCGTCTGCTACTCGACCGGATGAGCATGTTTCCCGGAGCGACGTCGTTCGAGCATCTCGAGCGGGTGTGCGGCGACGGACTCGACGTGTTCACCGCTCTCGGGTCGCTGGTCGACAAGAGCCTGGTCCGCGTGGTGTCCGACGACAGCGGCCACGACCGCTACGGCCTGCTCGTGTCGATCCGCGCCTTCGCCGCGGAGCAGCTCGCCGCCACCGGTCGGACCGAGGTCATGCGCGAGCGGCACTGCGGGTGGTTCCGGCAACTTCTGTCCTGGCCCACACCAGCGACGATGCGACAGCAGGCTGAGCTCCACGATCAGGTGCTCGCAGATCTCGACGACCTCGACCTGGCCTGGTCGTGGACGCGCGACTGCGGAGATCCGCGGGCGGTCAGCTCGTTCCCGCTGTCGTACGCGGACGTGCTGGAGCGCGCCGGCGAGATGCACCGCGCAGCAGCGGTCGCGTGGGAGATCTATGAGGCGGGGCCTGCGGAGAGCCTGACGTCGTTTCGCGCCCTTGCGTTGGTGGTCCTCGCCGAGACCGAGCACCACTTCCCGGTGCTCGCCGGACGATCCGAGCGGCTCGAGCAGGCGGCCGCCGACCTCGATCGCCCTGACACGACGCTCTGGCACCTTTTGAGCACGTACAAACGCATGCGCACTGTCGGCGAGCGCACGGACATCGCGGCTCGCGCGCAGGCCCTCGCTACCGCGCCGCTGCCCTCGGACTCCCCCTGGCCGGCAGACTTGGTTCCCTACAACGCTGACCACCTCCCACTCCTCGTTCTGCAGTACGTTGACCCTCCCCGCGCGCGCGACGCCGCCGAGCGGTGCTGGCGGTCACCGGCCGCAGGAACTCTGGACGTGGCGAATTACGGCCTGCTGCTGCACCGGACGGGTCTGCACGCGAACGCCGTAGATGTCACCTGGCCGCTGGTCCTGCAGGGCGTGACGAGGCAGGAACCGCACTGGGTGCACTTCGGCGCGTGCATGGCGGCGATGGCTTTGCTCGCCCTCGGCCGCACCGACGACGCACTGGCCGCCGTCGAGCCGTGGCACGCCGAGGTGGCACGCAGGAACGTTCCTTCCATGGCTCGGCGCCACCTCGCGGTGACGGCATGGGCGCTGCTGCAGCAGGGCGACCTCGATGCTGCCGCAGACCTGGTCGCGGCGCACCTGCCGATCGCGTTACTCGAACGCGCGACGGTGCACGTGCTTCAGGAGCGCACCGAGCGCCTGACCGGCAGGCTAACCGACCCCGCCCGTCTCGCCGACCTGATCGAGGAGCGCCGCCCGCACCGCTTCCTATGCCTCGACATGTGGCTTTGCCTGGCCGTCGAGCAGGCTCTGCGCGTCGACGGCGCCGAGCGCGCGCAACTCCTTGACGAGATCGTGGCCGAGCGGCGCGGGCTCTACCTGCCCTTTGGCTACCAGGAAGACCTCGACCTGCTCCGCGCCGAGCGCTGAACAGCAGACCTTCGCCCTACCCCCCATCACCTTCACCTACCAGCATGGTTTGGAAGGTTCGCGTCGACGAACGGCGTGGAGAGATCAACGCGACGCCCGGTCGTCTTCAGCATCTTCTCGACGAGGTCGCGCACCTGACCGTCGTTGAGGATCGTCGTCGTCAGCTCGGACGAGCCGCGTCGTGCGATGAACACTCGCCCGGGCTCGTTGATCCAGATCTCCTCGACCGTGGGGTCGTCCAGGTGGCGTTGAAGCGGGCCAAAGCCGGCAACCGCGTCGTACACGGCCCGCGCTGCGGTACGCGAATCCGGCAGCGGCGCAAGAGTGGAGGTGAGCGCGCGCTCGTCATAGTCGGCGATGACCTCGTCGACGAGCCGGCGCACCGCGGCGCGGTCCTCGATGGGGTCGAGCCCGCGACGTCGGACGAGCTCGCGGACCTCCGCCTCGACCGTGTCGACCGCGCTCACCTGCGCACCGTATTCCACGCGGACTTCGTTCTGCCGGGGGCTGTGGACAGCCGCTTCGGAGCCGCGCCAGGTCACGATTGTCCAGTGACGAGTACCGCCGCAGAGCCATCGCTGCCGCCCGCCGACGAGGCGCTCGTCCGCGCGCATGCCGACGCGCTTGCACAGCTCGCGAGCCGGTACGGCGTCAGCAGCCTGCGCTTCGCCTCTCCCGGGCGGCTGGTCGGTCATGTCGACGACAACCACGACGCCCTAGACGTGGCCGGGTTCGAGCTCGTCGCGCGCGCCCTGCTGGGCGCCGAGATCGGCCTGTTCTCGACCGCGGTGTTGTCCAAGCCGAACGTCAGCCCGGATCTGGTTGCCGCCCGACCGTTGTGAGCGATGGCGACATGCGGCCCGATCTGCACGTGCTGCTCGAGCTCACCGCACTGCTCGAGGAGCTCATCCGCATCCGCGACAATGGTGATCGCGCCCGCTTCGACGCGGACCAGCACACCGCTGGCTGCCGCACCGCATGTGGATCGCCGCTGGCAACGAGGCCCACGCCTACGCCCAGCTGGCCGGACAGAGCCTCGACACTGACAGGCCTTGGGCGGGGCTCTACCAGCTGCGCAACCGGCTCGCCCACCGCAGGCTGCCTGACATCGACGAGGACGAAGTGTGGCGGCTGACCCGGCTCCGACCGGAACTGCTTCTCGGCCACGTCGCCGACCTGTTGCGGTAACCCGTCAACCGGCGCGAGTTCTCGTGCCCAGCGTCCTCGACACCTATACGCAGACGTCGAACATGGCCCGCCGCCGCTACCCGGATGGTTCGGAAGGTTCGCGTCGACCAACCGCGCGATGGTGGGGCGGCACCACGCATTGCTGGCGCCAGCCAGGGGCAGCTACGTGTACCCGGCGGGGGCCGCGAAGGACAACGGGGCGGACATCTTCCGCGCGGCCGTCGGCATGGCCGACAACGCGAGCGTGTGGCGCGTCGACTGGAACACCCTCGTCGACGCCAAGGTCCCGGTCGCCGCGTGGACGTTCGATACCGACGGCAATGCCAAGACCGGCGGGTCCCGCTGGCCCGCGCAGGCCAACATCTCCTCCGCCGGCATTGAGCGGGCCCTTGTCGTGACCTCCCGCGGGGCCCAGCTCGTCGACACTGTCAACGGCAAGACGCTCGCCACCTTCCGCACCGCGGTGGACATGGCCGCCCGTTCCTTCCTCGTGCACGTCCCTCGCAGCGCGCTCCCGGTCAGCGGCACTTGGCGCGTTCGGCTGGCTGCCGGCCTCGCCGATGCGTCCGGCCGGGCGTTCGCCGTCCCGATCCTCAACGGCGGCGGCGCCGCTGCCGGCTCCGCGCCGCGCGTCTACAACATGGGCTTCCGCAGCGTGGCCCAGGAGCCTGCGCTGTACGCCGCCGCCTCGACGGCACCTGTGGTCAACGCTCTCGGCCAGGTGGCACAGACACCCGTCGTGGGCCCGAAGGGCACGGCGGCCGCGCACAACCTGCTGGCGTCGAACTTCTGGGGCGAAGCCGCGCAGGCAGACGTGTTGTCGCGCGGGGACGTCTCGGCGTTCTCCGCCGCCGTCGACTGGAAGCGCCTGGAGGAGCGGCGCACGACCGCGTCGCCGCTTGTCCGCGGGTGGAGCAACCGCTGGTACGCCACTGACCTCAACCTCGGGCAGGGCGTCGACGCCGCCAACGGCTCGACGTCGTTCGTCGGGAGGGTGCAGCCGTATGCGGTGTACGTCCCGCGCGGTTACGAGCCGGGACAGGCCACGCCCTTGACGCTGTTCCTGCACTCCGCCTCCTCGAACTACAACCAGTACGCGGCGGTGAACCCGCGGCTGACGCGGGAGCTCTGCGAGGAGCGAAGCTCCATCTGCCTCACGCCGGAGGCGTTCGGATCCGGCGGGCTATACGTCGGCATCGCGGAGCACGACACATGGCAGGTCTGGCGACAGGCGGCCCTCGCCTACGTGCTCGATCCGGACAGGACCGTCGTCACCGGCTACTCGATGGGTGGCCTGGCGAGTTTCGTGATGCCGGCGAACTACCCGGAGGTCTTCGCGGCGACGATGCCGCTCGACGGGGGCTTCGACGATGCCTGCAGCACCGCCGGGGCAGCCGCCAACTTCTCGATCCTGAGCGCAGCGGACCGGTCGGCGAACACGCACTGGATGCCCGCGGTCGTCTCCGACTCCTACACCGACGAGCTGTCGCCGTACCCGAACAATGCCGAGCTCGCCCGTCGGTTGAGCGCCGCGGGCAACCGGTTCTCGCTGTTCTCGACGACGACGCCCGAGCACATCACCACCGACGCAGCCGACGGCTTCACCGCTCAGGTCGCCGCGCTCGGCACGCCCCGCAGAACGGTGAGGCCGGCGACCGTCGACTACACCTGGTGCGCCAACGTGCTCGACCCGAAGCTCGGCCTGGTCCCGACGTCGGTCTACTGGCTGTCGGGCCTCGCTCAGCGCGACCACGCAGCTCCGAGTACGACGTCACGCGTCGTGGCCACGAGCGCCGCCCTGGCCGCTGATCAGGTCACGTCGCAGCTCGACACGTCCGTCGTGGCGGCCGAGGACGGGCCGCCGATGCACGTCCTGACGAACAGATGGAACGCGGGCGACCGCTTGCCGATGCGCAAGACAGCGACCCTGACTCTGACCAACGTCAAAGCGCTGACGCTGGATGTCTCGGCTGCCGCGCTACCGACCGGACAGGCGAGGGTAGAGAGCGACGGCCCGGTACTGCTCACCCTTTCGCACCTCCAGCCGGGAACGGTCGTCCGCATCGGCGACATGAGCCTTCGCGTCGGCGCTTCCGGTCGAGTTGGCCTCCGGCTACAGACCGGAGCGTCCAAGGTCGCCTGGACCCGCAGCTGACCGCCGCGCTGCGCCTCGCAGAGTTCGCCGAGCGACGGCATCAGCGACAAGCTGCTGCCCATCCAGGACAGCTTCTGGTACGTCGCCATGCGCGAGGGCGACCCGACGGTCCCGCCGCCCACCAAGATCGGTCAGATCGCGGTCTACCAAGACCTGCTGCTGCTGGCCTCCGGCATCCAGATGGCCGGCCCCAACCTCACCCCCCCAGACCTTCAGCGACGCACTGCACCGCACGGTGTTCCCCAACCCGGGAGCCGGCAGGGCGCCGTACTTCCAGTCGCGGGTCGGCTTCGAGGGCGGGTCGCACGCCATGCGCCAGCAGGGCGCGATGTACTGGTACGACCTCGCGCAGCCTGGTGTCGCCGACCCGGCCACCCCCGGTCGGATCTGCTACGTGCGGCGCGGACTGCGCTACTCGTTGGGCGAGTGGCCCAAGGAGGACTCGCCGTACAAGGGCGCCTGCACCTAGCGCCCCGTGTCCTGCGCCACCGCCTGTCGTTGTACCCGTCGAGGCACTGTCATCTCACCCGCCATCTCACCCGCCAGTACTCCCAGAGGAACCCAGATGAAGCTCCGGTTCGCTGTCGCGCTGGCAGCCGCTGCCCTCGGTGCGTCCGCTGCTGTCCACCCCCCGGTCGCGTCTGCCGCGGTCGATGTCGCTGCCAACCCGAAGCTGCAGAAGCTGTTCGACTCCTACGGCAACGCGTCCAAGGGAAATGCCTGGACGGGTGGCGCGATGGCGAGCAGCGTGCGACTGCCCGACGGCCGCACCGTCTACGTCTTCGACAACACCTACCTCGGCAAGGTGAAGCCGAACGGCTCGCGGGACGCGACGACCCCGCGCATCCACAGCTCCTATGTCGTGCAGGAGAAGTCCGGCGCCCTGAGCAGGACGATCACCGGTCCCGGCGGCACCGACTTGTTCCCCTCCCCGCTGCCGAACACGTTCTACGTTCCCGCCGGCGCGGTGGTCGAGGGCAGCACGATCTACCAGACCCTGTGGCTCGTCGAGGCGGACGCTGCCAGCATCCCGATCCGGGTCGACGTCGCGCCCGTGAGCACCACGACCTTCGCCGTGGGGGCCATCACGACCAACCGCTTTCTCATCGCCAACACGGTGCAGCCGGACGCACAGTTCTACCCGACGTACTACGGGAGCGCGGTGCTGGCCGACAAGGACTACACCTACGTCTACGGGTACGAGAACACCTACGTCGGGTTCGCGTGCTTCGCCCACCTGGCGCGGGTGCCCGCTGGCCACTTCCTCGACGGAGCGGTGGAGTACTGGGACGGAGCTGCGTGGTCCGCCGTGCCCGTCATGTCCGCCCGCATCTTCGGTGGGCTCAACCTCGGGCAGCCCCACTTCTCGGTGGTCAAGTCCGCGCAGGGATACCGCGCGCTGACGCAGGGCTACACCACGAGTGACCTGACCGCATGGACGGCGCCGACGCCGACCGGCTTCTACAAGCGAGCCCACGTCTACACCTACACGCCCGACCCGGCGCAGGTCACCCGCGACTTCAACGTCCCGTCGGACGCGCACCCCATCGAGCTGCCGCAGTACTCCATGGCGAAGAAGCTGGTCTTCGCCTACCTCCGCGACGGTGGCCCCGACACCTCGTCCAATGTCGCGAAGTACCGCCCCGTCTTCATGACCGGGACCCTGAGCTGACCTACGACCGTGCAGCGGCAAAGGGCGGGGCGAGCTGCCTCGCCCCGGTCTCGGAACAGCGCTGCGTGCACCAAGTCCTCAGGTCCTCACCTTGAGCTGCTACACAGCGTGACGAGAGCTATCAGGATGGTTTGGGAGTATCGCGTCGACAAATGGAGTTGAAAGATCAACTCGGCGGCCGGTCGTCTTGAGCATCTTCTCGACGAGGTCGCGGACCTGCCCGTCGTTGAGGATCGTCGTCGTCAGCTCGGATGACCCACGGCGGGCGATAAAGACACGCCCCGGCTCATTGATCCAGATCTCCTCGACCGTCGGGTCGTCGAGGTGGCGCTGCAAGGGCCCGAAGCCGGCGACCGCGTCGTAGACGGCGCGGGCAGCTGTGCGCGAGTCGGGCAGCGGCGCGAGGCTGGAGGTGAGGGCACGTTCGTCGTACTCGGCGATGACATCGTCGACGAGGCGGCGTACCGCGGCGCGGTCCTCGATCGGGTCCAGCCCACGGCGGCGGACCAGTTCGCGGACCTCCGCCTCGACCGTGTCGACCGCGCTCACGGTGGAAACGTAGGCCAGCCGGGCATGTCCCGTCATCGGGCTGTGGACGAGCAGCTACCGCGTGGGGTGTCGGCGCTCGTGCCAGCCAGCGGCTCCTAGGTGTCTCGACGTGCAGATGAAGTCGGCCGACATGATCCGCCCTGCCAGGCCCGCCAAGGGCTCCGTCAGGAGTTCAAACCCTCGACGACGGCGAGTGCCTGCCCGGTCTGCGCGAAGTCGACGGCAACGAAGGTGGGTTTGATGCCGCGTTCGGCCATGCATCGGGCGATCCTGCGCTGTAGGAATCCAGCGGCATTGACGTAGCTTGCAGCTGCCCGTCCGGGCGCCGGTGTGGAGACCCAGTTGTTGAGCAGGAACAGCCCTGCGTCCGCGTGTCCTCGGCCTGCGGCGCACGTGAGCGCCTGCGCGCTCTTAGTTTCGTACGGCGTCTCCGCGGCGTACGTGTAGAAGTTGCGCAGCCAGCCGCTGTCGGGCCGAGCTCGTTCGGTCATCACCACGAGCCGGCGGTCTTGCGCCACCATGCGTCCCAACGTCGGCCAGGGTGCTCCGCGCGTCGGCGGGGTGGCGGTCAGCCTGCGCAGGCCGGCCTTCTCGATGGTGCTGCGCACGTCGGCCGCGGAGACGTGATCTTCGATGATGAGCGTGACCACGGCGTCCGGGTGCTGCCGCAGCCACATGCCTACCCGACGCAGCTGGTCTATCGCATTGTCGGCGCCAAGCTGGCAGACGTTGTGGCACAGCCAGACGCCGGGTCGGCTCGCGAGGGGCGTGAGGATGCGCTCCCACGCGGTATGGGTCTGCGGATCCAAAGAGAGCACGAAGTCCCGCAGCTCGGCAGGGGTGGTCCAGTAGCGGAAGTCGAGCATGAGCGCTCGGACGCCGTTGTCGAGCTGACCTTCCAGATCCGGATCCTGGTCTGCGTTGACGAACCCGCGACTGCTGCTGGCCATGGCGTTGTGCGTGGCGAGGTAGCTCACCTCGTCATAGCCGCGTTGACACAGTCGCTGCAGGCCGTTGCAGGTCGCCACCGGTGTCCCCGTCGCGACGAGCACAGCTGCTGCGCTGGTAGCGATCAGTGCGGTGGCAGTGCCGGTCAGCAGCGACCGGCGGGCAGCCGGACGCCCACGGCCGGCGAACGCGCGAAGCAGCAGCGCGCCTGCCATCCCGGCCACGGCCGACAACGCGAGCAGGCTCAGGTACGTGTGGGAGATGCCGGAGCGGAGCTGGCCGTCGACGTCCGCCAGCAGGCTTCGCTGCGCAGGGGACGCCGCTACCAGCTGGGAGGCGTCTCGTAGCGGGTCAGGGAGCACGCTGGTGAGGAACACTCCGGCGATCGCCCCGACCGCGACCGCGACGACGACGACCGTGAGCATCTCGCGCCAGCGCACCGTCGCCCGCCGCAGGCTCAGGAGCAGGAGCAGCAAGGTGAGGACGGCCATCAGAAGGTCGATCCACCAGGACCCGAGAGGGAGGAGGAGTCGTCGGCTCAGGTCCTCATTGGCTGGTCGAGGCACCGAGGCATAGAGCGCCGATGAAACAGCATCGAGCTGTGCCCTGAGCGCGGCGCGGAAACGCCCGTCGAGGTAGTGCGGCAGCACCATGGCCAAGGCGCCGGTCAGGTCGCCCCGCCTGAGCAGGCTGAACAACGGCTCGGTGAGGGAAGCTGCCTCAGGGCGACTCAGCCCCGATGTGAGAACGGAGGCCATCTGCGTAACGGCCCCCGAGGTCAGCGTCACCGAGGGCAGGGCCACCGGTAGCCGCCCTACCTGCAGATCGGCGAGCCAGATCGCGAACTGCCGATCGAACTCGGCCACCGCCTGCGGCGTCAGTCGCGGTGCTGACGCCACCAGCCCGGGGACCAGATCCTGAAGAACGGTCACAGCGCGGTCGACAACGGGCTGGAGCACTTCCGGAACCGACACTGCCCCCCGGCGACCGGTCACGACCTGGACGTACTGGCTCTCCAGCCTGGTCAGTACCGCCGCCAGGACATCAGGCGGCAGCAGCAGCCGCACGTTCGAGGTCACGTAGGTGGCGTCCACCGGGAGGCCGGACAGTTGTTCGCGCAAGGCCTTCTGGACAGCGCGGGAAGGCAAGATCTCGCTGTAGAGGCGTTCGTAGCCGTCGGCGGCCTCGACGGAGCGAGCCGTGAAGCCGGAGTCCAGAAGCGTGGCCTGACAGGTCACAGAGACAACCAAGATCGTGAGGCACGCGGCGGCGCTCAGCCGCAGCAGCCAGGACACCAGACGGCGCCGACCGCGACGGCCCGGCGCGGACCGCGCCGTCAGGCTCGGTGCGCGCCGTTGGCGCGGGTGGCGTGACGCAGCTGCAGCACTCGTGCCACACCCGCGGTCGCGACGAGCAGTGCGCACCCGACGGCCGAGAGCAGCATGGCAACCGCTAGGGGAAGTCGTGCGTGGATGCCCAGGTAGCTGACCTGAACCCGCTGGCCGTTCTGCAACAGGAAGATGGCAAGCAGCAGCAACAGCACGGCAAAGCCGACCGTGGCGATCCATACGCCGCTGACCCTGGTCGGGGTCCTGGGACGAGCCTTCGATCGTGAGGGAACGGGCGCAGCCGCCTCGTGCCCCGTTCGCGTTTCGGTCGGGGTCATGTACGACCTCTACCCGATTCGGGCCGCCGCACTCAGTGAAAAGCGATCGACTCGCGTACGCCTCCGGCGCGCGGTTGCCAGTTCGAGGGCGTCACCGCTGCGTGCTCTACTCCCGCAGAGATGCGACGACCCGAGAACGGGGACGCGACGGGTCGGGGCGATCACCTTGGAGGCGCTACGTGAACAGACTAGCCCGTCTGAACGAGTCGATCCGGACCGGTTTCTGGGCGATTCCTGCCATCGCCGTTCTCGTGGCCCTCGGCCTGGCGCTGGGGCTCGTGCGGCTCGATCGAGCCCATCAACGCGACCTTCGGTACGCGTTCGGGGCCGGACCCGACGGAGCCCGCGAGGTCCTGTCCGCGATCACCACGTCCATGATCACCTTCACCGGGCTGGTCTTCTCGATCACGATCGTCGTGCTCCAGCTGACCAGCTCGCAGTTCTCTCCCCGCGTGCTGCGGACCTTCCTGCGCGACCGGCAGACACAGCTGTCCCTCGGCGTGTTCGTAGCGACGTTCGTGTACGCCGTCATGGTGCTTCGGACCGTCAACAGCAGCGAGGCCCGCTTCGTCCCCGCCGTCGCAACCACGGTCGGTATGGCGCTTCTGCTGCTCAGCGTCGGGGTGTTCGTCGCCTACATCCATCACATCGCGACGGCGATTCAGGTCTCCTCCATTGTCGAGGCCGTCGGACGCGAGGCCATCCGTACGCTCGAGAAGCAGATTCCGCCGGGACGCGGCCGCGTTCCGGGCGCACGACCGGCGCTACCGGCCCCGGCCTTGCTCGTTCCAGCCGCCAGTTCCGGCGTCATCGTGTCGCGCAACGACACGAAGCTGGTTCGCCTGGCCGAGTCTGCCGACGTCGTGCTGGTCACCGAGGTCGCGATCGGCGCCTTCGTGCCCGAAGGCGCCCCTTTGTTCGCCGTTGTCGGTGACCCGGCAAAGCTGGATGTCGCGGCTGTCTGCCGAGCCATCCACCTCGGGGTGGACCGCACCATGAAGCAGGACGTCGACTTCGGCATCCGTCAGCTGGTGGACATCGGAGAACGCGCGCTCTCACCCGGCATCAACGACCCCACGACGGCGGTGCAGGCGCTTGACCAGCTGCACGACATCCTGCGCCGGCTTGCGACCAGGTCACTGCCTGACGGCCTCCACACCGACGAGGCGGGAACCGTCCGGCTGATCGTCCCAGCACACACCATGGCAGACTTCCTCGCTCTCGGCCTCCGGGAGATCGCGCAGTACGGCCGCGACGCCATCCAGGTGCGGGATCGGTTGCTGACGTTGCTGTCGGACGTCACAGCCGCAGCGGTGCCCGAGCATCGAGCGGCGCTGACGACCTTCGACCTCGAGCTCGGGTGAACCCAGACCTGGTGGTGCGCTGGCCCCTTACTCGGCCAGGTCTAGTCCGCTGACGCCCTGCGACCAGGTTCCTCGTCCCCTGTAGGCAGTTCCGTCTCGCCTCTGAGGTTCTTGTCGATCACTGCGGCGATGATCGCCAAGAAGGTTGCAGCACGAAGTGCGTAGACCCACGTCCGGGCCTCAGAGTCGGCGTCGAGAACGTGAAGCGCGATGCGGCTGCTCCCAAAAAAGGTGAAGGCCGCCGCGAAGACGGCGAAGAGACGATCGCCGGTGTCGCGCCAGAAGCGGAGGAAGAGCACGGCGATCGCGAACGCGGCGAGCATGGTGGCGCCCTGCAGGAAGTCGCTCATCGAGACTCCCAGATCAGGCCGAATAGCAGAACCGTGAGGGCCGCGAGACCAGAGGCGTCCCGGAGGATGAGCAGATCGCGATCGGGCACAACCACGCGGTCCACGAACAGCAAGACGTTGTTGACAGCCAGGCCGGCGAAGCCGAGCGCGCTCCACATGAGCAGCGGCATGCGAGTGCGCCGCCATTGTCGCAGCAGCAGCGCCGCGCAGGCAACGCTGGTCACGGCGCACAGGAAGTACACGAGACCGGCCATCAGCGCTCTCTCCTGATCCGGAACGCGTCGGAGAACGAACCGCGGGGGTCCTCGTACCGCGGGCTGAAGATCAGCCGGCCGAGCGAGATGCGCCGACGCATGTAACAGTCGGCGACAGCGGACAGGAGCTCGAAGGCGTGCTGGTCGTCGGCCATGCGGTAGCCCTCGTCGACCCGCTCGCAGAAGCCGTGCGCACAGAAGTCGTCAAGCCAGTCGGCAACTGCACCGGACGGCACGTACATCTCCGCAGCCAGCTGGGCGACCGACCTCGGCCTCCCTCCAGTCTCGAAGACCAGCAACAGTGCTTCCAGCTGGAGCAACGAGGAGATGTGGCCACGGACGAACTCAACGACGGGCAGCGGCAGAGGCGGCGCAGCGTCCGTCATGCAGCGGCTCTCACGAGACGCTGAAGCCGCTTCTCGCCCGCCGACTCTCGATGTCGAAGACGTTGCGCAAACCCATCAAGGCGAGTAGTCGGTAGTGGCGGTCGGAGCAGCCGCGCAGGGTGAAGGCGGCATTCTGCCGCCAGGCCCGGCGGTGCAGCTCGAGCAGCATGTTGATACCCATGGCATCGAAGAACGTACATTCCGACAGGTCGACGACCAGCCGCTCCGGCTGGAGACTGAGCGCCTCGTGCAGCCGCTCACGCATGCGGGGCACAGTGCTCAGGTCCAGCTCCCCCTGGACATGGATCTCGATCGCCTGACAGCAGCAGAGCTCATCGGCGCTGTCGCAAGACTTCGGCTCATACGGCTCGATCATCTGCGCCCTCCCTAGGTGAGGTTCCAAGCCTGCGTCCCAGGCATGGCAGCTAGCCCGCGGGAAGATGTCGATTTCGTGACAGACGCGCAGTCGGCAGCCGGGTCAGCGTCCGGCTGGGGTCATGATGAGGACGTGCCCAGCGTGCTGATCGTGGAGGACGACGACCGAATCAGGCTGTCGCTGCAGCTCGCGCTCGAGGACGAGGGCTACCAGGTTCGCAGCGTCCCTTCCGCAGAGCAGGGCCTGCAACGCCAGCAGGACCAGCCGTCGGACACTGTGCTGGTCGACCTGATGCTTCCCGGGATGGACGGCTTCGACTGCATCCGCGGGCTCCGGCGGCTGGGGGACGCGGCGATCGTCGTCGTCAGCGCTCGCGAGGACACGCACGACATCGTCGCGGCTCTTGAAGCGGGCGCCGACGACTACCTGGTCAAGCCGGTGCAGGTCAAAGAGCTCTCGGCTCGGCTGCGCGCTCTGCGACGCCGGTCCCACCCCTCAGGGGCCGCGCTGACGGTGCAGACGTTCGGATCTCTCGAGATAAGGCAGGACGCCGGCGAGGTGCGGGTGTCCGGTGAGCCGGTGGCCTTGACCCGCACCGAGTTCAGGCTGCTGTGTGCGCTCGCAGACCAGGCCGGCCGGGTCCTGTCGCGGTCGCAGCTGCTGGAGCAGGTCTGGAACTACGACTATGGCGACGAGCGGCTCGTCGACGTCCACATGGGCAGGCTCCGTCGCAAGATCGAGGTCGATCCAGCCGCCCCGGTCCACCTGCTGACCATTCGCGGCCTCGGCTACAAGATGGCGTGATGCGGCTCGGACTGCGGGCACGCGCCGGAGTGGTCTTCGCCGCCGGCGCGCTGGTCGTCTCGGCCTCTCTCGCGACGGCGACGTACGAGCTGACGCGTCAGTCGTTGCTCGCTGAGCGCGAACGTACGGCGACGCGTGCGGCGTACTTCGACGCCGCCGTGGTCCGGCAGGGCCTGGCGACCGACACGGCCGACATCGTGGACGTACTCCGGACCCTCGACACCGGCCAGGGACGACGGCCGTTGATCTTCAAGAACGACCGCTGGTTCGCTCGGACGGCCGACACCGGGATCACTGCCGCGGTCCCCCGCTCGCTACGCACCGTCGTAGCACGCGGGCTACCCGGCGTACAACGGGTGCGGCTCAACGGCACACCGACGCTCGTCGTGGGCGTCCCGCTTCGGGGCACGTCAGCTGACTACTTCGAGCTCACGACGCAAACGGAGCTCGAACGGACCCTTCGCCAGCTGGGGCTCACCCTGGCGGTCGTCGCCATAGCCACAACTGTCGCGGGGGCTGCCCTGGGGGTGTGGGCGAGCCGACGGATCATGCGGCCGATTGTGTCCATTGCCGACACCGCCCGCACGATCGCGGCAGGAGACCTCACAAGAAGACTGGATCCGGACCGCGACCCTGACCTCGCGCCACTGACCGCTTCGTTCAACGAGATGGTGGACGAGCTGGCCGGGCGTATCGACCGTGATCGTCGCTTCGCCGCAGACGTGAGCCACGAGCTGCGCTCGCCGCTGCAAACGCTGACCGCCGCGAGCGCGGTGCTGGCCAACCGACGAGACCAGTTCGACGTACGGTCCGCCGCGGCTACCGACCTCGTGGTGGCCGAGGTCGACCGCTTCAACACGCTCGTCACCGACCTGCTCGCACTTGCCAGGGGCGATCGCCCGGTCGACCTCCAGCCGTTGGAAGTCAGTCCACTGGTGCGGGCGGCCTGTCACGTCAACCAGGTCGGGCCTGACCGGGTGCACGTCGACGGTGCACTCATCTGGCCTTTGGACGCTCGCCGCTTCGAGCAGGTTCTCTCCAACCTGCTCGAAAACGCCCAGCGGCACGGGGGCGGGGCGACCGCGGTGACCTGCGGCGTCGTCGACGAGTCGCTGCGACTGGTCGTCGACGACAGCGGTCCCGGCGTCCCCGTCGAAGAGCGAGGGATGATCTTCGACCGGTTCGGCCGGGGACGTCGAGCCTCTGCGCGCGGCGGAGGTTCCGCGCACGACGGCACCGGGCTCGGGCTCGCGCTGGTGGCGCAGCACGTCGCGGACCATGGCGGTTCCGTTGCCGTGCTCGATGCACCTGGTGGCGGCGCGCGGTTCGTCGTCACGCTTCCCAGGTCGACCCCGTGAGGGAAGGACCGAGAATCGCATCCGGCCTAGCCGTCGCGGGAGTGCTCTTCGTGACCGCCTGCGGGGTGCCGGTTGACGGCACGGCACGGGCGCTGGACCCTGATACGGCGCCGTATCGTGTCGTGACACGCGATCGCATCGCGCCACCAGCGGGCTCCTACCGCGTTGTCGTCTTCCTCGTACGCGACGAAGCGCTGGTGCCGGTTCCCCGCCGGGTCAAGGCACAGCCGACGCCCGCGGATGTTCTACGAACGCTGAGCGCCGGACCTACCGCACAGGAGCGGTCCGAGGGTTTTCGGAGCGCACTGCCCGTCGACGACGACCCGGAGGTGCTTCGCACCGTTGACGACATCGTCACGCTGAACGTGCCGAGTACGGCGGAGTCGAGCAACCGCACTGACGCCGTACTCGGGTTCGCGCAGCTTGTGCTCACGCTCACGTCGCTGCCATCCGTCACCGGCGTTGCGTTTGAGGACAATGGCCGGTCCCTGCAGGTGCCCAGGGCCGACGGCTCCCTGTCCACCGAACCACTTGCCCGCGTGGACTACCGGGATCTCATCGATCCTGCATAGGCACCGTGGTGCCGACGCCGACCTCAAGATCGTTCCGGCGGGCGACCGCATACAGCTCGTCGATCTCGGCCTGGCTGATCGCTGTCTGGAGGTCGTCGCCGTCCTTGCGCGCCTGCCGTAGGCGTCCGTGCTCCTCTTGCAGTCGCTGCGTCAGTTGCGCCTGCAGGGGACCCCATCCTGTGACAGCCGTGCGATCGATCGTGATGAGAGTCATGCTGTCCTCCCTTGTCGAATGGAGCATCGGCAGGGGCCATGACGATTGTGTTGTCCGCAGTATGACGGCTGCGTGACGATCGCCCGTGCCGCGCGGAGCGCCTCCATGGGCGTCCCGTCCGCCTTCAGGCCGGGCAGGCGGTCCTCAACTGGCCCGCTCGTGTCTTGGCCCTTGTCCAGCGATTACTACATACGCTTGTAGCGTGCCGGATGCCGCCAACAACGAAGCCAGCCCGCCCGTTGAGGACCAGCCTTCGGGCCACCTCGAGCCCGGACGCCTGACCAAGGCTGTTCAGCGCCTTGAGCAGGTTGTCAAATGGCATACGGACGCGCATGCCAGTCAACCCGATCCGGACGATCATCCAAGGCCCACTTTGGGACGGGCTGGCTACCAGGATGGTTTGAGAGGATCGCGTCGACGAACGGCGTCGACAGGTCGACGCGTCGGCCCGTGGTCTTCAGCATCTTCTCGACGAGGGTCGCGCACCTGACCGTCGTTGAGGATCGTTGTCGTCAACTCCGACGCACCTCGTCGCGCGATGAACACGCGCCCCGGCTCGTTGATCCAGATCTCCTCGACGGTCGGGTCGTCGAGGTGCCGCTGCAGCGGGCCGAAGCCGGCGACCGCATCCGTAGACGGCTCGTGCGGCCGTGCGCGAGTCGGGCAGGGGCGCGAGGCTCGAGGTGAGGGCTCGTTCGTCGTACTCGGCAATGACCTCGTCGACGAGCCGGCGCACGGCGGCGCGGTCCTCGATCGGGTCGAGCCCACGGCGGCGGACGAGCTCGCGGACCTCCGCCTCGACCGTGTCGACGCCGCTCAAGCCGCCCCTTTGTGGACCTCAGAGGCTAGGGACATTCCGGTGCAGCCGCCAGAGGGGTGTGGACAACGAACGTGACCAGGTGCTGACGGAGGTCAGTGAGTCGTCAGGGCGTCGTGGTGACGTCGGCGGCCACCGCCCGCTCCGTGCGGTTGCGACCATTCGCCTTGGCGCGGTACAGCGCCGCGTCGGCGCGTGACAGCGCTTCGGTGAGGGGGACCTCTCCTCGTGGGTCGACGGTGCTGATCCCGATGGAGCAGGTGATGGGGATCGCGAGCGCGTCGCCGTACCTCATGGGCGTCGTCCCCACCGCGACGCGGATCCGCTCGGCGACGACGAACGCCTCCTCCGGAGCAGCACGGCCGAGCAGGACGGTGAACTCCTCGCCACCGAAACGACCGACGAGATCGCCCGGCCGGACCGCCTCGACGATCCGCTCCGCCGTCTGCCTGAGCACTTCGTCGCCGGCAACGTGACCGTGGCTGTCGTTGACCACCTTGAAGTGGTCCAGGTCGATGATCGCGACGACCGCCGGCCGGCCGCGCAGACCGGCATTGGCGATGGCCAGCTCGGAGCGCGTGCGCCAATGCGCGGCATTGGCGATACCGGTCTTGCTGTCGATCTGCGCCTGCTCGAGGAGCGTGGTGTGACGCTGCGCCCGCTGGAACGACAGCAGGAGCGGGAAGGCGAAGAAGACCGTCCACGGAGCGGTCGCCCAGCCCGCCCAGATGAGGACCCCGAGGGCCTTTTGCGAGCACTGCGCTACGGCGACCTGGAACTCATCGCCCAGCAGCCGACGCCAGCCCATGCCGGTGGTGAGCTGCATGACGGTGATCAGGGCGACGTGCGTCGCGAGCTGCAAACACAGGATCGCGAGGACCGCCGCGCCAACGCTGCGAAGCCCGAGCTCGTCGCTGCCGGCAATGCCGGTGAAGACCAGGTGCGCGATCCCGACCGCCAGCGTGTTCGAAGACGCGCCGAAGAGTTGCCGACTGGGCTTGCCCGGGACGGTCCATCGCTGGGGCGCAGACCCGAACGCAAGTCGCTGTATGAGGTGGCGCAAGACCTCGGCGACCAGTACGGCGATCACGCCAAGCCCGAGCGGCACCCCGATCGCCAGCGCTGAGAACCAGCAGTCGTCGGCGCTGTGCTGGATGCGCGTGGACCGCCCGTAGACCTGGTCGGCCTGCGAGGGCCGGTAGGCCGCGTGCGTGCGCGCCCACACGATGCCCAGGACCGCGACCGACGCGTAGCCCAACTGACCCCCGGACAACCTCGGCATCGCGATCACGGCCAGGACGGCGAGCGCCACGGCTGCCGCATGCAGGACCAGCAGCATGCCCACGGCCCGACGGGGGAGCTGCCACAGCTCCCAGGCCACAAGCCGGGAGCCGGGGGTTTTCCTTGACCTGGTCTCGCGCATGTCACCAGACGGTGCACCAGTCGCCGTCATGTGCCCCTCTGGCCCGCCATCGACGTCGCGGGACGGGCGTGCCGTCCTTTGCTTTGCCCCCAGCATGCACCGTCGAAGCCCGGCAGTGCAGTCCCATGATGCGCAGTTATGGCTGGTAGCGACGGTGTAGACCGCACGAGGCGCGACTCCGCGCATTCTACCCAGCCGGCAGTCGCTCGTTGATCCAGATCTCCTCGACCGTCGATGCCTCTCCCTCCGTCGTCCAGGTCGTCCCGCTCACGTCGGCGCTGCGCGGTTTCGCTTCAGAGGTCGAGATCGAGGCCGACCTGCACAACGGCCTCGACCGTCCGTCGTCCGCACAGTGCCAGCACATCCGCGCCGTCGCAGCCGTCCCGTTGGGCGACCCGGTGGGCAACGTCGGCACCGCCTCGCTGGCTCAGATTCGAGAGGTGCTCGGTCTCATCCTCGACGTGCGGGCGGCGTACCTGCGCTGGATCGCCCGTGCGTCGCGCCCGCCAGCGCGGTGTCGGCATGTTCCGACATTGACACCTCATTTGGAAAATGTTGCTATTGGCCGACATCGGATATACCATCGACGATGTTGGCAGATGCCGACATCAGCAGGAGGTGCGCGATGTGGCTTCGACCGAGAGGCCGCGATGCGTTGGGGCAGGCGGTCTCGACCTGCCGGCAAGCGGCTGGCCTCACGCAGGAGCAGCTCGCGGGGCGCCTGCGCATCAACCGGACGACCGTGATCGACATGGAGGCCGGTCGTAACCAGGCGCTCGCCCGCGTGGCCGATGCCCTGAGCGTGCTCGGCTACGACCTGGTCGTTGTCCCGCGGGGCGCCAGGATCATCGTCAGCGAGCCCCCCAGCCCGGCACTGGAAGACCCCGGGGCCCGGCCCGGCGGGACTGCGGAAGACGGGCTCTGATGGCGCCCGCGCCCCAGCGGCGTCTGCAGGTTCTGCTGCACGGACAGCGCGTTGCCGACCTGCGCGCCGGTACTGCGCTGGAGCTCACGTACACGCCCGAGATGGTCAGCGAGCTCGGCGTCGGGGCATTGTGCCTGTCCGCGGCGTTACCGGTCGCGGCCAAGGCGTACCGGGACAGCAAGCCCGGCGCGCCGCGGCCCCGCCGGCCGGTCGAGTTCTGGTGCGAGGGGCTGCTTCCCGAGGGTGAGAGCCGAACCATGCTCGAGAACCGCTTCGGCGTCCGTCGCGGTGACACCTTCGGTTTGTTGGCCGCGATCGGTGCGGACTGCGCCGGGGCCGTCTCCTTTGTCGGTGACGGTGGCCCGTGGCCGGATGCGACCGCCGCTGGGGCACCTCTCGACGCGCAGCAGCTCGAGGCGGCTGTGGAGGCGCTGCCCAGCCGACCGCTCGGCGTTGATGAGGACGTCCGCGCGTCACTCGGCGGGCTGCAGGCCAAGCTGCTGCTGACCCGGACCGACAGCGGCTGGTGCCGACCGGCCGGTGGGCTGCCGAGCACACACATCCTCAAGCCCGACCCCCGGGACCTGCGCCGAAACGGTCTGGTCGCGGCGGAGGCGCTCACGCTGCGCGCGGCCACCCTGGCCGGCATCGACGCCGCCGGCGTCGAGCTCGTCACGGTCGGCGACCGGCTGGCCGTCATCGTCGAGCGGTACGACCGGTACCGCGACGCCAGCGGCAGTGTCCTGCGAATCCATCAGGAGGACGGCTGTCAGGCGATGGGGATCGATCCCACTTTCACAGCCAAGTACCAGAGCTCAGCCGACAAGCCGCCGTCGTACGCCGAACTGGCACGACTGCTGCGCACCCACGCCTCTGATGTCGACGCGCAGCTGACCCGCCTTGGTCAGCAGATGACCCTCGGCTGGGCCATAGGCAACACCGACGGTCATGCACGCAACTTTTCGCTGCTACTCGTCGACGGGGTGGCCAGCCTCGCGCCGGCCTACGACGTCGCGCCCACACGCCTGTTCGTCGCAGGCACGACCAGCGCGCTGTGGATCGACGGGCAGGCCACCCTGCGCTGGGTCACCCGCGGCCACCTGCTGCGCGAGATGTACCAGTGGGGCATGCCTCTTCAGTCCGCCCACGACGTGCTTGAGACCACGCTCTCTGCCCTCGCCGATGCCATCCCGCAGGCAGCAGATCAACTCGGGCCGCTGCTCGACACCGACCTCGTCGACGGCACCCTCGGGCACCTCGAGCGGATGCGCGCTACCTCCGACGGTTAGCCGTCGTCCACGCAGGCCGTTCGACCGGACGTGGATGGGCCGATCAGGTGGTCAAGGCGACGCTTGGGTCGCTGGTAGTGCCGTGACTCCTCATCGTGCATGACCTCTCGAGGTCCCGGCCCTCGCGGACGCCGACGGCAAGCACCACTCCACCTATACGTGCTGCGCCTCTCACAGCCGTTCCAAACGCGCCGCACCGGGCCGCAGCCCCTCCGGACCAGAGCGGTAACACCACGCATCAGAGCTACGGCGCGTGCGGCTGCTACCAGATGGTTTGGCACGTTCGCGTCGACGAACGGCGTGGACAGGTCCACCCGCCGTCCGGTGGTCTTGAGCATCTTCTCCACGAGGTCGCGCACCTGGCCAACCGGCCTGACGCCGTGACCGATGCCCTCCTGTGGACGGCTCGCGCCTGCCGTCACCCCTGTGCGCGGAGATGCGCCAGTACGGCAAGCACCCGCCGGTTGTCCGCCCGTTCCTCGGGCAGCCCGAGCTTGGCGAAGACGTTGGCGACGTGCGTCTCGACGGTGCGGGCGGTGAGGCCGAGCTGCTCGCCGATGGCTGCGTTCGACCGGCCGGTCGCGATCCGCGACAGCACCTCAAGCTCCCGCGGTGACAACGCCTCGAGCGCGGCAGCCGCCGTGCGCCGTGACAGCAGCGCCGAGACGACGTCAGCGTCGAGCACGCTGCCACCGCCGGCGACCTCCCGGACGGCGCTGACGAACTGCGTCGGTGACGCGACCCGCTCCTTCAGCAAGTAGCCGATGCCGCGCGGGTGCTCCCGCAGCAGCTGCTCGGCGTACCGAGCCTCCACGTGCTGAGACAGGATCACGATGCCTACGCCGGGGTGGGCAGCGCGGATGGTCAGCGCTGCCCGAGTGCCCTCGTCGCGGTACGTCGGGGGCATGCGGATGTCGGTGACCACGACGTCGGGCGCGTCGGCATCGACCGCAGATGTCAGTGCCGACGCATCGCCGACCTCCACGACGTCGAAGCCCGCTTCGGTCAGGAGCCGGGCGATCCCCGTTCTGAGGAGTACGTCGTCCTCGGCGATCACCGCCCGCATGGGACCTCGGCACGCACTGTCGTTCCGGCGCCAACGGGGCTGGTCACCGTCAGGTGCCCGCCCAGCGCGTCCAGCCGGTCGGCGAGTCCCTGCAGACCGCCACCGCCGCGCAGAGCAGCACCCCCCTTGCCGTCGTCGGTGATCTCGACGACGAGGGCATCGCCGGTGATCCCGCCACGTATCCGGATGGATCGCGCCTGCGCATGCTTGACGGCGTTGGCGACCGCCTCACATGCCGTGAAGTACGCCGCCGCCGCAACGTCGTCGGCGACCGCCAGCTCGGGCACGTCGACAGCGACACCGATGGGCGTGCGGTCTGCCAGGGCCTCCAGCGCCGCGGCGAGGCCCTCCTCCGTCAACGCTGCGGGGTGGATGCCGCTGGCCAGCTCGCGAACCTCGTGGACCGCTGCGTTGAGCTGCTCGGCAGCCTCGTCCAGGACCTCGGCGTACCTCCCGCCCAGACGGTCCTTGGCCAGTCGCAGGGACAACGCGAGTGACACCAGTCGCTGCTGTGCGCCGTCGTGAAGATCGCGTTCGATCCGGCGGCGCTCCTCGTAGGCGGCCGCGACAATGCGTTGCCGGGATGCGTTGACCTCGTCGAGACGAGCCAGGACCTCGAGGTGCAGCCGGCCGTTGTCCAGCGGCAAGGCAGCCGCGCGGGTGACGTCCTCGAGCAGCAGCGGCTCCTCGTCGAGCAGGTGGGCGTGCAGGACGATCGCCACCGGCTCCGCGCCTCGCCTGACGTGGAACACCGAACGACCCGCGGCCGGGGGCGGCAACGGTGAACCGTCCATACCCATGTACGACGCCGTTGCCGGTAGCCAGAGGCCGAGCTGCAGCGAGGGGTCTCCGACGGCGCGGGACAACGTCGCCTGCAGATCCGCGAGAGACGCCTCCTCGTCGCGCAGCCGCCGTACGTAGTCCTCGACGATGCGCACAGCGTCGAAACGACGACGGTGCAGTCGACGCGCCACGACCGCCTGCAGCCGGCGGCGCAGGGGAGCCGCCACGGCCGCCGCGACGAGGGTGGCTGCCGCCACCACCGCCGGCGACCGCCCACCGGCGTCGCCGACAAGACGTCCAGCGGTGACCACGGCTGCGACGTACAACACGGTCAGCAACGCAGTAAGAGTCAGGTAGACGAGGGCCGTGTCGACGAACCGGTCCACGGAGTACAGGCGGTACTGCGTCATAGCGAGAGCCGTGGCGAGCGGCACCGCGACGAGGATCATGTCGAAGCCGTACGACGCCGCCGCGTCTCGCAGCGACGGGCTGACGACCCCCGCCGTCAGGCAGGCGAGCACGGTGACCGGCGGGACGACAGCTGCCACCACCATCCACTTCAACTGGGCCCGCTGGATCCGCTCGGCCCCGCGGTACCGCACCCCCACGGACACCGCGCTGAGCACGAGCAGCACGAGACAAGCCAGGATGAGAACGAGGTTCACCCACTGCGCGACCGGGCCCGTCAGCTCCTCCACCGTCAGCGGGTTGGCTAGCTCTGACAGCGGGGGGTCGAGCTGCGGATGTGCTGCGAACAGGCCCCACAGGAAAGCTGCCGGGTAGGCCACGGCCGACGTTCTCGT
This sequence comes from Frankiaceae bacterium, assembly GCA_016650445.1. Taxonomy (GTDB): domain Bacteria; phylum Actinomycetota; class Actinomycetes; order Mycobacteriales; family SCTD01; genus RYN-124. Next base: position 74,088 of record JAENVS010000035.1, on the reverse strand, counting down.
CACGACCCGCCATAGCCGGCCCACCGGTGGGCGGCCGGTCGGGTAGAGCAGCAGCAGCCAGCCGATCAGCCCGAACACGAGAAGCCAGAGCGACTGGTCCAGGGCGGAGGCGATGCCGCCACCGGGCCAGTCCCGTCCACCGGCCAGCGCCAGCCGCCCGTAGAGCTGGGCTACACCGCTCGCGATGAACAACGACAGCGCGGAGAGGACCAGCCAGCCGACGGCGTTGCGAGGGAACCGCGCCACGACAGTCGCGCCAACCGCCGTGCCAACCAGAACTGCGATGCCGCTGACCACGGACTCCGCGACGGTGCTGTGACCCGCACCGGCCTGGTGATCAAGCCAGGCGAGCCACAGCAGCACCGTGAGGCCGGCAGCGTTGACGGCCGCCCAGGCGAAGGCCCCGGCAGTCGGGACGCCGACGCGGTGCGGCGTTGACGGAGCTCTGGCCGCCACCGCCGTCATGTCAGCATCGCCTCGACCGCGGCTTGGCTCAGGTCCTCCTTCGGCAGGAAGCCACATGCACCCGAGGCACGCACCCGACGGCTCACCTGCCCCCAGTCGCGGCTTGAGACGAGGAGGACCGCGGGCGGCGGCGTGGTCCGCATCAGGTCACCGGCCACGTCGAAGCCGTTCCCGTCGGGGAGCCCGACGTCGAGGATCACGACATCCGGGTGCAGCTCCTGCGTCATCGCCAGTCCCTGCGCGGCGCTAGCTGCTTCCCCGACAACACTGAACGCACGGCCCTCGAGAACCTGTCGTGCCAGCGCCCGGAAGGCCGCGTGGTCGTCGACGACGAGCACCGTGCGGCTCACTCCGGCAGCGTGTCACGACGAGCGGCCGGTGTCCTCCGTGCTGCCACGGAGCACAGCCGGGGGCTGGCCACGAGGTGCGAACGTGCCGGTCTCCCTAGCGTCCGCGGGACCTACCGGACGGAGAAGACCATGGGACAGATCACTCGGACCCGCCAGCGGTTGCTCGCAGCGACGGCGCTCGCGGCACCGGTGCTGCTCGGCGTGGGCAACGCCACGCTGCCCAAGCACAGTTACATCTTCACGGGTACGACGGAGCACGCCCTCGATGCACTCGCCGCCACCGACGCTGCGCCTGGCCGGGTCCGGGCTGCCGGACTGATCCTCGTCGTCGGCTACACCTGCCTCGCGGCCATGTTCTGCGCGGTTGCGTCACTGGTCCGCGCCCGCGGCGGTCTGCCCGCCACCGCCGGCGCGGTGCTCGGCGTCGTCGGCTCCGTCGGAGCTGTCATGGTCACGTGCTGGATCGCCCTCTCGGTCTACGCAGCGAACGTCGCCGACATCCCCTCGGACGCGAAGGCGGCGTACCTCGTGTCCCTCGTGAAGACATCCGGCCTGGGCAACGCCGCCGGACTGCCGTTCCTCGGCGGGCTGTTCCTGGGCAGCGTCCTCATGGGCGTCGCGCTGTTCCGCTCGAAAGTGGTCGCGGCCTGGCTCGCCGTGCTGTTCCCGATCACGGTCATCCCCGCGACCCTCGCTGCGCCCCAAGACGTTCTCGGCGGTCTGTTCGCACTGCCGCTGGTCGCGGTCATGGCTCGGCTGTCGTGGCAGCTGTGGCGCCGGGCCGACGAGCACGTCGGCGCCCGGGACGACGCCGTCCGGTCCGACCCGGTTGCCGTTCCCGTGCCTGGCTAGCGGCGCTTCAACGTAGCCAGACCGCGCGCTCAGGCGCCGGCGCGGCGTCCGAGCATGCCCAGCAGCCGGGTCTGCGGGTCAGCGTCGGTCGGCGTCTCGACGGCCGACCCGAACGCCCCGCTTGCCTGCAGCATCCCGAGCTGCGGCTCGAGGACGTCCAGGCAGCCGAGCACGAGCTCCGGGGCCAGCGTCGAGTCCTGGCCCGTGGCCGTGGCGAGGTCCCAGCCGTGGACGAGGACATCGAGGAAGCGGTGCCCGGCGTACACGGAACCCGGCACCGGTCCGTAGGACACGGCGCAGGGTGCGCCGAGCGCGCCGGGCGCCTCGAACGCCTCCGCAGCGGACGTGGCCGACGCGTCGTACGCCGCAGCAGCGTCGTCAGCCAGCACGTCGCCGTCGAGCCGGTCGCCCACCTCGGCGATCGTTCGTCCGGCCGCCAGCTCGGCGGCCCACAGGTTGCCGGACACGACGTGGTTGAGCAGAGCCCGGACGTCCCACTCGCCGGCAGGGGTGGGGTCGGCCAGCTGGTCAGGCCGGATGCCGGCGACGGTTGCGCCGGTCTCGGCGAGCGCTCTGCGGTGCAGCTGCGCGATATCGGTCACCACCGCTCCTTGCGTCGTACGGCGAGTACACCCCCACCCAACAGCGTGAGTGCCACCAGAGGCAAGAGGACCGCGTACGGCCCCTCCGGGACCTCGGTTCCGGGGAGGACGGCAGTGTCGTAGGACACGGTGCCGAACAGCTGATGGGTGCCCGGATCGGCCTGGTCGTGCCGGTTGACCTGGTCTGTCAGGTAGAGGCGGGCGCCATCAGGACTGACGTCGAGGAAGTAGGCGAAGGAGTCGAGGTCCAGCGCCGTGCCCACGAGTGGGGCGGTGTTGTACCGGCCCGACCAGAGCAGGCCACCGCCAGCGTCGTAGGCGAGGACGCGGGAGTCACCTCGGTAGCCGAGGGTGTCGAGGTGGTACTCCAGACCGGCGACGTAGACACGATCGCCCTCGGGAGCCGCCGCGATCGCAAAGCCCTGGGGGGCTGTGCCTGGCTGCGGCGGCTGGTAGTCACTCCAGATCTCCTGCCCGCTGGCGCCGTCGTACGCGACCGTCGTGATGCTGACCGTGCAGGACGGCTCGGGACCCGAGGCCTGACCCGTCACGAACACGCGCGATCCGGTGGGATCGGTGACGAGTCCGAAGGCGCCGTTGTTGCCACCAGTCTGCCCTGCGTAGCTGCTGGTCCAGAGAACCGCGCCGTCAGTGGGCGCCAGCTTCACCGTGCCGTACTCCGCGTCGGCGGCCTGCGAGGTCTGCTGCGGCGGGCAGGTGTCGGGCGGTGACACCGACGATGCCTTCGTGCCGGTGAGGAACACCCCTTCTGCGGTCGCCGCGAGCGAGCCGCGAGCGGGGTGGAAGTTGAGCGCCGGATCGGAGAGCGTGGCCCACCGCCGAATGCCCCGGTGGGCCGCGCGGTCATCCTCGATCGCCAACACCTCGTAGCCGCCACCGAACGGCGCCACGCCGAGCCCGTAGGTTCCCGAGGTGTACACCTGGCTGCCACGCACGACGACGGACGACGTGCCGACGGCGTTGTTCCGGTTGCTGTCGGGCGCGTGGTAGCGCGACACCCAGTCCCGCTCGCCGCTCGCCGCGACGTACGAGATCGTGACGGCATCCGAACCACCGGATGACCCGTCCGGCTCGTCAGCGGCCTGGCTCTCGCCGACGACGTAGACGCGCTCGCCGTCGTCGCTCACCGCGACCTGCTCGGCGAGATCCATGCCGACGGCGGGCCCGTGATAACTCGCTCTCCAGACCTCGGCGCCGCTCTGCGTGTCGTAGGCGACGGTCACGATGTCGCCGACGAACCGGAAGTCCGTGGCGGTGCCACCGAGTCCCTGGTTCTGCCCACCGGTCACGTAGAGGCGGTCTCCGGCCGGACTCAGGGCGATGCCACGCCCCTCGTCGCCGATCGCGTCCTGCGCGGCGCCCGGGCCGTTGAGCCGCGCCACCCAGCGGGTGCTGCCGTCGAGGTTGTAGGCGACGGTGAACATGTCACTGCCGGGGATCCATCCACCGCCGGGCTTGGGCTTGTCCTCGCTGTCGCACGCCCACCCGGTGACGTAGACGGCGTCCCGGCCGGCCACCTGGTTCTGGGGGACGTTGTTGTTGGCGCAGGCGTCGTTGTCACCGCCCGGATGCATCCAGTTGTGGCCCCACACAGGGCATCGGCCCTCATCGGTCGACAGCTGGACGCACTGCCCGTCGATCCCGGCCGTCGCCGCTGACGCCGGCGCACCCAACACCCCCAGCGACGCTGCGACAAGCACCGGCAGGAGCAGAACGGGCACGACGCGCATGGGTGAGGGGCTCCGGTCAGGAGGATGCGGGCGGGGGTGCCTGGATTCTGTCCGGGTTTGTCCACCGGCGCTACGGAGGTGGGCTGTGGACAAGCGGAGCCGCGCTCCGCGTCCCGGTTGGTACAACCGTGGCCCAGCGCGACGAGGACGGAGACGACGTGGAGCTCGGGCTCGGCGTCCTCGCGGCTGCCACCGGCGCGCGCGCGGACGTCGTCGTGCGGGCCCCCGACGGGACGACCCTGGCCACTGTCGAGCAACAGCTCCTCGCCACCGTGCTTTCCGATGGCGGCACCGGCACGCTGTCCATCGACGGCACGCCGGTTCCGGCCACTGCTCAGCTCGGTCACCCACCGCTCATCGAGGGCGCGCTCCTCGAGGTCGACGCCCCCACCCGGACGACGTCCTTACCTGGACTGCGCGAGCTGCGCATTGCCGGCGGGCCAGACGCCGGTGGCGTGCATCTGATGGCGCCCGGCTCTGTTGTCATCGGCCGCACCGGCACCGTCAGTCTGGACGACGCCGATGTCAGTCGCGAGCACTGCCGGCTGACGTTGGCGCACGACGGCGCCACGGTCGAGGACCTCGGCTCGACGAACGGAACGTGGGTGGACGGGGCACGCATCGAGGGCCCTACCGCTCTGTCGTACGGCGGCCTGCTCCGCGTGGGTGACACGACGATTGCGCTGGTCGAAGCGAGCGAGCCCATCGCACCTGTGACCCCAACGGGGGACGGCCACGTCGCCTTCAACCGACCGCCGCGCATCCGCCCACCCCGGCCCGTCGTCCAGGTCGTCGTGCCCGCTCCCCCCACGGAGCGCGACCGGTCCCCGATCCCGCTGCTCGCCGTCATCGCCCCGCTCGTCCTCGGCGTCGTCATGTGGCGGGTGCTCGGCAATGCCACCTTCCTGCTCTTCACGCTGCTGTCGCCGGTCATGGTGATCGGCAATGTCGTTACGGAGAGGCGCAGCGGCCGCCGACAGACGCGGCGGCAGCGAACCGTGTGGCAGGCGCAACGCGACGTCGCGGAGCGGACCCTGGCTGAAGCGGTCCGTGCGGACGAGCGAGACCGGCGGGTCGCCGCGCCGGATCCCGCGACCGTGCTGGTCACGGCCATCGGTCCGCGGCCACGGCTGTGGGAGCGACGGCGCGCGGACGACGACGTGCTGCTGATGCGACTCGGTCTTGCCGACCAGCCGGCCCGCGTCGAGGCAGAGGGCGACCTCACCGAGGAGATGACGGTCGCTCGTTCAGTGCCCGTTGTCGTCCCGCTCCAGCGGGTCGGTGTGCTCGGCCTCGCCGGCCCGGCCGAGCGGACGCAGGCGATCGCGCGATGGCTCGTGGCTCAGACCGCCGTGCTGACCAGCCCGCGCGATGTGCAGCTCGTCGTCGTGGCCGAGCCGGCCGCCGCCCGTGCCTGGGAGTGGGTCGCGAGGCTGCCTCACTGCCGGCCGGAGGGCGGGCAGGACTGCCTTGCCACGCTTGGTTTCGGCACGGGGCAGGCAACCGCGCGCGTGAACGAGCTCGCCGTCCTCGTCGACGGGCGCCGCACCGAGCGCGCTGCGGCAGGTCCGAGGGCACGCAGTGATGACCGCCCCGTGCTGCTCGTCGTCGACGGCGCTCGTGCGCTTCGTGCCGTCCCCGGTCTGGCTTCGCTGTTGAGCGACGGTCCCGCGGTCGGCATCTACACGGTCGCGATCGAGCGAGACGTGCGACTCCTTCCAGAGGAGTGCGGGGCCACCGTCGTCGTGTCGGGCGCCACGGCCAACCGCATCGATGTTCGCGTCTTTGACGCGCCGGACCTGACCTGCGCCGTCGCCGACGCCGTCCCGCCGTCGTACTGCGACGCTGTCGCGAGGGCGCTCGCTCCGTTGCGGGACGACAGCCGCGAACGAGGCGGCGCCGAGGGCCTGCCTGCTTCGGTGCGCTGGACCGAGGCGAGCGAGCTGCCCCTGTCGGGTGGCGACGACGACGTGGGTGAGGTGCTCACCCGGTGGGCAACGCCCGGACGCACCACGACAGCGCTGCTAGGCCGTGGACCCGAGGGACCGTTCGCGGTCGACATCGCCAGACACGGACCCCACGCACTTGTGGCGGGGACGACCGGCGCCGGCAAGAGCGAGCTGCTGCAGACGCTGATCGCCTCCCTGGTCGCGGGCAACCGGCCGGACGAGCTCAACATCCTGCTTGTCGACTTCAAGGGTGGCGCGGCCTTCGGCCCGTGCGCACGGTTGCCGCACACAGTGGGAATGGTCACCGACCTCGACGGTGCGCTGGTCGAGCGGGCGCTGGCGTCGTTGTCAGCCGAGCTGCGGCGCCGGGAGGCGGTGCTGGCGGCCGCCGGCGCCAAGGACCTCGAGGAGCACCGCCGACTCGGACACGGAACCCTCCCGCGGCTGGTCATCGTCGTCGACGAGTTCGCGACCCTGGCCGACGAGCTTCCCAAGTTCGTCGGTGGGCTCGTGGGTATCGCGCAGCGCGGGCGCTCGCTCGGGGTGCACCTGGTGCTGGCCACTCAGCGCCCCGAGGGCGTGGTGTCCGCCGACATCCGCGCAAACACCAACCTCCGGCTCTGCCTCGCCGTGACCAAGGACTCCGAGTCGCGTGACGTCATCGACTCCCCCGTCGCCGCGACCATCAGCCGCGGGACGCCTGGGCGGGCCTACGCACGCACCGGGCACATGGACCTGACGCCGTTCCAGGCAGCGCGCGTCGGTGGTCGCCGTCCGGCCGTCGTCACCGCGGACGAACAGCCCACCGTGTCGCTGGTCCCCGTGCCCGATCTCGGGGAGCCGGTGGCTCGGCGCTCGGCGACGGCGGCCCGCGACGAGGTCACCGACCTGTCGTTGCTCGTCGACGCGTGTGCCGCCGCCGCCGACCGTCTCGGGATCCCGGCTCAGCGATCCCCGTGGCTGCCACCGCTGCCGACCCTGCTGACACTGGACGACGTGCCGACCGCGTCGGACCCCCACGAAAGGACCCCTGGTCGCGTCGCGCCACTCGCCTTCGGCAGCTGCGATGTGCCCGAGAGCCAGTCGCGCCGGCCGCTCGTCCTCGACCTCGATGCCTCGACGCACCTGATGATCCTGGGATCACCCCGATCAGGCCGTACGACGGCCTTGCGCACCCTGGCCGGGGCGCTCGCGCGCACCGCATCCCCCGACGACGTGCACCTGTACGTCGTCGACGCGGGTGGTGGTCTCGGTGCGCTGTCGGCACTGCCCCACGCCGGGGCGGTCGTCGGGCGCGACGCTCCTGACCGGGTCGAGCGGCTGATGACGTGGCTCGCGACAGAGGTCGCCCGGAGGCAGTCGGTGCTCGGCGCCGCCGGCCATGCCGGGCTGGCCGAGCAGCGGGTGTCCGCAGCACCGGCCGACCGGCTGCCGCACCTGCTGCTGATGCTCGACCGTTGGGAGGCGTTCGTCGCGACGTACCAAGACCTCGACGCGGGTCGCATGGTGGACCTGTTCTACCGGTTGCTCCGCGAAGGCCCGGCCGCCGGGCTGCATGTCGTGATGACCGCCGATCGCACCGGCCTGGTCGGGCGCGTCTCGGCCATGGTCGAGGACCGCCTCGTGCTGCGACTGGCCGACCGAGGTGACTACGCGGGCGCGGGACTGCCCACGCGGCTGGTCCCCGACGAGCTGCCCGCCGGTCGCGGCTGGCATCTGGCCGGCCCGCCGCTCACCACACAGGTGGCACTGCTCGATGCCGACCCGTCCGGGCCGGCCCAGTCCGCCGCACTGGAGCGACTGGCCGGCGCACCGGCCGCTCACACACCCCCGCGCCGGGTCGAGCCCCTTCCCGCCTCCGTCTCGCTGTCGGGGCTGCCGCGCGCCTCCTCGCCACGCGTCATCGTCGGGGTCGGTGGTGACGAGCTCGCATCCGTCACCGTCGACATCGGCGACGACGGCTTCGTGATCGCCGGCCCACCACGCTCGGGCCGCAGCACGACATTGATGGCGATCGCGCAGCAGCTGCTGGCACGAGGTGGGCGCGTCGTCGCGGTGGCCCCGCGACCGTCGCCACTGCGCGACCTGCCCGAGTGCCACTCCGACCGCGAGGCGAGCTATGACCTCGAGGCACTGCTCGCCCAGCCGCCCGCTGCCCTGCTCATCGACGACGCCGACCTGCTCGTCGACTCCCCGCTCGCCTACCTGCTGGAGAAGGCCGTCCGCGAGATGCGCGACTCCCACGTCTGCGTCGTGGCGGCCGGGACGACCGACGAGCTCGTGACGGGGTACCGCGGCTTCGTGATGGAGCTGCGGCGCGCCAAGCACGGCATCCTGCTGTCTCCGCAGTCCGCCTCCGACGGCGACCTACTTGGAGTCCGGCTGTCCCGCTCGGTCGGGGGCGACGTGCACCCCGGCCGCGGGCTGCTGTGCCACCGCGGATCTGCCGTGCCGCTGCAGGTCGCCGCTACGGACTGAGGTGGCTGAAGATGTACGCGAAGAGCAGCAAGAACGCCACGATGCCGATCAGCCCCAGGACCCAGATGTACGGACTCGGGCTGTCCTGGAACGACGCGTCTTTCCCGATCAGCTCCGGCAACGTCGAACGCCGACCACCGGTGCGGCCGAGCGGTGGGCGCTCCGGCTCCTGCGGCTCGTCCTGATCCGGGTCGTAGCGGTCCGGGTCGTTGGCGGAATCACGTGGGGTCGTCATGACATGTGTGGGTAGCGGTGGTCACGCGGCGGCACGAATGTCTCCTTGAGCGTTCGCGGCGAGGTCCAGCGAAGCAGGTTGAGGACGGAGCCGGCCTTGTCGTTGGTGCCGCTCGCGCGTGCACCCCCGAACGGCTGCTGCCCGACGACCGCACCGGTGGGCTTGTCGTTGACGTAGAAGTTTCCGGCCGCGAACCGCAGCCGATCCGATGCCTGCGCGACGGCATAGGCGTCCTGCGCGAACACCGCTCCCGTGAGTGCGTACGGCGCGACCTCGTCGACGAGCGTGAGCGTCGCGTCCCAGTCGCTGTCGTCGTAGACGAAGACCGACAGCACCGGCCCGAAGAACTCCGTCGTGAAGTACTCGTGCCGCGGGTCGGCCCCGACCACGACGGTCGGCTGCACGAAGAAGCCCTCGCTGTCGTCGGCCTCGCCGCCGGCGATCACCTCGAGGCCCTTGTCCTTCGCGCCGCGCACGACACCGGCGAGCCGATCGAACGACCTCCGGTCGATGACCGCGCCGCCGAAGTGGGACAGCTCGGTGATGTCACCGTACGACAGCGATCGCGTCCGGTCGGCCACGCCGTCACGCAGCCCGCCCTCCCACAACGACCGCGGGATGTAGGCGCGCGACGCCGCCGAGCACTTCTGCCCCTGGTACTCGAACGCACCGCGCACCAGTGCGACCTCCAGTGCCTCGGGCTCGGCGGACGGGTGAGCGAGTACGAAGTCCTTGCCGCCAGTCTCACCGACGAGCCGCGGGTAGGTGCGGTAGTTGTCGATGTTGTTTCCGACGGTCTTCCACAGGTGCTGGAAGGTCGCCGTCGAGCCGGTGAAGTGGATGCCGGCCAGGTGCCGGTCGGTCAGCGCGACATCGGAGACGGCACCGCCGTGGCCGGTCACCATGTTGATGACGCCCGGCGGCAGCCCCGCAGCTTCGAGCAGCCGCATCGTGAAGTGCGCCGCGAACTGCTGCGTCGACGCGGGCTTCCACACGACCGTGTTGCCCATCAGCGCCGGCGCCAGCGGGAGGTTGCCGGCGATCGCAGTGAAGTTGAACGGCGTGATCGCGAGGACGAAGCCCTCGAGCGGACGGTGGTCCATCCGGTTCCACACACCCGGGCTCGACACCGGCTGCTCAGCCAGCACCTGATGGCCGAACGCGACGTTGAAGCGCAGGAAGTCGATGAGCTCGCAGGCGCTGTCGATCTCGGCCTGGATCGCGGTCTTGCTCTGCCCGAGCATCGTCGCCGCGTTGAGGGTGTCGCGCCACGGACCCGCCAGCAGCTCCGCCGCGCGCAGCAACACGCCGGCGCGGTCGTCGTAGGACGCCGCCCGCCACGACGGCGCCGCAGCGAGGGCCGCGTCGACCGCAGCCCGGACGTCGTCCTTGCCGGCGTCGCGCAGGGTGCCGAGCACCGCGGCGTGCCGGTGCGGCTGCACGACGTCGATCGGGTCGCCGCTGCCGAGCCGCTCCTGTCCCGCGATGCTCATCGTCAGGTCGATGGGGTCGGCGCTGCCGAGCTCTTTGAGCTTGCTCTCGAGCGACGTGCGCTCAGCGCTGCCCGGCGCGTAGCCGCGGACCGGCTCGTTGCTCGGCACGGGCACCTGGGTGGCGGCGTCTGACACGGGGGCTCCTCTGCGGTTGTCCGCCGTCAGTCTCTCACTCGGGGCGCGGTCAGGACAGCTCGAGCAGCGGGCCGAGCTCCTGCGTGGCGTACCACTGCAGCTCGTGCCCCTCGGCCTGCTCCATCACGAAAGCGGCGTCCTCGCTGCCGAGGTCTGCGGCGACGACCGACTCCACAGCAGCACGAACATCCGCTTCCGCAGCGGGGTGGTCGACGTGCACCGACCGCACCTCGGCGAGCGAGACGGACGCACCGACCGTGACCGCGCCGCGGTCCAGCGCGGGGGCGGGGAGCACGGCACCGTCGGCAACGTCGGCGACGACGACCGCCCGTCGAGGTGGGGCATCGGGATCGACGTCGAGCAAGCGCAGCGACGCGCGGGTCGCGAGCGTGAGTGCGGCGTACTCCAGCTCCTCCTGGTCACCCTCGGCGTACCACTCGCGCAGGGCGCCGGTGACGGCGAAGCCGGCCAGCGGCGGTGCGTCGAGGCAGCCGGTGTCGAGCAGCCGCCGCAGAGTCGGCAGCGTGGCGGGCAGGTAGACGCGCACGTCAGCCGCGCATCTAGGCGGGCTTCGCGTACGACGTCGGCTGTCGGAGCGCCTCGCGCGACGTGCGCAGCGCGGTCTCGAGCACCTGCTCGCGCCGCCGCGGGTCCATCATGTTGGCCCCGATGATCTCGAGGTCCTCCGCGCCGGGACCGAGCAGCGTCACCTTCGTGCCCGTCGCCGCGACCTTCTTGACCTCGCCGATGACCCGCTTGGTCGACAGCCGACGGAAGCGCCGCTCGATCCGCGCCGCGACGGCGGCCGGCCGGTCGTAGCGCAGCGAGCTCATCGGCGACAGGACGACGACCTCGTCGAGCTCAAGCCGCGTGACGAGGTCGATGGACGTCGGTGAGCACGCGCCGCCGTCGACGTAACGGCGACCGGCGATCGCGACCGGGGAGTACCACCCGGGGATGGCGCAGGACGCCGTCACCGCGTCGCGGAGCTCGGCCTTCGGTGCACCGTCCCGGCCGAACGCGACCCGTCGCCCGCTGTCGTAGTCCATCGTGACGATCCACGTGCGCGGGTGGTCGGCCCAGCCGCCGTCGGGCCGAACGGCCTCGACGAGCTGACCGAGAGCCGCGAGTGACCCACGTCCCTGCGGCAGGACCGTGGACAGTGCGGCCATCGGCGTGACCTTCCACGGCCTCATCGCACTGGACAGCGCGCCCCGCGGCGAGCCGATCCGCAGCTTGGGCCGGGGCGGGAGCGCACCGCCGGAGTCGCGATCAGGGTCGAAGGCGATCTCCGGGCCGCCGGGCGCGACGACCCCGCGCTGGTGGTTGAGCAGCTGCTCAACGCCCACTCCGCAGCCGAGGAACGCCGCGAGCACTGATCCGGCCGACGTCCCGATGAGCACCTCGGCGTCGCGCGCGTCCCAGCCGTACTCCTCCTCGACGGCCGCGAGGGCACCGATCGTCCAGGCAGCGCCGAGGACGCCACCGGCGCCGAGGACCAGTCCGCGTCGAGTCACTACGACACCGTGCCCACGAGCTCGGCCAGCGACTCCTCGATGCAACCGGCGAGCACGTCGATGTCCGGCATGGCGTCACGGTCGGCGTTGAGTCCGTAGTAGACGCCGCCGTCGTACGACGTGAGCCCGATCGACACGGCCTGCCCCTTGCTGAGGGGCACGACGGGGTACATCTCGAGCATCCGCGCGCCGGCGGCGTACAGCGGGAACTGCGGGCCGGGCACGTTGGTGACCACAACGTTGAACAGCCGCTTGCTGAAGCCGCTGGCGACGCGGGCACCCAGCGCGTGGATGGTCGGCGGCGCGAAGCCGGTGAGCTGCACGAGGGCATCAGCGCCGACCGACTCGCCGGACTCCTTGTGGCCGCGCATCGCGAACGACACCTGATGCAGCCGCATCACCGGGTTGCCCTCGCCGACGGGCAGATCGACGAAGTACGACGAAACCCGGTTGCCGCCGCTCTCCCCTTCCGCGCGAACGGACACGGGCACCATCGCGCGGATCGTCGTCGTGGGCGTGACCGACTCACCACGCGTCAGCAGCCACGTGCGCAGCGCCCCCGACACCGTCGCGAGGACGACGTCGTTGACGGTGCCGCCGTGCGCCTTGCGGACGCGCTTGTAGTCGTCGAGGTCGGTCTTGGCCATGCCGAACCGGCGCTGCTCACCGATCGTCACGTTGAGCGGCGACGCAGGTGCGGACCGCACCATCGTCTTCGCCGACGCGAGCAAGCCCCCCGTGACCGAGGCAACCTTGCCGACGGTGGCGCGCGCGTCGACAACGACGCCGCGCGCGGTGTCGAGCGCCTGCGCCGGCCGCTTCACGTAGTCGGTGACGGCACCCACCATCAGCGAGGCCCCGCCCGGCTCCTTGCGCGGCCGCCAGTCGTCGTCCGGCACCTCGCGTGGTGTGGGTGTGAGGTCGAGGATCACGGTGCCGATGTCGACCGCCGAGACGCCGTCGACCATCGCGTGATGGGTCTTGGTGACGATCGCGACGCGGCCGCCCTCGAGGCCCTCGACGAGGTAGATCTCCCAGAGCGGCCGGTTGCGGTCGAGCTGGCGGCTCTGCAGCCGACCCGTCAGCTCGCGCAGCTGCGCCATGGTGCCGGGCTTGGGCAGCGCGCTGCGGCGCACGTGGTAGGTGACGTCGAAGTCCTCGTCGTCGACCCACACCGGGTTGGCGAGCCGGCCGGGGATGAACCGCACCTTCTGCCGGTAACGCGGCACGAGGGTGATCCGCTGCGAGATCAGCTGGACGAGCCGGTCGTAGTCGAAGCCCCCCTCGGGCGGCTCGAAGGTGGCAACCCCACCGACGTGCATCGCCGTGGTGGGCGACTCCATGTAGAGGAAGGAGACGTCGAGCGGGCTCAAGCGGTCTGTCATGAAGCCATTATGAGGTCAGCGGGATCTCCAGCAGCGCCTCGAGCTCTCCGACCGTCCGCTCGTAGCTCACGTGCAGGACCCCGACCATCCCGACGTCGACGGCACCGCGAACGTTGGGCGAGAGGTCATCGACGAACACGCAGGCCCCCGGCGGCATGCCGAGCTGGCGCGCGCAGAGCTCGTAGATCTCCCGCTCGGGCTTGCGCAGCCCGACCTCGCCGGAGATCACGATGACGTCGAACAGCTCGTCCCACCCCTCCCTGGGGTACCCGAGCCCCCAGCTGTTGGACAGCAGCGCGGTCTTGAACCCCGCCCGCTTGACCCGCCGTACGACGCCGTGCATGTCCTCGGCCAGCTCGAAACCGGCGAACATCCGGGTCAGCAGCCCGTCCGCGCGAACAGGATCCCCGGTCGTGGAGACCAGGTGCGCGGCGAGCTGCTCCTCGAAGTGCGGGATCTCGATCTCGCCGCGCTCGAGCGCATGCACCGGGTTGACGGCGGCTTCGCGCTCGGCCTGCGGCCCCAGGAGGTCGCGCATCGCCCGGCCGAAGGCCTCCCCGTCGATGCCCTCGAGCGCGAACCAGGCGCCCATCGTCTCGGCGAGGGAGTTGGTCAGCACGCCGCCGTAGTCGACGACGAGCGCCTCGATCACCGACATGTCGGGCTCGGCGCGGGGGTCGACGCCGGCGGCACGGCGAGTGGGCTGCCCGCCGCAAGCTCGCGCGCGAAGGCGGACGTCTCGGCCGGCGTCCGCAGCCGCACGAACGTCGAGCCGAGCACGACGTCGAGCGCGCCGCGGGCGGCCTTCGGAACGGGTACGACGGATGCGCCGAGGACGTGGGCACTGGCCAGCAGCGCTGCAGGACGACCACCCGGCCCGTAGTAGACGCGGGACGGCCCGACGAGCGACCGGGGCGCGTTGCCCGTTGCCGTGACCGTGAAGCCGCGCCTGACCAGCTCGTTCGCGACCACACGGGCCAACCCGTCCCGGGGCGTGCCGTTGAGCAGTCGTAGCCGGACGGCCGCAGGCGCCGGCAACCGCACGGCAGGTGCCGCGACGGGCGCGCGCGGCGCGGCGGGGACGGACGCGGACGGCGATGCGCAGCGACCCGGCGTCACGGCCGTGCCGCCGTCGTCATCCGTGCGCTGCTGCAGTGCGTATGCCCCCGCTGCGACGGCGATCACGACCAGGACCGTGAGCACGACCGGCCATCGGCTGCGCCGGTGCCCGTAGCGCCGGTGCTTGCGCATCGGCACCAGGTCACCGGAGGGGATCGTCACGGGAGCGGAGCCTAGGGTGCAGGGGTTGCGCCAGACTGCAATCCCGACCGCGCGTTTCCCGGAAGGCTCTCCCCGTGGACTTCTCCCCATCGCCCAAGGCCCAGGACTACGTCGCTCGGATGACGGACTTCCTGGAGACGCGCATCGTTCCCGCGGAGAAGGAGTACGAGGAGTTCCGCCGGGCTCAGGGTTACGGCGACAACGTCGTGCCGCCGGTCGTCGACAAGCTGAAGGTCGAGGCGCGCGAGCGCGGTCTCTGGAACCTCTTCCTGCCTGACGTCTCCGGCCTGACCAACGTGGAGTACGCCCAGGTCGCCGAGATCACCGGCCGGTCGATCCACATCGCGCCCGAGGCCATCAACTGCGCAGCTCCCGACACCGGCAACATGGAGGTGCTGCACATGTTCGGGACCCCCGAGCAGAAGGCGCAGTGGCTCCAGCCGCTGCTCGAGGGGGAGATCCGCTCGGCGTTCGCGATGACCGAGCCTGACGTCGCGTCGTCCGACGCCACCAACATCGCCACCTCGATCACGCGCGACGGCGACGACTACGTCATCAACGGCAAGAAGTGGTGGACGTCCGGCGCGGCCGACCCGCGCTGCAAGATCCTCATCGTCATGGGCAAGACCGACGTCAACGAGTCGGTGCATCGTCAGCAGTCGATGATCCTCGTGCCGATGGACACGCCCGGGGTCACGGTGATCCGCAACCTCCCGGTCTTCGGCTACCAGGACCAGCACGGCCACTGCGAGGTCCACTTCACCGACGCGCGCGTGCCGGCCAGCAACCTGATCGCCAACGAGGGCGACGGCTTCATGATCGCGCAGGCGAGGCTCGGCCCGGGTCGCATCCACCACTGCATGCGTTCGCTCGGTATCGCGGAGCGAGCCCTCGAGCTGATGTGCAAGCGGGCCGCGTCGCGCGTCGCCTTCGGCAAGGAGCTCGCGCGCCAGGGCGTCGTGCAGGAGCAGATCGCCGAGTCTCGGATGGAGATCGAGCAGGCCCGCCTGCTCACCCTCAAGGCGGCGTGGATGATCGACAACGTCGGCGCCCGTGGTGCCCGCACCGAGATCGCGGCCATCAAGGTGATCGCGCCACGCATCGCCCTCCGCGTCATCGACCGCGCCATCCAGGTGCACGGCGGCGCCGGTGTCAGCGACGACTTCCCGCTGGCGCAGATGTACGCCGGCATGCGCACGCTGCGCCTCGCCGACGGACCAGACGAGGTGCACGTGCGCACCGTCGCGCGGGTGGAGCTCGGAAAGTACCTGCAGCGCACCTAGCGCTAGCGCGCGCTCGCGAACCGCCCCAGCCGACGACGGCGCTGGGGCGTGGGTGCGCCGACAAGTCGCGCCGCGAGCTCTGCCAGGGCCAGGCGCGCCGGAGAGGACGGCGCTGCTTCGTTCAGCGTCTCGCCGGCGGCCACCGCCCCGTCCACCGCCGCGATGTCGAGCGGCACGACGCTGACGTCGTCGACACCGGCGTAGCGCAGCAGCGCCGCACGGATCTCCCGATCGGCGTCTCCCGGCACACCGCTCGCGCGCATCTTGTTGAGCACGACGACGTGTGACAAGCCCGGCACCGCTTCCTTGAGCTCCCCGAGCCCACGGACGAGCCGCTGCAGGCCGACGGGGTCGGCCGCACCGACCACGACAACGGTGTCTGCGCTCTCCAGGAAGGTCAGCGTCGCACCGTTGCGCCGCGGCGCCGCGGTGTCGAAGACGAGCTCCTCGTCCTGCTCCAGGCAGAACGAGCAGTCGACGACCGTGACGGCGGTCAGGGAACGAGCGAGCGCCAGCACCGACTCGAGCGCGGCCGGTCGCAGCTCCGGCCATCTGTCCGCCCTGGAGATCCCCGACAGGAGTCGAAGGGTGGGTGTCACCGATCGCGCCAGCTCAGCGAGGCCGGCCAGGTGCAGCTGTCCGGCGTTGGCCAACCTGGCCGCTGCCGCGAGGCCAGGGGCCTCGTCCAGGACGCCGAGCAGCTGCGCGACGACACCGCCGTAGACATCGCCGTCGACGAGCAGCGCCGAGCGGCCGAGCGCGGCGATCTCGCTGGCGAGCCCGACGGCCACGGTGGTGCGACCCGGCGCGCCGGTCGGACCCCAGACCGCGATGACGGTGCCCGTGCCGAGGCTCGCGTCCGGAACCGACAGCGGCGACGCCGGGGCCGACAGGTCGGGCAGCGCGCCGCGCGGCTCGCCGAAGGAGGCCAGCTCGCCGCGGGACGCCGCTGATCCCCGCTCGACCGTCTCCATGACGGCCGCGCTGACATCCTCCGGCGACGCATCCGACGGCAGCACCTGCGTGACGCCGAGCTGTCGGAGCCTCCGCTCGGCATCCTCGTCGCCCGGCGGCACCAGGCCCACGACCGCGACACCCGCGATCGCGAGACGGGCCAGTGCGTCGCGGTCGAGACGTCGCAGGTCAGCCGACAGGAGCACAGCCCGCGCCTGACCGGTGGCGGCCGTGGCCAGCAGGTCGGCGAGGTCGACGCACCTGCGCACAACGCTCACGCCATGGTCACCGCGCTCCAGAGCGGCGACCAGCTGTGCCTCCCAGACCGCGTCGGACACCGCAGTGAGAACGGGCACCGCCATCAGCCCGCCTCCGGCGTCTCGGTCTCCTGCTTGCGCGGCACGCCGACCAGGTCGATGCGTCCTTCCGACATGGCGGCGAGCAGCAGTGCGACCTCTGCCGGCCGGACCCGTAGGACGACGGGCTCGTCGTCGTTGGACGCGGCGAAGCCGCCGCCCTGCCGACGAAGCACGACGGTCACGTTGCGGACGACCAGCCGTGGCGGGTCCGACGCCGTCGTCGTGGACCCCGCTTTCGACTCCGGACTGACGTAGACGTCGACCTGCTCGCCGCTCGCGAGGTCGGGTGGCAGATGGCCCCGTCTGACCGGCACGGTGACAAACCGGAACGCGAGGTCGGCGCCGGGCTTGCTCAGCGCGTTGAACGGCAGCAGCTCGCCCGCCCCGATCCCGCGGCGAAGGAAGTACCCGGTGGGTGCCGGTCCGGTTCCGCGGACGTAGTTCTCCGAGTGGCCGAACAGCCGCACGCGCATCCGGGTCAGGTCACGGTCTGTGAGCTGGCTCCCCGGCGCGAGATCGTGCGTCGTCGCCCACACGGTCTGCGACCGGTCGGCCGACGACAGCACTCTCGCCCCGACGACGACGCTGGTCAGGACCAGCAGTACGCCGAGGACGAGCCGGGTGTCGAGCCAGCCTGGGGTCGCCAGCCGGTGCGCGCGGGGCGACGCCGGGATGTCGGTCACGCGCGCATCCTTACGTACGACGGCGACTCCATGCAGGGCCCTGTGGACGAGGGCGGACCACGTCGGCCGCCGGATGCCAGACTCGCGGCCATGGCAGCCGACCGGTTCCTGCAGCTCGCGGACGTCGCCGAGATCCTCAACATCTCCGCGTCCCAGACCTACGCACTCGTGCGCAGTGGCGAGCTCCCGGCCATCAAGATCGGTGGCCGTGGCCAGTGGCGCGTCGAGCGCACCGCACTCGAGGCGTACATCGCCCGCTGCTACGAGGAGACCAAGGCGTTCGTCTCCGCCCACCCGGTGCGCGACGGGGACGTCGCGGAGGACTGACCGTCAGGTGCTGCGCAGCAGCGCCAGCGCGGTCAGCGGGATCAGTCGCACTTGACGGACGGCACCGGCCCGTCGCGGTTCACCGGCCGGGTGCTCGGCGATGTCGACGTGGTCGGCGCCGACCCGATCCAGGGTGCCCGTCACCGCAGAGCCGTCGCGCAGCACGACGGTGACTCCTGCTCGGTCGCGCGCCAGTCCGCGCAGGGCCCAGCGCAGATCGAGCCGCCGGCCCACCTCACCTTCGCTGCCGGGCACCGCCGCGCGGGCGCCGATGCCCGAGATGCCGAGCACCGAGCCGAGCGGCACCAGGACCTCCCGTACCCCCGTCTCCTCGATGAGCAGCCAGTCGATGCCGGCGTCGACGAGGCGGCCGTGGACGGCTCCGGCCCCCCACACCGTGACCGCCAGGGGGTGCCCCTCGCCCTCCCGCAGGCGGTCGGCCAGCCGCAGCAGGCCGAGCTCACGCCGCGTTCGGTCGGAGACCTCGCCGCGCAGCTCGGCAGCGGCCATCGCCTCGGCCTGGGCCTCGAGATCGTCGAACAGCGCCTGCCATCGCATCGGCGCAGCCTGCCGCCGCTCACCACCGCTCGTCAACCTGGGTTGACCGCGCGTTATCAAAGGCATATAAACGCAAACGTAAGCAAAGGAAGCCAGTGAGAGGAGTCGACCATCACCAGTCGAACCGCCTCGTTCGGTGCGGGCAGCGCGACGGTCGTGCTCCTGGCGGCTGCCCCCTCGCCGTCGACGGCAGCCGCAGCGCTCGCGGCGCGTGGGGCCGATCCCGTCGCCCCCGTCGTCGCGCTGGCAGCCCTCGCCGCCTGGTCACTGGTGGGCTGGCTCCTGCTGGTCACGGCGGGCACGCTGGCCGCGCGCCTACCGGGTGCCTCCGGACGGACCGCTGGCACGGTGACCCGCCGCATCGCACCGGCCGCCGTCCGGCGCCTCGTCGAGATGTCGCTGGGCCTGACGGTGGCGGTCGGCGGGCTTGCCGGCTCGCCCGCATTCGCGAGCCCGGCCATCCCCCCGGCGCCACCCGCCGCGACCGCGTCCTTGGACTGGCCGGCCGACACCTCGCCGACGCTCGACTGGAACCCGCCGGCCCCGACGACCGACCCGGTGCGGGCCCGACCCGTCGTCGTTCAGCCGGGCGACTCGCTCTGGGCGGTCGCGGCAGATCACCTGCCGCCGGGCGCCTCCGCCGCTCGCATCGCGACGGCCTGGCCCGCCTGGTGGGCCGCCAACCGCGAGGCCGTCGGGGCCGACCCCGACCTCATACACCCCGGCCTCGAGCTCCACCCACCCGCGCAGTGCTGACACCCCGACACCGAGGAGCCCCGCCATGTCCGCAGCAACCGTCGAGCTACCGCTCGCCCCTGTCCCGCACGCCGCACCTGGCCTGCGTCTGCTCCCGGCCCCGTGCAGTGAGCCGCCGTACGACGACGAGCGCCCCGGTGGGCGACCGTTGCCGTTGCGCGCGACCTCGCTCGGCTCACGTCCACTGCGGATCGTCCCGCCTCTCCCGGACGACGACTGGTCAGAGGCCACGCGCACGCCCGCCTCCGACCTGCCGCCCGCGAAGCCGTTCGCCCACGCGCTGGTGCAGCGGCTGCTCGAGGTCCTCGCAGGAGTCCGCCCGCTCAAGCAGCTGCAGCGCGACACCAGCCTCGACGTGTACGGCGAGCTGGAGCGCGTCCTCACCACGCGGCCGCGCACCGACGGCCCCCGGCCGGACGGGCGAGCGGTCCGCAGTGTCCGGGTCCAGCAGCGCGCCGAGGGGATCGCCGAGGTGTCCGCGACCGTGCGCCGCGGAACCCGCTACGGCGCGTTGGCCTTCCGCCTCGAGGGCATCAACGGGTCCTGGCGCTGCACCGAGCTCGTCGGCGCCTGAGTACGGCCAACAAGCCGGATGCATGGGTCCACGCAGGTGAGGTAAGTCCACGTCTTGTACGGCGGGAGCGCCCGCCGTACGTCAACGTCTGGACTTTGAGCTTGGGATCTCCGAAGTTGATCCGTACGAACCGGCCCACCGGACGTCGTACGGATCAACGTCCGGGCGGCCACGCGTGAGGGTCCGGACGTTGATCCGTATCGCGCCCGGACCAGCCAGGAAGGGCGGCTCGCTCAACGGTTGGACCCATCGAATCCGGCTTGTCTGCCGTACTCATCGGCGCCTGAGTTCGGCAGCAAGCCCGGATCAGGGTTGACAACGCGCCAGCGCATGCAGCCGCGGTCGATGCTTCCGCGAAAGCAGCTTTTCCACCGGCTGTCCTGCTGCGATCCAGGCGGAAGGAGGATCTTCGGGGATCTGCTCAGGCGGGGACACGGGCAGATCCGCGAACATCAAGCCGGTGTCGCGGACCTGCGGATGCACGGGATTCGACGGGGCCAGTTGTCAACCACGCGCGGGTCGCTGGTCTCGGGGTGTGGTTTACGCACCGTCCATCCAAGCCGCTTGCCGAACGCATCGGCGCTTGACCTTCGCCGGGGATGATGGCTACCGGTTGCGCGGGTCTCCGTGGCAGCGCTTGTACTTCTTGCCGGAGCCGCATTCGCACAGCGAGTTGCGCGACTGCTCTCCACCACTTGCCTGACCGGGCCGCTGACCCTCGCCGACCGCTGTCGGCGACAGCGGGCCGGTTGACTGGTGCACGCCGGAGCCGTCGTCGACGGTGGGCGCGGTGTACTGCAGGTTCTGCGGCCGCTGCGGCCGACCGAAGCTCTCCGGCAGCACGTTGCGGGCCGGCGGCTCGGTCGCCGGAGGCTCGGTCGCCGGAGGCTCGGTGGCCGCCGGCTCGGTGGCCGCCGGCTCGGTGGCCGGCGGCGCCTCGATCGGCGTCGGCGGCACGAAGGGCTCCGCGACGACCTCACCCGGGTTCTCCCCAGGACCGGTGGCGACCAGCGCGTTGAGGTCGAGCTGCGGAGGAGCTGTGGCCTCCTCGACCTGGACCTCGACGTTGAACAGGAAGCCGACCGACTCCTCCTTGATCGCCTCCATCATCGAGCCGAACAGGTCGAAGCCCTCGCGCTGGTACTCCACCAGCGGGTCGCGCTGCCCCATCGCACGAAGGCCAATCCCCTCCTGCAGGTAGTCCATCTCGTACAGGTGCTCGCGCCACTTGCGGTCCATCACCGACAGCAGCACCCGGCGCTCGAGCTCGCGCATGACCGGCTCGCCGCCGGGCGACGTGCCCAGCTGCGCCTCGCGCCGGTCGTACGCGCCCTGCGCGTCGGCCTTCAGCTCCTCGATGAGCAGCTCGGGCGACAGCGCTGAACGGTCCTCGTCGACCTCCTCGAACGGGATGCCCACGGGGTAGAGGGTCTTGAGCGCCGTCCAGAGCTGCTCGAGGTCCCAGTCCTCGGGGTAGCCCTCAGCAGTCGCCGAGTGGACGTAGCCCTCGATGACGTCATCGAGCATGTTGCGGATCTGCTCGTGCAGGTCGGCGCCCTGGAGCACCTTGCGGCGCTCGTCGTAGATGACGGTGCGCTGGCGGTTGAGCACGTCGTCGTACTTCAGGACGTTCTTGCGGATCTCGAAGTTCTGCTGCTCGACCTGGGTCTGCGCCGAGCGGATGGCACGGGAGACCATCTTCGACTCGATCGGAACGTCCTCCGGGATGTTCAGGCGATCCATGATCGACTCGACGGCGCCCGCGTTGAACAGCCGCATGAGGTCGTCGCCCAGCGACAGGTAGAAGCGGGACAGGCCGGGGTCGCCCTGACGGCCGGAGCGTCCGCGCAGCTGGTTGTCGATGCGACGCGACTCGTGCCGCTCGGTGCCGAGGACGTAGAGCCCGCCGGCGTCGACGACCTCCTCGTGCTCGGCCTTGACCGACACCGACGCGCGGTCGAGCGCCTCGGGCCACGCGGCTTCGTAGTCGTCCGGGGTGTCGACGGGCGACAGCCCGCGCTGGCGAAGCTCGGCCGCCGCGATGAACTCCGGGTTGCCGCCCAGCATGATGTCGGTGCCGCGGCCGGCCATGTTGGTGGCGACGGTGACGGCACCCTTGCGGCCTGCCTGGGCGACGATCTGCGCCTCACGGTCGTGGTGCTTGGCGTTGAGGACCTCATGCGGGATCCCGCGCTTGCGCAGCAGGTTGGACAGCAGCTCGGACTTCTCGACCGACACGGTGCCGACCAGCACCGGCTGCCCCGCCTCGTGCTTCTCGGCGATGTCCTCGACGACCGCGTCGTACTTCGCCTGCTCGGTCTTGTAGACCATGTCGGGCTCGTCGAGGCGCGCCGGGTCCCTGTTGGTCGGGATCTCGACCACGCCGAGCTTGTAGGTCTGGCTGAACTCGGCAGCCTCGGTCATCGCCGTACCGGTCATCCCGCCGAGCTTGTCGTAGAGCCGGAAGTAGTTCTGCAGGGTGATCGTGGCG
Organism: Frankiaceae bacterium; assembly: GCA_016650445.1. Taxonomy (GTDB): domain Bacteria; phylum Actinomycetota; class Actinomycetes; order Mycobacteriales; family SCTD01; genus RYN-124. The sequence continues at coordinate 51,610 of JAENVS010000035.1, read as the reverse complement.
AGCGTCTGGTTCTCGTCCTTGATCTGCACGCCCTCCTTGGCCTCGATGGCCTGGTGCATGCCCTCGTTGTAACGGCGCCCGGCGAGGATGCGGCCGGTGAACTCGTCGACGATGAGCACCTCGCCGTCCTGGACGACGTACTCCTTGTCCTTCTTGTAGAGCTCCTTGGCCTTGAGCGAGTTGTTGAGGTAGCCGACGAGCGGCGTGTTGACCGCCTCGTAGAGGTTGTCGATGCCGAGCTGGTCCTCGACCTTCTCCACACCGCTCTCGAGGATGCCGATCGTGCGCTTCTTCTCGTCGAGCTCGTAGTCGACGCCGACGATCAGCCTCGGCGCGATCCGGGCGAACTCCTGGTACCACTTCGTCGCCATGTCGGCCGGTCCGCTGATGATGAGCGGGGTGCGGGCCTCGTCAATGAGGATCGAGTCGACCTCGTCGACGATCGCGTAGTGGTGGCCGCGCTGCACCAGCTCGGCGTTGGACCACGCCATGTTGTCGCGCAGGTAGTCGAAGCCGAACTCGTTGTTGGTGCCGTACGTGATGTCGCAGGCGTACGACGGCCGACGCTGCTCGGGCGACTCGTTGGCGAGGATCACGCCGACGGAGAGGCCCAGGAACCGGTGCACCCGGCCCATCCACTCGGCGTCACGCCGGGCCAGGTAGTCGTTGACGGTGACGACGTGCACGCCGTCACCGGAAAGAGCATTGAGGTACGCCGGCAGCGTGCAGGTGAGGGTCTTGCCCTCACCTGTGCGCATCTCGCTGATGTTGCCCATGTGCAACGCGGCGCCGCCCATGACCTGGACGTCGAAGTGCCGCTGACCGAGCGTCCGGCGGGCGGCCTCCCGGCCGACGGCGAACGCCTCGACCATGATGTCGTCGAGGGTCTCGCCGTCCGCGAGCCGCTTCTTGAAGATGTCGGTCTCGGCCCGGAGCTCGGCGTCGGAGAGCGCCTTGATGTCGTCCTCGATGGCGTTGACGGCATCCGCGATCGACCGCAGCCGGCGGACGATCTTTCCCTCGCCGGCACGGAGCAGCTTCTGCAGGACCACGCGTACTCCCTCGACCTATGGACGAACCGGCCGCCACTCTAGGCCGGTACAGCCTCCCAACGCGCCCGCGCTCGCTCGGGTGCCCAGCCTCAGCCCGTCGGGCAGGACAGGATGGCCGGGTGGAGCCCGTGGAGATCCGGACCGAGCACCTGCTGCTGCGCCCGTGGCGCCCCGCGGACGCCGACGTCGTCCTGACCGCCTGCACCGACCCGCTCACGCAGCGCTGGACGACCGTGCCGGTCCCCTACACGCCCGAGCACGCCCGAGACTTCGTGGAGAAGTACAGCGCCGCGGGCTGGGCCGAGGACTCCGACTACGCCTTCGCGGTCTGCGACGCCGCGAGCGGAGCGGTCGAGGGAGCCCTCGGTCTGCGCCGACGGCCGACCCGGGACGTCTTCGACGTCGGCTACTGGGCGATGCCCGCCCTACGCGGCCGGGGCGTGCTGACCGAGGCGCTGCGCGGCCTGTGCGGATGGGCCTTCTCGGTCGGCGCGACGAGGGTGGAGTGGTTCGCCGAGGTCGGCAACTGGGCCTCGCGCCGGGTGGCCGAGAAGGCGGGCTTCACCGTCGAAGGCGTCCTGCGCGACGGCCTGCCTGGGCGGGACGGCCGGCGCGACTGCTGGGTCGGTGCCCGGCTGCCCGGCGACCCGGAGACCGACACGCGGCTGCTACCGGCGTACTCGCCGCTCTCGGACGGGGTGGTCACGCTGCGGCCATGGCGGCTCAAGGACGCTCCGGACGTCATGCGGGCATGCGACGACCCGCTGACCGTCCGCTTCCTGCCGGTTCCGTCGCCGTACACACCCGAGGCCGCGGTCTTCTTCGTCGGCACGCTCGTGCCGCTGCACTGGGCAGAGGGGGTGGCGGCGAACGTCGCGGTCACCGACGCCGCCACCGGCGAGCTGCTCGGCGCGGTCGGCCTGAAGCTGGAGCTGGTCAAGCACAAGGTCGCCGAGGTCGGCTACTGGACCGCGCCCTGGGCCCGCGGCCGCGGCGTGGCTGCGCGGGCGGCCCGGCTGCACGCCACCTGGGGTCTGGACGCCCTCGGCCTCAACCGCGTCGAGCTGCTCGCCGACGTCGACAACGCCGCCTCGCAGCGCGCCGCCGAGAGGGGGGGCTTCGTCCGCGAGGGAATCAGCCGCCGCTCGCGCCCTGACCGCACGGGCGAGGCCCGCGACATGGTTCTCTTCGCGCTCGTGCGGTGACGCGAGCCCGGCGACCTGCACAAGACCTGCACATCTGCTGCGCCTATCCCTGACAGGGCGCCCCTAGCCTCGACGACGTGGCACAGCGTGTGGTCGTCGTCGAAGACGAGCCGACGATCGCCGCCGCCGTCGCGTCGGCGGTGGCGCGCGCGGTGTCGGTGCGGGTGATCGTCGTCGCGTGCATCGCCGCGCTCGGTGTCGCAGCCGGCCTGTTCGTGCTGCTCGCCCCCCGAACCGAGCCCGTCCTCGGGGCACCGACCCGGCAGCTGCGCCGGGCCGCCGAGTGGCTGCTCCCGCTCGGCGTTCTCAACGCACTTCTTGTGTCGTTCCTCGCGGTACAGGCCACCGTGCTGTTCGGCGGGGACGACCATGTCCTGCGCGAAGCGGGCGTGACCTACTCGTCGTACGCGCGCGAAGGCTTCGGCCAGCTCGTTGCCGTGACCGCGCTCGTGCTGGCGGTCGTTGCGGCATCGGTTCGATGGGCACCTCGTGCCGCCCGGCCGGCCCTCGCTGTGCTCTGCGCACTTGCGCTGGTCGTCGACGCGTCTGCGCTGTGGCGCCTGCACCTGTACGTCGACGCGTACGGCCTGAGCCGGCTGCGGCTGACCTCGACCGCGTTCTCCTGCTGGCTCGGCGTCGTGCTCGTGGTGGTGCTCGTCGCCGGCGTACGGCCGGGCCGGTGGGTGCCGCACATGGTGGTGGCCAGCGCGGGCGCCGGTCTGCTCGTCCTCAGCGCCATCAACCCGGACGCGCGGATCGCGGAGTCAGCCCTCCATCGCGGCCCGCGCGCTGACCTCGCCTACGTCGCGAGCCTGTCGGCGGATGCGGCCGAGGCGGCGTCCCGGATACCGCAGCCGCAGCGGTCCTGCGTGCTGCTCGACCTGACGTCGGCGGAGGACCTCCCGTGGACGTCGGCCAACCTCGGCCGGCACCGTGCGGCGGCGTTGCGGCCCCCGGACGACGTCGTGTGCCGGAGGGACGGCACCTGACCCGGCTACGGGTGGACGATCAGGTGATCTCGAGCAGCTTCTCTCGGACGGCGTAGACGACCGCTTCCATCCGCGAGTGCAGCTGGAGCTTCTCGAGGATGTTGCGGATGTGGTTCTTGACGGTGTTCTCGCTGATGAACAGCTGCTTGGCGATGTCGCGGTTGTTGAGGCCCTTCGCCACGAGCTTGAGGACCTCCATCTCGCGATCGGTGAGCCGCGGGGTGGGCACCTGCTGGCGGTCGTCCGTGCGCTTGATCATCGAGGCGAACTCGGTGAGCAGCTTGCTCGCCATCGACGGGCTGATGAGCGACTGGCCGCCGTGGACCGCGCGGATGGCGCTCGCGACCTCCTCGATGGAGATCTCCTTGAGCAGGTAGCCCATCGCGCCGGCCTTGATGGCGTCGTACAGATCGGCCTCTTCGTCCGAGATCGTCAGCATGATGATCTTGGTCGACGGGACGGCGTCGTGGATCGCCGTGCAGGCGTCGATCCCGCCGCGCTTGGGCATCCGCACGTCCATCAGGACGATGTCCGGGAGCGTGTCCGCGGCCTTCTGCACGGCCTCGCTGCCGTCGCTCGCCTCGCCGACGACCTCGATGTCGGGCTCCTGCTCGAGGACCATCTGCAGGCCGCGGCGGAACAGCGCATGGTCGTCGACGACCAGGACGCGGATCGGCTCGACGACGAGGGACCCGGGACCCGGGGCGGCAGGGGCCGCCTGGGGCTGGTCGGTCACGTCGACCTCCTGGTCGCTGGGCAGGGACGCCTGTTAGGCACAGATCATCGCACGCCGGACGTACGGCGACAGGCGTACGCCACACCTGTCCGATCAGTCCGTGGCCAGACGCAGGACCCCGTAGTCGTATCCGTGCCGGCGGTAGACCACGCTCGGGAGCCCTGAGTCGGCGTCGGAGAACAGGTAGAAGTCGTGGCCGACGAGCTCCATCTCGTGCAGGGCCTGCGTCGTCGTCATCGGGGCGGCAGCGTGCGTCTTGTCCCGGACGATGAGCGTGCTGGTGTCGTCGACGTCGTCCGCGTGCTCCAGGACCGCGACGCTCTCGTGCGCGGTCTCGGCGGAGCGGCCGTTGACCGCGACCCGGGTCTCGAGGTCGGCCGACAGGCCTGCGGTGGCCTCCGCAACCGAGGGCGGGTTCTTGCTCCCGTGGTGCACCCGGCGGCGGTCGTGGGCCTTGCGCAGCCTCGCTTCCAGCTTGAGCACGGCGGCGTCGAGCGCGGCGTAGAAGTCGGCGGCGCAGGCCTCCGCGCGGATCACCGGCCCCTTGCGCTCGCAGGTGATCTCCACGCGCTGGCACTGCGCGGACTGGCGGGGATTGCGCTCGTGCGCGAGTTCGACATCGATTCGGAAGACTCGGGCGTCAAGCCGTTCGGAGGGGGCTAGCTTCTCCGCGACGTGTGCCCGGAAGTGATCCGGGACCTCGACGTTCCGGCCCTTGACGACGATGTCCACGCGGTCTCCTTCACTGAGGCGAAGTCGGGCGGCGCCCGCTTCGGACGGTAGCCCTCGGAAGGCGTGCTGGACAGGGTTTCCCCGCTACGGGTGACTCCACCGCCGAAACGTCGCCGCGACGGTCGCGGCCCCGTGGACGACCAGCCCCGCGGACCTCAGCGCCCGGCTCGCCTCCGCCAGGCTCGCCCCCGTCGTCACGACGTCGTCGACGACCACGACGAGAGCCCCGGCCGGCAGGCGCGACGAGACCTGGAAGGCGCCCGCCAGGTTGGCCGCCCGCCCTACGGCGCCGAGTCCCGACTGGTCGCCCACGAACCGGGCCGGCCGGAGCCCAGGCACGGCGCGAGCCGCCGTGCCCTCGGCGGAGAGCACCCGGGCTGCAGCTGTGGCGAGGCGCCGGGCATGGTCCTGACCCCGCTGCCGTACGGCGGAACGGCTCGACGGCACCGGGACGAGCAGGACGCCCGGCGGCGGCTGGAGACAATCCACGGCGGCGGCCAGCGCCAGGCCGAGCGGAAGGACGAGAGCGAGCCGGCCGCGCTCCTTGTGAGCCAGCAGCGCACCGCGCACCGCGCCGTCGTAGGCCGCGGCGGCCGCCGCACGTGGGAACCCCGCAGGAACCGGATCGGGCTGCACCCGCCCGAGCGGGGTCCGGGCGGCGAGCCGGAGCACCGCGGCGCAATCCCGGCACCACGGCCCCGGACCGGAACACCCGGCGCACTGCTGGGGCAGCACCAGGTCGAGCAGGGCGGCCAGCACGGCCCCACCGTCGGTGGCCGTGCCGACGGGGGCAAGTCGACCTGGGCGTTCTGTGGATCTAGCCCGGGTAGAACGGCTGCTCGCCGACGACGCCGGGCTCCGGCACGTACTGACCACCGTTGTCGCGGAACAGCGCGGGGCCGTCGCCCACCACCGCGCCGACGACGAGCGGCAGGAGCGGTGCGGCGGCGATCGTGCGCACCGAGCTCTGCTCGAGCCCCAGCCGGTTGACCAGGGCCACCGACGAGCCGTCGACGGAGACGCGCACCGGCGCCGTCACCCCGGACGCGCGACCCAGGACCACAAGGGAGGTCGCGCTGTCCCAGCTCAGGTCACCGACGTCAGCCACCCCCGGGGCGACGCTCCGGAGGCCGGCGACGCGCAGTCGCCCGTCCCGCTCGACCACGCGCCCGACCAGCAGGCGGCGCTTCGTGCCGATCCCCGCGATGATGCCGACCCGCACGCCGTCGCGGGAGACGCGGACTCCGCTGATGGGCCCGAACCGCCCGATGCCGTCCACCGGCACGTCGACCGTGCCCCCGGCGAGCGGCGCCAGGGTGAGGCGCCGGTTCCGCAGGAACCACAGGCCCTTCTCGCCGCTCCCCCACGTCGGGTAGGCGAGCGTGGTGGCCCGCGCCCGAACGGCGAACGGGCCACTCGGCGGTCCGGTCTTCAGCTCGGCTCCACCCCGGACGTAGGTGATCAGCGCGAGGCTGCCGCCGCGCGGGCTGACGGCCGCGATGTCGACGACCTGACGGCTGCTCGCGGCCGACGTCGGCCCCGCTGCCGGCTCCAGCAGGCGCAGCCGCCGACCCCCGATGTAGTAGAGCGGCGCGCGGGCCACCAGTCCGTCGGGGTCGTACTGCCGCAAGTCGTCGCGGTCGCGCAGCAGGTCGTCGCCCTCCTCGCCCAGCGGCCGTCCCTCGCCCAGCAGCCGCAGCTCGGAGAAGCCCTCCAGGGCCTTCAGCGTCCAGACGAGCTGCGCGAGCATCTGGTCCCGGAGCTGGGCGGACGCACGTCGCACCTGCTGCGTCAGGTCGACGGTGACCAGACCCGACGCCTCGGTCCGCACCGACCGCACCTTGGTCTCTGTCGGGAACGCCGTGCCGACCGAGTCACCCAGGGTCTGCGACGGGCCGGCCAGGAGTCGTCGTACCAGGGCGTCCGCCGAGCCGGCGGTGACCGGCATGAACACCTGGTCGGGGACGACGTGCGAGGGCTCGGACCCGGGCGACGACGGGGGCGCGAGGAAGTAGATGTTGCGGGCCCGGAACGAGCGCTCCCGGTCCGCCCGCGAGAGCAGCAATCCGTCGGGCACGTCGGTGATCTGCCAGCGCCCGCGAGCCCCCTTGCGCAGCTGCACCAGCTGGTCGATGGGGCCGGCTTCGGGCACGTAGGAGCCGTCCGGGGCGATCTGGCCGACGAACGTGCCGCTGACGCGCACTCGGAAGGTCGTCGCGGTGCCGTCCAGCGGCACCACGTCGGGCACCGACCCGAGCACGCTGACAGGGCCGTCGTCGTGCCACCCGGCCCGGAAGCCCGGAGCCAGGAACTCCCGCGCGCTGGCGTGCGCATCACCTGGACTGCTCTGCGCACCGAAGAAGTCGCGCACGACCTGGTCCGGTGGCGCGTCATCGCGAGGGGCGGGCGGCAGGACCTGGATGTCGCCCCCCTGCCGCTGCTCGGCCGGGACGGGACCGGGCTTCTGCACGCCGCCCGACAAGGGCAACCCGCACGCCGTGACCAGCAGCAGGGAGGTGGCAGCCGCGAGCTTCTTCACGTGTCGTCACCGTCCGGCCGCAGTGGCAGCGGGCTGCTGTCGAACGAGGCCGCGACCTTGCGCGGCAGCGTCATGCGGAAGGCGGCACCGACGCCCGGCTCGCCCCATGCCTGCAGCCAGCCGCCGTGCAGGCGGACGTCCTCGAGGGCGATCGCGAGGCCGAGTCCGGTGCCTCCCGTCGTACGCGCACGTGACGGGTCACCCCGCCAGAAGCGGGTGAAGACCAGGCCGGCCTCGCCCGGCTTGAGTCCCATCCCGTGGTCGCGTACGACGATGGCCACCGCGTGGTCGTCACCCGCGACGGAGATCTCCACCGGCCCGCCCTCCGCGTGCTCGATCGCGTTGACGAGCAGGTTGCGCAGCACGCGTTCCACCCGCACATGGTCGACCTCGGCGAGCACCGGGCCGACGGGCAACCCGGACAGGTCGACCGTGCTCCCGCGTCGTGCCGACAGCCCCGAGACCTGGTCGACGATGCGCCGCACGAGGGCGACGACGTCGATGTCGTCCGTGTCGAGCGAGGCCACCCCCGCGTCGTACCGGCTGATCTCGAGCAGGTCGACGAGCAGCGACTCGAAGCGGTCCAGCTCGGTCTGCAGCAGCTCGGCCGACCGCGCCGCGGCCGGGCTGTAGGCACCGCGCCCTTCGTGCAGGACGTCAGCCGCCATGCGCACGGTCGTCAGCGGGGTGCGCAGCTCGTGCGAGACGTCCGACACGAATCGACGCTGCACGCGCGAGAGGTCCTCGAGCTGCTGGATCTGCCGCTGCAACGCCTCGGCCATGCCGTTGAACGTCGTCGCCAGCCGAGCGAGCTCGTCCTCGCCGCGCACCTTCATCCGCTCCTCGAGCCGGCCACTGGCGAGCCGCTCCGCGGTGCGCGCCGCCATGCGCACCGGCGACACGACCTGCCGGGTGACGAGCAGCGCGATGAGGGCGAGCAGGAACACGAGCAGCACGCTGGCGATCGCCGCTGTACGGCGCACCAGCGCGAGCGTCCGCTGCTCCGCCGACAGCGGGAACACGTGATAGAGCTGGTAGGGCCCGAGGATCGGCGCGAACACGACCGACCCGACGACGATCAGCGGCGGGGAGTCCGGCGGCTCGGCGTACTCGTAGACGACGGCCGGGTCGGCGGCGAGGCGCAACTTCAGGTCGGCGGGGACGACGTCGACGCGCAGCCCGGGTCCGAGGAAGCGCTTGTTCTGCTCGGACCCCAGGAGCAGTACGCCGTACAGGCCACCGGTCTCACCGCGGTCGGACAGGGACGCCGTCAGCTCCGACAGGCGCTCCTCGACGCAGCCCACCGACTCGCAGTCGCTGGCCCGCAGCTGCGACTGGGTGCCCAGCGTGTTGAGCTGAGCCTCCGCAACAGCAGAGCGCGTCTTGGCCTGCACGAGGCCGCGCCCGACCTGGTCGATGAGCAACGTCGCGAGCAGCAGCACGACGATGCCCGACACGATCAGCGTCGTGGCGACGACCCTGATCTGCAGCGAGCGCCGCCACTGGCTGCGGGCCGCGTCCCACCACCGCGCGAGATCGCTCGTCAGGGTGGCCCGGCCTTGTAGCCGACCCCCCGCACCGTGACGACGACCTGCGGGGTCTCGGGGTCGCGCTCGACCTTGGCGCGCAGCCGCTGCACGTGCACGTTGACCAACCGGGTGTCGGCGGCGTGCCGGTAGTGCCAGACCTGCTCGAGCAGCACCTCGCGGGTGAACACGGTGCGCGGCTTGCGGGCCAGCGCGACGAGCAGGTCGAACTCCAGCGGGGTCAGCGACATGTGCTCCTCGCCGCGCGTCACCAGGTGCCCGGGCACGTCGATCGTGACGAGGTCGTCCGGCGGGCCGATGGTCAGCGTCTCGGGCGGCGCGTCCTCCCGCGACCGCAGCCGGGCCCGCACCCGGGCCACCAGCTCCTTGGGCTTGAACGGCTTCACGACGTAGTCGTCGGCGCCGCTCTCGAGCCCCAGGACGATGTCGATCGTGTCGCTCTTCGCGGTGAGCATCACGATCGGTACGCCGCTCTCCGCGCGGATCTGCCGGCAGACCTCGATGCCGTCCGTGCCCGGCAGCATCAGGTCGAGCAGGACGACGTCGGGCTTCTCCCGCCGGAAAGCACCGAGAGCCGCATCGCCATCGGCGACGAACGACGGCTCGAAGCCCTCGCCGCGCAGCACGATCCCCAGCATCTCGGCCAGCGCCGGGTCGTCGTCGACGACCAGCACCCGCCCTCTCACGTCTGCGTCCTCGTCACCGGTCCATCGTCGCACCCCGCAGGTCGTTGGCGGCGTTCGTGCCACGATGCCCGGCATGAGCGAGCCGTCGGGGGGATGGGCGTCCCCCGGTGGCGACGCGCCGCCGCCACCCGCCGCGCCGCAGTCCGCGGCTCCGTCGCTGCCGTCCTACGGCGCACCCACGCCGGGCTGGAACCCGCCGCCGGGCTGGGGCGCACCGGGCTGGGGACAACCACGTCCGCCGGAGCCGAAACCGGGTGTCGTCCCACTGCGGCCCCTCGGGCTCGGCGAGCTGCTCGACGGCGCGGTCACGATCGTCCGGCGCTACCCGCGTCCGGTGCTCGGGCTGTCGGCGGTCCTGGCCATCGTCTCGACCGTGCTCAACGTCGTGCTCGCGCTCACGGTGCTCAAGCCGCTCATCGCGTTCGACATCTCGTCACTGGAGAACGGCAGCACCACGAGCACCGACCGGGTCGACGGCGCCGTCGGCAGTGCGGCCTTCGGCAGTCTCGGCAGCAGCCTGGTGACGGCAATCGCGACACTCATCCTCACGGGCATCATCACCGTCATCGCCGGCCGGGGCGTGCTCGGTCAGCCCATGACGCTGGGGCAGGCGTGGACGGAGCTGCGACCCAGGCTGTGGCGGCTGCTCGGGCTGTCGCTGCTCACGACGCTGCTCATCTACGGCAGCCTCCTGGCCGGCATCACGGTCGCCGCCGTGCTCGTCGTCGCGATGGGCGCCGGTGGCCTGGTCCTCGGCATCCCGATCGGCATCGCCGGCGCCTGCCTGGCCGTCTACCTCTACTGCCGGCTCGCGCTCGCGCCGTGCGCGGTGGTGCTGGAGAAGGCGGGCGTCAGGACCAGCCTGCGGCGCTCCGGCACCCTCGTGCGCGGGTCGTGGTGGCGCGTGTTCGGCGTGCTGTTCATGGCCTGGATCGTGGCGGCGGTCGTCGGGCAGGTCGTGCAGACGCCGTTCATCGCGTTCGGGATCGCGCCGACGCTGCTCGGCGGCGGTGAGCTGAGCAGCGACCCGAGCCGGTTCCTCGTGCTCACCTACATCGGAGCCGGCATCGCGCAGACGGTCATCACGCCCTTCACCTCCGGCGTGCGCGCGCTGCTCTACGTCGACCGCCGGATGCGCGCGGAGGGCCTCGACGTCGCGCTCACAGCAGCGGCGGCGGCGCAGCGCGTCGCGTGATCCTGACCGTCGGCGTCGACGACATCACCCGTGACGCCGCCCGGCGGGCCGCCCGCGAAGAGCTGCTCGACCGCAAGTACGCCGATGCGCAGCCGCCACTCGTCGTACGGCTCCTGGGCCGGCTTCTCCGCGAGCTGACCGAGCTGCTCAACCGGGCCGCGGCGGGCGTTCCCGGTGGCAAGCTCGGGTTGCTGCTCCTGGCGCTTGTTCTCGCCGCGTTCGTCGCGGTCGTCGTCATCCGCCTGCGACCCCTCGGCGGGGCGGCGGGGAGTGCCGACGTCTTCACGACCGGCAGCGCGCTGACTGCCGCCGAGCACCGCGCGCTCGCCGACCAGGCGGCTACCGCCGGGCAGTGGGCGGACGCCGTGCGGGAGCGGCTTCGCGCGATCGTCCGTGAGCTCGAGGCACGTGGGGTGCTCGAGCCCAGACCGAGTCGCACCGCGGGCGAGGTCGCGCGCGACAGCAGCGCAGCGGTGCCCGAGATCGCCGAGCCGCTGCGGCGCGCGACCGGCCTGTTCGACGAGATCTGGTACGGCGGGCGCCCGGCGACCCCGTCGTCGTACGACGTCCTCGTCGCGGCCGACCGCGCGGTGTCGTCGGCCCACCTGGCAGTGCGATGACCACGGCGACCGGGCCCACTGCCCGGACGGTGGCGCGCAGCTCCCGTGGCCCGTTCGCCGTGACGCTGGCCCTCGTGCTGACGGGCATCGCGCTCTGGGCGTACGCCGCAACCGGGCCGGGGGGCAGCCTCGACCCGGCTGCCTACGACCCCGAGGGCGCCCACGCCATCGCGGCCCTGCTCGAGGAACGCGGCGTCTCGGTGCAGCGGGTCGAGACCGCCGAGACGGTCACGGGCAGCGAGGGCACCACCGTGTTCGTGCCGGTTGCGGATGCGCTCACCGAGGCCGAGCTCGAGCAGGTCGCGCAGCTGGGGACGCGTCTGGTCGTCGTGGGCGCGACGGACGCTCGGCTGGCCGCGCTGGGGGTCGACGCGACGGATGCAACGGATGTCGACGTCGAGCCGCGCTCTCCCGCGTGCGTGCTGCGGCCGGCCGTGGTCGCCGGTGACGTGGATCTCGGCGGCATCACCTACGTCTCGACCGGCGAAGCGACCGAGTGCTACGCGACGTCGGGGCGCGCAACCCTGGTGCGGGCCGGCGACGTGACCCTGCTCGGAGCAGCCGATCTGTTCACCAACGACCGGCTCGCGCGGCGCGGCAATGCTGCGCTCGCGCTCGGCCTGCTCGGCACCGGAACCGATGTCCAGTGGCTGCTGCCACGACCTGGCGCGCGGTCGGTCGACGCAGACAGGAGCCTGAACGACCTCGTCCCGTGGTGGCTCAAGCTCGCCGGCTTCCAGCTGCTCGTCGTCATGGGAGTCGTCGCGCTGTGGCGCGCCCGCTCCCTGGGTCCAGTCGTCAGCGAACCGCTGCCGGTCATCGTGCGCGCCGCGGAGTCCGTCGAGGGACGCAGCCGGCTGTACCGCGCTTCGAGATCGCGGCCGACCGCGGCGGAGGCACTGCGCGCCGGCGCCCGGGATCGGCTCGCGCGACGTCTCGGCCTCGGGCCGGAGACGAGCCGTCCCGGCATGGTCTCGGCGGTCGTCGCCCACATCGGCGGCGACCCCGTCGCGCTCGACGCGCTCCTGTACGGTGCCGCTCCGACCGACGACGACGCCCTCGTGGTGCTCGCCGACGACCTCGACATCCTGATCATGGAGGTGGCCGGCTCGTGACAGCACCGCGAAAGAGCGCGGCGAAGCCCGCGGCACCCCGGCGGCGTACCAGGGCATCGGCGGACGACGCGCGCGAGGCACTCGTCGCCCTGCGGGCCGAGGTCGGCAAGGCGGTGGTCGGTCAGGACGCGACGGTGACCGGTCTGGTGATCGCGCTTCTGTGCCGCGGGCACGTGCTGCTCGAGGGCGTGCCGGGGGTGGCCAAGACGCTGCTGGTGCGGGCGGTTGCCGCGTCCTTGCAGCTCGACACGAAGCGGGTGCAGTTCACGCCCGACCTGATGCCGGGCGACATCACCGGATCACTGGTCTACGACGCGCGGACCGCGCGGTTCGACTTCCGCCCGGGCCCGGTCTTCACCAACCTGCTGCTCGCCGACGAGATCAACCGCACGCCACCGAAGACGCAGGCGTCGCTGCTCGAGTCGATGGAGGAGCGGCAGGTTTCTGTTGACGGAACGCCCCGGCCGCTGCCGGACCCGTTCGTTGTCTGCGCGACGCAGAACCCGGTGGAGTACGAAGGCACGTACCCGCTGCCCGAGGCGCAGCTCGACCGCTTCCTGCTCAAGCTGACGGTCCCGCTGCCGGGACGCGACGACGAGATCCAGATCCTCGACGCGCACAACGAGGGCTTCGACCCCAGGGACCTCAGCGCCCTGCGCCCGGTCGCCGGAGCGGCCGACCTCGAGGCCGGGCGGGCCGGCGTGCTCGCCGTCACCGTGACCCCGGAGGTGCTCGGCTACGTCGTCGACGTCTGCCGCGCGACGCGCACCTCACCGTCACTGTCGCTCGGGGTCTCGCCGCGCGGGGCCACTGCGCTGCTCGCGACCAGCAAGGCCTGGGCCTGGCTGTCCGGCCGCGACTACCTCACCCCCGACGACGTGAAGGCGCTCGCCCGGCCGACCCTGCGGCACCGCGTCAGTGTGCGCCCGGAAGCCGAGCTGGAGGGCGTGACCGCCGATGGCGTCCTCGACGGCGTGCTCGCGTCGGTGCCCGTGCCGCGCTGATGAGCCACGACTGATGGCGCTCACCGCGCGGGCACCGCTGCTCGCACTGCTCGGGATCCTCCCGGTGATCGCCTTCCCGATGTGGCGCACAGTGCTCATCGTCGCCGGATTTCTCACAGTCTTGGCTTTGACAGACATCGCGATGGCGGCCCCGATCCGGGGTCTGCAGCTGTCGCGGTCCGGTGCGACCGGCTGCCGGCTCGGCACCGAGGCCGACGTGCACCTGACGATCGTCAACGGCGGGTCCCGCCGGGCACGGGGACTCGTCCGCGACGCGTGGGTGCCGTCGGCAGGCGCGTCGCCACGCATTCAGGAGATCGACATCGCGCCGGGCGAGCGCCGCATCCTCACCAGCCATCTCCGGCCGACGAGGCGCGGCGACCGCGTGCCATCGCGCGTGACGGTGCGGTCGGTCGGCCCGCTGGGCGTCGCCGCCCGCCAGGGGGGGCACGTCGTGCCGTGGCGGGTGCGGGTGCAGCCGCCCTTCACCTCCCGCAAGTTCCTGCCGGAGCGGCTGGCCCGGCTGCGTCAGCTCGACGGGCTGGTAGCCGCACGCGTGCGCGGGCAGGGCACGGAGTTCGACACGCTGCGCGACTACGTCGACGGCGACGACGTGCGCTCCATCGACTGGCGCGCGACCGCCCGGCGGTCCGAGGTCGTCGTACGCACCTGGCGGCCGGAACGCGACCGGCGGCTGCTGCTCGTCCTCGACACGAGCCGCACTTCGGCGGGCCGGGTCGGCGACGTGCCACGGCTCGACGCCGCGCTGGACGCGGCCCTGCTGCTGACCGCGCTGGCGAACCGCGCCGGTGACCGCGTCGACCTGCTCGCCATGGACCGCGAGCTTCGAGCCGCCGTCCAGGACGTCGGCCGCAACGAGCTGCTGCCCCGGATGGTCGATGCCATGGCCGGGCTGGAGCCCGCGCTCGTCGAGAGCGACGGGCGCCGGCTCGTGTCCGAGGTGCTGCGCCGCGCCCGCCGTCGGTCGCTGGTGGTGCTCTTCACGACGCTGGATCGCGCACCGCTGGAGGAGGGGCTGCTGCCGTCACTCGGTTCGCTCACCAGCCGGCACACCGTCGTGCTCGCGTCGGTGGGCGACCCGCGCGTCGAGGAGATGCTGCGGGGACGCAGCGAGATCGGCGCGGTCTACGACGCCGCCGCCGCCGAGCGTCACCGCGAAGATCGTCGGCGTACGACGGCACTGCTGCGCCGTCACGGTGTCGAGGTCGTCGACGCGCCGCCGGAGGCGTTCGCACCTGCGGTCGCCGACACGTATCTCAGCCTGAAGGCGGCCGGTCGCCTGTAGTCATGGCAGGCTCGTGGGATGCCCTCAGTCTCCCTCAGCCGCGCCGCCTTGGCGGTCGCGGCGGCCGCTGCCACCTCGCTCGCCCTCGTCGGGACACCGACGACCACCGCCGCTCCGGCCGCCGCCGCCCGGCCCGCCCCCGCCCAGCCCGCCGCGCTGTCGTGCACCGACGTGTCGTGCCTGAACCCGATGACCGACGAGGCCAAGCTCGCTCAGTTCGCCGGCGTGCAGGCGACCCGGGCCGGTGCCGACTCCGCCGCGGCCATGCGCACGGCGATCGAGGCGAAGACAGCACTCGCCGCGGGCCCGGCTGTCCCGGGGACGACCGGCACCTGGACCCCGCTCGGTGTCGGTCCGCTCATCAGTGACGACCCGACCTACACCGCCACCTACGGCAGCGGCTTCGCCGACATCGCGGGGCGCATCTCGGACTTCGCGTACTCCCCGACGACCAAGCAGCTGTGGGCCACCGCCGCGCAGGGCGGCGTCTGGGAGTCCAACGACACCGGCGGGAGCTGGCACTCCGTCGGCGAGGGCCTGCCGTTCCAGTCGGTCAGCGGCATCGCCTGGACCCCGGCGGGCGGCGCGCGCGGCACGCTGATGGTGCTGACCGGTGACCACGCCTTCTCCAACGACTACGCCGGCCTCGGTGCCTACTGGACGACGGACAACGGCGCGCACTGGAACCGCGCAGGTGGCATCCCGGACGGCGCCCTCGGCTTCAAGATCGCCGTCGACCCGACCAAGCCCGCGGTCGCCTACGCCGCGACCGGCTTCGGCCTCTACCGCACGGCCGACGCCGGCCGCAGCTGGACCAACGTGCGGTTGCCCACGGGGTCGTGCACGGGCAACTCCCAGGCCAAGGACTGCTTCTTCGCCAACATCGCCACCGACGTCGAGGTGCAGGGCGCCGACACGTTCGGCCACAAGGGCGGCGCCGTCGTCACAGCCCTCGGCTGGCGGGCCGGTCGCTACCCGAACTTCAACGGCAAGCCGCAGGCGCCGGCCAACGGCGTCTACCGGTCCGACACCGGCGCGGTCGGCAGCTTCACCCAGATCCCCGACACCTCGGGCATCACGGCGAGCAAGGACTTCGGCCGTGCGGAGTTCGGTGCGGCGCGCGGACCGGACCAGAACTCGGCGTACGTCTACGCCATGGTGCAGAACTCGACGTACTTCACCTCCGGTCAGGACCCGCTGTCGAACACCATCAACGGCGACCCGCTGGGTGTCGGCATCAACCCGCTCGCCAAGACCAGTGACCTCGACGGGATCTACGTCTCGCCCGACTTCGGCAAGACCTGGCGGATGCTGTCGAGCGCCGAGCAGATGAAGAACCCGGCCAACGGCTCGTCGCTGAACCAGCTGCGGCCGCTCGGCATCTCGGCCGGGTACCAGGTCACCTACAACCAGTGGATCAAGCCCGACCCGACCCGCACGATCAACGGCGTACCGAGCCGCATGGTCTTCGGCATGGAGGAGATCTGGACCAACCAGATCCCCATGCCGCTCGACGGAAGCGGTGAGACGAACACCCCGGCGGGCCGGCAGGGCGCGGTGACGTTCCAGACGATCGGCGCCTACAACCAGGCGGGTGCGTGCCTGCTCGTCGCCGCGGCCGAGGCGTGCAGCGCCGGCCGCGTCCCGGACAACCCGCTGCAGACGACGACGCACCCCGACCAGCACGCCGGGATCTTCATCCCCAACGAGGGCACCGGCGTAACGCTCGTCGTCGGCAACGACGGTGGCGTCTACCGGCAGAGCGACGACACCGGTGCCAGCCCGTTCACGCAGCAGGGCTTCGGCCGCGGCTCGCAGACCGGCTTCCACACGTTGCTGCCGTACGGCATCGCGATGGCCAAGGACGGCACGACGTACATGGGCCTGCAGGACAACGGCGAGGCCAAGATCGACAAGACGACGGGCAAGCAGTACATGGTGTACGGCGGCGACGGCGTCTTCACGGTCGTCGACCCGAACAACAGCGACATCGTCTACGAGGAGTACCCCGGCGCGCGCGTCTCGCTGTCGACCGATGGTGGGAAGTCGTTCGTCGCGATCGGGCCGCCGTCGTTCGTAACCGACCCCGACTTCGTCACTCCGCTCGTCATGGACCCGAGGAACGCCAAGCACATCCTGACCGGCGGGCGGCAGATCGCCGAGACCACGGTCGGCCCCGACACCACGACGAGCTCGGGATGGAAGAACGTCTACGACCTGGGGGTGCGGTCGTCCCCCGGTGACGGCGGCAAGGCGACGGCCGACGACCCCGCCAACCACGTCGTGTCGCTGGCTGTCGACGGCCCCAACGTGTACGCCGGCTTCTGTGGCTCGTGCGACCCGGTGAAGCTGCACCAGAAGTTCGCCAACGGGCTCGCGACCAACGTCGGCGGGGACGAGAAGCCGGAGAGCGGCACCGACAGCGGCTGGCACATCGCAACGGCGAAGGGGCTGCCGCAGCGGTTCATCACCTCGCTGGCTATCGATCCCAAGAACCCGCGGACGGTCTACGCGACGCTGGGAGCGAGCGCAGCGCGCTACTTCGCGCCACTCGGGTCGCTCGGCGAAGACGCGTCGAAGGCCGCCGGCGGCTACGTCTACAAGAGCACCGACGCCGGTGAGACGTTCACCAACATCACCGGGGACCTGCCCAAGGTGCAGGCGACGTGGTCGCTCGTCCGCGGCGGGCAGCTCATCGTGTCGAACGCGGTGGGCATCTTCGCCAGCGCCGGCACGAGCGGCGGCCACTACGCGCCACTCGGCACGGGTCTGCCCACGGCCGCCGTGTTCAGCATGCACCTCAAGCCGGGTGACCCGAACACCCTCGTGGCGGCCAGCTTCGGGCGTGGCGGTTATACGTACCGCTTCCCGGCCGGGTCACAGCTGCCCATGGGCGAGCCGCCGGGTCGTCCACCGTCGTCGGGCGGCAACCTCGCTGCAACCGGCCTCGGAGTCGGACTGCCGCTCGCCGGGCTGCTCGCGCTGCTGACCGTGGCCGCGATCCGGCGACGTCGTACCGCGGGGTGAGCGTCGCCCCGACGACCGAGGCCCGCCTGACCGCGGTCGCGGCCCGGCTGCAGACCGACGGGAGGCTGCCGTCGCTGGTCGCGGGGATCACCCGCGGGCCCGAGCTCGCGTGGTCGTGTGGGCGTGGCGACGTCGACGGCGCGACGCCGGACGACGACGTGCAGTACCGCATCGGGTCCATCACGAAGACGGTCACTGCCATCGCGGTGATGCGCCTGCGTGACGAGGGCGTGCTGTCCCTCGACGATCCCGTGGAGCGTCATGTGCCCGGCACTCCCTACGGCGACCGCACAGTGGGCCAGCTGCTCGGTCACTCGGGCGGCCTGTCGGCGGAGAGCCCGACGCAGTGGTGGGAGCGGTCCGAGGGGCTCTCGTGGGCTGAGCTCATCGCGCGGCTGTCGGACGAGGACGTCAAGCACCCGGCGGGACGGCGGTTCCACTACTCCAACCTGGGCTACGCCGTGCTCGGCGAGGTGCTGAGCCGCTCCCGACACAAGCCGTGGGCGGACGTGCTGCGCGACGAGGTGCTGCTGCCGCTCGGGATGACGCGGACGACAACGCGGCCGTCGGGACGAGCAGCGCAGGGCTACGCCGTACACCCCTGGGCCGACGTCGTGCTGCGCGAGCCCGAGCACGATGCCGGCGCGATGGGGCCGGCCGGTCAGCTCTGGGCGACGCTCACCGACCTCGGTCGGTTCGCGTGGTTCCTGCTGGGCCACACCGGCGACGTGCTCGATCCCTCGACGCTCGAGGAGATGGCGGGTCCCGGCACGGTCGACGGCTCGTCGCTCGGCTGGTCGGCGTACGGCCTGGGTCTTCAGGTCATCCGGGTCGAAGGTCGCACGTACGTCGGGCACGGCGGCTCCATGCCCGGCTTCATCGCGGGAGTCTTCGTGGATCCGCTCGAGCAGACCGGTGCGGTCGCCGCGACCAACGCGACCAGCGGCCTGGCAACCGGCGGGCTGATCTCGCTGCTCGACATCGTGCGGCAGAACGAGCCGCATGTCGTCGAGCCCTGGCGACCGTCGTCGTCGGTCGACCCGGAGACGCTGGAGCTGACGGGCACCTGGTACTGGGGGACGTCGGCGTACGGACTTCGGCTGACCGCCGATGGGCTGCTGCACCTGCTCGGCCTGCAGGGGGCCGGCCGCGAGAGCCGGTTCCGTCGCCGCGGCGACGCGTGGGTCGGGCTGGACGGATACCACGCCGGCGAGACCCTGCGGCCGGTGCACGAGTCGGGATCCGTTGTCGCCCTCGACCTCGGGAGCTTCGTGTTCAGCCGTACGCCGTACGACGCGGTGGCACCGATCCCCGGCGGCGTCGACCCGGACGGCTGGCAGCCTGCCTAGCGCGCGATGTCGGTCGGCGCCGTGTCGCCGAGCAAGTCGTCACGCAGATCACCGGTGACACCGGCGTTGTGAGCGCGACGTCCCCAGACGAACACCCACGTCAGGAACAGCGCCTCGGCGAGCACCCCGATGCCGATGCGCGCCCACGTCGGTAGGCCGCTCGGTGTCACGAACCCCTCGATGAAGCCGCTCACGAGCAGCATGACGGCGAGACCGAGCGCGCCGACCACGAGGGCACGGCCCTCCTGCCCGAGGGCGACGGTGCGCGTGCGGTTGCCCGGGTCGATCGCGGTCCAGCCGAGCTTGAGTCCCAGCCCCGCTGCGACGAAGACCGCGGTGAGCTCGAGGATGCCGTGCGGCAGGATCAGGCCGAAGAACTCCGCGCTGCGACCGTTGGCCGCCATCAGCCCGCCGGCGATGCCGACGTTGAGGGCGTTCTGGTAGAGCACCCACACGCCTGGCAGCAGCAGGAAGCCGAAGAGGATCTCCTGCGCGGCGACGTAGACGTTGTTGGTGAAGACGCGCGATGCGAAGTCCTGTGCCGGCGCCGAGGTGTAGTAGTCGGCGAAGTCCCGCTCCACGAGCCGCTTGACGACCTCCGGCGGCGCGACGGCCAGCTGCGCCTCAGGTGACTGCGCGATGAACACGCCGTACGCCGTCGCGACGGCGATGAAGGCCGCCGCCGAGCCGAGCCACCACCAGCGGGTGCGGTAGCAGACGGCGGGGAAGTCCTCGCGCAGGAACCGCGCAACGTCTTGCCAGAGGGCCTGCCGTCCGCCGGCCACGGCGCCTCGGGCGCGCGCGACGAGCGAGGACAGCTTGGCGATGAGCAGCGGGTCGCGGCCGGCGCTCTGGATCACCGACAGGTGCGTCGCCGTGCGTTGGTAGAGGTCGACGAGCTCATCAACCTCGCGGCCGGTCAGCCGACGCGGTCGGCGGGCCCGGCCGAGCAGGGTCTCCAAGCGCTCCCACTCGCGCCGATGCGCCGCGACGTACGCATCGAGGTCCACCCGGGCAGACTAGGGGCGTGCACTCACTGGTGACGGGCGAGGCGGTCGCGCTCGAGCTGCAGCCCGCCGCCGTGCCGTCGCGGCTGCTCGCGGCCGGACTCGACGGACTGATCCAAGCGACGCTGCTGTTCGGCGGCGCTGTGCTCAGCGGCGCGGCTGCGTCGGCCGTCTCAGGCGCCGCCACGGCTGCGATCACCATCGTGATGTTCGTGCTGGTGCTCATCGGCTACCCGGTCGCGTTCGAGTCGCTGCTGCGCGGCCGCACCCCCGGGAAGATGGCGCTCGGGCTACGCGTCGTGCGCGATGACGGCGGTCCGATCGGCTTCCGGCACGCGTTCGTCCGCGGACTCACCGGCGCGTTCATCGAGCGACCGGGCATCACGCTGTTCGCCGGCGGTGTCCTGACGATGCTGCTCAACAGTCGCGGCAAGCGCATGGGTGACCTGCTCGCCGGCACCGTCGTGCTGCAGGAGCGGGTGGCGGTGCGCGGCGGGCAGGTCGCGACGATGCCGCCGCAGCTCGCGTCCTGGGCCGCCACCACCGACCTCGCCGGCCTGTCGGACGGGCTCGCGCTGTCCGTGCGCCAGTTCCTCGCTCGCGCCGGCGACCTGACACCGGCAGCCCGTGAGGACCTCGGCCGGCGGTTGGTGTCGGCTGTGCTGGCGGCCGTCACTCCCCCGCCGCCGGCCGGTGCACCGGGCTGGGCGGTGCTGTCGGCCGTCCTCGCCGAACGACGTCGGCGCGAGGAGGCTCGGCTCGGTGCCCCGGCTCCCGCCGCGTCGGGCTGGGGACCGACGCCAGCCGTGGGTCCGAGACCGGAGTACGGCGGTACGCCGTACGTCGGACCGACGCCGTACTACGGACCGACGCCGTCGTACGGGCCCACCCCGTCGTACGGCGCGGCGCCCGAGGTACCGCGCTTCACCGCACCGGCTGCCCCGCCGCCGGACGACGCACCTGCGACTCCCGGTCCCGGCGGCTTCGTTGCGCCGAGCTAACAACGCGGCGGCGTGGGCCGCGGCTGGGTGTCTCGCCGTCACGGTCGGCGCAGCCTTGGCTCTCGCGAACCGGCTCGGCGTGCGCTACCTCGCGCAGCACGTGCCCCAGGACTATGGCGTCGGCGACCTGGCGCTCGCCTTCGTGGGCGGGCTCGTGGTCTGCACGTGCGTGCACGCCGCGCTGCTGGCGTGGCACAGGGGTGCTATGAGCCTCCGCACTGGGGCCGCGACGTGGCGCTGCTGACCGTTGCCTTCGTCGCGGGCATGGCGCTCAGTTAGAACGCCGGTTCGTCGGACGACGGAGGTGGGTTCGGAGGCGGCGTGTCGAGGTCAGTGAACGCGCGAACGAGCTCGGCATCGACCTGGTGAAGGTCATCCGGATCGGGAAGCTCGGCATCCACCTCGAGATCTGGAGGCGGGTTCGTCCAGTGCTCCACCTCGACGACCTGCCCCGCAGGGCTGAACCACAAGGTGCTCGTCGGACCGCGGAACGGAGTCCAGCCGCGATGCTTGAGCACATGCGTGCGGGTGGCGCGGGCGGCAAGGTTCCACGCGGCCGTTGGTCCTTCGGGATACGGGATCCCGTGGTCCTTCTCGGCGCGAGGTGCCGGGACCCGTCGACCCGTCGGTCCGTCGCACATGACGTCACGGATCTCGACGAACTCAGTGAGCGAGCGGCTCGGCACGTACTGCGGCTGCTCCTGGTACGTCTTCGGGCTGATATCGCCCGGCGCCACAACCATGTCGAGCAGCGCGTCGCGGATGGCGGTCGGCGTCGGCTCGGGCCGGACGATGGTGTCGGAGACGTCGACGACCCGACCGCGCGCCTCGACGCACACCTGTCGCAGCTCAGCCACGGCAAGCCACTCGCGGCACTGCGGTGCGCTGATCCAGCCGTAGCCGTCGAGCCAACCGGGATCGTTGCTCAGGCCGAGCGCCGTCGTCACCGGAAGCTGGATGTTGGCGCGGATCGGTCGGCTGCATCGACGGTCAGCGGACATCGGCGGCGCGCTCGGCACGACAACCTCACCGGCCGGCTCTGCCTCAGCCGAAGGCGCTGCCTCAGCCGAAGGCGCTGCCTCAGCCGAAGGCGCTGCCTCAGCCGAAGGCGCTGCCTCAGCCGAAGGCGCTGCCTCAGCCGAAGGCGCTGCCTCAGCCGAAGGCGCTGCCTCAGCCGGTGAGTGCTCCAGTCCGTCGCCAGCGCCGTCTACGCGGGAATCCGCCCCCAGCAGCTCGACGCCGATGTCGTAGCGGAGTGCGTCGAGGCCGCGCGGGTCGCCTGCGGCACGAGCCGCGCGGGCGTCGGCGGTCAGCCGGGCATGCAGCTGGACCAGATCGAGCGCCGGCCCGGACAGGACGAGCGAGGCCTGCCCTTCCGACTGCGGTTGGAGCTGAACGCCCCGGCCGCGCGCAGCCTTGGCCTCGCGCACCGCTTCGGCATCAGCGTCGTACCGCAGCTCGATCTGGCGCACGGCGTCGCGGATGCGGCTCGGCGACAGACGGGTCGCCCGCGCCGCGACCTCCTGCTCTACGGCGTCGATCGCGGCGCGCTGCATGCCGAAGCAGGACTCGACAAGGGTGCGGGCGTTGTATTGCGGCAGCGCTCCGGACTCGAGCAGCGCGAGGGTGCGGGGATGCGCGGCGACAAGAGCGACCGCGATGCCGATCTCGGCGGCTGCCGCTTGGTCGCTGCACCGCCGGGCGACGGCGACCTCGCGCAGGAAGGAGGTCCAATCGGTCGGCCCGCGGGTGTCGAAAGGCTCGCGGGGGACCTGAGCTGCCAGCCGGGCGATGAGCCGGCACTCGCCCGCCCAGCGTCGGGCACCCTCGCGCATTGAGTCGGCGAGCGCCGTGATGTCGGCGCGGAAGTCGGCGCGACCGAAGACCCCGATTGGCCCGTCATCGTCAGCCGTCAGGGCTGGCGGCTCGTCGACCGTGGCTGCGGACATGTTCGAACATTAGTTCGAACAATGGCGGATGTCAAGACGTGTCCGGACATCGTCGAAAACTGTGGACAGCGCGTCCGGACGACCTTCGTTCACGCTCGCCGAGCACACCGTCGATCGACCGCGCGGACGCCTGCGCGTCAACCTGTGCAGGCATGCTGCTCGCATGCTGATGCAACGCCTACGGGACCTGGACAACCTGACCGGTCAAGCGGTCGTGCCCGTCGCAATGCGAGTGCCAGCAGCAGCGGCAGGGCGAACCAGCCGACGGAGTACCCGGTCGTCGGGAGGGCCGCGCCGCCTGCCGGCGATGCCGGTCGTGCTTCGGAACCGGATGCAGCAGGCGGCTTCGGAGCCGTCGCTGTGCCCTTCGGGAGCGTGCCGTGCTTCTCGAGGAAGGCGCGGTAGACGGCCACGATCGCGGGATCAAGACGCAGGTCGTTGTGGTACGTGTACGGGAACTCCCGGTTGTCGGCGCCCTTCAAGAACGGCGACTGCGCGTACGTCGGACCCGCGAAGGCGGGATCGCCCGCGCCCGTGCCGTCGTACACGGTCATCCACTTCGTCGGGCCGTAGGTCTCGCCGAAGGTGTTGAGCCGAGCGAGCCACGGCGTGCCCGCGGCGATCTCGTCGCACGACACGACGTTGCCCTCGGAGCCCGGTGGGCAGAACGACGTGCCGTGGTTGGCGCCCGCAATACCGACGAACGCCACGACGTTGCGACGCAGGTCGGCGTGCAGCCGCATCGTCTCGCGCGCGAGCGTCACCCCGAGCGAGTGACCGACGAGCATCACCCGCGACGAACCCGTGTAGCGCTGCACCGCGCGCACGAAGGCGTAGAGGTCGGCGACGTTGACGTCGTCCTCGGTCACGCGGGTGACGCCGTCCCAGCCCATCTCGGTGTGCTCGGCGTCGCGCTGCGGGTTGGCGGTGTTCAGCGCCGTGCCGTTGTTGCCGCCGAGTCCGTTGTACGACAGCGCCCACAGCTCCTGGTCGGACCAGCCGGCCTTGCGGAAGTCGTCCCGCACGGGATACCAGTCCGCGTGGTCAACGTTGTTGCCGTGGACGAACACCACGGGCACGTGCCGCAGCGGAGCACCTCGGCGTACGCCGCCGAATCCCCCCAGCGCGAAACCCCACTCGCTGTCCTTCAGAGCCGGGACGTCCTTTGCGAAGCGCACCGCCGCAGGACCTTGCGGCTCCATGCGCGTCGGCTTTGCCGAAGCAGGAGCAGCAAGCAGTACGACGGCCAGCAGGCTCAGTGCCACGCCAGTGCGCTTCACGGCAGGACGCGGTCCGAGAGCTGGGCGCGGATGGCCTTCTTGTCGTACTTGCCGACGCTGGTCTTCGCGACCTCGTCGACGACGACCAGGTCGTCGGGCAGCCACCACTTCGCGACCCGGCCGGCGAGGAACGCGTGCAGCTCGTCGAGCGACAGGGAGGCGCCGTTGTTCAGAGCCACGACGACGACCGGGCGCTCGTCCCACTTCTTCGAGGGGATCCCGACGACTGCTGCTTCGCGCACGGCGGGGTGAGCCAGCACCGCGCCTTCCAGCTCGACCGAGCTGATCCACTCCCCGCCGGACTTCACCAGGTCCTTGGAACGGTCCACGATCCGGAAGTAGCCGTCGCTCTCCATGCAGGCCATGTCGCCCGTGCGCAGCCAGCCGTCGTGGAACTTCTCTGCGGCGGTCCCGCCGCTGTGTGACCAGTAGTCGACGGCGACCCACGGCCCGCGGCACTCGAGCTCGCCGACCGACTCGCCGTCCCACGGTAGCTCGGCGCCGTTCTCAGCGACGATGCGCGCCTCGAGCCCGGGGAAGATGGTGCCGGTCTTCGCGCGGACGTCGCGCAGCTCTTCCTCGGACAGCCCCCGGTGCCGTCTGCGCGGTCGCGATGACGCAGCCACGGGCGACGTCTCCGTCATCCCCCAGATCTGCAGGATCTCGACCCCGAGCGCGTCGTACGCCTCGAGCAACGCGCGTGGTGTCGCGGATCCGCCTACCCCGAGCGTGCGCAGCGACGACAGGTCGGCGTCACCCGCCTGAGCGAGCGGCAGCAGCGACGTCCAGATCGTCGGTACGCCGGCAGCCCACGTCACCTGCTCCGACGCGATGATGCGGGCGAGCGCGTCGGGCGAGCAGTCGGCACCCGCGAAGACCAGGTCGGCGCCGGTGAGTGGCGCGGCGTACGGCAGTCCCCAGCCGCACGCGTGGAACAGCGGCACCACCGGCAGGATGCGCTCTCGCTCCGAGATGGCGAGGCCGTCGACCATGCACATGGCCATGGCATGCAGGTACGTCGACCGGTGCGAGTAGACAACCGCTTTCGGCATGCCCGTCGTACCCGATGTGTGGCACATGCCGCACGCCATGTCCTCGGTCAGCTCCGGCAGATCGGCGCACGCCGAGGCCGACTCGATGAGCGACTCGCCGTCGAGGATCCCGTCGATGCCCGGCGTCTCGCCCTTGCCCATCCGCACGAACGACCGCACGGTCGGCATGCGGTCCGCAACTGCGCCGAGCCGCGACACCAGGTCGTCATCGACGAACATCACGCTGTCGCCGGCATCGGCCACGACGTGCTCGAGCTGGTCGTCGTGCAGTCGGATGTTGACCATGTGCAGCACAGCGCCGGCGAGCGGGACGGCGTAGTAGAGCTCGACGTGCCGCGAGCTGTTGTTGGCGAACGTCCCGACCCGGTCCCCGGGCCGAACCCCCAGCTCCTGCAGCACCGTGACCAGCCGGAGGACTCGCTCGGCCATCGCGCGGTACGTCGTACGGCCCGCGCCGGTCGCGAAGGCGTCGACGACCTCGGCGTCGCCGTACACCGTCCTCATGCGGTCGAAGATGGTGCGAATAGTCAGGGGCTGCGCGCCCATCAGACCCTGCACGTCACTGCTCCCTCTCTGCCGGGAGACCGAGCCCGAGCACGAGCAGGGCGGACTCCTCCGGCACCCGTGGGTCGAGCCCGGTCAGCTCACGCACGCGGGACAACCGGTAGGCGACCGTGTTGACGTGCACGTGCTCCCGCCGCGCGGTCTCGGGCACTGAGCCGCTGCGCAGGTAGTGCCGGAGCGTCGCGACGAGCACGCCACTACCGTCCTTGCCGGCCAGCACGTCTCCCACCCGGCGACGCAGCGCGTCAGCGACCCGCTCGTTGCCGAGCAGGAGCTGCTCCACCAGCAGGTCGTCCGGTCCGAAGTCGCCCTCGACGTGCCCCTCGGCGAGGGCGGTGACGAGCAGCCGCTCGACCTGCCGGACTTCCTCCAGGAGCTCGCGTCCGCACTGCGCCGGTCGCCCCCACGCGGTGACCGCGCCGCCGCGCCGGATCGGCGCGTCGAGCCGATGGGGAACGAGGAGCAGAACCCGATCGCCGCGGTGACCGCCGAGGGTCCCGGTCGGCGCGCCGGCCAGCAGTGCGTCGATCCCAGCGACCGCCCCCTCACCGCCGACGAGAACCGGCACGTAGGACGGCGCGAGCACCGTCGAGAACCGCAGCGACACCGCAGCGACCTCACTCGCGTCGTTCGCGGTCAGCAGCGCCTCGACGAGCTCACGGCGGCGCGCATCGAGGTCGCGCAGGCGGTCATGGCTGGCCGACAGGTAGGCACGCGCCAACGCACTCGACGTCCGGTCGACGATGTCGATCCACCGGGCGCCGAGGTCGGCCAGCAGCGCCTCCTCACCGGGCTGGATGGCCGAGCACAGGGCCGTCCAGGCGGTGCGCCCCGCAATCCGGTACGCGCGAAGGACCGACTCGAGCGGCATGCCCATCGCCAGCCGGTCGCGACCCGACTGCTCGAAGGTGCGCAGCTCGCGCGGGGCGAGGGTGCGCTCCTGCACCACGCAGTCGAGGAAGACCTCGACGAGCCGCCGCGACACGGGCAGCACGTCGCGCACGATCGTGGCGTCCGACATCGCGGCGTACTCCGGGATCTCCGCCTGGTACGCCGCACCCATCTCCTCGAGCAGCGCGTCGAGGTCGGCCAGGACGCGCTCGGCGAGTGCGCCGACGCCTCCCGACGCCACGACCCGTAGCCGCCCGCTCACGAGTTGCGGTCCAGCCAGCCCAGCAGGATCTTCGTGACCTGCTCCGGCTCGTCGGTCATCATCACGTGATTGGCATCCGGCACCGTCACGAGCTCCGCTCCCGGGATGCGCTCGGCAAGGATGCGGCCGTTGTCCGGCAGAACGAGCCGGTCGAGCTCGGCGTGCACGACGAGTGTCGGCGTAGTGATGCCCGGCAGGTCGTCGTACCTGGTCCACGGAAACGTGCCCTGCACCTGCGCCAGGTAGCCCTCAGGCGAGCAGGCGAGGGGGAAGCGCACGGCCCAGTCCTCCTCGATCCGCTCGCGAGGTGTCGCCGGCGCGTAGTTGAACGGGATTGAGGCCTCGGCCGCTTCCTGCGGCGTCATCTGAGCCCGCCCGGTCGTCACGAGCGCCAGCGTGTCCGGGTCGATCACGGCGTGGGCGATCCCGGGATGCGTCGCCATCAGGCACAAGGACCGGACCCGTTCGGGCGCCGCCACCGCGAGCTCCTGCGCCATCAGGCCGCCCATCGAGATCCCGATGACGTGCGCCGCTGCGGCGCCTGCCTCGTCGAGAACCGCGAGGCAGTCGGCGGCCATGGTCTCGACTGTGTACGGCGCACCCGGCACATCGCCCGTCAGCCCGGCGCCGCGGTTGTCGATGCGGATGACCCGGAAGCGCTCGGCGAGTGCCGGCACCAGCCGGAACCACATCGCCGCCGGGTAAGCGAGGCCCATGATGAGCAGTACGGCGGGCGCGTCGTCCGCACCGTCCGACTCCCAGGCGATGCGGGCTCCGTCCTCACGTGCGACGTACGACGCGGTCATGCTGTTCCCCTCTGGTTGGAGCCCCTTGCGTATTGCCGCAACGGCGGCTCCGAGCTGACCTTCTCGTGCTGGCCCTGGACGACACCCGCGAAGACGTAGACCTCGGCCGTGCGCACGGCCGCCTCTGCGGGGTCGACGTGCGGCATCACGGTCTGCGTGCAGAAGTCGCGGTCGACCCGACTGGGATCCGCCGGTCCGACGTGCTTCAACGCGTCCAGGACGACGCCGTAGTACGCGGCGTCCGACGCGCTCTGCACATGCCCCACGTACCGACCCGGGCAGATGTCCTGCACCGCGATGTTGCTGGCGCCGCGGATGGTCGCCACGGGCTCCGGCGCGACCGGCTGGATGATCTCGTCGGTCAGGCTGAACACACTCGTGTAGGAGACAGCACCGGGCGTCTCGTCACCGCGGTTCAGCGCACCGAGGAAGAAAGAGCCGCTGGTGCGTTGCTGCCACAACGACGCGATGCAGTCGCTGACGCACGACGCGTCCGCGAATACCGAGCCCCGGTTGGTCCCCGCCATCGACACGTAGTCGTCGACGAGGTGCCGGATGTCGGGCCACCAGCGCAGCGCCCAGCGCGGCTGCAGTGCGCCCTGGCTCAGCCCCACGACCGAGATGGGCTGCCCGGACCTGCGGGCGACCACCCGTATCGCGTGGACGACGTACTCGGTTGTGGTCTGGATGTCGATGAGCAGCCGGTCAGGCATCTGCACGGTGCAGACGTCGAAGCCCTCGTGCGGCAGCGCCTTGACGTAGTTCCAGCTCCAGTTCTCGTCGGCGGTGACGCTGGTGCCGTGCACGAGCAACACGACCTTGCGCGTCAGCCGCTTCGGGCAGGACACGGCGTCGTCGAGAAGCGCGACCGGCGTCTGCAGGCGCGGGCCGGGATCCGCCGGCCGGGCCAAAGCCGAGTCGGCCATTCCCACGCCGAGCAGGATCGCGACAGCGGCCATCACGGCTCGGCTGCGCAGGAGGCGCCGGCTAGGCCGGGCGGCGGGCACGACTGCCCTTCTTGACGGGCGGGGCCTGGCGGGCGGCGAGGGCGGATCCGGCCGCCGCTTGCAGCACCCGACCGATGCCAAGGTGCGTCGCGAGGGTCTGGTCGTCCAGCTCGCCGACCGGTCCGCTGTGCACGACGGTGCCGGTCTGCATCAGGTGCGCGGTGTCGACGAGCGACAGCCCGAAGGCGATGTTCTGCTCGACGAGCACCATGGTCACGCCGGTGTGCGCGACCGCCTGCAGCACCTCGTCGAGCTCGAGCGTCGCGACCGGGGACAGGCCGGCGGACGGCTCGTCGACGAGGATCAGGTCGGGTTCGTTGATCAGGGCGCGGCCGACCGCGAGGGATGCCTGCTGGCCGCCTGACATGGTTCCGGCGAGCTGGCCGCGGCGCTGCGCCAGGATCGGGAAGCGATCGAAGACGCCGTTCAGCGCCGGCCCGTAGCGCTTCTTGTCCTTGCGGCGCAGCGTGTAGGCGCCGAGCCGCAGGTTCTCCTCAACCGTCAGCCCGGGGAAGACCTGGCGACCCTGCGGGACGTGTCCCATGCCCATCGCCACGCGCTTCTCCGGCGAGAGCTTGGTGATGTCCTGGCCGCGGAAGTGCACCGAACCCGACCGGGCCGGGACGCTGCCGCCCAGGACCTTCATGGTGACGCTCTTGCCGGCGCCGTTGAGGCCGAAGATCCCGGCGATGCTTCCTTGCGGAACGTCGAACGAGACGCCGTGCAGCACCGTGGTCGCGCCGAACCCGGCCGTGATGTCACGCACCTCGAGCAACGGTGTCGTCATACTCGTGCCTCCTCCCGGCTCGGGGCGACGCCGAGGTAGGCGGTCACGACCTCGGGCCGTGTGACCACCTCGACCGGCTCGCCGTTGGCGATGACGCGACCGGCGTCCATGACGTAGAGCTCATCGGAGACGTCGAGCACGAGCGGCACGTTGTGCTCGATGAGCAGGATCGTGCGGCCGAGCACGTCGCGCATGTCGCGCAGCGTCGCGGCCAGGTCCTCCGCCGCCGCGGGGCTCATGCCGGCGCTCGGCTCGTCGAGCATCACGAGCTCGGGGCTGGTCACCAGGGCGCAGCCGATCTCGACGATGCGCTGCTGGCCGTGCGAGAGCCGCGCGACCTGCGTGTCCCGGTACCGGCCGAAGCCCAGCCCGTCGATCACCTCGTCGGCGCGCGCCCGCACGTCGCGCTCGTAGAACCGCGAGGGTCCTATCGTGGTCAGGGCCGACAGGACGCCGTACGGCGCCGCGAGGTGCTGGGCGATCAGCAGGTTCTCGTAGACCGACTGGCCCTTCGCCAGACCGATGAGCTGGAACGTGCGGCTCATGCCCAGTGCGGTACGCCGGTGCGTCGGCAGTGCGGACACGTCGACGCCGAGCAGCTCGATGCGCCCGGTGTCGGGCGTCAAGGCGCCGGTGATCGCGTTGAACATCGTGGTCTTGCCGGCACCGTTCGGGCCCATCAACCCGACGATGGTGCCGCGGTCGACCCGCAGCGATGCGCTGTCCACGGCCTGCAGACCACCGAAGCGGACGCTGACGCCGGTGGCCGTCAACACCGCCGTGCCGGCGCGCGTCTTCGGGATGGCCGGCATGCCGACCGGGCGCGTCAGCGCGGGCAGGTTGGGCCGGGTCGGCGGCAGCGGTGCGGCGCCGCCCTTGCGCTGCCTGCGCTTCTCCACGAAGTGCTCGATCGCCCCGGCGAAGCCGCCGGGGTGCTGGGCGAGGGTGTACATCAGCAGGGCCGCGTTGATCACGAGGTCGAGCCCGCGAATGCCGGGGCCGAAGATCCACACCAAGGTGTTGGGCAGCAGGGTTGCGAAGATCGCCGCCGAGACGACGCCCCACCGGCTGCCGAGGCCGCCGATGACGACGATGACCACGAGCAGCAGCGAGCGGGCGTAGTCGAACGTCGAGGCCGTCACGGTGCCGTACGCCGTCCCGATGATCGACCCGGCGATGCCCGCCACCGCCCCCGAGATCGTGAAGGCGAGCAGCTTGTAGCGCGTCACGTCGATGCCGAACGACGCGGCGACCTGCTCGTCGGCCTTCACGGCCTGGAACGCGCGGCCGAGCCTGGACCGGGTCAGGTTGACGTCGACCTGCCAGACCAGAATGAGCAGCACCGCCGCGATGGCGAGGAAACCCGTGTCGGACGTGATGGGCTCGTCACCGATATAGGGGTTCGGCGTGACCTTTCCGGCTGAGCCGCCACCGATCGCCTCCACGCGGAACAGCGACAGCCAACCCACGTAGGCGACGCTGACAGTGACGACCGCGAGGTAGAGGCCCCGCAGACGAAGCGCCGGCAGGCCGACCAGGAACGCGATCAGTCCCCCCACGACCACCGAGGCGGCCAGGCCGGCGAGCCACGGCAGCCGCAGCTGCTCAGGCGACGTCACGATCCCCGTCGTGAACGCGCCGACGCCCACGAAGGCGAACTGTCCCAGCGAGATCTGACCGGCGTAACCCATCAGCATGTTCAACGAGATGGCGGCGATCGCGAAGGCGCAGGCCGCCGAAGCGAGCAGGGCGTTGCTGTCCGAGAGCACCGCGGCGCCGAGGGTCGGCGGGAGCACCGCAGCCAGCACGAGCGCGATCAGGATCCCCGGCACGCGCAGCCGTCGCGTGCGGGCGGGCCGGCTCACGGCGGTCACGCGGACACCTCGGCAGCCCGGCTGGGCGCAGTGTCCATCCGCTTGATGAGCTCGGGCAGCAGCTGGCGGCCGAGCATCACGACGAGCAGCACGACGAGGACGACGACGAAGTGCAGCCCAGGAAGGTGGAGGTCGCTCAGGTAGCGGGTCGCGGCGGACTGGGCGATACCGAGCACGCACCCGCCGACGACCGCGCCCGGCAGGCTGTTCAGGCCGCCGATCACGGCGGCGGCCAGCCCGACGACATAGAGCTCGCTCGCGTAGCCGGGGTACAGGATGCCGACCGTCGGCTCGACGAGAAGGGCGGCGATCGCGGCCAGAGCCGCGCCGGCCCCCCAGATGGTGAGCGAGATACGGGACAGCGGAACCCCGACCAGCCGGACGGCCGCTGGGTCCTGCGCGGCCGCGAGGATGCCGAGCCCGAAGTCGGTGCGGCGCAGGACCGCCTGGAGCCCGAAGCCCAGGGCGATCGCGAGCAGCAGGCCGGCGATCTGCGTCGGCGTCACGATGACGCCGAAGATCGTGGGGCCGCCCGTCACGGGCGCAGCAAGCTCCTTCGGGCTCTCCCCGAAGATCTGCAGCTCGCTGGCTAACAGGAACAGCGCAAGACCCACGGTGGCGACTGCCACCGCGACCGGGTCACTGACGCCCATGCGGCGTACGACGAGCACTTCGAACAGACAACCGAGCAGGGCGGCGAAGGCCACCGCCGCCAGGGCGCCGAGCGCCCACGGCAGGGCCGGCAGTGTGGGGTTGTCGATGAAGGGCACCGGGATGGTCCAGCCATCGACCAGCAGCGCGGCCAAGAAGAGCCCGGCCGTCCCGACCTCGCCGTTCGCGAAGGTGAGAACGCCGGTACCGCGGTGGACCATGACCACGCCGAGCGCGAACAGCGCGTAGATGCCGCCGGAGATCAACCCGAGGACGAGGACCTGGCCCATCAGCCCCTACCGACGCACATCTTGGTGTTGCGCCAGGCGGCCTTGCCGCGGGCGTCACGGTAGGTCTCCATGAAGACCAGATCCTCGGTGCCCCTGCGGTGGTTGCCGTCGGTGAAGTCCAGCGGGCAGGCGCTCGAGGTCGGCCGCTTGTTGTAGGTCTCCAGCATGTCCACGAACCTGTTCCTGGTGCAGTCCTTGCCGCAATCGAGGAACTGCGCGTAGAGGGCCTTCTGCGCCGACCAGTTGAGGAACAGCAGGTCACCGCCCACCCCGGCGAGGTCGACGTTGGGCCGGTACTTCTTGTACTGCGCCTCGAACAGCTTCATGTCGTCGGCGTACGACGCGAACGGACCGCCGTACTCGCCATTGGTGTAGGCGGTGAACATCGCCACCCCGTCCAGTGCCGGGTTGAAGGCGTCCTCATCGAGCGTCTGCGCTGTCAGGTTGAACGGGAACAGCATCATGTGGGGGTTGTAGGCCTGGGCCCGGATCTGCTTGACGATCGGCGCGGCGTCGAGGGCGTTGTCCCAGATCCACACGACCTCGGCGCCGTTGTTCTTCATCGCCAGGACGTCGTCGGTGTAGTTGCCCTTGTTCTGCGGCACAGCCGTCTCGGCAACGACCATCTTCCCGTCGCCGTGCGATGCGATGTAGCTCTTGAACGCGACGACACCCGGTTCCCAGTTCTCCCCGTCGCGCTTGATGATGCCGATCTTCTTGCCGTGGTACTTCGACTCGTACAGCTGGCCGAAGGCCTCGCCGGTGCGCTCCACGCTCGGCAGCGGCGCAAAGGAGAACTTCTGGCCGGCTGTGCCCTTCACCGTGGCGGTGTGGTGCATGTAGAGCATCCGGTTCTCCTCCGCCCAGTTGCGGACCGCCGGGATCTGGTCGAAGCCGATCCCGCCGAGGAGCAGGAAGATGCCCTTCGCCTTGCACTTGCGCGCTGCCTCGACAGCAGTGGTCGGCTTGTAGTCGTCGTTCTCGTAGGTGACGGCCACCTTGCGGCCGTAGACACCACCGTTGTCGTTGACCGCGCTCCAGAAGACGTTGAGGTCGGCGTCGCTCGTATTGAAGGCCGCGCCGTACGTCAGGGCGGCGTGCGCGCACATCGTGATCGAGTTCGACGTGATGCCGATCTTGTCCTCGGCCGGCGTGAACAGCGTGCTGCGGGCGGCGGTCGTCCTGGTCGGTGCTGAGCTCGTCCCGGTGGCTGACTTGGTGGTCGTGGTCGTCTTGCCGTTCTTGGTCGTCGTGACGATGACCTGTCCGTTGCGCACGACCGTCGTGACCTTCGTGCCGTCTGCGAGCGTCTTCGTGATCGGCACGGCCAGCGCGGACGCCGATGCGCTCGGACCGGCCGCCGGGGCGGACGAGGGCGCCGCCCCGTCCGTGTTCTCGAGCGCGGACGGCGGGGGCGGCGCGGAGCTGCACGCGGCCACGCTGGAGAGGACGACAGCCAGGAGCAGGGCAGGACCACCGCGGCGGGTGCGGACAGGTCGGGACATGGGTCGTTTCCCCCAGGGGAGGTCGAAGTGGGTCACCTGTGAGTTTCGACACAGGAACACCACGTTCCTACCGTGCCAAGGGGTGAGTTGGCTACCCGTTCTTGTGAGATCTACAAGTCAGGGCATCGGGTGCGCGGTGAAGAAGGCATACATGGCCGCCCCCAGGTCCGGGCCAACCGGGTCGACGAACGTGCCGCGCGCGTCGCCACCGGTGAAGGCGTGGTTGGCGCCGTGGATGAGCCACACCAGGACGGCCGTGCGGCCACGAGCGTCGTCGTACCGCATCTGCGTGTAGGGGTAGGACTTCAGCCCGAGCACGCCACCCGCACAAGGCAGTCGGCTGTTGCCGATGCACGGGTCGCCCGGTGGCGTGCCCTGGACGGCGGCGACCTGGGTCATGGACGACGGCTGCGCCGGGATGCTGCCGTCGGCCGCGCCGTTGTCGGCCAGGTCGTTCGTGGCGACCCAGCCCTGCACGGCGGTCTGGCCCATCGCGACGTTGTTGACCATGTCGGTGCTCGCGTTGACGACGAAGGTCGGTACGACGCGCTTGCGCGGCCCCATCGCTTCCAACGCCGCGGTGCCATCGAGATCGCTGCAGCTGCGGTAGGCGCAGCCGGCGAGCGGGGCGATCGCGGCGTACAGGTCGGGGTAGGTCGCGCCGAGGATGGTCGTCATGTCGCCGCCCGCGGAAGCGCCGGCGAGCCAGACCCGCTTCGGGTCGACGCCCTTCTGCCGCATGACCGCGCGGGTCATCCCCGCGATCGTGGCCGGCTCGCCCGTGTCTCGGGCCTGGTGGTCGGGCAGGAACCAGTTCCAGCAGTGCGAGCCGTTGCCGTCGCTGACCGGGTAGCTGCCGGTCGCGGCGACAAGCTGCTCCGGGTACAGGACGACGAAGCCCTTCTTGTCGGCCAGCAGGCCGAGCCGCTCCCCGACCGCGACGTCGTCGGCGGTCTGGTTGCACCCGTGCAGGTAGACGAACAGCGGCGGGTTCTTCGGCAGGTGCTTGGGCGTGTAGAGCGCGTACGCGCGAGCGCCGGGGGCACCGGCCTTCGGGTAGACGCCGTGCGTCAGCGTGCCGGCGCCGTATCCCTTGTCAGCCGGTGCGGCGTTGGATGGCACCGCGAGCAGGCCGAGCAGGGCCAGGACGGCGGCAAAGACGACGCGGCGCATGACATCGAGAGTTCGACGTCATGCGCCGCGGTCCTGCCGCCCTGCTGATCT
This sequence comes from Frankiaceae bacterium, assembly GCA_016650445.1. GTDB lineage: Bacteria > Actinomycetota > Actinomycetes > Mycobacteriales > SCTD01 > RYN-124. The sequence goes on along the minus strand of JAENVS010000035.1, from coordinate 16,358 downwards.
ACGGCAGTTGTGCCTAGTAGCGGTAGTGGTCGGGCTTGTAGGGGCCCTCGACGTCGACGCCGATGTACTCGGCCTGCTCCTTGCGGAGCTCCGTGAGCCGGACGCCGACCGCGTCGAGGTGCAGGCGCGCGACCTTCTCGTCGAGGTGCTTCGGGAGCACATAGACGCCGAGGGGGTACTGGTCGAGCTTGGTGAACAGCTCGATCTGGGCGAGCACCTGGTTGGTGAAGGAGTTGCTCATCACGAAGCTCGGGTGGCCCGTCGCGTTGCCGAGGTTCAGCAGGCGGCCCTCCGACAGCAGGATGATCGAGTGGCCGTCGGCGAAGCGCCACTCGTCGACCTGCGGCTTGATGTTGATCCGCTCGATGCCCTTGGTCTTCGTCAGGCCGGCGACGTCGATCTCGTTGTCGAAGTGGCCGATGTTGCCCACGATCGCCTGGTGCTTCATCTTGGCCATGTCGGCGGCCATGATGATGTCCTTGTTGCCCGTCGTGGTGATGAAGATGTCTGCGGTCTCGACAACGTCGTCGAGCCGCGCGACCTGGTAGCCCTGCATCGATGCCTGCAGCGCACAGATCGGGTCGATCTCGGTGACGATGACGCGGGCGCCCTGGGCGCGCAGCGACTCGGCCGATCCCTTGCCGACATCGCCGAAGCCGCAGACGACGGCGGTCTTGCCGGCGAGCATGACGTCGACGGCGCGGTTGATGCCGTCGACGAGCGAGTGGCGGCAGCCGTAGAGGTTGTCGAACTTGCTCTTCGTCACGGAGTCGTTGACGTTGATGGCCGGGAACAGCAGCGTGCCGGCCTTGAAGAAGTCGTACAGGCGGTGGACTCCGGTCGTGGTCTCCTCGGTGACGCCCTTGATGCCGGCCGCGATCTTCGTGTAGCGCTGCGGGTCCTCGGCGAGCGAGCGACGCAGCGTGTCGAGGATGACGCCGTACTCCTCGGAGTCGGTGGCCTCGTCGAAGGACGGCACGACGCCGTGCTTCTCGTACTCGACGCCCTTGTGCACGAGCAGTGTCACGTCGCCACCGTCGTCGAGGATCATGTTGGGGCCACCGCCGTCGGGCCAGGCGACGACCTGCTCCGTGCACCACCAGTACTCGGGGAGCGTCTCGCCCTTCCAGGCGAAGACCGGCACACCGGCGGGGTTGTCGACCGTGCCGTTCGGGCCGACGGCGACGGCCGCGGCGGCGTGGTCCTGCGTGCTGAAGATGTTGCAGGAGACCCAGCGCACCTGCGCGCCGAGCTCGACGAGCGTCTCGATGAGCACGGCGGTCTGGATGGTCATGTGCAGCGAGCCGGTGATGCGTGCGCCGGCGAGCGGCTTGGTCGTGCCGAACTCCTTGCGCATGGCCATCAGGCCGGGCATCTCGTGCTCGGCGAGGCGGATCTCCTTGCGGCCGAACTCGGCGAGCCCGAGGTCGGCAACCTTGAAGTCTGTGTCGCTAAGGCTGGCAGTCGTGTCGGGCATCAGGCCGTGCTCCTCGTGGTCGGGGCGGTGGGGACAGGGGTCAGGAGTGACTGGTGCTTGTCGAGCTCGAAGGCGAGCCAGTCGGCGTCGGGGACCTCGGCGGGGGCGCCGGAGGCGGCCCGGTTGGGCACGGCCTCGAACCACTCGTCGAGAGCCGCCGCGAGAGCCGGCTCCTTGCGCAGCCGCAGCGCGAAGCCGACGTCGCCGAGCTCGAGGTCGTGGGCGTCGAGCAGCTCCCGCAGCGTGCGCAGCCGTTGCAGCTGGGCCGGTCCGTAGAGCCGGTAGCCCGAGGCGGAGCGGGGGGACTCGACGAGACCGAGCTGCTCGATGTAGCGCAGCATGCGCGCGGACCACCCGGTGGTCTGCGCGGCCTCGTGGATCGTCAGGGTCGCCATCGCGGACAACATTACCAGGATCGTGTCAGGCTTGTCGAGTGCTGGCGTAAGTCTCACACGGCCGTGTCAGGGCTGCCAGGACGACAGGTAGCGCAGCTGGGCTCCGGTGAGCGTGTCGAGCCCGACCCCCATGGCGGCGAGCTTGGTCCGGGCCACCTCCGCGTCGATCTCGGCGGGCACGTCGTGGACGCCGGGTGCGAGGTCGCTCCCGGCCAGCCACTCGAGGGTGAGCGCCTGGACCGCGAAGGACATGTCCATGACCGCAGCCGGGTGCCCCTCGGCGGCGGCGAGGTTGGCCAGCCGTCCCTCCGCGACGAGGAGCAGGCGCCGGCCGTCGTCGCGGACGTACTCGTCGACGTGCGGCCGCACGCGGCGGCGCACCTCGACGGCGCCAGCCTCGAGACCGGCCACGTCGACCTCGACGTCGAAGTGGCCGGCGTTGACCAGGACGGCACCGTCTTTCATCGACGCGAAGTGCGCAGCGGTGAGCACGTCGCGGTTGCCCGTCACCGTGATGAAGACGTCGCCGAGCACGGCCGCCTGCGCCATCGGCAGGACCCGATGCCCTTCGAGCACGGCGTCGAGCCCACGCTCCGGATCGACCTCGGTGACGATGACGTGGGCGCCGAGGCCACGAGCGCGGGCGGCGATGCCCGAGCCGCACCAGCCGTAGCCCGCGACGACGACAGTTGCCCCCGCGAGCAGCGTGCCGGTCGACCGCATCACCGCGTCGAGCGTCGACTGACCGGTGCCGTGCCGGTTGGCAACCAGGCGTTGCATGCCGGTGTCGTTCACCGCGACCATCGGCAGTCCGAGGGCGCCGTCCGCGGCCATCTGCCGCAGCCGGAGGACGCCGGTCGTCGTCTCCTCGCAGCCCGCGCGCACACCCGGCAGCAGCCCGCGGCGGCTGGTGTGCAGGACGCCGATCAGGTCGCACCCGTCGTCCACCACGAGCGTCGGCGCCGCATCGAGCACCGCTTCGAGATGGGCCAGGTAGCCGGCCCGGTCGACGCCATGCCGCGCGTGCACCGCGATGCCCTCGTCGACGAGAGCCGCCGCGACGTCGTCCTGCGTCGACAGCGGGTTGGATGCCGCCAGGTGCAGCTCGGCACCGCCGGCGGTCAGGGCGCGGGCGAAGGCAGCCGTCTCAGCAGTGACATGCATGCAGGCCGCGATGCGCACGCCCTCGAAGGGCCGCGCGCCGGCGTACCGGGTGCGCAGCATCCCGAGCACGGGCATCGCGCGCTCGGCGAACTCGATCCGCCGGCGACCCTGGTCGCCGAGCGCCGGGTCGGCGATGTCGGAGCGCGGCAGACCGGGACTGGGCACGGCTGATCCTTGCGTACCAGCAGCGCGATCGGTGCTAACGACTGAGGGCGCTCGGCTCGAGGTCGTCGCTGATCACGGCGTTGGCGCCGTGGCCGATGACGGTCTGCAGCACCTGCGGCGTGTTCACCGGCCAGGTCAGGAGCACGTCGACGGTCCGCAGCAGGTGCGGGACGTCCATGCGCGCCAGCAGCTCGCGATGCACGGCCACACCCCACGAGCGACGCCCGGCGAGTCTCCGCTCGAGTCGCGCCAGCTCGCTGCGGGAGCGGACCGAGTGCACGACGTCGACATGCGGCAGGCCGTCGAACGCATCGAGCATCCGCCAGTGGCGGCTGCACACGACGTAGGGCACTCCTGGTGCGAGCACCGCCATCGCCGCGGCCACCCGCCGCCCCAGCCACGGATGCCAGCCCTTCAGGTCGAGCATGAGCCGGGGCCCGTCCGGAAGCGCCGCCACCAGTTCCGACAGGGACAGGCGAGGAGCCCCCGCCGGCACGACGTACCAGCGGTCCCACATCCACGGCAGGGGGCCCATGGTCTTGGTGTGCCGGATCTCCAGCCGGCCCCGGAACAGGTGCACGTCCGCCTCGACGAGATCCGAGCCGGTGGCGAGGGCGAGCCGCTGCAGGTCGTTGCCGGCGCGGTGCGCGACGTGAAGGACCCGAGAGGTCATCGGTGTCGGCTCGTGACCACCGCGACAGAGAGCCCGATCATCGCGACGAGGGCGCCGAGAACCGCGTCGATGACGAAGTGGTTCGCGGTCAGGACCACCGACGCGGTCATGGCTAGCGGGGTCAGGGCACCCAGCAGCCGCAGCACCCAGCGGCGGGCGTAGCGGAAGATGAAGATGCCGACGAGCAGGTCCCATCCGACGTGCAGGCTCGGGATGGCGGCGTACTGGTTCACGAAGGCCGGCGGTTGCAGCACGCGGTACGCATGCGACTGCGACGTGATCGTGTCCACCAACCCGAGACCTGCGAGGCGCGGCGGGGCAACCGGGTAGAGCACGAAGATGACGATGCCGATCGCGCCGGAGACGAACAACGCGTTCCGCAGCAGCCGGTAGGGCTGCGGGTGGTTGTTCAGCAGCCAGATCAGCACTCCGATGATGACCGGCCAGTGCCCCCAGATGTAGATCCAGTTCAGGACATCGATGACGTTGGCGTGGCCCAGCACCAGCTGCTGGAGGGCCGCCTCGCCGTGCAGTCCGAGCCGCTGCTCGAAGTCGACGACGGCCTGCGCGTGCTCGATGGCCTTGGAGGGGTCAGCCTCTGTGAGGCCGCGCGCGCCGAAGTACGCCACGAACGCCACGGCCAGCGCGCCGACCTGGGCCGCGGCGGCGCGCAGGGCGTGCCGGGATGGGGCGGCCGGGACTCTCGGTCCGGTGACGACGATCGCGTCATAGAGCTGCGTCATCAGACCCCCCTGAGTCCGGCGCACCTCCATAGTGCGCGACTCAGGTCGATCTGAAAATGGGTCGATCGACCCATCCGGGGCTCAGCCTGTGATGGGAGCCGGTGCGTGGTGACGGGCGTGCCGGCCCACGAGCAGGCACACGCCGCCGATGAGCAGGGCCGGCAGCCAGGCCACGACCGCGGTGATCGACACCGCGCCGAGGGCGGCGCGGAAGGGGACACCGAGAGCGACGAGCCCGGCGACGAGGGCGCCTTCGCGGGGACCTGCGCCGTGGATACCAGGGATGATCCCGGCGACCTGGCTTGCGCCGAAGACGCCGAGCAGCGCGAGCGGCGAGAGGCTGTTCCCGGTCGCCGCGAGGCCACCGAGCAGCAGGCACATCACCGTCATCTGGTAGCCGAGCGACAGCACGAAGCCGTGGACCAGGGCGCGCATCGGCGGGCGCGGCCGGCCCGCAAGCAGGCCGGGCCGCTTGCGACGCACGACGAGCGCGACGGTGAGCACCAGGGACGCGATGCCGACCGCGGCGAGCAGGACCTGCGGCGGCAACGTGGCACCGGCGATCAGCACGAACGTGGCGAGCGCGACGGCGCCGATGAGGCGGTCGAGAGCGACCTCGGCGAACGACGAGGGGCGGTCCATGCCGGCGGTGGCATGCAGCTTGTGGGCCCGCCACAGGTCGGCGCCGGCGTGCGCCGGGCTGAGCATCCCGATCAGCTCGCTCTCGGCGTACACCCGAAGGTGCCAGCGGCGGGTCTGGCCGCTCGCGGAGATCGCGTGCCAGCGCAGCGGGCAGAGCACGTACTTGCCGACGATCCAGGGCAACATGCCGACCGCGATCGGGAGCAGCGACAGCGACGGCAGTCGCTCGGCGTTGAACGCGGCCACGGACAGGGCGACGACGAGGGTGAGAACCCGGACCGACCGCAGGTGCGTCAGTCGTCGGAGTCGGGAGGTCACATCTCTCCAATTCGGCTGGTCGAGGGCACGGCCAAAGCCCTGCGGGCAAAGTCGTCGGACGAGTTGGGGCGTTCCGCCCCCACGTGCACGGGTTCGACGTGCACAACGAGCGGCGGCACCGACGGTTGCGGTGCTCCTCGGCTCTGATCTACCCGCGCTAGGGCGTGCCACCCCGATCGAGGTCAGGTTCGAGGTACATCACACGCGCAAGGGGCTCAACCGCCCGAACCCGCTCCTCCGCCTCGTCGATGGCCCGCGCGATCGCCGGCAGCGCGAGCCCCGGAGCGACGGCGATCTTGGCCGCGACCAGGAGCTCGTCCGGTCCGAGATGCAGGGTGCGCAGGTGGATGACGCGGATGACCGCCGACCCGTCGACGAGCGCCGACCGGATCGCCTCGACGGACTGCCGCGAGGCCGACTCCCCGATGAGCAGTCCCTTCATCTCGATCGCGAGCACCACGGCGACGACCGCGAGGAGCACACCGATCGCGAGGGTGCCGATGCCGTCCCAGATCGGGGCGTCCAGGACCACCGAGAGCGCGACGCCGCCCAGGGCGAGGACGAGGCCGATCAGCGCGGCGAGGTCTTCGAGCAGCACGACCGGGAGCTCGGGTGACTTGCTGTGCCGGATGAAGGCGTACCAGCTGCCGTCACCCTTGCCCGGTCGCGACTCCCGGATCGCGGTCCGGAACGAGAACGTCTCTGCCGCGATCGCGAACAGCAGAATGCCGATCGCGACCCATGGCGTCGTCAGCTCGTGCGGGTCGTGCACCTTGTGATAGCCCTCGTAGAGAGCGAACAGCGAACCCAGCGTGAACAGCACGAGCGCAACGACGAACGAGTAGAAGTAGCGGTCGCGGCCGTAGCCGAACGGATGCCGCTCGTCGGCCTCTCGTGCGCCGCGCTTCTGCCCCACGAGCAGCAGCACCTGGTTGCCGGAGTCGGCGACCGAGTGCACCGACTCCGCGAGCATCGACGACGACGAGGTCACGAGGAAGCCGACGAACTTCGCGGTCGCGATCGCAAGGTTTGCTCCGAGCGCCGCGACGATCGCCTTCCTGCCACCACTGGCGCTCATGGGCGAATGCGCTCCTTCAGGGCGGTGATGGCGTCGACGGGGGTCGGGTCGCGGCCCTCCAACAGGGCGAGGTAGGCGCTCGCCCAGTCGGCTGTCGCCACGAGCGACGCGAGGCGCGCGAACGCTGACGCGCCTTCCGCCACGAGCGACGAGACCCCGATGCCGCGTTCTTCAGCGAGCTCCTGCGAGACCGTCGTGCGCCGGGCGACCTGCGGGTGCTCCTCGTTGTCGCGAAGCAGCACCAGCCGCATCCGCGTCAGCTCAGGTGCCTCGTCGTCGACCCGGTCGCGGAACAGGTCCTCGACCGACCTGCTCGCCGACCCGGCGAACGGTCCGTCGAACGCCACGACCTGGTTGTGGTTGGCCTCCGGGAGAACGCCCCAGACCGCGGGTGCCTTGGCGTTCTCGTTCAGCTGACAGGCCAGCCGGTACGCCGCCACCCCCGCCAGCGGTGAGGTGCCCCAGACGACGGCGATCGACCCGCTCAGCTCGAGGGCCAGCAGCTTGGCCGGATTCGCGAAGTGGTCGGCGTCGGGTCGGCAGCGCAGAGCGATCTGCTCGAGCTGCCCGGCCGTTGCCTCGACGACGTCGGGGCCGGCCGAGAGCAGCCCCATCGCGTCACCCGCCACGACGAGCGGGGTCGACAGCGCCCAGACCGTGGCGCGTGGCTGGCGTCCCTGCGTGACCGGCACGAACAGCCCGCGGCCGCGCGCGGCGAGCGCCTCGAGCGGCGAGTCCGCGGCCCCGACCGCGAGCAGCCGGCAGCCGCGCCGCACCGCCTCCTCGGTGGCTGACAGCGTCTCCTCGGTCGAGCCCGAGCACGACACCGCGACGACGAGGTCTGCGGCGCCGACCCACGCCGGCAGCCCATAGCCACGGTGCGTCAGGACCGGCACCGGGCAGGAGCTTCCGGCGACGGCGGCGAGCACGTCGCCCGCGATGCCGGACCCGCCCATGCCGCAGACGACGACGGCCCGCGGCCGGCCGTCCTCGGCCAAGGCGCCGACACCGGCCTCGCGGGCAAGGACGGCGGACTCGCGGACCTGCGCGGCGCCGGAGGCGATCGCCGGCAGCATGCCGGCCGGGTCACCGGCTTCGAGAGCAGTGACCTCGTCGAGGTCGACGGTCACGAGGGCTTGCGTGCCTCGTCGACGAGCAGCACGGGGATGTCGTCGCGCACCGGGTAGGCGAGACCGCACCCGGTGCAGACCAGCTCGCCTTCACCGTTGTTGGCGGCGTCGTCAGCGCGCAGCGGCGCCTTGCAGGCGGGGCACGCGAGGATGTCGAGGAGGGCCGGGTCCAGCTTCATGCGACTCACCCTAGTAGCGGACCGGCCTAGCCGCGGATGAGCGCGAGGACCTCGTCGCGGACCTTCGCCATCGTCGCGTCGTCCGGTCCCTCCACGTTGAGTCGCAGCAGCGGCTCGGTGTTCGACGCCCTCACGTTGAACCACCAACCGTCGCTGCTGGCAACAGTGAGCCCGTCGAGCTCGTCCTGGTCGAGGTCGGCGTACTGCTGCTTGATGCGCGCGACCGTGCCGGCCTGGTCGGCCACTGTCGAGTTGATCTCACCCGACGAGACGTACGGGTTGTACGTCGACAGCAGCGCCGACAGCGTGCCGTCCTGCCCGCCCAGCGCAGCGATCGTGTGCAGCGCGGCGAGCATGCCCGAGTCGGCGTTCCAGAAGTCGCGGAAGTAGAAGTGACCTGAGTGCTCGCCGCCGAACACCGCACCGGTCCGCGCCATCTCGGCCTTGATGAACGAGTGACCGACGCGGGTGCGCACCGGCGTACCGCCGTGCTGCTCGACGATCTCCGGCACCGCGCGCGAGGTGATGAGGTTGTGGATGACCGTGGAGCCGGGCTGCCGGGCCAGCTCACGCACCGCGATGAGTGCGGTCAGGGTCGACGGCGAGACGATCCCGCCGCGCTCGTCGACGACGAAGCAGCGGTCGGCATCGCCGTCGAAGGCGAGCCCGAGGTCGGCGCCGACTTCGCGCACCTTCGCCTGCAGGTCGACGAGGTTGGCCGGCTCGATCGGGTTGGCCTCGTGGTTCGGGAAGGAGCCGTCCAATTCGAAGTACAGGTCGGTGGTGTCGAGCGGGAGCCCCTCGAAGGTGACCGGGACGGTGAGCCCGCCCATGCCGTTGCCGGCGTCGACGACGACCTTGAGCGAGCGGATCCCCTCGAGGTCAGGGACGAGCTCCTTCATGTACGCCGCGTAGTCGCGCAGCATCTCGTTGCTGGTGACGGAGCCCGGCTTGCCGTCGTACGACGGAAGCCCTTCGTCGAGGTAGCGCTCGGCGTCGGCACGCAGCTGCGCCAGACCGGTGTCCTGCCCGACGGGCTTGGCGCCGGCGAGGCAGAGCTTGATGCCGTTGTACTTCGCCGGGTTGTGGCTGGCGGTGAACATCGCGCCGGGGACACCGAGCTTGCCGGCGGCGAAGTAGAGCAGGTCGGTCGACCCGAGCCCGGCGTCGACGACGTCGGCGCCCTGGCTGGTTGCGCCCTCCGCGAACGCCTCCGACAGTGCTATGCCGGAGTCGCGCATGTCGCGCGCGGTGACGATCTGCGCCGCACCGGTGAAGCGGGCGAAGGCCGCACCCAGTGCCCGTGCGATATCCGCGTTGAGCTCGTCCGGGACCACGCCGCGGACGTCGTACGCCTTGACGATGTTCGAGAGGTCAGCCACCCGCCTGACCCTAGTGCGGGTCTACGAGGCAGCGGTCAGACAGCGACCTTGTGCTTCTTGGCCTTGCCCAGGACCGTCGTGATGTCGAGGTCGGCGCCGGCCTGCTTCCAGGTCTTGGTCTCGCAGGCGTGGCAGGAGACGAAGTCGACGACCGAGCCGTCCGTCAGCGTCATCGTGATCGCGGTGATGCGGGTGCTCGCGCAGGTGGCGCACGTGCCGAGCTTGCTGGCGGGGGTGGTCACGAGGGACATGGCGCGTGCTCCTGGGGCCCGGGGATGTTGGTCTGCACACCCGTTCGGCGTAATCCCGGAATCCCTTTAGCGACCGGCGTGTCTAGCCCTTGTCGGGACAAAACGGACGCGCCCCGGCAGGCTCAGCTGGGTGTGGGCAGCGCCCTGAGGTGACCGCGCCGGCCGGTGCCCTGCTCGTTGCCCTCGGGGCCCGGACCGGATCCGGGGTGCGGGCGGGCCGCCTCGCGGACGGCGTTGGCGAGCGCCTCGAGGTCGTCGGACGTGCGCGCGGCGACACTGCCCTGGGCGGACGGGTCGGGCTCGTGCCGGACGACCTCCCAGCCCCGCGGGGCGGTGAGCCGGCCGGCGTGCGCATCGCACAGGTCGTAGCAGTGCGGCTCGGCGTGGGTCGCGAGCGGTCCGACCACCGCGGTCGAGTCGGCGTAGACGTAGGTGAGCGTGGCAATGGCGGGGAGGCTGCACGCGGTGCGCGAGCAGCGCCGGACTGGGCTCACGCTGCCAGCTCTGGTGCTCGCTCCAGAAGCGGCCGGCACACCCGCTCCTTCGTCGCGGGGCACCGCCCGCATCTTCCGCTCACGGCGCGACCGTAGCGCGATTACTGTCCCGGGTCGTGACGACTCCCCGCGGCAGGTCGACAGCCGGCCAGGGCCGGCGCGACCGGCGCGGCCGCGGGCTGCGCGGGCGGCTGGTGCCGCCGAGCGTCTCGGTCGGGGGCCGCGAGGTCCCAGTGCCGCTCTCCCAGACCCGGGGCGAGCGGTTCGACGACCTGGTGCTCGATGCCGTCGAGCACCTCGAGGAGCGCTGGGGCAGGCACCTCGAGGGCGTGGAGTTCGCGGTCGAGGACGTCCCGGCGGTGCAGTTCGGCGGTGAAGGCGGGTACGACGACGGTGTCGTCGCCGACGAGACCGCCGGCGGATCCGTACCGCTGGGACGGCTCCTCGCGCCGACCGTGGACGACAAAGGGCTGGCCTGCCCGGCCCGCATCGTCGTCTACCGGCGGCCGCTCGAAGCCCGGGCCATGGACCGGCTGGACCTCGCCGACCTCGTGCACGACGTCGTCGTCGACCAGGTCGCCCGGCTGCTCGGCATGGACCCCGACGAGATCGACCCGCCTACCGGATGACGGCGACGAGGGGGTCGCGCCGGACGACCGGCAGCGCCACCCGCTGGGCGGCTCCCTGCAGCACGAGCATGGTGGTCAGGGGTCCGCGCGACCCGTGCTCACGCAGGTAGCGCGAGGCGTAGACGGGCGCCGACCCAGGTGCCGGCCGGACCTCGACGGCCAGGCGCCCCGTCGCGCCGGGCGGCAGGAACGTCGACAGCTTCAGCGTCGTCGTCCGCCCGCCGGTGACGGTCACCCGCTTGGGCGCCGGGAGCGCGCCCTGGCGTCCGACGATGGCGACCGGCGTCACGTCGACGGTCGCCGACGCGCCGAGCGCGGTGAGCAGCAGGGTGCTCTCGGTCGGCCGGTCGATGACCAGGTCGGTGAGCAGCGCCGGACCCGACAGCGGCAGCGCGGAGCCGGCGTACGCGATCTCCCTGATCGGCCCGTCCTGCAGGTCGTAGACGAACGCACCCGCGATCACCGGACCGCCGTCGGAGACGACTGTCACGGTGGCGGGGTACTTGTCGGTCAGGTCGGCGAGCTCGGTCGCCAGCGTCGTCCCCGCCGGCACCTCGAGGGCGTCCATCCCGGTCGGCACGAACTGCCCGTCGGGCGTGGTCAGCTGGAACGACACGATCGTCGGGTCCAGGCCCGGGTTGGTCACCGACAGGATGCGCCGGCCAGGCCCCTGCGGCAGCCCCGGGACCACCACGGTGGTCGCCGGGGGCAGCGCCTGCGGCACCCACTCGACGCCCTTCGGCGTACGGCCGTCGAGGCGCGCGTGCCGCAGCGCTGCGGCGACGCGGCCGCGCTGCGCCACGACGTGGATCGCGAGCCACTCCTTGTCGGGTGCGATCTGGTCGAGCGGGAAGGCCGCTCGCTTGCGCGGTGGGATGCTGATGCCCTTGCCTGGCCGGGTGTCGGCGGGTCCGTCGCTGGTCCAGACGACGACGTCGACCAGCGCCGGGGTGTCGTCGGGGTTGGCCATGACGAGGGTCAGCGAGTCGCCCACCTGCGTTGCGCCGCCGACGAACCACGCCTCCGTCTTGGGTGCCTCGCAGCGCAGGCCGGCCAGGCCACGCGAGCTGCCGCCCTCACCGCGCGTGACCTGTTCCAGCTCCAGACCGGCGGCCAGCGGGCCGCGCGCGGTGACCTCGAGCGCGTCGCCCGTCACGGTCGAGCCGAGGTCGACCGCGACCTGTCCCGGCCGGTCGACGGGGAGCCTGGCGGGCGCGCCGCGCGCCGACAGCGGCTGCGCCAGCAGGCTGCCGGTGCCGGTGACTCCGTCTGCGGCGAAGGCGACACCCGCACTGACGCGGGTCCGCAGCACGTCTCGGTCCTGGCGCAGGTCGGGGCAGATGGCGCTCGCGCCGACGACGTCGGCGGTCACCGCTGCGGCACGCGGGCTGTCGGCGCGCTCGGGCAGCGCGACGCTGCCGACGGCCCCCGCGCACAACACGGCGATGACTGCCGCGAGCGAGATCTGCGGGTGGTTCACGTGGGCTCCTCGTCGTCGACGACCTCAAGTCCGCGGCGGCGGCGGGCAGCCGGGGCGGAAAGGACGAGCACGATGGCGACGGCAACGGCTTGACCGGCGAGCGCCAGGTGCCGGCGCGTCTGGTCGTAGGAGACCTCGAGGCGGCCGCCCTGCGGCGGGAGGACGAATCCCTGCGCCCAGCCCCACGCGGTGCGCTTCTCCAGCGGCGTCCCGTCGACGCTGGCGTTCCACCCTCGCGAGGTCGCCTCGGCGAGCACGAGCAGCCGGCCGGGGGGGCCGGCCGGCAGGTTCGTCGCCGCTGCCTCCCGTCCGGCGGTCAGCGGCAGGGGCGGTGCCACGCGCAGCAGTTCTCGGGTCGGCCCGCGCGCGCCGCGCAGCGCGGCGGCCGCGGGTGCCGGTCGTAGGACGACGAGCCGCGAGGTCGGTGCGACAACGCGCCACAGCAGCGTCCGGCCGCTCGCCCGGCGAGACAGACCGGCCTGTACGTCGAGGGCAGCGGCCAGCCGGGCGCTGCCCGGGCCGGCCGGTAGCGCGACGTAGCGGACGGCGCGGGTCGACAGCGCCTCGGCGGCGTCGCTCCCCCTGGCCGCGAGCAGGTCGGCGACGACGGCATCGAGGCGGCGTACCTGCTCGTCCGTCGGGGACGTATCGGCACTGCCGAGCCGGCCGGTGCCGGCGGCGGCGAGCTCGTAGGACACGCCCGCGTCGACCGCCCGCACGACCAGCACACGCACGCCTGGTGAGGCCCTGAGCTCGGCCCGGACGAACGCCGGCAGCACGGCCGGCGTGCCCCGGCGCACGGGATCATCCGCACCGCGCACGACCCACGACCCGGCAGCGGCAACCGGGGTCAGCGCAGCGGCGACGGCCACCACCGCGGCGGTCAGCTGGCGCGAGCCGAAGTCGTTCTGCGCGAGCCGGGTCCGCAGGCCGTTGGCGCCGACCAGAGCAGAGGTGAGTACGCCGGCAGCAGCGACCTGCAGCGCCACCCCGGGCCAGTGGCCGCCGCGCTCGAGGAGCACGGCCACCGCCATCGCGACGAGCGCCACCGCCCAGCCGGCCAGCGCCAGTCGGTGGGCATCCCGACGCAGGAGCCCCCCGAGGCCGGCGAGCAGCAGGCCGGCCGTGATCCACGTCGCCGGGTCGGCGGGGCCGCCGGGGTGGAGCAGGACCAGGTGCCAGGCGGGCACGGCGTCGACGCCGACCAGGCGGCCGGGCCCATCGAGCAATCGGGACGGGTCGGCGATCGCGCCGAACGACCAGGGCAAGAGAACCGCGGCAGGTACGACCGCGGCCACCAGCGCCGCACCGATACGGCGCAGCGATCGCGTCAGCACCGCGCCCGCGACGAGGAGGCCGCCGAGCAGCGGCCACAGGATCGGCGCGAACGCGGCGGTGACGGCCAGCGCGAGGCCGAGACCCCAGGCACGCCGCCAACCACGCTGGTCGCGACGCAGGAGCCGGGCGCCGGCGACGAGCAGGGCCGGTAGCGCCACCTGGACGGCGATGGCGTCGAGCCGGCCGGCCGCGACCGCGCCGGTGGCGACGGGCAGCAGGGCCCACGTCGCCGCGGCCCAGATCCGCAGCACCCGGTGCGCGGTGATCCGGCCGGCGGCGACGTAGGCCACGGCACCGGCTACCGCCACACCCAACAGCAGGAGCAGGTCCACCACGAGCCACGGCTTGCCGAGCAGCAGCGTCGAGAGGACCGCCAGCACCCCGGTCGAGGGGTGAGCGTCAGCAGCGCTGCCGACGGCGGTGGGGTGCCAGGCGCCGACGTACGACGCCCACAGCGAACGCGCACCCGACGGCACCGGCAGCAGGCGACCGCCGAGGAGTGCCCCGCCGTGGGGAGGCAGCAGGCTGCGCTCGGCGACGAGGGCGAGCAGCGCGAGAGCGGCAGCGAGCACAACCCCGGGTCGCCAGAGCAGTCGCCGTAGGGTGCCGCCGCCGGGCGGCGCGAGGTCCGCGAGCTCGTCCGGTCCCTCCGGCCCGGGGTCGCCGAGGGCGCCCATCGGGCTGGTGCCGGGCGGCGCACCGCCCGACAGCCAGTCGCCGAGCGCCTCGAGACGCGCCCTCGCCCGACCGCTGCGCTTGGCCAGCAGGTGACGCAGTGCTCGCGGCGGCACGACGCGGGTCCGCGCCCTGGCCCGGCGGGCGCGCAACAGGCGGCCAGGACGGGTGAGGACGTGCAGCAGCGCGGCGAGCTCGTCGCGGGCGGTGACGACCTGCCGGGTCAGCAGGTAGCCGAGCGCCCGGAGCAGGCCGGCCAGGACCAGCCTCGGCAGCGCGAGGAGCAGCCGGGGCCCCGCGGCGTGCGCGAGCAGCACGAACAGCGCGTTGCGGCGATCGATCCCCGCCGGTCGGCCGGTCGCGGCGGGCAGCTCGCGCCGCCCCGTCGTCGCCGCGCGCGCATGCCGGATCCGCGCGGACGGCACGACGACGACGCGGTGCCCGGCCGCGTTGACCCGCCAGCCGAGGTCGAGGTCGTCGCGGAAGACCGGGAGGTCGGGGTCGAGGCCGCCGAGCAGGGACCACACGTCGCGGCGGATCAGTGCCCCCGCCGTGCCGACGGCGAGGACGTCACGGATCGCGTCGTGCTGACCCTGGTCGTACTCGTGCCGGTCGAGCCCGGTCTCCCGGTGCCCGGCCGCATCCGTGGTGAGGCCGACCTCGACGAGAACCCGGGGGTCGTCCCAGTCGCGGGCCTTGGGCCCGAGCAGGGCCGCGGACGACGACTCCTGCGCGTAGGTCAGCAGCGCCGCCAGCGCATCCGGCTCGGGGGCCGCGTCGTCGTGCAGCAGCCAAACCCACTCCGATTCCGGGGCGCCCTGCAGGCCGGCCGCCACCGCCGCCCCGAAACCGGTCCCTCGCGGGAGCTGCAGCACGTCGCCGTACGCCGCTTCGAGCAGGGCTTCGCTGCCGTCGGTGCTCCCGGCGTCGACGCAGACGACCCGCGCGGGCTGCGCCGTTGACGCGGCGAGCGCAGCGAGGACGTCAGGCAGCCAGCGGGCGCCGTCGCAGGACACCAGGACAGCAGTGACGTCGACGGTCAGCCCGGCAGGGCCGGCCTTGGGCGCACGCGTGCGGGGGGGCATGAGGGGTGGACCGTGGGTCGGCGGAACGCGAGGACCCGCCGGCCGACAAGGCCTCGCGTCGTACGGCGGGGAAGGTCCAGCAGTGCTGCGGGATCGAGCCTAGTGGGCTGCGACTCGTGGGCTACATCGCCTCGCGCTTGAGGCGGCGGCGCTCCCGCTCGGACAGCCCGCCCCAGATCCCGAACCGCTCGTCGTGCATCAGCGCGTACTCGAGGCACTCGCTCTTGACCTCGCAGCCGACGCAGATGCGCTTGGCCTCGCGGGTCGACCCGCCCTTCTCCGGGAAGAAGGCTTCGGGGTCGGTCTGGGCGCAGAGCGCCTCCTCCTGCCACCCGAGCTCGGTGTCCTCGTCGTCCCCAGGGGCGGCGGCCAGATAGAGCGCCTCGGTCATCGCATCTCCTCGACCCGTGCGCGACCGGCGAGTGCCGGCCGTCCGGTGTCACCGGGAAAGCAGATCGACTGCGCAACCGGGGGGAACGACACGCGTGGAATTACACGCGTGTCGTGCGCCCGCGTCAAGGGGTTGGGTGGTATTTGGGGAAAGTTCTTCAGTACGCCAGGTGGCCGGATGATCACACTGAGGTGATCCAAAACACCACACATCGGGCGCTCGTCCCGAACCGCTGATCGCCCCCGACTCCCCCGGGCGCGGCGTGGATCCTGCGTGATCAACGCCGGAGAAAGTCACGGCGTCGGGCGCGGCCCGGTGACCCATGCCGGCGTTGATCACCGGGCTGGGGCGCCGGGGCCGGGGCGCCGGGGCTGGTGCCCGGAGTGCCTGGAGCCGGCGGGTGGGACGTGATGCGGCGGAGGCCGGGGCTACTTGCGGCGGCGGAAGAAGCGCCGGGGCTCGCGGTCGCCGTCGTCCTCGGGCGGCTCGGGCCGGGCCCCCCACGAGCTCTCCGACGGCGCGGGCGGGCTAGGCGGGGCGGCCTTCGCCGGCGCCGGGCCGGTGGCCGGGGCGGTGCGCGCCGCGGCCTGCGCGCCGGGGGCGGTGCGCGCCGCGGCCTGGCCGCTGGGGAGTTGCGTGCCGCCCTGTCGCGCCGGGGTCGCGCCGGTC
>JAENVS010000034.1 GCA_016650445.1 Frankiaceae bacterium | reverse complement strand
TGCCGAACGGGTCGGTGCGACTGCCCCCGGACGACTCGGTGCGACTGCCCCCGGCGCGGACGGCTTGGGCGTCGCCGGGCGCGCGGGCGTCGCGGGCCGGCCGGTGGGACGGGCGGCGGGCGAGCCCGGTCGTCCGGCCGGTTCGGCCGGGCCGGCCGAGCGGGGCTGGTCGACCGCCGCGTCGATGGCCACCTTCGGACTCGGCACCTCGGGCATCGTGTCGAGCCGGCCGCGCCGGTCGCCCCGGGACGGCGCCTTGGGCGGGCTGGCCTTCGTCGCGGGGGCCTTCGTCGGCGCGGCCTTCGTCGCGGGGGCCTTCGTCGCAGGGACCTTCGCCGGTGCGGCCTTCGCCGGTGCGGCCTTCGCGGGTGCAGCCGTCAGCGGTGCCTTGGCGGCCTTGCCGGGCGGTGCCTTGGCAGGAGCCTGCTTTGCCAGCTGCGCCTTGTCGCCGCGAACCCGCCAGCGCGAGGTCGGCGGCTCCTCTGCAGCCGGCTTGGCCGGTTCGGCTTTCGCGGTGGGCGGTGTAACGGCCCTCGTGGCATCGGGCTTCGTGGCATCGGGCTTCGTGGCATCGGGCTTCGCGGCATCGGGCTTCGCGGCGTCCGGCTTTGCCGGCTCGGCCTTCACCGGAGCGGGTGGCGTCCCGGCCTTCGCGGGCTCGGCCTTCGCGACATCCGGCTTGGCGGGCTCAGCCCTGGGCGGCTCGGCCTTCGCGACATCCGGCTTGGCGGGCTCAGCCCTGGGCGGCTCGGCCTTCGCGACATCGGGCTTCGCCGGCTCGGCCTTCGCGACATCCGGCTTGGGCGGCTCGGCCTTCGCGACATCCGGCTTGGGCGGCTCGGGCTTGGTGGGCTCGGCCTTGGCCGTGGCCGGCTGTGCGGTCTCCGGACGGGGCGCCGTCTTCACAGCGCCGCGAGACTCGGCCGCGGCGCGCTCCGTGCGCAGCGACTCCATCGCCCGGCGTACCTCGTCGTACGCCGACCCGAGGGTCGCGACCCGCTCCTGCGTCTCGCGGGTCGCAGTCGCGCTGCCGCTGACGGTCCCGACCACCTCGTTGAGGCGAGTGGCAAGCGTCGAGAACCTCTCCTCCAGTCGGTCGAGGACGTCCTTGCGTGCGCCGCGCGTCGTGGTCGAGACCTCGGAACGCGTCTCGGCAAGCGCCGTCCGGACCGCCTCCGCGGACTCCGATGTCGACGTCACCAGCCGCTCGCGCAGCGCCTCGATGGCATCGGCGAGGTCGACGCGAAGGGTGCCGAACGAGTCCTTCGCAACGCCGGACGCAGCCGTCAGCTCCTCGATCTGCGGGCGGATCGCGCCGAGCTCTGTCGACACCTCGCTGCGCAGATCGGCGAGGGCCGCGGCGACCTGCGATCGCACGACTTCGACGCGGGCCTCGACCGCCTGCTGAAGAGCGGCGAGCTGCGCGGACTGGGCGTCGTCACGGCCACCGAAGTGCTCGCCGAGGGCGCCCAGGGTGATGTACAGCTTCTCGGCGACCTTGTCGAGCTCGCCGCGGGTCGCGTCGCGCGTCTTGTCGCGGCTGTCCTCCAGCGTCGTCGCGACCAGCCCGGCCATGCTGGTCAGGCCGGTGTCGATCGATCCCGAGAACGACGCCAGGCCGGCCTTGACGGTGTCGGTGAGCGCGACCACTGCCTCGCGGGTCGTCGCGCTCTCGGCCAGTGCCTGCTCGCGCGCCTTGGCCAGCTCGCCGCGCAGCTGCTCGTGCTGCGCCTCCATCTCCAGCGACATCTCCGACAGCCGCTGCTCGGTCGCCTCGCGGATGCCCGACACGATCCGGTCGACCTGCTCCTCGAGCTTGGTGCCGAGGGCCGCGACGCTGACGGCGACGCCGTCGACCTTCGCGGTCGTCGTGCTCGCGCCGTCGCGCGCGAGCGACTCGATCCGCTCGCTCATGCCGTCGAGGGCGTCCTCGAGGACGGCGAGACGCGACTCGATCGCACCGCGCGCGTCGACGAGCGCGGCCTGCGTCGTCGCGGCCCCGCCCGACTCCTGCTCGATCGCCGCCGAAAGCGTCCGGCGGACGTCGGCCGCGATGTCGTCGAGCCGGTGGCCGACCTCCGTCGCCAGCGTGCCGGAGAGCTCCTCGAGACGCGCTCCCGTCGAGCCGGGCACCTGCTCGAGTCCCTCGCGCACCTCGCGCGCCAGAGCCGGCAGGCCGGTGCGGACCTCGTCGACGCGACCGCCGATCGTGTCGAGCCGGCCGGACATCTCCGCGAGGCGGCGTACCAAGGTCCCGGTCTCGGTGCGGCTGGCCGCGACCGAACCGGTGAGCCGGCCACCGAGCGCGTCGAGGTCGGACCGGACCGCGCCCAGCTCGGTGCGCATGGTGCCGAGGTCGGTGCGTACGCCGGCGATGTCGGCGCGGAGCCCGCTCAGGTCGACCGGCGGTGGGGTGTCGGTCTCCTCGTCGAGCGCGGCCAGCGCCTGCAGCCTGCGCTGCAGCGCGTCGTGCGGATCGACCGTGCTCACTGCGGGCCTCCCAGCCATGCGGTTTGCGGCAGCGTATCCACGTCAGACCATCGGAAGGGGGACTCCCGCCACGAGCCCCCGCCGAGCGGCGTCGTACCGCTCCTCGCCGACGGCGCCGTACGTCGTCGTCCGCTGCCGCGGTGTGCGCCCCGCGGCACGCACCATCGCCTCCAGCTCGTCCACCGACTTGCGGGATCCGTGCAGCGAGCCGGCCATCCGGCTGATGGTCTCCTCCATGAGGGTGCCGCCGAGGTCGTCGACCCCGCCGGAGAGCACGTCGTGGCACTGCTTGGGACCGAGCTTCACCCAGCTGCACTGGATGTGGTCGATCCGGCCGTGCAGCAGCAGCCGGGCGACCGCGTGCACCGCGCGGTTGTCCCGCGCGGTCGGCCCCGGCCGGGCGACACCGGCCAGGTAGATGGGCGCGCTGGTGTGCACGAACGGCAGCGGCACGAACTCGGTGAACCCACCTGTCTCGCCCTGCAGGTCGCGCAGCAGCCGAAGGTGCGCGATCCAGTGGTGCGGCTGGTCGACGTGGCCGTACATCATCGTGCTCGTCGTCGGGATGCCGAGGCGGTGCGCGGTCGTCATGACCTCGACCCACTGGGCCGTCGGCAGCTTCCCCTTCGTCAGGATCCAGCGGACGTCGTCGTCGAGGATCTCGGCGGCCGTGCCCGGGAGCGAGTCGACCCCCGCCTCGCGTGCCGCGATGAGGAACTCCGCGATCGACGCGGACATGCGCGCTGCGCCGTTGACGACTTCCATCGGCGAGAACGCATGTAGGTGCAGCTCCGGTGCGCCGGCCTTCACGGCACGGGCCAGATCGAGGTACGCCGTCCCGGGCAGCGCCGGATCGATGCCGCCCTGCATGCAGACCTCGGTGGCGCCGACCTCCCACGCCTCCGCGGCCCGCGCGGTGACCTCGTCGAGCGACAGCGAGTACGCGTCGGCATCGGTACGGCGCTGCGCGAAGGCGCAGAACCGGCAGCCGGTGTAGCAGACGTTGGTGAAGTTGATGTTGCGGTTGACGACGTACGTCACCTCGTCGCCGACCGTGTCGCGCCGTACGTCGTCGGCGAGCCGGCAGACCGCGTCGAGGTCGGCGCCGTCGGCGGTGACGAGCGCCAGCGCCTGCGCATCGCTGAGGGCCGACGGGTTGTCGGCGGCGACCCGCAACGCGGCGGCGACGTCGTGGTCGAGGCGCGGCGCCTGCGCCGGCACCTGCAACGCGGTCCAGTCGCCGTAGACCTCGTCGAAGTCGCCGCGGCGGTCGGTGCGGCGGCCGGTCAGGTCGATCGCGGTGTGCAGGTCGGTGCGGCCCGTTCCGACACCACTGGTGACCAGGCCGCCGTCCGGCTCCTGCCACGGCAGACCACTCGGAATGACGTCTCGCGCCAGGCCGTCGGGCCCGGCGAGCGCAGCGACGTGCGCGGTCAGCCGGGGGTCGAGCCACGGCTCGCGCAGGTACGCCGGGTGCGCGGTGAGCCGCTCGCGCAGCACGAGACCCGCCGCCGCGGTGACCGCGGTCAGCGCCTCGATGTCGGGCCACGGCCGCTCCGGGTTGACGTGGTCGGGAGTCAGCGGCGACACGCCCCCGAAGTCGTCGACCCCCGCCGCGAGCAGCGCGGTGGTCTCGGCGAGATCGACGAGGTTGGGCGGCGCCTGCACCCGCATCCGGGGACCGAGCACCAGTCGGGCGACGGCGATCGCGGCGAGGTACTCCTCGAGTGCCGCGTCCGGCGTACCTCGCATCGCGGTGTCGTCCTTGGCGCGGAAGTTCTGGACTATCACCTCCTGCACGTGGCCGTGCCGCCGGTGCGCGGCGCGGATCGCGAAGACCGTCTCGGCGCGGTCGCGCAGTGACTCGCCGATGCCGACGAGCAGCCCGGTCGTGAAGGGGATCGCATGCCGGCCCGCGTCCTCCAGGACGGCCAGCCGCACGGCCGGGTCCTTGTCCGGGCTGCCGACGTGTGCCGGAATATCGGCCGTCGTCTCGAGCATCATCCCCATGGAGGGCGCCACTGGCTTGAGCCGCTGCAGCTCCGACCACGACATGACGCCGGGGTTGAGGTGGGGCAGCAGGCCGGTCTCCTCGAGCACCGCGACGGCGGCCGCGCGCACGTAGGAGAGGGTGTCGTCGTAGCCCGCCTCGTCCAGCCAGGCCCGGGCCGCGGGCCAGCGCTCCTCGGGCCGGTCGCCGAGAGTGAACAGCGCCTCCTTGCAGCCCAGCGCGGCACCTCGGCGCGCGATGTCGAGCACCTCGTCGAGGGAGAGGTACGGCGCGGGCAGGCGGTGCGGGACGGTGGCGAACGTGCAGTAGTGGCACCGGTCGCGGCACAGCCGGGTCAGCGGGATGAACACCTTCCGGCTGTAGGTGACGACACCCGGGCGACCCGCATCGACGAGGCCCTGGTCACGGACCCGCGCCGCCGCCTCGCAGAGCCGCGCGAGGTCCTCACCGCGGGCACCGAGCAGGACGGTGGCCTCGTCGACGTCGACCGGCTTGCCGTCGCGGGCCCTGGCCAGCGCGCGACGGACCGCGTTGCCCGTCGCTGCCATGCAACGACCCTACGGCTCCCTGACAGACTCGCCCCATGCGGATCGTGGCGCTCGCGGGTGGGATCGGCGGCGCGCGGTTCCTGCAGGGGCTGCGCCACGCCGTGCCCGACGCCGACCTGACGGTGGTGGTCAACACCGGCGACGACATCACGATGTACGGCCTGCGGATCTGCCCCGACCTCGACACCGTCATGTACACGCTCGGCGGCGGGATCGACACCGAGCGCGGCTGGGGCAGGCAGGACGAGACCTTCGTCGTGAAGGAGGAGCTCGGCGCGTACGACGTCCCGACGACGTGGTTCGGCCTGGGCGACCGCGACCTGGCAACCCATCTCGTACGCCGGACGATGCTCGACGCGGGCTTCCCGCTGTCGCAGGTGACGACCGCCCTCTGCGCGCGGTGGCAACCGGGCGCGACGCTGCTGCCCATGAGCGACGACCGGGTCGAGACGCACGTGCTGGTTGACGTCGACGGCGTCCGCAAGGCGATCCACTTCCAGGAGTGGTGGGTCAAGCACCGCGCCGCGCTGCCGGCCCATGCGATCGTCGCCGTCGGTGCGGAGACGGCCACACCGGCGCCGGGCGTGCTCGAGGCGATCGACGCCGCCGACGTCGTGCTGCTGCCGCCGTCGAACCCCGTCGTCAGCATCGGCACGATCCTGCAGGTGAAGGGGATCCGGGAAGCGCTGCAGGACAAGCGGGTCGTCGGGCTGAGCCCGATCATCGGCGGCGCACCGGTGCGCGGGATGGCCGACGCGTGCCTCGACGCGATCGGGGTGGAGACCACGGCGGAAGCCGTCGGCCGCCACTACGGCAGCGATGTGCTCGACGGCTGGCTCGTCGACAGCAAGGACGCCGGCGTCACCGTCCCCGACGTCGAGGTCCGGGCGGTCCCCTTGCTGATGACCGCCGTCGAGGCGACCGCGGCGATGGCGCGGGCCGCCCTGGAGCTCGCCGGTGTCTGACGGTTACTCCGTCGTGCCGGTCCGAGGCCTGCCCGACATCCGGCCGGGGGACGATCTCGCGGCGCTCGTCCACGCGGCGGTGGCGCTTGAGGAGGGCGACGTCGTCGTCGTCACCAGCAAGGTCGTGAGCAAGGCCGAGGGGCGGCTCGTGCAGGTTGCGGGCGACCGCGAGGCCGCGCGGCTGCAGCTCGTCGACGAGGAGACGGTCCGCGTTGTCGCGCGCCGCGGCACGACGACGATCGCCGAGACCCGGCACGGCCTGGTCCTCGCGGCAGCGGGTGTCGACGCGAGCAACGTGCGCGGCGACGAGGTGGCGCTGCTCCCACTGGACCCCGACGCCAGCGCCCGACGGCTTCGGGACGAGCTGATGCGGCTGACCGGCAAGACCCTCGCCGTCGTCGTGAGCGACACCCTCGGTCGTCCCTGGCGCAACGGCCAGACCGACTGCGCGATAGGTGTCGCCGGGTTGGCGCCGGTGCGTGACGCTCGCGGGACAGCCGACACGCACGGGCACGTTCTCGAGGTCACCGAGATCGCCGTGGCCGACGAGATCGCGGCGGCGGCCGAGCTCGTGAAGGGCAAGAGCGACGGGGTGCCCGTCGCCGTCGTACGTGGCCTTGTGTACGCCGACGACGGTCGCGGCGCCGAGGCGCTGGTGCGTCCGGCAGCGACGGACTGGTTCCGGCTGGGCACGGCCGAGGCACAGCAGCAGACGGTTGCGCTCCGCCGTACCGTCCGTGCCTTCACCGACGAACCGGTGGACGACGAAGCGGTACGACGCGCGGTCGCCGCCGCCGTCACGGCGCCGGCTCCGCATCACACGACGCCCTGGCGGTTCGTGCTGGTGCGCGAGCGCACCGGGCGACTGCTCGACGCCATGGCGCAGGCGTGGGCGAGTGATCTGCGGGCAGACGGGTTCGACGAGGCGGCGATCGCACGTCGGCTCGCACGCGGGGACGTGCTGCGGCGGGCCCCGGCTCTCGTCGTACCGTGCCTGGTCCGCGACGGCGCGCACGACTACCCGGACGAGCGGCGGCGCGACGCGGAGCGGTCGATGTTCGTCGTCGCCATGGGTGCCGCCGTCGAGAACCTGCTGGTGCAGCTCGCCGCGGAGGGCCTGGGCAGCGCGTGGGTCAGCAGCACGCTGTTCTGCCCGGACACCGTGCGCGAGGTGCTCGACCTCGACGGGACGTGGGAGCCGATGGGCGCCGTCGCGATCGGCCACCCAGCGGGGTCGCCGCCGGCACGTCCCGACCGCGACCTCGACGCCTTCCTCCTGCGACGTTGAGTAGCGTGCCGCCCATGCGACGTAGGAGCGTCTGGCTGGCAGCCGCCTTTGCGGTCGCGCTGCTCGCCGCCTTCCTCGTGACCCGTCGCCGAGCAACGCCGGCCGTGGCGGCTGCCCCGGTCGTGCCGCCCGCGTCCGCACCGAAAGCCCCGGAGCAGCCGTCGACCCCCGACGGGCATGTGTTCTTCGAGGAGTCGGCTTCGGTCCCGGAGTCGGCTCCGATCGAGGCGGAGCCGCTGACCGAGGAGACCGGCCACCCGCTGCCGACCTGGGTGCGGGCGGCGGTGGTTGCGGGGGCGCTGCTCGCCTTCTTCGCCGTGTCGTTGCTCGCGACGAAGCGGATCTAGAGGGTCGACGGTTCCCGGACGGGAGCGGACCAGCCGAGCTCGGCCAGCCGCTTGCGCAACTGCATGGCGGAGAGGGTCTTCGCCTCGGCCAGGTCGAGCAGGTTGCGGGCCTCGCCGCCCACCGACGAGGTCTCGTCGAGGCGCTTGGCCGCGTCGAGGAAGGCCGTCATGGCTGCTCGCAGCCCCGCGTCGTCAAAGCCCTGAGCGTTCATGGCACAGAGTGTGACATCACATCTCAAAGCGTGCCAGATCAGATCGCGCGATGGTCCTGGATCGTCATCCGCGGTCCGAAGCGGGGCAAGGCGAACCCGCTGCACTCCAGCAGCCGGATCGCGCGGTACCGGTGCGGGCGGTAGGGCTCGAGCAGCTCGGCCATCCCGTCGTCGTCGACGGGCCGGCCGGCCAGTGCCCAGCCGACGAACGTGGCGAGGTGGTAGTCGCCGAAGGAGACGGCATCACCGTCGCCGAGGGCGCGCTGCGCGACCTCGGCCGCGGTCCAGACGCCGACACCGGGGACCGCGCGCAGGCGGCGCGTCGCGTCGTCCGGGGCCATCCCGACGGCCTCCTCCAGCCGGCCGACCACCTGCGCCGACATGACGACGGTCCGCGAGCGCCGGGGGTCGACCCCGGCCCGGTGCCAGTCCCACGACGGCACCCGCCGCCACACCTCGGCAGGCGGGGGGACCCGCATCCCGTCCGGCGCCGGACCTGGCGCCGGCTCGGCGTACCGCCGCAGCAGCCACCGCCACGCCGATCGCGCTTCCTTGCCGGTGACCTTCTGCTCGAGCACGGCAGGAACGAGCGCCTCGAGCACGCGTCCCGTCCGCGGGATGCGGATGCCGGGGTTGCGGCTGTTGGCCTCCCGCAGCAGCGGGTGGTCAGGCACGAAGCCGGTCGGGTCGTCGCGGCCGCCGAGCAGATCGGCCATCCCGGCGATCGCCGCCTCTGCACCGGAGCCCCAGGCCGTGCAGTGCACCTCGTGGAGACCACGCTGGGTCAGGCGGTACGTCGCGGGACCCGTCTCGGTCCGCGTGGTGCGCCACGTCGCGCCGTCGGGGGTGGTGCGGTGCGTCGGGTCGCCGCTCCCGCGCCGGAGTGATCCGAGGGTGCGGCCGACGTCGACCGGCAGCCGGGGTCGCCAGACGGTCTCGAGCACCCCACCAGTCTGCCCGCCCGTGAGCGGAGCTTGTGCACGGCGCCGTGCGACGAAGGAGCACGCGTGCCGTGTGCTAGCGCAGCGAACATCAGAATTGACTAGGTTTCGTCGACGGTGCACGACAGCACGGGAGGACAGCAGATGGACAAGGTCGTCGGCAGCGCCGCCGAGGCCGTGGCGGACATCCCCAGCGGGGCGTCCCTCGCTGTCGGCGGGTTCGGCCTCTGCGGAATCCCGACCGCACTGATCGAGTCGCTCCTCGAGGCCGGCGTGGACCGGCTCGAGACGGTCAGCAACAACTGCGGCGTCGACGAGTGGGGCCTCGGGATGCTGCTGTCGGCCAAGCGGATCCGGCGTACCACCGGTTCGTACGTCGGGGAGAACAAGGAGTTCGAGCGGCAGTTCCTCTCCGGCGAGCTGGAGGTGGAGCTGGTGCCGCAGGGGACGCTCGCGGAGCGGCTGCGCGCGGGCGGTGCCGGCATCCCCGCGTTCTTCACCCCGGCCGGGGTCGGCACGCAGGTCGCCGAGGGCGGACTGCCGTGGCGGTACGACGGCAGCGGCGGCATCGCGCTGTCCTCACCGCCGAAGGAGGTGCGTGAGTTCGACGGCACGCCGTACGTCATGGAGCGAGCCATCCGGTGCGACTTCGGTCTGGTGCATGCGAAGTACGGCGACAGGCACGGGAACCTCGTCTACGAGAAGAGCGCGCAGAACTTCAACCCGCTGTGCGCGGCCTCCGGGCGCGTGACGATCGCCGAGGTCGAGGAGCTGCTCGAACCGGGCGAGCTAGACCCGATGGATGTGCACACCCCGGGCATCTTCGTGCAGCGCGTCGTGCACGTGCCGGATGTCGAGAAGCGCATCGAGAGAAGGACGGTGTCGCGTGCTGACGCGTGACGAGCTGGCGGCCCGGGTCGCGCGCGAGCTGTCGGACGGGCAGTACGTCAACCTGGGCATCGGGCTGCCGACGCTGGTGCCCAACTACATCCCCGACGGCGTGCACGTCGTGCTGCAGTCGGAGAACGGCATCCTCGGCGTCGGGCCGTACCCGACCGAGGAGGCCGTCGACCCGGACCTGATCAACGCGGGCAAGGAGACGGTGACCGTCCTGCCGGGGGCGTCGTACTTCGACTCCGCGACGTCGTTCTCGATGATCCGCGGCGGTCACGTCGACGTGGCGGTGCTCGGTGCGATGCAGGTCGCGGCGAACGGCGACCTCGCCAACTGGATGATCCCCGGGAAGATGGTCAAGGGGATGGGCGGCGCGATGGACCTGGTCCACGGCGCGAAGCGGGTCATCGTGATGATGGAGCACACCGCCAAGGGCGGCGCGCACAAGATCGTGAACATGTGCTCACTGCCGCTGACCGGCAAGCAGTGCATCCAGCGGATCATCACGGACCTGGCCGTGATCGACGTCGAGTCGTCCGGCCTGGTGCTCCGCGAGACCGCACCAGGCGTGTCCGTCGACGACGTCCGCGCCGCCACCGAGCCCGAGCTCACCGTCGCCCTGAGCTGAATCAAGCGCTCGTGGTCTGGTGAAGCTGTGAGCGTCCAGGTGGTGCGTGCCCAGCCACGCCACGTCGTTGAACTTCGTGCGCTGCTGACGGAGTTCTCGGAGAGCGCTCGGAGGCTGGAGATCTCGACGCTCGCCGAGAGACTCCTCGACGAGCGGACTCAGGTGCTCGTCGCGGAGAACGACGACGTCGCCGTCGGCACGGCAACCATCTGCTTCGTCACGACCCTCACCCAGGGAGTCGTCGCGCACGTCGAGGACGTGGTGGTGGCGGCCGCGTCGCGTCGCCAGGGAGTCGGCCGGCTGCTCATGGCGGCGGTCCGCGAGGAAGCGGAACGACGTGGTGCGGCGTACATCGACCTGACCTCGCGCCCGGCGCGCACTGCCGCCAACCAGCTGTACGCGTCGATCGGCTACCGGCTCCGCACCACCAACGCCTACCGGCTCGATCTGAGGTCGTGATCCACAGCGAAAATCCCTTGTCCACAAGGGATTTCTGACCTCGAAACTGTCGGAGGCCGTCGCTAGGTTCGGTGTATGCCAGCCGGTCAGGGAGTTCTCGCGACGTCGATCCTCGGCGTCGGTGAGCTGGACCGGATCGGTGACCGGATGGAGGCTCGCGAGCGCGATCGCTCGGTTCATCACGCCGAGCAGCTGGCCGATGCGTTGGCGGTGCACCGGACCCTCAAAGTGGCGGGCATGGATCTGTCGGCCGGTCCGCAGCTCGCGCTGTTCCTGGGGTGTTCGGAGCACCGGGCCGAGATGCTGCTGAGCGACGCGAAGGTGCTGGACCGGATCGGCGCGCTGGAGCCGATGCGGGCGGGCTTGCTGACGGTCGAGCAGTCCCGCGTCGTCGCGGACCTGCTCGGTGTCGTCGAGGACGAGCTCGGCCTGCGGTTGTGGGAGCGCCTTCGTGACCGACTGGAGCTGGACAAGGCAGACGGCGTCCTGCGACCGCCGGCGCGGCTGCGTGAGCTGCTGCAGCGCTGGCTGATCGAGTCCGACCCGCAGGGGCATGCGGCCCGGCGCAAGGAGGCTGCCGAGGCCGACGCCGACGTCGAGTTGTGGAAGCAGGACAACGGGCTGGTCGACCTGGTGACCAGATCGCTGCCGGCCGCCGATGCCCAGGCGTGTGTCGACCGGATCGAGGAGCACGCGCAGCCGTTCGGCCCCGAGGATCAGCGACCGGCCGGGGTGCGGCGCCGCGATGCCGCGCGGGACCTGCTGCTTGGCCGGACGGCACTGCCGTTCGACCCCGACACCGGCGAGGTGCCCACCGGCTGCTGCCCACCCGGGTCGACGGCGCCGTGTGGTGCCAACGTCTTCGTGCACGTCCGACTCGACAGCGCGCTCGGCGAGTCCAGCGACCCGGCCGACCTCGTCGGGCATGGCCCGATCGACGCCGCCGCGTTGCAGGACATACTCCTGGCCGATCCGGTGCTGCACTTGGTCTGGACCGACAGCAACGGCGTGCCCATGGCCGTCGACGACCGCACCTGGCGACCCGGCAGGGGCGACCCCACCGCGCTGCACGAAGCACTACGGGACATCGCGACCGGACCACCACCAGACACCACGCACCCGCGTCATCTCGACGACCACCAGCCAGCACCGTCTCCCGCCGACGCGGCTGATCCGGCGCGACCACCGAAGACCGGACCCCGTGTCCTATGCCGGCCACATCTGGCCGACACCGGCGCCTATCGACCCACCGAACGGCAGAAGCGACTCCTGCGTGCCCGCGCGCCCCGATGCGAGTGGCCCGGCTGTGGTCGACGCGCGTCCCGTGCCGTCGCCGCCGGCTGCGACCTCGACCACGACCGTCCGTGGCCGTTCGGACCGACCTGCGCCTGCAACCTCGGACCACTGTGCCGACGCCACCACCGCATCAAGCAGCTCGGCTGGATCAAGCACCGCCGGGCCGACGGCAGCATCCGCTGGACCAGCCCCACCGGACGCAGCTGGACCTCTCTGAACCAGCATCCCCGGCAGGCCACCCGACGCGTCAAGCCACTACGCGTGGCACCCGGCGTCTGGCGACTGCCGACGGCAGCGTGACGGGCGCCGACGCGAGTCGACGCCCGTCAATGCGCTAGCAGTCGATCAGCGGGCAAGCAGTCCACGGCGTCGGGCCACGACGGCACCGAGCAGCAGGAGCACGCCGATCGCCGCGAGTGACCCGTCGAGCCCCGTGCGCGGCAGCTGCTGGGGCGCCGGGGCAGGGGGCGCCACCGCCACTGGCGCGCTCACGGGCTGGGCCTGGGCCACCGCAGAGGTAGGCACGATCTGCAGCGAGACGAGCGGTCCGGTGATTCCCAGCGGTCCGGCCAGGGCAGCGTTCAGGTTCAGGGCGATGCCGACGCCGCGGGTAGCCGCGGCGGCGCAGCGGCCGTTGCTCTCACGCAGCAGGCCGGTCAGCAGCCCGGTGAGGGCGGCGGGGCAGCCCGCCATTGCCTTGCTGTCAGCGGAGTCGTCGAGCTTGAACACGGAGACACCTACCGGGGCCAGCGCGAGGTTGAGCGCGCTGAACACGTCGTCGAACAGCGTCTTGAGCCGCGCCGGGAGCGCCCCACCGCCCACGAAGCTGTCGTGAATCCCCTGGATGGTGCTGCGCACCTGCAGGAACGGGTCGACAGTGCCGCCGGTCAGGTCGGCGATAGTCGACTCGACCGTGGCCTTGGCCGAGCCGGCGGTGCCGTCAACGCTGGCCGTTGAGACGGTCTGCAGGACCTGGGCGCTCGCGAACGGCTGCTGCCCCAGCAGCGTCAGGCCGTCGATGGAGGCGGCGGCGCGCGAGGTCACGGTGTCGCCGGTGCGCGTGATGCTCTGCTCGCTGGTGATCAGGCCGGTTCCCAAGACCCCGCTGTCGCCGGTGAGGGACGCCAAGGCGTTCTGCAGCGCGGTGTTCAGCTGAGTGATCAGCGTTTGCAGACCGCAGATGGCGCCCAGGGTCGTGGTGTCGAGCAGCCCCGCGACCGGGATCGGGACGGGCAGCTGGTTCAGAGCGTCCTGCAGGGGTGCGGTCACCGGCGTCAAGGCGTTGACCGCGGCCGTGAGGTTGGAGCACAGCGTCGCCACTGGCATCCCGGCCTGATCTGCCAGGGTCGTCAGCAGCGTTCCGACACCCGCCGCGAGCGGACCGGTCAACGGTGCCAGGGCGCTGGCCAACGCGTCGGGGAGTCCGACGCCGAGGTTGGCGACGGCGGCGTCGGACGAGCTGGTCGGAGCAGTGGTGACCTTTGCGTACGACGGCAGGAGCTCGACCTTGATCAGGTTCTCCAGCGGCGTGCCCGCCAGGCCGGCCGCGATGCCGCCGGTCGGGTTGCTGCTGGAGCTCGTCGGCGCCGGCAGCTTGGCCGACGAAGCCCCGGAGTCCATGGCCTGCCCACCGAGGCTGCCGCGCAGGACTGTCGCGTCGGCCGAGGCGGCGGTGCTCGTCGTCGTCTTGCGGACGAGCCCGGTGACCGGGTCGAGAACGAGCTCGATCTTCGTGGCGGCGCCCCCCGGCAGGTTGAGCGTCAGGAGCAGCGCCTGCCCAGCAGTTGCCCCCTGCACGTCCAGTGCCGCAGCGGCGGAAGCCGGACCTGCGGCTGCGACGAGCAGCGCGCTCACAGCGACCCCAGCTAGCGCGCACGTGCCTACCTGCGCGGTCATGGAGCGGAAACGGTTGCGAGTCATGCGTCGTCCTCCGGGCTGTGCCAACACCTGGCGGCAGCTGCCCCCGGGTCGTCTTGCCGCACACCCACCCGTTCGGGCGACCCTGCACGCGGCCAGGTACTACCCCCGTACCGGACTCGTAACCGCCAAGCAACAGAGCGTGACAGCTGGGGGGCCGTGCGGCCAGGTCTAACGTCCGGCCATGACAGTGCTCCGAAGCATTCGCGTCGCGGCGGTCCAAGCGACTCCGGTCGTCCTCGACGCAGACGCCACGATCGACAAGGCCGTGAGGCTCATCGGCGAGGCGGCTGCACGCGGCGCTGAGCTCATCGTCTTCCCGGAGTGCTTCGTCTCGCTGTATCCGAGCTGGGCCTGGGCCGGCGCTGCGGTGAACGACCCCGCCGGCATGGACGAGGTCAGCATCCGGCTGTGGGAGTCCGCGATCGACGTGCCCGGGCCGGCCGTCGACCGCTTGATCGAGGCCTGCGGGTCGCACGACGTGCACTGCGTCATCGGGGTCAACGAGCGCGAGCCAGGCCGCTCGTCGAGCGTGTTCAACACGATGCTCACGCTCGGTCCGTCAGGGCTGCTCGCCCGACATCGCAAGCTCATGCCGACCAAGCACGAGCGGCTCTTCCACGCCTTCGGCCGGGGTGACGACCTCGGCGTCGTCGACACCCCCGTCGGCCGGGTCGGCGGCCTGATCTGCTGGGAGAACCGCATGCCCTTGGCGCGGTACGCCGTCTACCGCGGCGCTCCGCAGATCTACGTCGCACCGACGGCCGACTCCTCCGAAGGGTGGCAAGCGCTGATGCGCACCGTCGCGATCGAATCCGGAGCCTTCGTCGTGTCCGCGATCCAGTACACGCCGACCTCGGCGTACCCGAAGGACTTCCCGGTGCAGCTGCCGGACAGCAAGACGGTCTCCCCCGGCGGCTCATGCATCATCGGCGCCGGCGACAGCGGTTACCTGGCCGAGCCGCTGTACGGCGAAGAGGGAATCCTGGTGGCGGACTGCGACCTGCGCGCGGCGCTGACCCACAAGTCCTGGTTCGACGTGACCGGTCACTACAGCTGCGAGGACGCGCTCCTCCGACTGCTCACGGCGCCAGGCCCCGCGCTCGCCCCGACGCCAGGAAGCGGCCGGTCGGCGGGGTGACGCCGGCCTGGGTCAGCCGATGCGCGATGCCGCGGACGCCATGCCGAGCCAGGTGTGCGGGTTGCCGCCCCAGCACCAGCCGAGGCGCGGTGCCCCCTTGCTGACCCAGATGCCGGTCACACGCTTGTCGCCCGCCCTCGAGCCGAGCATCTCGAAGCAGTTGCGCTCCAGCAGCCACTGCGGCAGCTGCGTTGCCAGCGCCAGGCCCTCGGCGAGCGTCAGGGGTGTCCGGCCGGCTGCCAGGATCCGGTGGAGCGCGTCATCGGGACGGACGTTGAGGGTGTCGGCGCCGGTGTCCGGGTCGACGGCGAGGTAGGCGGGCGAGTCAGACAACGACACCTCTGCGATCGGCTGGAACCGCGCGAGATCCTCGGGCTCCATCGTCGTGAACCCGCTGCGGCCGGCGAGGTCGACTGCGTCGATCATCCGCTCAGCCGGCACCAGCACGGGGCTGACGACCAGGACGAAGCGCTCGGCGGGGAGCTGGGTGCGCAGCGGCGCGACCAGACCGCGGAACGCCTGCTCGCTCATGCCCGCGAGACCGGGATAGCCCTTGTCGACGAGGACGTCGGTCTGCCGGTCGAGCTCGGCCACGGCGGGGGAAAGCGGCTCAGCGATCTCAGCGGACACGGGCTCTCCTCGCCGTGAACGGACCAGTCGCGGATCCAACGGACCAGAGCGGCGCGGCGTTCCTAGGCGAAGTCGGGAGCCTGCTGCTGCACCAGCGCGTGCAGGTCCTTGACCCGCTGCGCCTGGTCGGCCGGCATGACGAGCGTCGCCTCCGGTGTGTGTACGACGACGAGCCCCTCGCAGCCGACGAGAGCGACCAGGTGGTCCGGCTCGTTCGACGCGACCACACAGCCGGACGAGCCGGTGACGACCGCCCGCCCGGCGATCGCGTTGCCTGAGTCGTCACGCCCGACGGCGTCGCCGTACGCCGGCCAGGACCCGACGTCGAGCCATCGCGCCGACATCGGCAGCGCCGCAACCCTGAAGTCGCGGGACGTCGAGGCGGGCTCCATCACGCCGACGTCGACGGACTTCTTCTCGATGACGTCCCACGACCCCGTGCGACCGTCGACCACGTCGCGGACCAACCGCGCGGTCTCGGGCTCGAAGGCCTCGACCGCCGCCAGCAGGGTCGCCGCGCGCCACACGAACATGCCGGAGTTCCACAGGTAATGCTCCGGACCGCCGGCCAGGAAGGCCGTTGCCGTCGCCAGGTCGGGCTTCTCGAGGAACCTCGACACCACGCGTGCCGCACCGGCCAGCGGCTCACCGAGCTCGAGGTAGCCGAAGCCCGTCGACGGGAAGTCGGGTACGACGCCGAACGTCACGAGGACGTCGTCGGACGCCTCCGCGAGGTCGCACCCCGCGGACAGCGAGGCGGCGAACGCGTCGACGGGCTCGATGAGGTGGTCGGCGGTCAGCACCGCCACGACGGCGTCCGGGTCGGTCTCCAGGATGGTCGCGCAGCCGAGGGCGACGGCCGGCAAGGTGTCGCGTCCGGACGGCTCCAAGATCAACCGGTCCGCCCGCAGCCCCTCGACGGACGAGACCGCATCGCGCAGCTGCTCCCCGGCGCCGAGCCACACCTCGTCGGCAACGGCGCTCGCCCGGTCGACGGCGAGGTCCAGCAGCGACCTGCCCTCGAACAGCGGGACGAGCTGCTTGGGCAGACCGGCGGTGGAGTACGGCCAGAGCCGGGTGCCGGAGCCGCCGGCGAGGATCAACGCGTGCCGCATCAGGTCTCCAGGACGTCGGCGGACCGGGTCGGGGCGGCGCCCTCCCCCACAGACTTCACCGCTCGGGCGAGCAGGTAGCGCAGGAACAGTCCGGCGGCGAGCAGTGGCCGTAGCAATGCATAGCGCGGGCCGGCGTACTGCCTCGACAGGTAGCGGTACAGCGCCCGGTGGTGCTCGGCCACCATCGCAGCTGCCACGCGCGACGTCGCGTGAGCACCGCTGTGCGTGACGACCGCGGACGGCACGTAGACGTTCTTCCACCCCGCCTCCGCCAACCGCCGGCACAGGTCCATGTCCTCGCAGTACATGAAGTACGACGGATCGAAGCCACCGACCGTCTCGAACGCCGTACGGCGCAGCAGCATGCACGAGCCGGACAGCCAACCCGTCGGTCCCTCGACCGGTCGACCGACCTCGGCCCGGTAGGACCTGGTCCACGGGTTGGCCGGCCACCACCAGCCGAACACCGCGTGCCCGATGCCGCGGCCGAGCGAGGGGAATGCCCGCGCTGACGGGTAGAGGCGGCCGTCGGGAGTGCGGATCGCCGGCCCGAGGCTGCCGGCGTCGGGCCATCTCGCCGCGGCGTCGAGAAGCACATCGAGCGAGCCCGGTGCCCATACGACGTCAGGGTTGGCGACGACCAGCCACTCGCCGCTCGCACCCCCGGCCCCGAGGTTGGCGGCGCGTCCGTAGCCGAGGTTGCCGCCCGTCGGCAGCAGCGCCACACCCGGCGCCACTGCCGCTTCCGGTGCGCCGTCGGTGGAGCCGTTGTCGGCCAGGACGACGTCGTACGGCGCCGTCGTCGCCGTACGCAGCGAGGTGAGGAAACCGACCAGCGTGTCGCCGGGCGAGTACGTCACGACAACCACCCGCACGGGCGGAGGGCTCACGAATCGAGCGCGCGCGCGTAGCTCGCGAGGTGGGCCTCGGCACTGGCGGACCAGGTGAACTCGAGCGACCGCACGTGACCCGCGGCAGCGAGCTGCGCGCGCCGGGCCGGGTCGTCGAGCAGGACGGTCAGCGCGGCGGCGATGGAGTCGGGGTCAGGCTCGGTGTAGGCCACGGCATCGCCGCCGACCTCCGGCAGGGACAACCGCGGCGTCGTGAGCACCGGCGCGGCGCAGGCCATCGCCTCGAGCACCGGCAGGCCGAAGCCCTCGCCGTGCGACGGGTAGGCAACGCACAGCGCGCCGCCGAGGAACCCGGGCAGGTCGGTGAAGCGCAGGTAGCCCGGCCGCAGCACCCGCAGGTGCGAGGGCACCTCGGCGATCGCGCCGTCGATCTGGTCGTCCCAGCCGGCACCACCGGCGAGCACGAGCGCCGGTGCATCGGGCCGGTCGGCGCACGCCTTCACCCAGCCGCGCACCAGACCGGGCACGTTCTTGCGCGGCTCGAGGGTCGACAGGAACGCGATGTAGGGCTGACCACCCAGACCGAGCCGGGCCTGTACGCGGTCCTTCTCGGCCTCGCTCGGCACGTGGAAGGTCGTCTGGTCGACACCGTGGTAGGCGACGTCGATCTTCGTGCCGTCCGCATCGAGGACGCGGATGAGCTCCTCGCGCGTCGCCTTCGACGGAGTGACGACTCGGGCGGCACGACGCAGGGCAGTGCGGGTCGCCGACCGGAAGAACGTGCCCTTGACCGACGTGTGCATGGCCGGCTCGGTGAAGAAGGTCGCGTCGTGGATCGTGACGACGACGGGGCGACCGGCCCGCAGCGGCATCGTGTAGTGCGGCGAGTGCACGACCTGCGCGTTGACCTGCTGCGCGACGAGCGGCAACCCCGTCTGCTCCCAGGCGAGCCGCGCCGGGCGGTGCGCGATCGCAGCCGGCCCGGGGATCACCTCGGCGAGGGCGTCCATCCGGCTGTAGCGCTCGGCATCCGCGCGCTGGCACACGATCGCGAGGTCGGCATCAGTGTGCGCGAGGGCGCCGATCAGGCCGTCGACGTAGCGGCCGACGCCGCCCCGGTCGGCCGGGACTGCCGTCGCGTCGACGAGGACGCGCGGACTGGCGGACAGCGTCGTGCTCCTTCGGCGAGTTCTTCGGGGCTGGACCGGAGCCTACGCCCGTGACGAGGCGATCTCGGCGTAGACCACCCAGAGCGCGTCGGCGGCCGCGTCCCACGTGAACGCGGTGGCACGGTCGCGGCCGGCTGCACCGAGCCGGGCTCGCAGCAGATCGTCGTCGACAACCGTGCGCAGGGCACCGGCCAGCTCGTGGTCCGCCGCGACCAGCGTCGTCCCGCCGGCGACCTCGACGAGCGCCGGGTCGGCGCTGGTGACGACGGCGGTACCGAGGCTCATCGCCTCGAGCATCGGCAGGCCGAAGCCCTCCGCGCGACTGGGCACCACCAACGCGGTCGCGCGGGCCATCAGCACGGCGAGGTCGGCGTCCGGCACCCGGCCGAGGATGCGGACGCGGTCGGCGAGGCCGAGGCGGCGCGCTTCCGAGGGCAGGTCGAGGTCGCCCCAGCCGGCCTGGCCCGCGACGAGCAGCGGGATGTCGGGTGCCGCAGGTGCGGCGAGCTGCTCGAGCAGGACGGACAGGCCCTTGCGCGGCTCGAGGGTTGCGGCTGTCAGCAGGTAGCGGTCGGGCAGGTGCATCGTCGCCGCGCGGGCGTCCGCGTCCTCGGGGACGCGCAGGTCGGCGCTGACACCGTGCCCGACCACCCGGACGCGGTCGTCGAGCTGCACGTGTCGGGCAAGCTCGTCGGCCACGGCGTGCGTGGGCACGACGATGCGGTCGGCCGACCTTGCAGCCCGCTCGATGGCTCGGCGGTGCCAGCGGACGCCGCGCGCCGTCAGCGTCTCCGGGTGGGTCCACGGCACCGCGTCGTGCACCGTGACGACGAGCGGAGTACGACGGCGAGGGGGCGCGAGCGGTGTCAGCGCGTGCACGAGGTCACCGCCGATGCCGGGTCCGATGCCGCGCTCCCACGACGCGATCAGCGCTCGCCGCGGGAGTACCAATCGGAACGAGGGCACGCCCTCGATGCGCAGGAGCTCGCGATGCCAGGCAGTCGCACCCGCGACCGCGGAGCCCGCCGGGGCGCGGCGGGCGAGCGCCCGTGCGATCTCCCTGCTGTAGCGGCCGGTTCCGCCGGGGACGGGCGCGAGGCACTGCTCGAGGACCAGACCGACCCGCACCCGTCTGACCTTTCTCGCTTCAGCAGCGCACGGCGCACGCGCTCCTTCGTCGCGCGGCACCGCGCACAGCTTCCGCTCGGGGCGGACGCTACCCGCGCACCACCGTGACGCTGGTCCGGATCACCGGTCCGAAGCGGCCGGTCGGACCGAGTGCCTGCCACGACTCGGCGTACGTGCCCGGCGGCCTGCGCAGCCCCGACAGCGGGATGCGCCACTCGCCGATCTCACCGGGGTAGACAGCCGTGACGCCGGGGCGAGTGACGTTGGCGGCCATCGCCGGCGGTCTGGTCGGGTACGGCCAGGCGCCGGTGCGCAGCGGATCGGCCTTGCCGCTCGAGGTCGCGAGCCACTCCTTGCCGACCGTCCACGGGGTGCCACCGACGTTGCGCAGCCGCACGACCAGGGTCAGGCCACTCGACGTCGTCGACATGCGCGCAGTCGTCGGCGGCCTCGTGTCCAGCAGCGCGAGCCGGGAGATTGCGGGGTCGACGCGCACGACCGACAGCGTCGTCATGGCGCCGTCGATCCAGTGCATGCCCTCCCACGCGGGCTCGAAGGACTCTGCGGCGACGTTGACGCCGCGTCCCGCGCCGTACAGCGTCAGCAGGAAGGACCCGACGCCACCGGGCGCAACAGCAGCGGTGTCCGAGAGACGCGCGGGGCGCTTCGGCGACAGCCAGGACGGACCCGTGAAGACGCTGGACCGCTCCCGAGGGCCGGAGGTGCCCAGCACGACGTTGGTGTCCGGCGCCGCCGGCCACGTCGCGTTGCCGGTGTTCGTGGCCCGGAGCTTGACGGTCGTGGACCCGTCCCGCGGGACGACGACGGTGCGACCGTCGGCGAAGACCGCGGGCGGTGCGTCCCCGGCCGCCGGCGCAACTGCAGTCGGCTTCGCTGCGACGCTGGCTGTGAAGCGGGCGGCCTCGACCGGGATCGTCCAGTTGACCGTCGCGCCGAACACCGGGTCGTCGCCGACGCGCAGCCGGTAGGCCCGGCCGTGGTTGCCGGCGGCCACAGCCTTGGAGTCGATGGCGAAGCTGAACGACGCAACGCCACCCGGCGGGATCGACGTCGCCTCGGTCGGCACGAGGGCGCCGGGGCGGGTGCTGCCGCCGACGAGCGCGTCGGCTTGTCCAGGCGGCGACGCCACCGCCATGTGCAGCCCGTCGGTCGGCCAGGCCGAGGAGCCGGTGTTCTTCATCGTCACCGTCAGCGTCCCGCCGGTCGGCGCGCCCGGCGGACGAACGAGCCGCGGAGCGACCGACTGGCTGACGACGGTGGCGTCTCGGCTCGTGGTGATGTGCCACCACGACGAGCGCAGGCCGTCCGAGTGCGCCGGCCACGTGCGGGCGTTGTAGATGCCGGCGCCCGTGGTGGTGACGCTCGTCGCCCCGCCGGTGCTGCTGACGCCCTCGAGGATGACGGCCTTCACCCGGCCACCCCACTCGCCGTTGCCGTCGCGCCCGGTGACCCGGATGCGCTGCAGGGTGCCGATGGCGGGATAGCGGCGCTCGACGTCGGCGGCGGGCAGCGATGCCGACCACGAGTGCACCGGGTTGGGCACGACGCCGTCCCAGTCGTCGCGCTGCGCGATGAGGTACGGCGCACCGCCGTCGCTCGACCAGCCGCCGTTGCTGCTGGAGAACTCCGCGAAGATCGGTGCCCCGTTGTGGGTCCGGACGACCCCCGCGGTCTGGCGCACCGCGTCGGTCGTCGACGCGGGCTCGAGGGCGATGCTGGTGCCGTCGGAGGTGTAGACGCGGGTGCCGCCGAAGACCTGGCACTGCGTCGTGTCGCAGATGTCGTAGCTGCCCGTCGCGTGCGCCCGCTTGTAGGCGCTGTACGACCGTGCCGCGATGGCCTGGGCCTGCAGCGCCGCCGGCTTCCACGACGACGAGGACTCACGCGGCACGACGCCGAGCAGGTAGTCCTCGAGCGACAGGGTGTCGATCGTCCGCAGCGCGGTCGACGACGTCTGCAAGGCCTGCACCGTGCCGCGGTAGTCGCGTGACGTGCCGTCGGGGAACGCGACCCTGACGACCTCCGGACCCGAGAACCGCAGCGGCCCGGCGTACGCCGTCCCCGGTGGCGGGCTAGGCGCGGGGCTCGCTCCGGCGCCGCCGAGGGTGTACGGCGTCCACGTCGAGCCGGTCAGCGACGACAGGTGCAGACCGGCCGCGTCAACGGTCGCGCGCCACCGGGTCGGTCCGGCGGGAAGGAGCTCGGACTCGCCGGTCGCGACGTCGGTGACCTTCAGCCCGGAGGCGGCGTACACCTGGGTGTCGCGGCCCTCGTCGGCCTGGAGCAGCACCCGGATCGGGGCGTTGGGCAGGACCGCACGCGCCGTGCCCGGGTAGTACGTCGCGGTGATCTCGTCGGCGCCGATGCCGATGCTGGCCGCGCCCTGCGCGCCCCACTGGGACATCCCGTGCCCGTGTCCCCACCCGTGGCCGACGACGCTGAACACGCCGCTGGCCGGGCGCAGGTAGACCTGCTCGGCGGCGGCCGGCCCGGCCGTGGCCACCGTCGTGACGAGCGCGCCGACGAGCCCGAGCAGCCCGGCAAGCGCGGGGCGGCGGGCGGGGCCACCAAGGGGAAGGGCGCGGCGCATCGGTCGGATCTCCGGTTCGACAGCAGGCGGTTCGGCCAGTAGGGCGTACCTGTCAGGCGTCGGCAGCCTTCCCCAGCTGCTGAACGCCTTCCACTGTAGCCACGCCCGTCCCATCTGCCCCGCTTCTCGGCCGCATCAGCGCGCCCGCCCCGCCCCAGACCAGGTCGCCGAGGGTCATGACGCCGCGGCTGACGATCGCAACCGCGGTGGCCGGCGCCGTGTCGAGGACCGGGGCTAGCGACAGCACGAGGACGAGCTCGCGCAGCCCGGCGCCGGCGGGCGCGATGAGGAGCAGGAAGCCGACCGTCCACGCGAGCGCGTAACCGCCGAGCGACAGCAGCGGCAGGGCCGCGCTCCCCGACGTGTGCTGCGGCAGCAGCAGCACGAGCAGGTGGACGCCGTACGCCGCCCACATCGCCAGCGCCCAGCCGACCGCCGTCCCGACGCCGCGCCACGACAGCGGGCGCTCGAGCGGCTCCCGCCGAAGGACGCGCAGGCCGGTCGCGACGATCCGCGTCAGGACCGCCGGCGCGAGGCAGGCGAGCCCGACGGGGAGAACCGCCAGGACCCAGAAGTACTGCTGCAGCGCGTCAGGGCTGGTGAGCGGCAGCGCGGCCGACGCGACGAGGAGCCCGGTCGCGACGAGCACGCCCATGAACATCAGGCTGGCCGCGCCGACGCGGCTGCGCGGGACGCCCTGCGTCCGGCCGAGCTGCATCTGAGCGGCAACGGCGAACACGCTGCCCGGCAGGTACTTGCCGAGCTGGCCGAGGAAGAACACGTGCAGTGCGGTGCGAACCGGCAGCGGGCTGCCGAGGTCGGCGAGCAGCGACCGCCAGACCATCGCGCTCGCGAAGAGCCCGACGAGCACCGCGAGCAGGCTGCCAAGGGCTGCTGCGACGCCGGTGCGGGCGAGGGCGTCACCGAGACCGTCGCCCTGCCGGCGTACGGCCAGGACGAGAACGACCACCACGGCGACGAGGAACGCCACACGCAGGGCACGTCTCAGCCACGGCGGCAGCCTCATCGGCGAAAGCCTACGGACGATAACCTCGACGCATGACCCAAGCGCCCGAGACGCCGGGTGTGGTGATCGGCAACCACACCGCGAAGTACACCGCGAAGAACCCCGCCATCAAGTGGCTGACCGAGCGGTTCGTCACGCGGCTGGACGCCATGATCGGCGACATCTCGCGCGACACGACGCCGGCGACCAACCCGCTCGAGGTGGGCGCCGGCGAGGGCGTGATCTCACAGAAGCTGCACAGCAGGTTCGGTACGGCGGTGGGGCTCGACCTGCCCGATGCCGGGCTGCGCGAGGAGTGGCGCACGCGGCCGGGACCGCACTACATCCACGGCGACGCGGAGCACCTGCCGTTCACGGACAAGCAGTTCGACCTCGTCGTGTGCGTCGAAGTGCTCGAGCACCTGCGCGACCCCGCAGCCGGGCTGCGCGAGCTGGCGCGGGTGTCGTCGCGCCACCTGCTGCTCAGCGTCCCCCGCGAGCCGTACTTCCGCGGGTCGAACCTCGTCACCGGCCGCTACCTGAAGGATCTGGGCAACACACCGGGCCACCTCAACCACTGGACCAAGGCGAGCTTCCAGCGGTTCGTGTCGCAGGTCGGCACCGTGCGGGCCGTCGCGTCGCCGTACCCCTGGACGATCGTCTGGGCGACGCTGTGATGAGGACCGGCTGATGCGCCTCGTCGTACAAGTCCCGTGCCTGAACGAGGAGGACACCCTCGGCATGGTGCTCTCGTCGATCCCGAAGCAGATCGACGGCATCGACGAGATCGTCGTGCTCATCATCGACGACGGCTCCACGGACCGCACGATCGATGTCGCCAAGGAGCACGGCGTCACGCACTTCGTCCGGCACGCGCGCAACCGCGGGCTCGGACGCTCGTTCCACGACGGGGTGCAGCGCGCGCTCGAGCTCGGCGCCGACATCGTGGTCAACACCGACGGCGACAACCAGTACCCGCAGGAGCGCATCGCCGACCTCGTGCAGCCGATCATCGCGGGCGAGGCCGACATCGTCATCGCCGACCGGCAGGTGCACCTCGTCGAGCACTTCTCCGGGCCGAAGGTGCTGCTGCAGAAGCTCGGCAGCCGGATCGTGAACAAGGCCGCGGGGACGACGCTGCCGGACGCCGCGAGCGGCTTTCGCGCCTACTCCCGCGACTCGCTGATGCTGCTCAACACGATCACGCGTTTCAGCTACTGCATGGAGACGATCATCCAGGCCGGCAACAAGAAGCTGGCCATCACGAGCATCCCGATCCGCACCAACCCGAAGACGCGTGAGTCGCGGCTGTTCAAGAGCACCTACCAGCACGTGCTGAAGAGCGCCGGCGCCATCATCCGCGCGTACATCATGTACAAGCCGTACGTCATCTTCAGCGCGCTCGCCGTGCTGTTCGGCGTGCTCGGGTCGCTGCCGTTCGTGCGCTACGCCGTGCTGC
Organism: Frankiaceae bacterium; assembly: GCA_016650445.1. Taxonomy (GTDB): domain Bacteria; phylum Actinomycetota; class Actinomycetes; order Mycobacteriales; family SCTD01; genus RYN-124. The sequence goes on along the minus strand of JAENVS010000034.1, from coordinate 135,284 downwards.
AGGTCAACGGCGACGACGGCAACCACCTGCAGTCGCTGCTCGTCGGTGCGGTGCTGCTCGTCATGAGCTTCATGAGCATCATCATCGGGATCGTCGGCGACCTGCTGCGGACCAACCGCGCGCTCATCGAGGACAGCCTCGAGCACACGAAGAAGATGCGGTTCGGGATGATCAGCCCGGCCGAGCAGTCGCCCGTCGACGTCTCGGAACGCGCGGTCACCCGGTCGCGCAGCCGCCGCGCCGGGTAGGCGCCGACGCTCTCAGTACCAGTTGTGGGACTGGCTGTGGCGCCAGGCGGCACACGCCGAGCCGTAGGCACCGGCGATGTAGCCCAGGCCCCAGCGGATCTGCGTCGCCGGGTTGGTGCGCCAGTCGGAGCCGGCTGAGGCCATCTTGCTGCCGGGCATGGCCTGCGGGATGCCGTAGGCGCCGCTCGGGTTGCTGGCGTAGACGCGCCAGCCGCTCTCCTTCGACCACAGGCTGTCCAGGCAGCTCCACTGGTCGCTCCAGCCCCGCTGGGCCAGCATCGACTGGGCAATGGCCTTCGGGCTGCCGTAGCTGACCGTCGACCTGCGGGCGCGGCTCGCGCGGCGCTCCGCCTCGAGTGCGCGAGCCTTGCTGGCCCGCTCCTGCGCGGCGGCCTTGGCGGCCCGGGCCTGCGCGGCCTGCTGCAGGGCGACGGCGTTGCCGACGTGCCTGCCGGCCGTCGTCCAGTCGCCCAGGTCGACGGGCCGGACGGGCGTCTCTGCGAGCGCGTGGACGCCGGTGCGCTGCTCGAGCGACTCAGCCGAGTCGGGCAGCAGGGCGGCGCCGGCGGTGCCGGCGGTGATCACTGCAACGAGCACGAGCGGTAGGGCGCGGGACATGTGTGTTCCTCCGTACGAGGCCTGCGCTGCCCGTCTCGTGGACGGTGGCGGCCCCCTGGGGCCGGATCGGCCTCGGTCGTGCGGACGTGCTCCACAGTAACCGAGTGCTTGCTGTTGCTAGCGTTTTCGCGGCGTGAGGATGATCACGCGAGCGTGCAGCAGGGCCCGCAGGCCCCGGATCGACGGCTGTATGCGCTTGCAGAAGTGAGCATGCTCACCGTCGCCTAGCCTGCTGCGCGTGCCTGCCGACGAGTTCCGTGGCTACCGCGCCGCCATGCGGCGCCTGCGGTCCGGCCGGGAGACGTCCGCCCGCGCGTTCTACGGCGGGGTCGTGCGGCACCGGGTCCTCGCCCGCCGGTCCATCTGGGTCGGCTCCGACACGGTCATCGAGGGCGCGGAGCGCATTCGCGTGTCGCCCGGCGGCGCGCTGCGGGTCGGCCTCGGCTCCTTCGGGCTGACGTGTGAGGGCGACACGTCGGTCATCCGCGTGCGCGAGGGCGCCAGCCTGCACTGCGAGGGCGTCGTCTCCCTGCAGCGCGGCGTGCGCATCGTCGTGGACAGCGGTCGGCTCTCGATCGGCCACGAGACCAACGTCAACGGCCTCGGCACCAAGATCCTGGTCGCCGACAGCATCACGATCGGCGCCGGATGCACCTTCTCGTGGGACGTCCAGCTGCTCGACAACGACTTCCACGCCATGACGGTGGGGGGCGTCCGGCAGCCGTCAGCCGCGCCGATCGTGATCGGCGACCGGGTCTGGGTGGGGACCCGGGCGATCGTGCTGAAGGGCGTGACGATCGGCGACGGCGCGATCGTCGCGGCCGGCGCGGTCGTCACCAAGGACGTCCCGGCGCATGCCGTCGTCGCGGGGATGCCGGCGAAGGTGATCGGCTCCGCCGACTCCTGGGTCTAGTCCCGCCTCGGCCCGGCGGCCGGACCCGCGTCGACGTACCACGCACTGACCCGCCCTGTGTGCTCGTCCGCCGGCCGCCCCAGCAGCTGCTCGACGAGCCGGTTCACGTCATCGGCACCGCGGACGTCGGCGACGAGGATCGCCCGCACCCGCAGCTCGGTCATCTCCTGCAGCAGTCGTCGCTGCACCTGGGCCGGCGGGATCTCGATACGACGGCCGGCTGCCGCCTGGCCGACCACGCGCTCCCAGACCGTGATGCGGCCGGCAAACGTCCCGCCACCCCCGTCGCCCCGCGAGATGACGTAGCCGCCCAGCGAGCGGTAGCGGAAGTCCGCCTGGGCCTGCCACTCCATCGGGGCCGAGCCGGGGTACCGCGGCACCGGGTAGGTGTAAGCGACAGCATTGGCCGGCACGCGGTTCACGGCCCCCGACGTGAAGTACGGCGGCGTCCCGGCATCGACGTACGAGTACGCCGACGCGGGCACGAGCGGCAGCACGCACGTGACGGCAAGGACAGCCGCGCCGGTCCGGTGACGGTCGAACCAGCCCAGCGCGTGCAACCGGTCGAGCCCCACGGCGACGACGACGGCGGCGCACAGAACGACGTACAGGGAAAGCCGCACGGCCGCCATGTTGTGCAACACGGGCAGCTGGGAGACGACGTCGAACGGCAGCGGTACGTCGTACAGCCGGCCGCCGAAGTGCAGTCGCTCGCCGAGTGACAGCACCCAGCTGACGAGGCCGAGGGCGGCGGCCCAGCGCACGACGGGGATGGCGCGGAACCGCCATGCGAGCAGGCAGACCGCCATGACCAGCGGCAGTCCGAGGTAGCTGCCGTTCTCGCTGTCGTTGACGCCCCATGCCGACGTCTCGACGATCCCGAGCAGCTGGTGGGCGGTGGGAACGATCAGACCCAGGACATCCGCGGCGTACGGCGACGCGTCCTGCACCGGTGCGGTCACCGTGCCCTTGCCGAAGAACTGCACCCACAACGGCCAGGCGGCGCCGACCGACAGCAACCCGGCTGCCGTGCCCAGGCCGATGACCGCGTGGCGGATGCGCGGCCGGTCGATCCGCGGCCGGTGCTGCCAGGCCAGCACGAGCACGCCGAGCAGCGCGACCAGGAAGGTCGACGCCAGGATCTCCTCGGCCGTCAGCAGCTGGGCGAGGGCGATGAGCCCGAGGACGCCGCCGGCCACCCACGCCCGGCGGCGCTGCCGCACGAGGAGCTCGTCGGCGACGAGCAGCACGAGCGGCGGCACGATGACGAGCTCGAGGTTGAGATGGCCTGAGCCCTGCGCCACGAGGTACGGCGAGAACCCGTAGAGCAGGCCGGCCGCGAACCGGGCCGGCCACCACGGCGCCCAGCGACGAACGACCCACCACATCGCGGTCGCACTGCCTGCGAAGGCGAGCACCGACAGGATCGTGTGCGTCGCCATCGGACCGGCCAGCAGCGTGAGGGGGGACATCAGCAGGCCCGGCAGCGGCATCAGCGTGTTCCACATCAGGTTCACGCCGTCCGGGATGAGCAGGTGGTCGGTCGTCCACGGCGCCTGCCCGGAGAAGACGGCGTGCGGCGTCCACGCGAGGTACCAGTCGGTCTGCGGCTGGTCACCGCAGGAGCACAGCGTCCGGTCTGCCAGGTCGACGAACGCCGGTGCGTGGAGCAGGGCGGCGAGCCACAGGTAGATCAGCGCTGCAGCAGCCGATCGGAAGCTGTGCCTCACGTCCCGCGAACGCGCCACACCGCGATGTCGACGCCGACCTGGTGCGCGGCATCCGGCCGGTGGGTGTCGCTCTCGTCCCACATCGGCAGCTCGACGTGGCGCGTCATGACCGGCTCCACCGTCGCCGGGTCGATCCCGTCAGGAAGCTCCGGGTCGTCACCGACGACGAACACCGGCCGGCCGGGGAAGTGGGCGGCGTACGCCGCGAGGCGCGCGTTGCGGGCGTTGTGGTCGACGGGCAGCAGTGCGCCGAGCCCGTCGTGGACCAGCCAGACCGGTGTCGCGAAGAGCGCGGTCGGTCCCGCGCAGCACCCCTGTTCGCCTTGCGGTTCCCAGAGGAAGACGCCGTGCGTGTCGCCGGCGAGGTCGGCGAGCTCGGCGCTGATCTGGAACGACCCCTTCCACTCGTCGTGCTGGCGCAGCGGCAGCGACTGCGACAGGAAGACGGCCGCCAGCGCCGCGACGGCGAGCGCCGCAGGAACGCGCAGGATCGCGCGGCCTCGGACGCGCAGCACCCACGCGACGGCGAGGGCGAGCGCGATGAGGATGACGATCCCCGGGAGAACGGTCGGCACGTACCGCCGGGTCCACCACAGCAGCCGCGTGGAGTTGCGCGCCGAGTAGGCGTAGAGCGGGAAGAGCAGCAGCGTCGGCAGCACGACGGCCCAGACCGAGGCGCGCCAGCGACGGAGTCCGACGGCCGCGAGACCGAGTCCCATCAGCGCGAACCCCGGCAGGGTGATGAACCAGGCGAGCCGGCGCATGGTCTGCTCGTCGTACGAGCGGATGCTCTGGCCGTTGTAGTCGAAGTAGTCGACGCCGAGCAGTCGCGGCCGCAGGAAGCCGAGGGCGAGCAGGGCGGCGGCACCGGCGCACACCAGCAGACCGACGACCAGCTGCGGTCGGCTGCGCTCCAGAGCCGAGGTGGCCCACGTGATCGGACGGGACCCGACCAGCCGCACCACCGCGGCGACGGCCAGGCAGCCGACCGCGACGGCGACGACCTTGCCGAGCGAGGGGATGTCGTTGGCGATCGAGTAGTTGTGCGCGAGGTCGTAGGCCTGCAAGCCCGCATGCGGTACGACGATCGCCAGCCCGGCGGCGAACCACGTCGCGCGCGCGTCCCAGCGGCGCGTAGCGAGGAGCGCGGCACCCACCCCGACGGAGAGCAGCACGAGAAGCAGCCCGTCAGCCCGGTTCAACCAGCCGATCCCGACGAGCAGGCCGGCCAGTCCGGCCGCCTCGCGCCACCTCGTCTGCAGCGCGACGACGATGCCGAGGAGGGCGGCGAGGTACAGCGCCTGGGCGAACACCTCGGTCGTGGGGTAGCGCGACTGCCAGACCTGCAGCATGTTCGTCGCGAGCAGCAGCCCGCCTGCGGCCGCCGCGACGAGCCCCGCGGTCGGCCCGGCCAGCGCAGTACCGGTACGCCGCAGCAGCGCGACGATGCAGAGCACCGACAGCACGCCCATCAACGGCACCGCGAACCGCATGCCGTCGAAGCCGTCGGCGTCGTACGCCGTCGCCAGGAGCGACGGCCACAGGTGGTAGAACTGCGGCACGACGCGCCCGGTGTCCATGTCGCGCACCCACACGCTCGGGAACCGCGCACCCGGCGACGTCAGCTGCACGGGCACCTTGTCGTGCAGGAGCGGGTCGGTGAACGCGTAGTCGCCGCTGTGCGCGATCTCGACCGCGTGCGAGACGTACCCACCGGGGTCCTTGTCGGCGACGCCGTACGAGAAGCCAGGGAAGGTGAGCGCGGCCGCGACGGCAGCGCACCCCAGTGCGGTGACGACGCCGGCACGGTCACCGCGCACCGACATGCGCTGCTGTGCGAAGACCAAACCGATCACGACCACGGCGACCGCCGTGACCCCGACGGCAGCGGGTAGCGAGTGCCAACCGACATGGGCCAGCGCAAGCGACGCCCAAGCCAACAGGGCGACGGCGAGGACCGCACCGAGCGCGAGCAGGTCGAGCGTCGTGACGTTCGCGGTCTCACGTGGCGCCGGGTCCGGATCGGTCACGGCGGTGTGCGCGATGTCGTCGCCCGACGAAGGCCCGGCGAGCGTCGACGTCACCGGGCAAGGGTAGCCTCGCGCCAGTACCGACACTCTCCTGGAGGCCTGACCCACGTGGCCAGTTCGACCGTGTCGGGACCAGAAGACCGCGCGGCGCTGGCGCGGTCGCGCGCCGCCGCCCAGGGGCGGATCCGGTGGGAGCTGCTGAGCCAGCTCATCCGCAAGGACCTGAAGGTCAAGTACCAGGGGTCCGCGATCGGCTTCGCCTGGTCCCTCGCCAACCCGCTCATCCAGATGGCCATCTACTACGTCATCTTCACCAAGGTCATGGGCATCGCGGTCCCCGACTACGCCGTCTACCTGATGGCCGGCCTGCTGCCGTTCACGTGCTTCAGCCAGGCGGTGACCGGAGCCTCGGGCAGCGTGGTCGGTAGCGCCGGGCTGGTGAAGAAAGTGCGCTTTCCGCGCCTGGTCCTGCCGCTGTCGGCAGTCGGTTTCTCGGTCGTCCAGTTCGTCCTGCAACTGTTCCTGCTGCTCGTCGTGGTGCTGGTCACGACGCCAACGAAGTTCGGGCTGCACACCCTGCTCATCCTCCCGGCCTTCGCGCTGCTGATCGTCTTCGCGACAGCGCTCGGGGTGCTGGTCAGCGCGCTGAACGTGCGGTGGCGCGACACCAGCCACTTCGTCGAGATCGCCATGCTGGTGTGGTTCTGGGCCAACCCGATCCTGTACGCCGCTGGTCTGGTCAAGGAGAAGCTCGACCCCCACGGCTTGTTCTGGACGTACTTCCTCAACCCGATGGCAACGGTCGTCTCGACGTTCCAGCGAGCGGTCTATGGGACGCCGTACTACACCGACGCCGAAGGCGTACGACGGCTGGTCCTCGCCAGCCCCGGCTACACCTTCTACCTGCGCAACCTGCTGATCGGCTTCGTCATCTCGGGACTGCTGCTGCTGGCTGCGCGGGCCGTCTTCAACCGGCTCGAGGCGGATTTCGCGGAGGACCTCTGACGGCGCTGCGTAAGACCGGCGCGCCCGTGCTGGTCACCGGCACGCCTCGGTCCGGCACGACCTTCGTGGGCCGCATGCTCGCCCTCCCGCCCGACGTCGGTTACCTGGACGAGCCGTTCAACGTGCAGATGGGCATCCACGGGATCGAGCAGCAGTTCCTGCACCTGACCGCCGCGCACCCGGAGGCCACCCGCTACCGGGGACTCCTCGAGGACCTGCTCGCCGGTCGGGCGACGTTCCGCCGGGGCGCGTTCGACGGACCGGCGACGTCGGTCGTCGCGCGCGCGGGCCGACGCGTCTTCGGCTCCCGCGCCAACTTCCGCTACCACCTGATGGCGGTCGACCCACGCGTCCGGCGCTGGCTGCTCAAGGACCCGATCGCGTGCCTGGCCAGTGAGTACCTCCACCGCGAGCTCGGCATGCAGGTCGTGGTCGTCGTGCGGCACCCGGCTGCTGTTGTCGCGAGCTTCCTGCGTCTGGGCTGGCGCTTCCCGATCGACGAGATGCTGGCCCAGCCCGGCATGCCTGCCGAGCTCGGTTCCGCGGCGAAGCTGCTCCCGGCACCGCCGCGCGACGCGGTCGTCGAGGGCGCCTACCTCTGGCGGTTTCAGCAGCAGGTGCTGGAGACGTACGCCGAGCGCAACCCGTCGATGCTCGTCGTCCGGCACGAGGACCTCTCGCGGGACCCGCTGCCGCGCTTCCGTGAGCTCTACACCGCCCTCGGGCTGACATGGACGGACGACGTCGCCCGCACGATCACCGAGCACACCAGCCGGGACAACCCCGTCGAGGCGCCCGGCGGGGTCGCGCACGCCCTCGCCCGTGACAGCGCCGACCTCGTCCAGGCGTGGCGCAAGCGCATGACCGACGAGCAGGCCGCGCAGGTGCGCGACATCGTCGAACCGGTCTCCGGCCGGCGCTACGGGGACGCCGACTGGTGATCTCCTGAGGTGACCGCACCTCCTATACTCGTCGCGATGGCCACCAAGGGCGCCGCGTCCCCTCCGCGCCCCGTCATCACCGCCACCGGCGTCAGCAAGCGCTACGTGACGCACGGCCGCAAGGCCACCGCCCTCAAGGAGCGGTTCGTCCAGTCCGCGAAGGGCCAGGGCGGCATCGCGACGGAGTTCTGGGCCTTGAAGGACGTCGACGTCGTCGTCGGCGAGGGCGAGACCGTCGGCCTGATCGGACCCAACGGCGCCGGCAAGTCCACCCTGCTGAAGATCCTCGCGGGGATCCTGCGGCCGACCAGCGGCGTGGTCCACGTGGAGGGACGCATCGCGTCGCTGCTCGAGCTGGGGGCCGGCTTCAATGCCGAGCTCACCGGACGCGAGAACGTCTACCTCAACGCGGCCCTGCTCGGTCTGTCGAAGAAGGAGGTCGACCACCTCTTCGCGTCGATCCTGGAGTTCTCGGAGCAGGGTCCGCGCATCGACGACCCGGTGAAGCACTACTCGTCGGGTGAGTACGTCAAGCTCGCGTTCGCGATCGCCGTGCACGTCGATCCCGACATCCTGCTCGTCGACGAGGTGCTGGCGGTCGGCGACGAGGCCTTCGCGCGCAAGTGCCTCGCGAAGATCTCGGAGTTCCAGCACGCCGGCAAGACGATCCTGTTCGTGACCCACGCCCTCGATCTCGTCGAGCAGCTCTGCACGCGCGGCATCGTCGTCGACCACGGCGTGGTCCAGTACGACGGAGACCCGGCCTTCGCCGTCGGCACCCTGCGCAAGATCCTCGGCACCGACCGCCCGGCCGACGCCCCGAACGAGCCCGAGGCGATCGGCGGCATGGTCGTCGTCGACGCCGTGGCGAGCACCCGGCGCGGCGGCGCCGCCACTGACCGCGTCAGGCCCGGCCGCACTCTCCACGTCCGGGTGCAGGTGGACGTGCAGCCCGGCGAAGGCCTGATCGAAGGCGAGCTGCAGGTCGTCGTGATGGGCGCCGGCGACATCCCCGTGCTGGTGCTCAGGACCGTCGAGGGCGGACACGTGCCGGCCGTGCCCGGGCGCTACACCGTCGACCTCCAGCTGCCGGAGATGCCACCGCTCGTCGGCGCGTTCATCCTCGGGGTCAGCGTGCTCGACCCGGAGAGCGGGCGACCGATCAGCGCGCGCCGGTTCGACCAGGCCTTCTGGGTCCTCGACGGACCACGCGGTGCGCTGCTCCACCTGCCGACCACCGCCACGGTGCGCTCCTGATGAGCCGGCTCGAGAGCGACTACTACACCTACATGGGCTACGACCCCGACAACGCCAAGGCGGGGCTGCGCCACTACCTGCCGTTCTTCGGCAAGGGACCGGTGCTCGAGCTGGCCTGCGGGCGCGGGGAGTTCCTCGAGCTGCTGCGCGACGCCGGCATCGACGGTGAGGGCGTCGACTCCGACGAGGGCATGGTCGAGCGGGCGCGCAGCACCGGTCTCCGGGTCGAGCTGGGCGATGCCGTGGCCGATCTGGAGCGGCGCGCCGACGACTCGCTGCAGGGCGTCTTCTCCGCCCACTTCGCCGAGCACCTCGAGCCCGACGTCCTCGAGCACGTCATCGCCCAGAGCGCGCGAGCGCTCGGGCCAGGTGGCACCTTCGTCGCGGCCACCCCCAACGCCGCGTGCCTGTCCGTCCTCGGGCACGACTTCTGGCGCGACCCGACGCACATCCGCTTCTACGAGCCACGACTGCTCGCGTTCTTCTGCCACAAGGCGGGCCTGGAGGTCGTCGAGACCGGCGGCAACCCGTTGAACCACCCCGGCGCGCCCCCTGAGTCGCTCGCGCCCGCGGTGCACGTCGACCCGGACCTGCGCGCCGACATGGTCGCCGCGATCCAGCACGTCCACGATCGCAAGCACGGCGAGGACTGGCAGTCGTTCGGGCACTTCCTCGGCGTACTCGAGGAACGACTCCGGGCGACGCAGGAGGAGCTCGTCGCGCTGCGTCGTTCCTACGCCCACCTGCTGGACCGCCTCTACCCGTCGAACGAGGTCTACGTGGTTGCCCGTGCCGTCTGACCAACCCGATCGCCAACCGATCGCGACCGTCATCACCGTCAACTGGAACGGCGAGCGGCTGCTGCGTGCCTGCCTCGACGCCCTCGCCCGCCAGCAGACGAGCGCGCCCTTCCTGACGTGGGTCGTCGACAACGCGTCGAGCGACCAGTCCGTCGCACTCCTGGAGCGGGAGTACCCCTGGGTGCGGGTCATTCGCAACACGGAGAACCTCGGCTTCGCCGGCGGCAACAACACGGCGCTGCGCCAGGTCACCACGCCGTACGCCGTGCTTCTCAACAACGACGCGACGCCGGAGCCGGACTGGCTCGAGCAGCTGCTCGCGCCGTTCGCCGAGCCCGGCGCGGAGCGGCTCGCCGCCGTGACCAGCAAGGTGGTGTTCCAGCCGCGGTTCCTGCGGCTCACCCTCGCCACCGACGGCTTCTCCCCCGGCGCGCACGACTCCCGTGACCTCGGGCTGCAGCTCTACCGCGTGTCGGTCGAGGACGAGGACGTCACCTCGCGGGTCCTCATGGAGCGCCTGGCGTGGGGCCCCGAGGGCGAGGGTGCGGCCCGCTTCTCCTGGACACGTCCGAGTGGCGAGCTGCTCGTGCCGCTCCCCGACGGGTTGCCCGGGCCGATCGAGGTCGGGCTTCGCTGGGCGGCAGAGCGCGACAAGACCGCGACGCTGACGTGGGACGGCGGCACCGTGACGCTGCCCGTGACCACCACGGTCGACGACGTCACCGTTGAGCTCCCCGGCACCGCGCCTCTCGTCGACGTCGTCAACAACGCCGGCTCGATCGTCCTGACGGCCGGGTACGGCGCCGACAGGGGCTACCAGGACATCGACACCGGGCAGTACGACGCAGTCGAGGAGGTCTTCGCGCTCTGCGGCTGCGCCGTGGCCTTCCGCACCGAGGCCGGCCGCGACGTCGACTGGTTCGACGACGACTTCTTCCTCTACTACGAGGACACCGATCTCTCGTGGCGGCTGCGGGCGGCGGGGTGGTCCATCCGCTACGAGCCGAAGGCGGTCGTCCGCCACATCCACTCCGCGACCGCGGTCGAGTGGTCGCCGCGGTTCGTCTTCTACACCGAGCGCAACCGGATGCTCATGCTGGTCAAGGACGCGACCCCTCGACTCGCGTTCCGCGAGGTCGGTCGCTACCCGCTGACCACGGGCTCGATGGCGCTGCGCGCGGCCCGCCACTCGCTGAAGTACCGGACCCGGCCGCCGGTGCGGCCCACGTTCATGCGGCTCAAGGTGCTGCTGTCGTTCCTGCGCCTGTTCCCGACAATGCTCGCCAAGCGCCGTCGCATCGGTCGCACCGCGACGGTCTCCCGGCGTGAGCTCGAGCAGTGGCTGGTGGCGCAGCGATGAGGGCGGTGGTCTACGACCGCTTCTGGCACAGCCAGGGCGGCGGCGAGCGGCACTCCGGCATGATCGCCGAGGTCTTGTCGAAGGACGGCGTCGAGGTCGACCTGCTCGGGCACTCCGACGTCGACAAGGACGTGCTCGCCGACCACCTCGGGCTCGACCTGAGTCGCTGCCGGTTCCGCGTCGTGGCCGACAAGGGCGACCTCCACCTCGCGGCCCTGTCGGCCGACTACGACCTGTTCGTCAACGGGACGTACGGCAGCAGGCTGGCGCCGCAGTCGGCGCATGCGGCCTACCTCTGCTACTTCCCGACGCCGTTCGACGCCGACCTGAGTCCCGTCCGACGCCTCCTCACCCGCACGCTGGGCCCCGTTGTCCGGGGCCAGTCGGGCGGCATCGTGCACGGCATCGGCTGGTTCCCGCCCGAGGGCGGGCGCCGCCGCCAGTGGGCGTGGACCGGCGAGGACGCGGTGATGACTCTCGCCCCCGACGCGAAGACCGGCCGGCTGCGCCTCGACCTCGGCGGACCGGGGATGCCGGAGCCGCGGACCCTGACCGTCACCGACGAGCACGACAACGTCATCACGGAGATCGAGGTCGGCCCGGAGTTCACGACGCATCACATCGAGTTCCCCGCCGGCACGGGTGGCCAGGAGCTGCACTTCAAGACCAAGACGTTCACGCCCGCAGGCCGCGACCAGCGCGAGCTCGGCGTGGCGGTCAGCCGCATCCGCCTCGAGGGCGGCCGGCACGGGCCGCGCGGCATGCTCGCGTTCCGCTTCCCCTGGCTGCTGCGCGACCCGAACAACCTGTCGTTCCTGGAGTCCTACGACACGGTGATGGCCAACAGCGAGTACACCCGCGGCTACGTCCGCGACCTCTGGCACCACGACGCCGACCTGCTCTTCCCGCCCATCCAGGTCCAGCGGCTGCACGCCGCACCGACCCGCGAGAAGGCGGTCATCACCGTTGGCCGGTTCTTCTCGCCCGGACTGGGTCACGCGAAGCGGCAGCTGGAGATGGTGCAGTTCTTCGTCGACGGCGTCCGCGCGGGCACCATCCCCGGCGACTGGAAGCTGTACGTCGTCGGCGGTATGGAGGAGTCCCAGCGCAACTACGTCGAGTCGGTCCGCGCGGCCGGTGCCGGCTTCCCGGTGGAGGTCATCGCCAACGCGCCGCGCACGGTCGTCGAGGACCTGCTGTCGTCGTCGTCGGTGTTCTGGTCGGCAACGGGCTACGGCGGCGACGAACGCAAGAAGCCCTGGGAGCAAGAGCACTTCGGCATGACGACCGTCGAGGCGATGGCTGGTGGCTGCGTGCCCGTCGTCATCGACCGCGCCGGTCAGCGCGAGATCGTGCGCGACAACGTCGACGGGTTCCGCTGGACGACCCCGGAGCAGCTGCTCGCCCGCACCGCGGAGCTCGCCACGGACGAGGCGTTGCGCGCCCGGCTCGCGGCGGCCGCTGTCGTCCGCGCGCAGGAGTACAGCGAGGACGCGTTCGCCGCGCGCTGGCACGACATCGTCGACAAGCACACCCTGCTCGGCTGATGCGCGTCGGGCTCGGCTGATGCGCATCGGGCTGGACTGCACGCCGCTGCTCGGCAATCGGACCGGCGTCGGCCGCTACACCCTGTCGCTGCTGCGCGCGCTGACTGCCTACGACGACGAGCTGGTCGCGACGGCCTTCACCTTCCGCGGCCGCGACCAGCTGTCCTCCGTCGTACCGGACGGTGTGGCCGTCGCAGCCCGACCCGCTCCCGCGCGCGCGCTTCAGCAGCTGTGGGCCCGCACCCAGTGGCCGCCGGTCGAGCTGCTCACCGGCCGGGTGGACGTCTTCCACGCCACGAACTTCGTGCTGCCGCCGCTGCGTCGTGCGCGCGGGGTGGTGACCATCCACGACCTGGCCTACCTGCGACACCCCGACACCGTGAGCAGCGCCAGCGCCCGTTATCGCGACCTCGTGCCTCGCTCGCTCGCCCGGGCGTCTGTCGTCGTCACGCCGAGTGCCGCGACCGCCGCTGCCCTACGTGAGGAGTACGACGTCCGGTGCCCGGTCGTCGTGACGCCGCTGGGGGTCGACGAGCACTGGGGCCGGGCGGCGCCCCTCGGCGACGAGGCGCGCAAGCGGCTTGGTCTGCCGCCGACGTACCTGCTGTTCGTCGGCACGCTCGAGCCTCGCAAGGACTTGCGCACGCTGCTGGCTGCGCATCGCCTGGTGCCGGACGCGCCGCCGCTCGTGCTCGTCGGACCCGCCGGCTGGGGGCAGCAGCTCGACGTGAGCGGGTGCATCACCCCCGGCTACCTCGGCGACGACGTGCTTCCCGGCGTCGTCGCAGGCGCCGCGGCGCTGGTGCTGCCGAGCCTGGACGAGGGCTTCGGGATCCCGGTGATCGAGGCGCTGGCCGCCGGTACGCCCGTCGTCGCGAGCGACCTGCCCGTGCTGCGCGAGGTCGGCGGGGACGTCGCCGTCTACGCCGAGCCCGGCAGCCCGTCGTCGTTCGCCGCCGCGCTCCAGCAGGTGCTGGACGACCCGGGCGACCCGGGCGTGCGGCGTACGCACGGCGCCGCCTACACCTGGACGCGGTGCGCGGAAGCGACTCGCGCTGCCTATAGCCTGGCCCTCACCTGAGTCGCCTCTCCCACCCCCGCGAAGGACCGACGACGTGCTCCTGGCAGACCGCCTGATCGACAAGGCGCACGCCGCCTATGGCCGCGTCGCGCTGCTGCGCTGGAAAGCCGGCAAGGGCGATCTGCGCACGGCCACCTGGCCGGAGGCCGCCGGTCGCTCGTCGCTGACGAAGTCCGACGCCGTGTGCAACATCTGCGGCTGGCGCGGCCGCGGTTTCAAGGGCGTCGCGCACTCCGAATCGGCGCTGTGCCCGACGTGCGGGTCCATCAGCCGCGACCGGTTCCTCTACTGGTGCTGGACGCGGCGTACCGGCTATGACCCGACGGCCAAGGTGCTCGAGACGTCACCCCGCCTCGACCAGACCTACCGCGACAAGATGGCAGAGCGGGTCGACTACACCTCCAGCGACTACGACGAGTCCGCGCACAAGGGCGCCATGCGCCTGGACCTGCAGGACATCGCCTTGCCCGACAACACCCTCGACATCGTGCTGACCCCGCACGTTCTCGAGCACGTGCCCGACACCGACAAGGCGTTGTCCGAGCTCTTCCGCGTGATGAAGCCCGGCGGCCACGTCTTCCTGCAGATCCCGCTGCCGCAGAGCAAGACCGCACCGCCGACCGAGCCGGAGTACCACGGCGACAACACGCTCGTGTACTGGCGATTCGGCTGGGACCTGGCCGACATGATTCGCAGCGCCGGCTTCGTCTGCGACGTGCTGGTCACCTCGGAGCTGCGCGATGCAGCGCTCGAGAAGCGGTCGTTCCAGTACGGCGGCGCCGACTGCGACGTCGACGACCTGATGTCAGGCGCCGACCCGGACGCGATGACCGTGGTCGCCGACGCTAGCCAGGCCGAGCGCCACGGCTTCCGGCCGCCGTTCCAGTTCGTGACGTTCGACTGCCACAAGCCCGTCTAAGCCAAACCCGGAACTCCTGCGGGCAACAGCACCTCTTCGCTGTCTGCACGGCCGGTTGAGGGTCGGGATCGGACCCAATCGCCCGCCGAAAAGTGGGTCCGATCCCGACCCTGAATGGCGGCAGGACGGAAGCGTGTAGGGGCTCCCCTCGACCCAGCTGCCGGCCTTGACGAGCTAACTGGCAGCGATGATCCGCTTGCTGATCAACGGAGGCCAACAAGCTAGGGCGACGGCAAGGGCGACGGTGCGCGTCCGCTGAACCGGGTCGAGAAGCCGCCCGGCGAGAGCCACGCTCCCTTGCCGGTGGCGAGGGTGCCGACGATCACGGTCGACGCCCACGGCCGTGCCGTCTCGCCGTCGCTCGCCGTGGCACGCGCCGTCACGAGGTAGGCGCCCATCGGCACAGGGGCGCCGCTCGCGTCGGTGAGATCCCAGGACCCGGCGACGGGTTCGGCGGCGGTGCCGCTCCAGGAGCGCACGGGCGCACCGAGGGGCGTGGTGATGTCGAGCGTCCACGACGCCGCTGCCCGCGTGCTCGCCGTGATCGCCACCGGCTTCGTGCTGCCGAGCGGGACCTTCGTGGCGCTGATCGTGGGATTGACGACCCCCGGGCCGACGAGCGCGCTGATCGCGGTGCGGATGCTGCCCATCCGCGCGTACGTCGCGTCGCCGGGACACGACGTGTTGCCCGCGTCGCGGTGCCCGCTGACGACGGCGAACGTGTGCGTCGTACCCGCGGGGTACTTCGACGTGCCGCCGCCGGCCGACCGCAGCGCTGCGGTCCCGGTGGGGTTGCGGTAGTAGCTGCCCAGCTTCCACGCGAACAGCTGCTCGAGCGCGGTCAGGGTGCTGGCGGGCGGTACCGACGTGCTGAACGTGCCGAGCAGCGAGGCACCGAACGAGTCCACGTTGAAGCCGCCGGTGTGCGCGCCGAGGACCGCTCTGGTGATGCCGCCCGCGCGGCCCTCCCAGATGCGGCCGAAGCGGTCGACCAGGTAGTTGTAGCCGATGTCGCTCCAGCCGTTGCTCATCACGTGGTACGCGTAGATCGAGCGGATCATCGCCGCGGTCTGCGCCTCGGTGTAGTCGTTGGCCGTCGCGGTGTGGTGCACGAAGCCGACCTTCACGGTCGAGGTGTACGACGGGTTGCCGCGCCGGATCGACTCGTCGGCACCCCAGTCGGCTCGGGTCAGGATCGCCGGCTGGTCCTGCATCGCGGTCGCGCTGTCGCGTGGTGACGCGCCGACGCGTGCATCGGCCGACGACGTGCCCGGGTCGACGAGGTCGACGCGCACGTCGCGCGGCGAGACGCCGCCGGACGTCGACACGCGCACCTGCACGCCGTCGGCGGGGCCGACCCACAGCGGCGCGGTGCCGTCGCGGAGCGTGGACCCGGTGTCGACCGAGCCGGCGTCCGGGCCGTCGTGCGAGTCGGCGTCCAGGCTGCGCCACTGCGACCAGGTGCCGGCTCGCCGCCACCGGACCTCAGCGCTGACCTCACCGACGCGAGGGTCGTGCTGCCACGTCACGCCGAGCGTGGTGAAGCGCTTCGTCGTCTGCGCCAGGCCGAGTGCCATCCGGCGCAGCGCCGGCCCCTGCGACGCCGTCGCCGATGCAGGTGCGGCTCCCAGCGCGACGTGTGAGACGGACGGCGCGACGGGGTGCGGCACGGAGGCGTGCGGAGTGGCCACCGGCAGGGCGAGCACGGCCGGCGTGACGACGCCCAGCACCGCAAGAGAGGACAGCAGGCGGGGCACGTTCCTACTGAACCTCAGGATCTCGGGAACCGTGGGAACTCGCCCGGGATGTCATGCCCGGAAGGCGTCTCCGCGGGTCCGGAAGGCCTCGGCGAGCGCAGCCCGCCAGTCCTGGAGCGGCGGAAGGCCGGCCTCGTCCCAGGCACGGGGCGACAGCACGCTGTACGCCGGCCGCGGCGCGGGGCGCGGGAACGCGTCGGACGTGGTGGGGAGCACCCGGTCAGGATCGGCGCCGAGTTCCTCGAAGATCGCCTTGGTGAAGCCGTGCCACGTCGTGTCGCCGCGGTTCGTCGCGTGCAGCGTCCCGGCGGGCACGTCGGAACCCGCGAGAGCGAGCAGCCCGGCCGCGAGGTCACGTGACCACGTCGGCGATCCGCGCTGGTCGTCGACGACGCTGACCGTCTCCCGCTCCCGCTCGAGGCGGACCATCGTCTTGACGAAGTTCTGACCGGTCGCGCCGTAGACCCAGGCGGTGCGGACGACGTGCGAGCCCGCCGGGAGGATCTCGCGCACCGCGAGCTCACCGGCGAGCTTGGTGCGCCCGTACGCGCTCCTCGGTCCCGTCTCGTCGTCCACGTCGTACGGCCGGTCGGAGTCACCTGGGAAGACGTAGTCGGTGCTGACGTGGATCAGTCGCGCCCCCGCCTTCGCGCATGCGGTGGCCAGCAGCGCAGGCCCGGCGGCGTTGACCGCGAACGCGGTCTCCTCGTCCGCCTCCGCCGCGTCGACGGCCGTGTAGGCCGTGCAGTTCACGACGACGAGCCGGTGATCGGGGTTGTCGGAGCGGACGATCCGTTCCCAGCCGACAACCATGTCCTGCACCCCGAAAGCGTCGGTGACGTCGAGGTCCTTGCGGGTGAGGCCGCGCGCGAAGACGTCGGTGCCGGTGCGGACAACCTCGATCAGGTCGCTCCCGAGCTGCCCGTTCGCACCGGTGACCAGAAGAGCGAGACTCACTGGTTGAGCTGGGCGTACTTGGCTTCGGTCGCGGCCTTCTGCGGACGCCACCAGTCCTGGTTGTCGCGGTACCACGCGATGGTCGCGCGCAGACCGGACGAGAAGTCGGCGTACGTCGGTCGCCAGCCGAGCTCGCCGCGGAGCTTGCTGCTGTCGATCGCGTAGCGCCGGTCATGACCCGGCCGGTCCCGCACGAGCTCGTAGGCGTCCTCCGGCTGACCGAGCTCGCGCAGCACTGCCGACACGACGTCGCGATTGGTCTGCTCGCCATCGGCACCGATGAGGTAGGTCTCCCCCGAGCGGCCCTTCTCGGCGATCGTCCAGACAGCAGCGTTGTGGTCGTCGACGTGGATCCAGTCGCGGACGTTGAGCCCGTCGCCGTACAGCTTCGGCGCGATGCCGTCGATGACGTTGGTGATCTGCCTCGGGATGAACTTCTCGACGTGCTGGTACGGCCCGTAGTTGTTGGAGCAGTTGCTGATCGTGGCCGAGATGCCGAACGACCGCACCCACGCGCGGACGAGCAGGTCACTGCCGGCCTTCGTCGCGGAGTACGGGCTCGACGGGTTGTACGGCGTCGCCTCGGTGAACCTCGCCGGGTCATCGAGCTCGAGGTCGCCGTAGACCTCGTCGGTGGAGACGTGGTGGAGCCGTACGCCGTGCCGGCGTACGGCTTCGAGGAGCGAGAACGTCCCGACGACATTGGTGTGGACGAACGGCGACGGGTCGGCGAGCGAGTTGTCGTTGTGCGTCTCGGCCGCGAAGTGGAAGACCTGGTCGGCGTCCTTGACCAAGCGGTCGACGAGCGCGTTGTCGGCGATGTCGCCGTGGACGAGCTCCACCTCGTCCCTGGCCGACCCGAGGCTGGAGCCGTCAGCGGCGTAGGTGAGGGCGTCGAGGACGACCACCTCGACGTCCGGCCGGTGAGCTCTGGTCCAGTGGACGAAGTTGGCACCGATGAAGCCGGCGCCGCCGGTAACGAGTACGCGCATGGAACGAGTGTCCCAGACGGGTACTACTTCCCGGGCACCACGCACGACGGGCTGCCCGCGAGGTAGTCCCGGCCGGCCTCGGTGCCGTCAGCGGTTGCAGGGTTCCAGCTGAAGATCGTCGGGCCGAAGGTCCCCGACACGTCCGGCACGAGCAGCTCCGGGCCGGTCGTTCCGCCGATGCCGGTCACCTTGGTCTTGCCCGCCTTGATGTAGGCCTGCGCCGAGAGCAGCGAGAGCGGAGCCGTGATGCGCACCTCGTTCTTCGCGGTGTCGAAGACACCCGTCGTACCCGGGCCGTAGAGCGACCCGCCGGTGGCACCGGCGTAGGCCGTGTCGAAGACCTGCGTGCCCGCCACCGTCGTGTGCCCCGCCATGGAGAAGTCCGTGCCGTCAGCCGAGAAGTTCACGCTCCAGTTCGTGGCAGCGGGGATGCCGCTCGCGGAGGACGCGAGCTTCTTGACCCGGAGGACGGCGGTGATGTCGGACTTGTTCGAGGCCACGTCGACCGAGAGCACGTCGAGGGCGTCGTCCTTGGCCACACCGGCCGGGTCCACGGACGCGTCTGCCGCGGCGTCAACAACGAGGTTGCAGACGGGCTTCACCTTCGGCGCTGCAGTCGCGACGCCGCCGGCCACAACGCAGGCACTGACGCTGAGGACGACGAGCAAGGCCTTGCGCATGACGCGCTCCTTCAAGGGTTGGGGTGGTGGGAGAGGGCTAGGACTACTTGCCGACCTTGACGCAGGACGGCGCGCCGGCGACGTACGTGCGGTCGCTGGTCGCGAGGTCGGTCGAGTCGCTGAAGGTCAGGACGGCGTCGTTTCCGATGAAGCGGCCGGCGTTGGGGGCGAAGGTGTCGATCTTCGTGCCTGGCTTCACGGACTCCGGCAGCGAGCCCGTCGAGACGGTGATGCGCACCTCGTTCTTTGCGGTGTCGAGGACGCCTTCGGCCGCACCGAGCGAGGTCGAGGTCCCGGTCGTCTCGTCGATGGTGCCGAACGTGAACGCGGGCGCGGCACCAGCGGCGGCGATGGCCTGCGTGTAGATCTGCGTGCCAGCGACGCTGAAGAAGAACTTCCAGTGCAGGCCGCCCGGAGCCGTCGGGGACGACGCCGCGAGCTTCTTGACGCGCAGCACGGTCGTCAGCTTCTTGCCCTTGCTGGCGAGGTCGGCGGACACGATGTCGACCGCGTCCTCGCTCGGAGCACCCGCAACACCCTCCTGCAGGAAGGTCCCGTTGGCGTCGCCGACGGCATCCGTGACGAGGTTGCAGACCGGCGGCTTCGCGGACGCTGCGTGGACAGCACCGGTTGCAGCAACGACACCGATGACGGCCGAGGCGAGGAGGGGACGCAGGCGAGCGGACACGAGTGATCTCCGGGTCGAAAGAGGTGGGTGCTGCAGGATTCGCCGTTGCCCGGCGCCTTCCTGCTCGCGTCAACGGTCGACGTCGCATCGGGTTACGCCGGATGGGCGAACCGCAGGACGAGACCCGGGCATACCCGGACAAGCTGGGTCAGGCGATCGACACCCGCGAGTGGTCGCCCAGCATGAGCCGGTGCGCGCGCGGCAGCGCCGACGACGGCGACACCTCGACCTCCTTGCCGATCAACGAGTCCTCGATCCGGCGCACGCCGCGGATCACCGACTGCTCGAGCACGATCGAGTGCTCGATCTCGGTGTCCTCCAGCGTGCAGCCGAAGTAGATCGACGTGAACGGGCCGACGTAGGTGTCACGGATCACCGTGTCGCGGCCGATGATCGCCGGACCGCGGACCGTCGAGCGCTCGATGACGGCACCCTCCTCGACCACGACCCTGCCGATCAGCTGCGAGTCCTTGTCGACCGTGCCGTGCACGGCCGGCTCGAGCGACTCCAGCACCTTGCGGTTGCACTCGAGCATGTCCTCGAGCCGCCCGGTGTCCTTCCAGTAGCCGGTGACGAGGTGCGGGCTGACCGACTTGCCCTCGTCGATGAGCCACTGGATGGCGTCGGTGATCTCGAGCTCGCCCCGGCTCGACGGCTTGATCGCCCGCACGGCTTCGTGGATCGTCGGCTTGAACATGTAGACGCCGACCAGCGCGAGGTCGCTCTTGGGGTCCTTGGGCTTCTCCACGAGCGTCGACACGCGACCGTCCTTGCCGAGCTCGGCGACCCCGAACTGCGAGGGGTTGTCGACCTTCGTCAGCAGGATCTGGGCGTCGTAGCCCTCCTGCTGGAACTCGCGGACCAGCTCGGTGATCCCGCCGATGATGAAGTTGTCACCGAGGTACATCACGAAGTCGTCATCGCCGAGGAAGTCGCGCGCGATGAGCACGCAGTGCGCGAGCCCCAGCGGCGCGTCCTGCTTGATGTAGGTGACCCGGATGCCGAGCGCGCTGCCGTCGCCGACGGCCGCCTCGATCTCGGCGGCGGTGTCGCCCACGATGATCCCGACATCGGTGACGCCGGCGTCCCGGATCGCCTCCAGGCCGTAGAAGAGCACCGGCTTGTTCGCCACAGGGACGAGCTGCTTGGCGTTGGTGTGCGTGATCGGGCGCAGCCGGGTGCCCGCTCCTCCGGACAGGACGAGTGCCTTCATGCGCCGCAGGCTAGTCGGCCGCCGGTAGCCTGGAAGGGGCAGCGCGACGGAACCCGCCGCCGATCCCGCACGTCCTCGGGGGTGGAACCCGACAACAGGAGAGCAGGCGCGTGAGCGAGCCCAGGGACTGGAAGGCCGGCGGGGAGCAGCCCCCGCCGTCCCGCAGCCCCCAGCCGCCCCGCCCGTTACCACCGCATCTCGATCCCCGTGGGCGCGCGGGGGCCCCGCGCCCGCCCGCACGGCACGGCACCGTTGTCCCGGCCGGAAAGGTGCGCCGTCCCCGGCGAGCGGCCCGCGTCATGTCGTGGATCGCGGTCGTGACCTCGATCGCCATCCTGGCGACGGCCGGCGCCGGCTACGTCCTGGTCAACCACTACGAGGGCAACATCCGGCGCATCCCGGTCTTCGGCGGCGACCGGTCCGACGCGCCCAAGGCCGCCCCGAACAACGCCCAGAACTTCCTCATCGTCGGCTCGGACAGCCGGGGGGACCTCAAGGCCGGCCAGGGGGTGCAGGGCAGCGGCTCGAACTTCGTGACCGGGCAGCGGGCCGACACCGTCATCCTGGCGCACCTGTACGGCGGCAAGAGCAGCAAGGCGCAGCTCGTCAGCTTCCCGCGCGATTCTGTCGTCGACATCCCTGAGTACACCGAGCAGAAGTCCGGAAAGGTGCACCCCGCGCACCGGGCCAAGCTCAACTCGGCCATCTTCGAGGGCGGTCCGCCGCTGCTGGTGCGCACGATCCAGGACCTGACCGGCGTGCGCATCGACCACTACCTGCAGGTGGACTTCGACGGCTTCAAGGCGATGGTCAACAAGCTCGGCGGCGTCGACGTCTGCCTCGCCAAGGCCGCGAAGGAGCACGACTCCGGCATCAACCTCTCGGCCGGCCGGCATCACATCAACGGCGACGTCGCGCTCGCCTTCGTCCGGCAGCGCAAGGGCCTCCCGGGCGGCGACATCGACCGCATCAAGCGCCAGCAGCAGTTCATCGGCGCCATCATCCGCAAGGTCCTGTCTGCCGGCACGCTGGCCAACCCCTTCAAGCTGAACGGCTTCCTCAACGTCGCGACGTCCTCGCTACAGGCCGACGAGGGGCTCGACTTCGCAACCCTGCGCACCCTCGCGCTGCGGATGCGCAACGTCGGTGCCGGCAACGTCGTCTTCGCGACGATCCCCATCACCGACTCGAACGCGTACCTGAGAGGGCTCGGCTCGGTCGTGCTCATCGACCAGGAGAAGGCAGCCGCGCTGTTCGACGCGATCCGCCGCGACGTCCCGCCGGGCGGCAAGACGCCGAAGCCGGGCACCGTCGCCGCCGAGCCCCTCATCGTGAAGCCCGGCAACATCCGCGTTCACGTCTCCAACGCCTCGGGCATCAACGGCCTCGCGCGCAAGGCGGCCCGCGAGCTGGGCGACGTCGGCTTCCAGACGGTGGGCACACCGGACACGGTCGGCGAAGGCGCGACGGCCACGGTCATCCGCTACGGACCGAGCAAGTCCGACTCCGCCCGCACGGTGCAGGCGGCCATCCCGGGCTCAACCCTCGAGGCCGCCGAGCTCGGCAACGTCATCGAGGTCGTCGTCGGCACCTCCTACTCCGGCGCCAAGCTCGTGAAGGTCGCCCCCGCGCCGACGGGGCAGCCGACGGCCACGCCGACCCCCAAGGTCGTCACGGCGCTGGACGACCCCTGCGTAGCCTGAGCGACCTCACCGGCGGCCTGGTCGGGGAGCGTGACCCCGCACAGCCCCTGCTGACCTTGTACGACGGGACAGCCCGCGTCGAGCTCTCGGGGGCCACCACCGCCAACTGGGTGGCG
This sequence comes from Frankiaceae bacterium, assembly GCA_016650445.1. GTDB lineage: Bacteria > Actinomycetota > Actinomycetes > Mycobacteriales > SCTD01 > RYN-124. The sequence continues at coordinate 112,729 of JAENVS010000034.1, read as the reverse complement.
AAGACCGCCAACCTGCTCATCGACTCCCTGGACGGGCCGCGGACCGTCGGTGTGCTGCTGCCGCTGCACTGGCAGGCGGTCGTGGTGCTGCTCGCCGGGGTCGCGACCGACGCGACGGTGGTGCTCGCCGCCGACGCCGACGGCCTCGCGGCGTGTGACGTCGCCTTCGTGCTCGCCGAGGCGGCCGGCGCGGCGCTCGACGCCGGCGTCGACGACGTGCTCGCACTGTCGGGCCACCCCCTCGGCGCGCCCTCCGGTCCGCTCCCCGGGCTGGCCCTGGACTACGCACGCGAAGTGCCGTCGTACGCCGATCACTTCGGTGGCCCGCGACCGGCGGCCTTCCGGATCGAGGTCGCCGGAGCGCCGGTGGCGCCGCTCGCCGGCCTGTCTGCCGCCGACCGGATCCTCACGACGCTGCCGCCCGCGGACCCGGCCGGCGCAGCCGTCCTGCTGGGTGCGCTCGCCGCCGGTGCGGGTCTGGTGCTGCTCCGCGAAGGCGACCCCACAGCCGTGGTCGAGGCGGAGCGGGTCACCTGCACCGCAGGAACCCTCGTCCCAGGGCTCACGAGGCGGGCCTGAACAGCCGAGGAGACGGGTAGATTCCGCGTACCGCCGACCCTGGAGACCGAGCAACCGTGCCTGCCCGCGCCCGCAGACCGCGCCCGGCCGTCGTCGTGCTGTGGGTCCTGGCCGTGCTCGCGGCGGGCTGCGGCGTCCAGGCCGCGCAGGCCGAGCGCTCCTCCCCGACGGCGAGCCGCACCGTGAAGCTGCGGGTCGACGGCCGGGAGCGCAGCTACCTGCTCGAGCCGGCCCTCGGGCTCCGGACCGGCAAGAAGGCGGCCCTCGTCGCCGTCCTGCACCAGGAGGGCGGCACCCCCAACGGGGTGGCCAAGGAGACCGCGCTCCAAGAGCTCCGGCAGGCCGGCGCGACCCTGGTCTACCCGGCCGGGGTGGACCACTCCTGGGACGCCGGGAAGTGCTGCGGCATGCCCAGCCAGCAGGGCGTCGACGACGTCCGCTTCCTCGACGCGGTGTTCAAGGACGCCGCGCAGCAGACGCCCATCGACCGGCGCCGGGAGGCCCTGGTCGGCTACTCCAGCGGCGGGATGCTGACCTACCACTACGTCTGCGCGCGACCGGGGCGGCTGGCCGTGGCGGTCGTCGTCAGCGGATCGCTGGAGAGCCCGTGCGACGCGGGGATCACCGTCCCGGACGTGCTCACGCTGCACGGCAAGGCCGACGGCACCATCGGTCTCAACCGACCGATCTTCATCAGCAAGCTCGGCCTGGCGCCGCGGCCGGCCGCGAGCACGCTCGGCATCCTGACCAGCAGCGCCGGCTGCGGCAAGAGCGTCACCACGCAGGCGTACGGCGCCGAGGTACGCCGCTGGGAAGGCTGTCGAGGCGGCACCGTCGAGGCGCTGCTCATCCCTGACGCCGGTCACGGCTGGGGCAACCTCGACGCCTCGCGCCGCACCTTGGCCTTCCTCCGTCTCCGGCTGCTGGCGGGTTAGCCATGGGCAAGCGAGACGTCCGCAGGCAGGTGTGGAGCATCGGGCAGCCGGCGCTGACCGTCCTGCTGACGCTGTTCGTGGCCGTGTTCGTCGTGGCACCGCCCGCCCCCAGCCCGAACGACGTCATCTCGGCAGCCACCACCGCGAGCGCGACGTCCGGCCTCCCGGCTGCGAGCGTCGGCCGCTCGCTCGTCCTCCCCGGTCAGGGCACCCCCGGTGACCTGGCTCCGGTGGCCGGTCCTGGTATGCCGGCCGGCGACTCACGGGTCGTGCGCCTCGACATCGCCGGCCGTGAGCGCGGCTACCTGCTCCTGCCCGCGCTCGGCCTTGCACCGGGACGCACCGCGGCGCTCGTCGTCGTGCTCCACCAGGACGTCGGCAGCGCGCAGGCGGTGGCCGAGGGCCTCGGCCTCGACAGCCTTCGGCGCAAGGGCGTCACGCTCGCCTACCCCGCCGGCGTAGGCGGCTCCTGGAACGCCGGCAGCTGCTGCGGCGTCGCCATGGACCAGGGCGTCGACGACGTCGCCTTCGTGGACGCCGTGCTCGACGACGTCGGGCGGCGCGTCCCCATCGACCCGAAGCGACGCGCGCTCGTCGGCTACTCCGGCGGCGGGATGCTCGCCTACCGCGTGCTCTGTCGCGCCCACCCGGCCCTCGCCGCGGTGGTCGAGGTCAGTGGCAGTCTCGAGGCGCACTGCCCCAGCACCGTCGTACTGCCCGACCTGCTCTCGATCCACGGCGCCAAGGACGGCACCGTCGGCCTCACGACGCCCGTGCACGTGACCCATCTCGGCATGTCGCCGCGGCCCGTCACGTCCACGCTGGCCCTGATGACGACGCAGGCCGCCTGCGGCAAGCGCACGACCGACAACCGCCCCGGCGTGCGCCACGTGCACTGGCAAGGATGCCGCGGCGGCTCGACCGTCGACCTGCAGATCGTCGCGGGCGCGGGGCACGGCTGGGAGTCGGTGCACGGGGCAGCCCGGGCGATCCCGTTCCTCGAGGCCCGGCTGCTCGCCTGATCTTTACGTGAGGATCTGCCGCGCCATCACCATGCGCTGGATCTGGTTCGTGCCCTCGTAGATCTGGGTGATCTTCGCGTCGCGCATCATCCGCTCGACCGGGAAGTCCCTGGTGTAGCCGTACCCGCCGAACAGCTGCACCGCGTCGGTGGTGACCTCCATGGCGGTGTCCGACGCAAACGTCTTCGACGCGCTCGACAGGAAGGTCAGGTCGGCGTCGCCACGCTCCGCGCTCGCGTTGGCGACGTACACCAGCTGGCGGGCGGCCTCCACCTTCATCGCCATGTCGGCGATCATGAACTGCACGCCCTGGAAGTCGGCGATCGACGTGCCGAACTGCTTGCGCTCCTTGACGTAGGCGACCGCCGCGTCAAGCGCCCCCTGGGCGATCCCGACGGCCTGCGCGCCGATCATCGACCGGGTGTGGTCCAGGGTCATCAGGACGGTGCGGAAGCCGGTGCCTTCCGCACCGATGATGCGGTCGGCCGGGATGCGGCAGTCCTCGAAGTAGAGCTCGCAGGTCGGGGACCCCTTGATCCCCATCTTGCGCTCCTTCGTGCCGACGCTGAAGCCGGGGTCGTCGGCATGCACGACGAAGGCCGAGATGCCCTTCGAGCCCTTCGCAGGGTCGGTGCTCGCCATGACCGTGTAGTGCGTGTTGACCCCGGCACCCGTGATCCAGCACTTTGCGCCGTTCAGGACATAGGCATCACCGTCGCGGACCGCACGCGTCTTCATGCTCCCCGCGTCAGAGCCGGCCTCCCGCTCGCTCAACGCGTACGAGAACGTGATCTCGCCACGGGCGACCGCTGGCAGGTAGCGCTGCTTGAGGTCCTCGCTCCCGGACAGGATCAGGCCCATCGTCCCGAGCTTGTTGCCGGCCACGATCAGGCTCGAGCTGGCACAGACCCGGGCGATCTCCTCGACGACGATGCTGTGCGCGATCCGGTCGGCCCCGGCGCCGCCGTACTGCTCCGGCACGTGGATCGCCAGCAGATCTGCCGACTTCAGCACCTCGTGGACGTCCCACGGGTACTCCGCCGCCTCGTCGATGGCGGCAGCCCGCGGGGCGATCTTGTCCTCAGCCAGCTCCCGGACCGCCTTGCGCAGGAGCTGATGCTCCTCGGTCAGGGAGTACACGTCGTAGGCGCTCATGAGCGCCAGCCTAGTTAGGCTGCCGCCATGACCTCACGCCCGCGCATCGCCGTCGCCGGTACCGGCTACGTCGGCCTGTCCAACGCGGTCATCCTGGCGCAGCACAACACCGTCGTAGCGCTGGACATCGACCCCGAGAAAGTCGCCCTCATCAACCGGCGGGAGTCGCCGATCATCGACGCGGAGCTGCAGGACTACCTACGCACCAAGCCGCTCGACCTGACCGCGACGCTCGACCCGGCGGAGGCCTACGAGGGCGCCGAGTTCGTGATCGTCGCGACACCGACCGACTACGACGAGACGACCAACTACTTCAACACCGGCTCGGTCGAGTCGGTGATCGCCGACGTCGTCGCGAAGAACCCCGAGGCGACGGTTGTGGTCAAGTCGACGGTCCCGGTCGGCTTCTGCGCGCGGATGCGGGAGGCTCACCCGGGCACCAACATCATCTTCTCGCCCGAGTTCCTGCGCGAGGGCCGGGCGCTGCACGACAACCTGCACCCGTCCCGGATCATCGTCGGCGACCGCGGGGAGCGCGGGCAGCGCTTCGCCGACCTGCTCCTCGAGGGGGCGATCGACAAGAGCGCCCCGGTGCTGCTCACAGACTCCACCGAGGCGGAGGCGGTGAAGCTGTTTGCCAACACCTACCTCGCGCTGCGGGTGGCGTACTTCAACGAGCTGGACACCTACGCCCTCACGCACGGCCTCAACACCGGCCAGATCATCGAGGGCGTCGGGCTCGACCCCCGCATCGGCAACTACTACAACAACCCGTCCTTCGGGTACGGCGGCTACTGCCTGCCCAAGGACACCAAGCAGCTGCAGGCCAACTACACCGACGTGCCGCAGAACCTCATCAGCGCGATCGTCGAGGCCAACACCACGCGCAAGGACTTCATCGCCGTCGACATCCTGAAGCGCCGGCCGGCCACGGTCGGCGTCTACCGGCTGATCATGAAGACCGGCTCGGACAACTTCCGCTCGTCCTCGATCCAGGGCGTCATGAAGCGGATCAAGGCCAAGGGCGTCCCGGTGATCATCTACGAGCCGGCCTTCGACGGCGACACGTTCTACAACTCGGAGGTCGTTCACGACCTCGAGGAGTTCAAGAAGCGCTCCGACGTCATCATCGCGAACCGTCGTGATGAGGCGCTGGACGACGTCGGCGACAAGGTCTACACCCGCGACATCCAAGGCCGCGACTGACAAGGATTAGGTAGTTGGCCTCACGTACCGTGGGCCCTCGCGGGCCGATGCTGAGCGCATGACCAGCCCGCCAGCCGTCCCGTGCCCCGACTGCCGCGCCCCGCTGACGGGCGCGACGACCTGCGCCTCCTGCGGCCTGCGACTCACCGGCCCCGAAGCCGTCCGCCTCTGGGACGTCGACCAGGCACTCGCCGGCCTCGACGCCCGCCGCGCCGAGCTGCTCACCGAGCGCACCTCCCTGCTCGCCGCACTTCGTGGCGAGGGCACCGTGCTGTCCCCCGCCCCCGCCTCCCCCGGACAGATGACTGCCACCTCGGCGTCCACAGCCGCGCCGCACGCGATCCCGGGGCGGCCGAGCGGCCCACCCGCCCCGGTCTGGCAGTCACCTGTCCAGATGCCGCGGCAGGAGTGGACGCCGCAGCGCGTCCAGAACACCTTGCTGAGCCTCGGCGCACTGCTGCTGACCATCGCGGGGATCGTGTTCGCGGCGGTCACCTACGACCGGCTCGGCGCCGGCGGGCGCGCCGCGGTGCTCGTCGCCCTCACCGTGATCGCCGGTACGGCCGTGCCGCGCCTCAAGGGCCGGGGCCTCGACGCCACCGCCGAGACGATCGCGGTCGTCACGCTCGCGCTGGCCGCGCTGGATGCGTACGGCCTGCGTACCCTCGGCCTGGCCGAGGACAGCTCAGCCAGTGTGTACGCCGCCGGGTCGGCCGCCGTCCTCGCCGTCGTTGCCGCGCTGTACGCCACCGTCGTTCCCGTGGTCGTCCCGCGGATCGCTGCCGTGGCGCTGGCGCACCTCCCGGTCCCGCTGCTGCTCGGCCACGCCAACGCGTCGGTCGGCGAGGGCGGTCTGGCGCTGGCGTTGGTGGTGGCGGCCGACCTGGCGGTCTGGGTGCTCCTCGACCGGTTCGGGGCGGCGCTGCGGGACGCGCAGATCGCGGTCCTGGTGGCGGGCACGGCGACGGCCGGCATCGCGGTCCTGCTCAGCACAGCCGGCGCGTTCTTCGACGGTGAGGGGCCCGGCCAACTCGGGCTCGTCACGCTGGCCGCGCTCGCCGCGTGCGCGGGCCTGCTGTGCAGCAACGCCGGACTCCGCGCGGTGCTGACCGCACTGCCGGCACCGCTCGTGTCCACCGCCGCCTACGCCCTCAGCAGCGACCGGCTGACCGAGGCGCAGCAGCCGCTGGTCCTCGCAGCGGTTGCCCTGGTGGCGATCCAGCTGGCCGGGCTGCTGCCGCGCGACTGGCGGCCGGGGCCGGTCACCGGCGCCCTTGTCGTCGCCGGCTCGGCACTCGCCACGCAGGCCGAAGCGGTCAGCCAGGCCGCCGTGCTTCCCCTGACGTGGCTGGCGACGCCATGGACGCTGGCCGCCGGCCGCGACGCCCGCCATGCCCTGTCACCCGACACGGCGTGGGACGGCACGGTGGTCACGCTGCTGGTCCTGGTGTGCGCAGCCGTCGTCGTCACCGGGGCCGGACTTGCCCTGCATCGCCTGGCCGCTGCTGCGGTTCCGACGGCGGTCCTGCTCGTCGTCGCCGCGGTCGTGCTTCCGCTCGGTCTGGCGACGACGTACCCGCTCGCGCTCATCCTCTTGCTGGGGTGCTCCGCGGGCTTGCTGACCGCCGGTGTCGCGACGAGCCGGACCGACCTGTCGGTGGCGGCGCTGGGAGCCGGGGGAGCGATGGCCGTGCTCGCGGCTGCCTGGTCGACAGCCGACCGCGACGCCACGCTGCTCGTCCTGGCGACGCTGACCGTGCTGTTCACCGGCGTGGCCGTGCGGCGCGGCGAGGCAGCGGGCGTCGCCGGCCTGACCGCAGGTGCGCTCCTCGCCGCGGGCGGCGCGGCCCGTCAGCTCTCGGCCGACCAGGTCGGCGGGCTGCTGCTGGTCGCACCCGCGGTCCTGGTCGCGCTGACGTTCGTGCTCGACGGCGTACGACGCGTGGCCGTCGACGTAGCCGCTGCCGCTCTCGCGGTGACCGCAGTGGTGCTGACCCTCGACGATGCCGGCTGGCTGTCGTGGTCGCTCGCCATCGTCGGCCTCATCGCCCTCGCCGACGCGTTGCACCCGGACCGGCGTGAGGTCGCCGCGGCCGGCGGACTGCTCCTCGCCGCCAGCTCGTGGGTCCGGCTCGCGGATGCAGGGGTGGTCGCACCAGAGCCGTACGTCGTGCCACTCGGCGTCGTCGCCCTGGCCCTCGGCTGGCTGCGGGTCCGGCGCGCACCGTCCACCCGCTCGTTCGCGGCGTACGGCCCCGGCTTGACGCTTCTGCTCGTGCCGAGCCTCATCGCCAGCCTGGACGACGACACCCTCACGCGCCCGCTTCTGCTCGGTGCGGCAGCCCTCGTTGTGCTCCTCGTCGGGGCGCAGCAGCGGCTGCAGGCTCCCCTCGTCCTCGGCGGCGCGGTGCTCGCCATCGACGCGCTGCAGCTCATGGCGCCGTACGCCGCGGCGCTTCCGCGCTGGCTGACCCTCGGTGCAGCCGGGCTGCTCCTGGTCGGCGTCGGTGCGACGTACGAGCAGCGCCGGCGCGACGTCGCCCGGCTGCGCGAGCGGTTCGACGCACTCGCCTAACCTCCGCCTATGAGCGACGATGAGTGAGGCCGTGCAGAAGCTCCTGGCGATGGACACCTGGGCGATCGTCGGGCTGTCCAACGACCAGACCAGGGCGGCGTACGGCGTCGCGAAGTTCCTGCAGGACAAGGGAAAGCGCATCGTCCCCGTGCACCCGAGCGCCCCCGTCGTGCACGGCGAGCAGGGCTACACCACGCTCACCGAGATCCCCTTCGAGATCGACGTCGTCGACTGCTTCGTCCGAAGTCTGCTGATCGGACCGGTCGTCGACGACGCCATCCGCGCCGGCGCAAAGGGCATCTGGATGCAGCTCGGCGTCATCGAGCGGGCGGCCGGACGTCGCGCCGCGGACGCGGGGCTCATCGTGGTCATGGACCGCTGCCCGAAGATCGACTGGCCCGGCTACGGCCCGCCCTAGAGCTTCTTCTGGAGCGCGGCATCCTTGGCGCGTGCCGTGTCACCCAGGTCGGACTGGAACTGCACCATCCGGGCGCGGAGCACGTCGTCCGACGTGGAGAGGATCCGCACCGCGAGCAACCCCGCGTTGCGCGCGCCGCCGATGCTCACGGTGGCCACGGGCACACCCGCCGGCATCTGCACGATGGACAACAGGGAGTCCATGCCATCGAGGTGCGTGAGCGGCACCGGCACCCCGATGACCGGCAGCGGCGTCATCGACGCGACCATGCCTGGCAGGTGCGCAGCCCCGCCAGCACCCGCGATCACGACCCGCAGGCCCCGATCAGCGGCAGCGGACGCCCAGTCGAGCATGTCGCGCGGCGTGCGATGGGCGGAGACGACCCGCACCTCGTGCTCCACGTCGAACTCGGCGAGGGCCTGGGCCGCGCCCTCCATCACCGGCCAGTCGGAGTCGCTGCCCATGACGATGCCTACGAGGGCCATTGGCCGTCCTTCAGGTAGTCGGCGCCTCCACGTGCACGCCGTCGTACGTCGTCGAGGTCGCCGCCGAGCGCAGTGACGTGACCGATCTTGCGGCCGGGGCGGACCTCCTTGCCGTAGAGGTGCACCTTCAGCGCGGGGTCGCGGGCGAACAGCATGTGCAGCCGCTCGTCGAAGCCGCCGTCCTCGAGGTCAGGGTCGCCGCCGAGCACGTTGGCCATCACCACCCAGGGCGCGGTCAGCTGCGTCGCCCCGAGCGGATAGTCGAGCACCGCACGCAGGTGCTGCTCGAACTGCGAGGTCCGCGCACCTTCGATGGTCCAGTGCGCGGAGTTGTGCGGGCGCATGGCGAGCTCGTTGACGAGCAATCCGTCAGCGGTCTCGAACAGCTCGACCGCAAGCACGCCGACGACGTCGAGCTCGTCGGCGAGGCGCAGTGCGAGACCTTGAGCCTCGAGCGCGCGCTCCTCCGACAGCCGTGGCGCGGGGGCGACGACCTCGACGCAGATCCCGTCGGACTGCACGGTCTCGACAACCGGCCACGCGGCCGCCTGCCCATAGGGCGACCGGGCCACGACCGCGGCCAGCTCGCGCTGCAGCGGAACGAACTGCTCGGCGACGAGGCGCAGCCCCGAGGCCAGCACCTCCTCGGCCTCCTCGGCGGACGAGACGACCCAGACGCCCTTGCCGTCGTAGCCGCCCGTCGCCGCCTTCAGCACGAGGGGCCAGCCGACGTGGCGGGCGAACCCGGCGAGCTGCTCCCGGGTCGCGACCGGGCAGAACGGCGGGACGGGTACGCCGAGGCCGGACAGCCGCTCCCTCATGACCAGCTTGTCCTGCGCGTGGCGCAGCGCGGCGGCACTCGGGTGCACCTGGACGCCGTCGGCCTCGAGAGCTTCGATGAGATCACCCGGCACGTGCTCGTGGTCGAACGTCACCACCTCGCACTGTGCCGCGAAGGCTCGCAGGTCCTCCAAGGAGGTGTGGTCGCCGATCTCGACGCCGTTGGCGACGAGGGCCGCGCTGTCGTGCGTCTTGTCGGCGAGCACCCGCAACGACAGTCCAAGGGCGATGGATGCCTGGTGCGTCATCCGCGACAGCTGGCCGCCACCGACCATGCCGACGACGGGGAGCCCCATCGCCCCGCGCACCGCGATCCGCTCGGTCACGAGATGAGCCGCCCGCGCAGGGCCGCCTGCTCGTCCGGTCCGAACCCCTGCTCCGTCAGCCAGGCGACCGCCCCGCCACGCTCGTCGAGCCGGTCGAGGAAGTGCCGCATCGACAGCGCATGCGGTCGCATGTCGTCGATCGGCCGGTTCTTCATGTCCTCGGCGTAGGTCGGCGAGGCCGCGAGCCGGTCGCGGACGGCCTCGATGCGCTCGCCGGTCAGGGCGTAGTCGGCGACGATCTCGGCGCGGTCCACACCGGCCACGTGCAGCGCGAGCGCGACGATGACGCCGGTGCGGTCCTTGCCCGCGGCGCAGTGCACGACGACCGGACCGGTGGCTGGATCCGCGAGCACCCGCAGCGCGTCCACGACGGACTGCGGCATCTGGTCGAGGTAGGTCAGGTAGAAGTGCGACAGGTCGCCCTCCTCCCGTTGCTCGTGCGGGACGATGCGCTCCGAGGCGCCCTCGGCGACGTCCCAGGTCGGGATCAGGTCGAGGTTCACGTGCCGCAGCCCCTCGGTCACCAGCGGACCCGGACCTTCCAGGCGCACCTCGGTAGGGGTCCGCAGGTCGAGGACGGTCGTCAGGCCGTAGTCGTCCACGAGCCGGCGGACGTCCTTGTCGCTGAGTCCCTGCAGGTTGTCGCTGCGGATCAGCACACCGGCGTTCGTCGTACCGCCGTCCACGGTCGGGAGGCCGCCGAGATCACGGACGTTGACCGCACCGTCGAGCTCGATCCATCTCTCTGCAGACATCTACAGCCCGAGCTCGCGGGCGATGAGCATCTTCTGGACCTCACTGGTGCCCTCGCCGATCTCGAGGATCTTCGAGTCGCGGTAGTGCCGGGCGACGGGGTACTCGTTCATGAAGCCGTAGCCGCCGTGGATCTGCGTGGCGTCACGGGCGTTGTCCATCGCCGCGTTCGACGAGACGAGCTTGGCGATCGCGGCGTGCTTCTTGAACGGCTGCCCGACCAGCATCCGGGCGGCCGCGTCGTAGTAGGTGCAGCGCGCGACGTGGGCCCGCGCCTCCATCTCAGCGATCTTGAAGGCAATGGCCTGGTTCTGCCCGATCGGCTTGCCGAAGGCCTCTCGCTGCTTGGCGTACTTCACGCTCTCGTCCACGCAGCCCTGCGCGGCACCCGTCGAGAGCGCGGAGATCGCGATCCGGCCCTCGTCGAGGATGTGCAGGAAGTTGGCGTAGCCGCGGCCGCGGACACCGAGGAGGTTCTCCTCCGGGACGCGCACGTCGTCAAACGAGAGCGGGTGCGTGTCCGAGGCGTGCCAGCCAACCTTGTTGTACGACGGCTCCGCGGTGAAGCCTTTGGCGGGCACCGGGACCAGGATGCTGGAGATCTCCTTGCGGCTGTCGCTCCTCTCCCCAGTGACGGCCGTGACGGTGACGAGCTTGGTGATGTCGGTGCCGGAGTTGGTGATGAACGCCTTCGAGCCGTTGATGACCCACTGCCCGCCATCGAGCTTGGCCGTCGTGCGGGTCGCACCGGCGTCGCTGCCGCCACCGGCCTCGGTCAGCCCGAAGGCTCCGAGCGCCTCACCGGAGCAGAGCATCGGCAGCCACTCCTGCTTCTGCTCCTCGGTTCCGAAGCGGAAGACCGGCATCGCCCCGAGAGACACACCGGCCTCGAGCGTGATCGCGACCGACTGGTCGACGCGGCCGAGCTCCTCCAGCGCGAGGCAGAGGGCGAAGTAGTCGCCGCCCATGCCGCCGTACTGCTCGGGGAAGGGCAGGCCGAACAGCCCCATCTGCCCCATCTGGCGGACGACGTCGTAGGGGAAGGTCTTCGTCGCGTCGTGATGGGCCGCGACCGGAGCCACCACCTCGCGGGCGAAGGCCTCGACGGTCTTGCGCAGCTGCTCCTGCTCCTCGCTGAGCCGGGTGTCGAGCACGAGCCCTCCTGGTTCGGTGTCCCGACGATGATCCCACGCGCCGGTAGACTGCTGTGATGCTGCGGTCCGTCTATGCCGGCCTGGCCGGCCGGGTGGCTGCCGCCTTCCACGAGCTGGCGAAGTTCGGCACGGTGGGCGCGCTCGCGTTCGTCGTCGACGTCTCGCTGTTCAACGTCGTCCTGCACCTCGCGCCGCACAAGCCGCTGACCGCCAAGGTGATCTCCACCGTGGTGGCTGCCACCGTCGCGTTCGTGCTGAACCGGGCGTGGTCTTTCCGGCACCGGCAGCGCAGCAGCGTGCGCCGGGAGTACGCGCTGTTCTTCGCGCTCAACGCCGTCGGCCTCGTCATCGCGGTGGGCTGCCTCGGCATCTCGCACTACGTGCTGGGCTTCGAGAGCAAGCTCGCCGACAACATCGCCGCCAACGGGTTCGGGCTCGTCCTCGGGACGTCGTTCCGCTTCTGGTCCTACCGCCGGTTCGTGTGGGCCGCCCCGCTGGCGGTCGAGGCGGCGGCGATCGACGGAGACCCGGCGGCGGTGGCCGTTCTCGAGGACGTGGCGGACGGGACGATCCACGCTCCCGTCGAGGGGGTCAGACCGGCGTGATGCCGTGCCGGCGGCGGGAGAACGACCGGTCCTTGTCGCGCAGCACGGCATAGCGCCGGATCAGCTCGTCCCGCAGGTGCTCCGGCTCGACGATGCCGTCGATCACGAGCTCGGACGCGAGCCGCACGACGTCGATGTCGAGCTCGTACTCGTCCCGCTTCTGCGCGACGAAGGCCTCTCGTTCGTCCTCCGGCAGCTGCGCGATCTTGTTGGCGTAGACGGCGTTGATCGCGGCCTCGGCGCCCATGACGGCGATCTTCGCGGTCGGCAGCGCGAGGCAGGCGTCGGGCTCGAAGCCGGGGCCCGCCATCGCGTAGAGCCCCGCGCCGTACGCCTTGCGCACGATGATGCTGATCTTCGGGACCGTCGCCTCGCTGATCGCGGTGATCATCTTCGCGCCGTGCCGGATGATGCCCTGCTTCTCCACGACGGAACCGACCATGAAGCCGGGGACGTCGGACAGGAACAGCAACGGGATGTTGAACGCGTCACAGGTCTGCACGAACCGGGTCGCCTTGTCGGCCGTGTCGACGAACAGGACGCCGCCCTTGAACATCGGGTTGTTCGCCACCACGCCGACGACCTGACCGTCGATGCGGCCGTAGCCGACCGTCAGCTCACGAGCCCAGAGCGCATGCACCTCGAGCCACGATCCGTCGTCGACGAGGCCGCTGACGTAGCGGCGCATGTCGAAGGCTTGCCGCTCGCTCGCGGGGACGAGCGCGCGCAGGTCGACGTCCTTCGGCGGGGCCGGGAAGACGGACGGAGGCTGCTGCCGCCAGTTGCTCGGGAAGTACGAGAGGTAGCGCTGCACCGTCGCGATGGCGTCCTGCTCGGTCTTCGCGAGGAAGTGACCGACGCCGGACTCCTTGCAGTGGACGGCCGCGCCGCCCATCGCCTCGAGGGTCGTCTTCTCGCCGGTCACCATCTCGACCATGCGGTCCGAGCCGAGGTACATCGAGGCGTTGCCCTCGACCATGATGACGACGTCGCAGAACGCCGGGATGTAGGCGCCGCCGGCGGCGGACGGACCGAACAGCGCGCACACCTGCGGGATCGACCCACTCGCGCGCACCTGGGTGTGAAAGATCTTGCCGGCGCCGCGACGGCCGGGGAACAGGTCGACCTGGTCGGTGATGCGGGCGCCCGCCGAGTCGACGAGCCACACCATGGGCACCCCGAGGCGGTACGCCGTCTCGATGATGCGAATGATCTTCTCGACCGTCCGGGCGCCCCAGGAGCCGGCCTTCACGGTCGAGTCGTTGGCCATCACGCAGACCGGCCGGCCGTCGACCGTGGCCGTCCCCGTGACGACGCCGTCGGCGGGAAGGTCCCCCGCCAGGACGTTGGCGTAGAGCCCGTCCTCGACGAAGGAGCCGTCGTCCACGAGCAACGCGACCCGCTCGCGCGCGAACAGCTTGCCCTTGCCGGCGTTGGCCTCGTGGTACTTCGGCGCGCCGCCTCGCTCGACGGTGGCGCGGAGGTCGGCCAGGTGCTCGTGCCCGCGCTCGTGCTCGAGGTCAGAAGGAGTGGTCACGACGGGCAAGCCTGCCATGCGTGCTTGGGTGGCCCCATGAGCGTCCCCGTCCCCCCGACCGTCTCCGTCGCACCCTCGTGGTGGGCGTCGCGGGTCGGCGGCCTGCCTGGCCCCTTCTGGGCGCTCTGGTCCGGCTCGCTCGTCAACCGGCTCGGGCAGTTCGTCCTGCCGTTCCTGGCCCTGTTCCTGACCCAGGAGCGTGGGTACTCCGTCGCGCAGGCCGGAGCGGTGCTGACCGCGATGGGGTTCGGCTCCGCCGTCAGCCAGCCGGTGGGCGGCCTGCTCGCCGACCGGATCGGGCGGCGGCGCACCATGGCCGGCGGTTCGGCGGCAGCTGCCGCGGCGCTCCTGGCCCTGGGCGCCGCACACGGGCTTCCTGCGCTGTGCATCACGGCGTTCCTCTTCGGCGTCGCGGCCGACATCTACCGGCCGGCCGCGAACGCCGCGATCGCCGATCTGGTAGCGCCGGAGCTGCGGCCCCGCGCGTTCGCCCTCATGTTCTGGTCGTTCAACCTCGGCTTCGCGGTGGCGACGCTGCTCGGCGGCTACCTCGCCGACAAGAGCTACTGGCTGCTGTTCGCCGGAGACGCGGCGACAGCCCTCGTCTTCGCGGTGGTGGTGCTGCGGCTCGTCCCGGAGACCATGCCCGAGCGGCGCGGCCAGTCGTCGGGGTCGTTCGCGGACGTGCTCAGCGACCGGCTGATGCTCGCCCTTGTCGTCGGCATCATCCTCGGGGCGATCGCCTACATGCAGGCGTTCTACACGCTGCCGCTCGCCGTCGCCCACGACGGGCTTGGGACTGGGGGCTACGGCGCCATCATCGCGTTGAACGGCGTGCTGATCGTGGCGCTCCAGCCGGTGTTCCTCGGCGCTCTCGGGCGGGTCGACCGGGGCATTCCTCTTCTCGCGTCCGGCGTCATCATCGGCGTGGGCCTGTGGCTGACCACGCTGGCTGACACGATCCCCATGCACATGCTCGCGGTCACCGTCTGGACGGTCGGCGAGATCCTCGCCGCCGGACAGCTCGGAGCGCTCGTCGCCACCATGTCGCCGCCGCACCTGCGCGGCCGCTATATGGGCGTGTTCGGGATGTCCTACGGGATCTCCGCGTTCCTCGCACCCGCGGTCGGCACGCAGCTGCTCGCGCACCTCGGCGAAGGGGCGCTCTGGACGTTCTGCCTCGTGTCGTCGTGCATCTCCGGGGTGGTGATGCTGCTCGTGTCCCGGGCCGCCGACCGGAGGGTGGTCGCCGCGTGATCGACCACCTCGCGCACCTACGCGCCGACGTCGATGCCGTGCTCGACGTCCTGCATCGCGCGGACCTGACCGAGCCGGTCGCCGCCTGCCCCGGGTGGACGTTGCGCGGGCTCGTCGAGCACCTGGGCAGCGTGCACCGGTGGGCCGAGCAGATCGTCGCCACCGGAGACCGAGGCCGCGAGGAGGAGCACGACGTCCCCGACCTCGCCCAGTGGTTCGCCGAGGGCGCCGACCGGCTGATCACGACGCTGGGCGCGGCCGATCCCGCCCGCGAGTGCTGGTCCTTTACGACGGACCGCACGGCCGGGTTCTGGCTGCGTCGGCAGGCCCTAGAGACGGTCGTGCACCGATGGGACGCCGAGCGGGCGACGGGCGAGCCCGGACGCATCGCCGCGCAGCTCGCGGCCGACGGGGTGAGCGAGGTGGTCGACCTGATGACACCTCGCCAGGTGAAGCTCGGTCGGATCCCGCCACTGGCGGCGACACTGCAGCTGCACGCCACCGACACACGTGGGGAGTGGGTTCTGGGCGACGGCGAGCCCACCGCCCGCGCCGAGGGCTCGGCGGAGACGTTGCTGCTGCTGCTCTGGCACCGCGTCGACCCAGGAGACCCGCGGGTCCGCACCACCGGCGATGCGGCGCGGGTGCTGCAACTCGCCCTCGCGCCCTGACCTGGCGCGGGCCAGCTGCGTTGCACAGCGGCGGCTGTCTCGGGCAGCACATCGGCCGCCTCGAGGTACACCGACGCAACCACCCGGGCGCCCGTCCACAGGTGAGACTCCCTAGCCGCCTGTTACTACCGCCGCTTTCCATCCCTCTCGGTCGATCTGGTAGAGCACGCCGCCGCGCTCGGCGCCCTTGCACATCTGCATGTCCGGTGGCGTGGGGATCTTCTCGGCGAGCGTCATTCCGATCTTCTCCATGACCTTCTGCGACGCGACGTTCGCTGTCATCGTCGCGGCCCAAACAAGGCGCACGTCAAGGTCCGTGAAGCCCTTGTCCACTAGGCCCCGGCCGCCTTCAGTGGCGTAGCCCTTGCCCCATTCAGCCTGCCGCAGCCGGTAGCCAAGTTCGACCTCGTCCTGCGGTGCCCCCTGCTCCGGGCGCAGGTGAAACCAGCCGACGAAGTCGCCGCTGTCCTTTGCATAAGCGGCGAACAGCCCGAAGTTGCCGTCCCACTTCTCGTACCCGGACAGGATGTACGGGAGGACGAGCTCGCGCACTTCCTCCGCGGTGGTCGCTTCGCCGCCGCCGGGGAGGTACCGCATGACCGCTGGGTCGCTGTCGAGTTCGATGAGCAAGTCCGCGTCGTCGGGCGTGAAGCGGCGGAGGGTCAGGCGCTCTGTCTCTACGTAGGCATCCACAAGGCCCACCCTGCCCGAACTAGACCCAGTTGCGACCGGGAAGGTCTTCGGCCAGTGCCTACCCAAGCACCGGCACGAAGAGTTCCTGATCTTCTTGCGGACCATCGACCGGAACGTCCCCAAGGGCCTCCAGGTGCATCTGATCCTGGACAACTACCAGACCCATAAGCATCCCGAGACCGTGAAGTGGCTCAGCAAGCACAAGCGGTTCCAGCTGCACTTCACCCCGACGTCGTCGAGCTGGCTGAACCTGGTCGAACGGTTCTTCCGCGAGCTCACCGACAAGAACATCCGACGAGGCAGCTTTCCCAGCGTCCCGGACCTCATCGGCTCGATCGAGGACTACCTGCGCGTCACCAACAACGACCCGAAGCCACTGGTCTGGACAGCGACAGCCGAGTCCATCCACGAGAAAGTCCGACGCGGACGCGTCGCCCTCGAGACCGTCAGGAATCAGTCAGCCAAAACTGAGACACACCACTAGCAGCCTTCAGGCGCATCGCGTTCATCTCCGACACCTCCCGAAGCGGAACCGGACGCGGGCTGTGGATAAGAAATTCCTATACACAGCAGGGCTTTTGGTGTTGCGGAGCAGAACACATCGTGGCATGATTCGAACATATGAGCGAATGCCCGGCCACACCGCCTGACCTCTCGAGCCTCACGCGCCGCGTGCGGCTCGGAGGCGACGCGGCCATCGCCGAGTCCATCGAGCTGATCCCACTGCTGCCTCCGGGCCCGGAGTCGGCGTCGTTGCTGCTCTCCCTGCCGGCCACGGACGACCGGCTGCTGCAATCCGTGGTGCTCGAGGCATGGGACCGGCACGTCTCCTGGGCACAGGCGATGCTGTACGGCGCGGCGCAGCCGTTCGCCTGCAGCGACAGTCCGGAGCGCGACAACCTCGAAAGGGTCCGACACGCCCTCGGGCTGTCGGCGCACGGTGCCAAGAACGTCCAGGCCGTCTCGCGACGACTGTTCACGCTGTTCGCCTCGACGCTCGGCCTGCTCCAGCGCGGCCAGATCAGTCGCGGTCACGTGTGGGGTCTGATCGAGATGACCTCCGACCTCGACGACCACGAAGCCGGCTTGATTGAGGAGCGGGTCATCACCGACGCCCCCGGCCAGACCATCGCCGAGTTCCGGCGAGCCCTGGACCGTGCACGACAAGCGGTCTGTCCGGAAGCTGCGCAGCAACGACACGAGCGCAAGGTGGCGGGGCGTCAGGTTGCCCGTTGGACCGATCGCGACGGCATGGGCCGGATGCTCGCCGATCTCCCGCCGGAAGACATTGCGGCTGCGTGGGAGGTGCTATGCCGGCGCGCCGACGAGATCGCGCAACCCGACGACCCGCGGGGCCGACCGGCCCGGCTCGCTGACGCGCTCGTCGAGTCGATCACCGGCATGCCCGCGGCCAACGACCCCCGCCGACGCCCCGATACCCCGGCCACGAGCGACGACGACTGGGAGCAGCCAGAGCCGGCCGGAGCGGCCCCGCCGGCCGAGGCGACGGCTTCACGACGCAAGCGATCACCCGAGATGACGGACCCGGCGGAGGCGGCATCGGGCCGGACCGCAGGGCGCGGGCAGCAGCCCGATCTGAGGTCCGACGCGCTCGTGGAATCGCCCGCAACAGGGCTCTCTCCGACATCCCCATCGCGTCCCGAACCGACGCCAGATCCCGCAGCCACTCCCACACCGGCAGGGCCGCCGACGACCGCGGCGGGCGTTGCTGGCGACGAGGTGGAGATTCACGTGGTCGTGCAGGTCGCGCAGCTGCGCGGGCAGCCCGGGCCGACCACCGCCCCAGACCCCGCCCCAGACCCCGCCCCAGACCGTGACCCGGAGTCCGTGGTCGTGCCGCTGGCTCCCCGTCGGGCCCGGCGCGCCCTCGCCCGCCGCGGTCGCCGGCTCAACTCGACCCTGTGGGCCGTCATCGGCGTGGACAGCCTGCTCGGGACTGCCGACGTGCCGGGCGAGATCTCCACCTTCGGAGCGGTGCCGGCAAGTGTCGTGCGGCGGATGGCGCAAGGCCGGGTGATCCTGCGCCGGCTCGTCGTCGACAACGATGGCCAGCTCCTCGACGCAGAGCTGACCGTCACACTGCCAGCCGGTTCACCAATGGAGCCAGCCGTGCAGGAGCTGCTGACGGCGCCCTACCGGACCCACCCCCTGGACTACGGCAGCACCGTCTACCGGCTGCCGGCCGACCTCGATCGGCACGTCGTCCTGCGTGACCGCACCTGCACCGCGCCCGGCTGCGGGCAGCCCGCCCTGCGATGCGACGGCGAGCACGCCATCCCCTGGCCGTCCGGCGCCACCAGCGAGGACAACTGCGGCGCGATGTGCCGCTGGCACCACCGGCTCAAGACCCACTCCGGCTGGACCTTCGAACGCCTCGCCGACGGATCAGTGCTGTGGACCAGCCCCGAGGGACTGAGTCGACGAAGACGACCGTTCGACTACACGCGCTACATCAGCTGATCTGCCGGGGGCAAGCTGCTAGTTGATGGCGGCGTCGATCGCCGCGACGAGGTTCGGGTCCTCGGGCTTCGTGCCGGTGCCGAAGCGGCCGATCACCTTGCCGTCGCCTGACAGCAGCCACTTCTCGAAGTTCCACCGGACGTCGCCGGCGTGCCCGTCCTCGTCGGCGTACGTCGTGAGGTCCTCGAACAACGGGTGCCGGTCGGCGCCGTTGACGTCGGTCTTCGCGAGCAGCGGGAAGCTGACGCCGTAGGTCGTCGAGCAGAACTCCGCGATCTCCTCCGCGCTGCCGGGCTCCTGCCCGCCGAACTGGTTCGACGGCACGCCGACGACGGCGAGGCCGTCCTTCTCCGCGTGCAGCTTCTCGAGCCCGGCGTACTGGTTCGTGAAGCCGCACTTCGACGCCACGTTGACGACGAGAGTGGCGCGCTCACCCATGAGGGCGCCGAACGTCGTCCGCTCGTCGTGCAGGGTCTCGACCTCGAGGTCGGGAAGGGACATGCAGCTCTCCTTAAGACAGCGACGTGAGCCGGGTGCGAGGACCCGCTCGGAGGACCTGGGAGGGAAGGGTGCGGCCGACGAGCCGCTCGGCCTCGCGGGCCGCCTCGAGCAGCGCGTCGAGATCGATACCGGTGTCGACACCCATGTCCTCGACCATGTGCACGAGGTCCTCGGTGCAGACGTTGCCGGTGGCGCCAGGCGCGTAGGGGCAGCCACCGAGGCCGCCGACCGAGGCATCGAAGTCGACGACGCCGAGCTGCAGAGCCGCGAGGACGTTAGCCAGCCCGGTCCCGCGGGTGTTGTGGAAGTGCAGGTTCAGGTCGGCGTCGGGGAAGCGCAGCCGCGTCTCGCCGACGAGGTGGGTGACCCGAGACGGTGTCGCCATCCCGGTCGTGTCGCCGTAGGAGATCCCGTCGGCGCCGTCGGCAAGGGCCCGACCGGCGACGTCGAGCACCCGCGACACCGGGACGTCACCTTCGTACGGGCAGCCGAACGCGGTGGAGACGATGACCTGGCAGGTGGCGCCGGCCGCGTGCGCCGACTGCAGGAGCTCGGCGATGTCATCGAGCGACTCGTCGGTGCTGCGGTTGACGTTCTTGCGGTTGTGGGTGTCGCTCGCGGAAACGACGACCTCGATCTCGCGGAACCCGGCCTCGAGAGCGCGCTGCGCGCCCCGCAGGTTGGGGACGAGCGCGGAGTAGCGGACGGCGGCCGACTTCTCCACGGCCGACCAGACCTCGGCGGCGTCGGCCATGGACGGGATGGCTTTCGGGTGGACGAAGGAGACCGCCTCGATGCGGCCGACGCCGGTCCGCGACAGGGCGTCGATGAGCGCGACCTTGGACTCGGTGGGGACCGGCGCCTCGTTCTGCAAGCCGTCACGGGGGCCGACCTCACGCAGGCTGATCCGCCCGGGCAGGTCGCTCATGCTTGTCAGGTTATGTCGCCCGCCGGAGCACGTGCGGACGCAGGGCGCGGTATCCGCGCACCGAGCGCTGCTCGAGCGGGACGAGCGCGTACGTCGAGTCCTGGCGCAGGGCAGCTGCGGCCTCTCGGTCCACGAGCACGGTGCCCGCACGCGCCTGAGCCGTGAGCCTGCTCGCCAGGTTGACCGGCTCGCCGAACACGTCCCCGAGCCGAACCAGGACCGGCCCGAGCGCGACGCCGGCACGGACCTGCGGCAGTGACTCGTCCTGCTCGTGCGCGGCGACGGTCTCCAGCGCGACCTCCGCCGCCGCACGGACGTCCTCGGTCACGAAGAGGACCTCGTCGCCGAGCATCTTGATGACCCGGCCACCACCCGCCGTGACACGCAGCGACGTCTCGCGCTCGAACCGCTCCAGCAGTCGCTGCAGGGCGGTCGCGTCCGACTCGCGGCTGGTCTGCGTGAAGCCGACGATGTCCACGAACCCCACGGCCAGCACGGGATGCTCGCCGCCGATCGCGGCGAGTGACCGAGCGGTGGCGGCGGCCAGCTGTCGCCGCCAGACCAGGACCATCAGCTGCTCGAGCCCGGGAATCGCCTCGCCGGCGACGTCGATCGCCACCGCCCTGGCCTCGTCGACGCTGAGGCCCTCGGCCCGTCCCCGCAGCACCTCGACCTGCCCCTCGGCGAGGCGCGCCAGCCCCTGTCCCATGGAGCGGGCCAGCATCAGCAGGGTGTCGGGATCCACCATCCCGCTGTCGCGGAGCGCGAAGGCGGTCTGCAGCGCCTCGACGTCCCGACGGGTGAACGCGGCGACCTCCGGCTGCACGTGCGGGAAGCCGAGCGCGGCCCAGATCGCCCGCGCGTCGTCGAGGTCGACTCCGGCGAGCGCCGCCACCTCGTCGCTGGTCAGCGTCGTTGGTGCACCGAGCAGGGCCGCCTCCAGCTCCTCTGCCGACATGGGCGCAGGTTACGGCGATCGACGAGGGGCAGGAGCGGCGTACCGTCGAACCATGTCCCGACGGCGCCGGCAGGTGACCTACTACTCGCTGCGCGCCGCCGCGACCGTGGCGTTCCTGCTGTCGGCGTTCGTGCTGCCTCGTGGGGGGCTCGCCGCGGCGATCTGCATCGGCGCCGGGGTGGTCGCCGTGCTGTCAGGAATCGGCGCAAATGCCGGCGGTCCGGGCGAGGCTGCCGGCGCACGGCGTCAGATGGACCACTACGAGCAGGTGCGCGCCCCGCAGGGCGACTGGCCACCGTTCGACCCGTCCCGGGACATCGACGGCGCGGTGGTGAAGCCCGACGCCGGCCTCACTCCTCCTTGACGCCGCGCAGCCGGTTGTCCGTCCGCTCCACCAGGTCGTAGAGCTCGCGCTGCACCCGCTCGACGCGCGGGACGTCGGCGAGCGTGACCTGGCCGCGCTCACCCGCCGACTCGACGACGAGCGTGCCGCAGCCGAGCATCCGCTCCACGAAGGTGTGGCTGAAGGTGATGTCGTTGATGCGCGAGAGCGGGATGTCGCGGCCGGTCCGAGCCAAGATGCCGGTGCGCACGAGCACCCGCCGGTCCGTGATGACGAAGTGCGTCGTGATCCAGCGCAGGAACGGGCGAAGCGAGTAGAAGCCGAGCAGCAGGAGGCCCACGACGAGCACCCCCAGCCGCAGCACGCGCTGCCGTTCCCCGTCCGGGATCGCAGCGGCGACGAACCCGCTGATGCCGAGCACGAGCACGAGCGTCACCGTGGGCGCGATCAGCGCCTTCCAGTGCGGATGGAGGTCGTGGATGAGGGTCTCGTCCTCGGCCAGCAGCTTCGTCGGGTAGCCCATGTCCCGGAGTCTGGCGCAGATCAGTGTCAACCTGCAGCCCATCCTGCGCGTCGTACCAGTGTTCCTGCGTCTTCGGAGGCCGCCATGCACCGCTCCGTCCCACTCCTCGCCCTCGCGGTGCTCACCGCGGGCTGTGCCGGCAGCAGTACGCCGAGCGCCGTCGACCAGACCCCCCAGCCGTCCGCCTCTGCCGACCCAGCGACGCCGTCGTCGCCGGCCGCCGGGTCGGCGTCGCCGAGCTCCGCGGGCACCAGCGCGCGCGCCATCTACTACCTGCGCGACACGACCAACGGGCCGCGCCTCTACCGCGAGTTCCACCGGCGTCCGGCGACAACCGGGGTCGTGCGCGACGCCGTCACCGCCATGCTGACCGAGCCCCCGCAGGACGAGGACTACACGTCGCTGTGGGCCAAGGGCACCCGCGTCCTCGGTGTCCGCATGGAGGGCTCGACCGCCGTCGTCGACCTGTCCAAGGAGGCGCAGACCGTGCGCGGTGGCGCTGCCTTCGAGAGCAGCACCCTCCAGCAGCTCGTGTGGACGGCGACGGCCGCCGACCCGCACGTGACGTCGGTGCAGCTGCTCGTCGAGGGCAAGCGCGTCGACTCCCTCTGGGGCCACGTCGACACCTCGCGCCCTATGACCCGGGGGCAGGCGGCGATCGAGCTGGCTCCGGTGTGGATCCTGACGCCTGCCAACGGACGGGTCGCCCGGGGCGGCACGTTCGGCGGCGAGGCGAGCGTCTTCGAGGCGACCGTCTCCTGGGAGCTCAGGCAAGGCGGCAAGGTCGTGAAGGCCGGCTTCACGAACGCCGCGATGGGCGCGCCGGGGCGCGGGCCGTGGTCGGCGAAGGCGGACATCCCGCCGGGCGACTACGTCCTGCGGGCCTTCGAGTCCTCCGCGAAGGACGGCAGCGAGACGTTCGTCGACGACAAGCCGCTCACGGTCACCTGACGGAGCGCAGGTGCACGACGTCGCCCGCGCCGTACGCCGTGCCGTCCACCACCAGCCAGCCGACGTCGTCGACGCGCTCCGCCGTCCCCTCGATCGACGTGTGGGGCAGCTCGACGCGGACGAGCTGACCGAGGCTCGAGCACAGCTCGGCGTACTCCCTACGACTGCCGGCGACGTCGGCCAAGACCGCCGACAGCTCCCGCAGCACCGCCCGGAGCAGGATGTCGCGGTCGTTGGTCACCGCCCCCTCCAGGCGCAGCGACGTCGACCTGTCGTCCGGTAGCTCGGCGCGGGTCGTCGTGACGTTCAGCCCGATGCCGACCACGACGCCACCCGGACTCACCGTCTCCGCGAGCAGGCCGCCCAGCTTGCGGCCCTCGACCAGCACGTCGTTGGGCCACTTCAGGACGGCGTCGACCATCGCCTGGTCGCGCACGGCACGGACGACGGCCACGCCCGCGAGCAGCGGCAGCCAGGCCCGGTCCGCCGCCGCGAGCTGGGGCTGCAGCAGCACGGAGAACGTCAGCCCGGCACGGGCCGGTGACAGCCAGGTGCGGTCCAGCCGGCCACGTCCGGCGGTCTGGTGCTCGGCGACGACCACCAGCCCGGCCGGCTCGCCGCCGCGAGCCCGCTCGGCGACCACGGCGTTCGTCGAACCGGCCTGCTCGACGACCTCGACCCGCCAACCGTCCGGAGCGAGCGCCCGCCTCAGGGAGGCCGCGCGCAAGGGGGGGCGGGCGAGGTCGTCGTACACCGGCCCAGCGTGCCAGAGCGCCCGACTAACCTCGTGGCGTGACCGCCGACGCCGCTCCCGGGGCCCCCGACATCCACACGACCGCCGGCAAGCTGGCCGAGCTGCGCCGCCGTAACGAGCTCGCGCTGCATCCCGCGTCGGAGGCAGCGGTCGAGAAGCGGCGGGCTGCCGGCAAGCGCACCGCACGCGAGCGGATCGAGCAGTTCGTCGACGAGGGCTCGTTCGTCGAGACCGATGCGCTGACGCGACACCGCGCCCTCGACTTCGGGATCGAGAAGAACCGGCCGACCGGCGACGGCGTCATCACCGGCTACGGCACCGTCGACGGACGCCCCGTGTGCGTCTTCAGCCAGGACGCGACGGTGTTCGGCGGCGCGCTCGGCGAGGTCTACGGCGAGAAGATCGTGAAGGTGATGGACCTTGCCCTCAAGACCGGCTGCCCCGTTGTCGGGTTGAACGAGGGGTCGGGCGCCCGGATCCAAGAAGGGATCATGGGCCTGGCGCTGTACGGCGACATCTTCTACCGCAACGTGCTCGCGTCCGGCGTCGTCCCGCAGATCAGCCTCATCCTCGGCAACTGCGCGGGCGGGCACGTCTACTCACCGGCGCTGACCGACTTCAACCTGATGGTCGACGGTGGCTCGGCGATGATGATCACCGGTCCTGACGTCATCAAGACGGTCACCGGTGAGGACATCACGATCGAGGACCTCGGCGGTGCCCGCGCCCACAACAGCAAGAGCGGCGTCGCGCACTTCATGAGTCCCGACGAGGACGAGTGCCTCGAGCTGGCCAAGACGCTGCTGAGCTACCTGCCGAGCAACAACCTCGAGGAGCCGCCGGTCTTCGACGCAGCGGACGCGCTCGCCGAGGAGCCGCTGCTCGAGCTCGACACGATCATCCCGGACAGCAACAACGCGCCGTACGACATGAAGCACGTCATCGCCGCGGTGCTGGACGACGGTGAGTTCCTCGAGGTCCAGGCGCTCTGGGGGTCGTCCATCGTGTGCGGCTTCGGCCGGATCGAGGGACGCAGCATCGGCGTCGTCGGCAACAACCCCATGCAGTTCGCCGGGACGCTCGACATCGACGCGTCGGAGAAGGCAGCACGGTTCGTGCGCACCTGCGATGCGTTCAACGTGCCGGTGCTGACCTTCTGCGACGTCCCGGGCTACCTGCCCGGCGTCGGGCAGGAGCACGCCGGGATCATCCGGCACGGCGCCAAGCTGCTCTACGCCTACAGCGAGGCCACCGTTCCGCTGGTCACGGTCATCACCCGCAAGGCGTACGGCGGGTCGTACGTCGCGATGGGGTCAAAGCACCTCGGCGCAGACATCAACCTGGCGTGGCCGACCGCGCAGGTGGCGGTCGTCGGTGCACTCGGTGCGGTCAACATCGTGCGCCGCAAGGACATCGCCGCGGCAGCCGACCCCGACGCGGCACGGGCGGCGTACATGGTCGAGTACGAGGACACGTTCGCGACGCCGTACATCGCCGCGGAACGCGGCTTCGTCGACGCGGTCATCGAGCCGTCGCAGACCCGGCGCGAAGTCGCCAAGGCGCTGCGCCAGTTGCGGACCAAGCGGCAGACCCTGCCCGCCAAGAAGCACGGGAACATCCCCCTATGAGCGCCTCCCTCTTCCCGAGCGTCAGAAGACGGGTGCAACGTTGACGCTCAACGGTTCTGACGCGGGCGGGGAGCGCCCGCTGCTGCGCGTGGTGCGCGGTGACGCGACGACCGAGGAGATCGCGGCGCTCGTCGCCGTGCTCACCTCACGCACCGCTGCATCGGTCGACACACCAGACCCCGCGCCGTCGCTCTGGTCGCGACCGGTCCTGCGCACCGCCCTCCATCCCGGTCCCGGCGCGTGGCGCGCCTCGTCCCTTCCCCGCTAGGAGCCCCGACAGTGCGCAAGGTCCTGATCGCCAACCGCGGTGAGATCGCCGTCCGCGTGGCCCGCGCCTGCCGCGACGCCGGTCTGCTGTCCGTCGCGGTCTACGCCGAGCCCGACCTCGACGCGCTGCACGTCCGGGTCGCCGACGAGGCGCTCGCGCTCGGCGGGACCACGCCAGGTGACTCCTACCTGCGCATCGACAAGGTCCTCGACGCGGTCGCGAAGTCCGGCGCCGACGCCGTGCACCCGGGCTACGGCTTCCTCTCTGAGAACGCCGCCTTCGCCCAGGCCGTCATCGACGCCGGCGTGACGTGGATCGGTCCGTCACCGGATGCCATCGCGGCCTTGGGTGACAAGACGACGGCCCGCCACATCGCGCTGAAGATCGGTGCCCCGCTCGCGCCCGGCACGGCTGATCCGGTGAAGGGCGTCGAGGAGGTCATCGCCTTCGCCGAGGAGTACGGCGTACCGGTGGCCATCAAAGCGGCGTTCGGCGGCGGCGGCCGTGGTCTGAAGATCGCCCGCACCATGGAGGAGATCCCCGAGCTCTACGAGTCCGCGGTCCGCGAGGCGGTCGCTGCCTTCGGACGCGGCGAGTGCTTCGTCGAGCGCTACCTCGACAAGCCTCGCCACGTCGAGACCCAGGTGCTCGCCGACACGCACGGCAACGTCGTCGTCGTCAGCACCCGCGACTGCTCCCTGCAGCGGCGCTACCAGAAGGTCGTCGAGGAGGCACCCGCGCCGTTCCTCACCGAAGCCCAGACCGCACAGCTCTACAAGGCCTCGAAGGACATCATCCGCGAGGCGAAGTACGTCGGCGCCGGGACGTGCGAGTTCCTCGTCGCGCAGGACGGGCTCATCTCGTTCCTCGAGGTCAACACGCGGCTGCAGGTGGAGCACCCCGTGACCGAGGAGGTCACCGGCGTCGACCTGGTGCGCGAGCAGTTCCGCATCGCCGACGGCGAGGCACTGTCGTTCACGGACCCGGAGCCGCGCGGTCACTCGTTCGAGTTCCGGATCAACGGCGAGGACCCCGGCCGGGGATTCCTGCCCGCGCCCGGCACCGTCACGCGGTTCGTCCCGCCGCTCGGTCCCGGGGTCCGCGTCGACACCGGCATCGAGTCGGGCTCCGTCATCGGGGGCGCATTCGACTCGCTGCTCGCGAAGCTCATCGTGACCGGCGCGACGCGTGAGCAGGCTCTGCAGCGGGCGGCCAGGGCATTGGACGAGATGGAGGTCGACGGGATGGCGACGCTCATCCCGTTCCACCGCAAGGTCGTGCGCGACCCGGCGTTCACGTCCGACCCGTTCACCGTGCACAACCGCTGGATCGAGACGGAGTTCGACAACGACATCCCGCCGTACGCCGGGGGCGGGGCCGACGCGGAGGAGGCCGCTCCGCGCGAGTCCGTCGTCGTCGAGGTGGGCGGCAAGCGGCTCGAGGTCACGCTGCCTGCCGGTCTGGGTGCGTCTGCCGGTGCCGCGCAGAAGAAGGCCGGCCCCCGGCGCACCGGGAGCAAGGCCGGAGCGGCGGGCGCGTCCGGCGACGCACTGACCGCGCCCATGCAGGGCACCATCGTGAAGGTGGCGGTGGAAGACGGTGCCGTCGTCGCCGCGGGCGATCTCGTCGTCGTACTCGAAGCCATGAAGATGGAGCAGCCGCTCAACGCTCACAAGGCCGGCACCATCACCGGCCTGTCGGCCGCCGTCGGCGAGGTCGTCACCAGCGGCACCGCGATTTGCGACATCAAAGGCTGACGGGCGGACCTCAGGCGTCGTGGAGCATCAGCTGGCGAGCGGCCTCGGTCAGGGAGCCGGACAGCGACGGGTAGATGGCGAAGGTGTGGGCCACCTGGTCCACCGTCAAGCCGTTCTGCACGGCGAGCGACAGCGACAGGATCAGCTCGCTGGCGCGTGGCGCGACGACGACGCCGCCGATCACGCTGCCCGAGCCCGGCCGGCAGAAGACCTTCACGAAGCCGTCGGTGATCCCCTGCATCTTCGCGCGCGCGTTGGTCGCCAGCGGCAGTGTCAAGGTCAGCGCCTGGACGGCTCCCGACTCGACCTGCGTCTGCGTCACACCGACGGACGCGACCTCGGGGTCGGTGAAGACGTTGGCTGACACGGTGCCCAGCCGGATCGGCGCGACCGCCTCGCCCAGCGCGTGCCACATCGCGATGCGGCCCTGCATCGCGGCGACCGACGCGAGCATGAGGACCCCGGTGCAGTCGCCAGCCGCGTAGACACCGGGCGCTGTCGTGCGCGAGACCCGGTCGACGGTCACAAAGCCGGTGTCGTTCAGCGCGACGCCGATGTCCTCGAGCCCCAGGCCGAAGGTGTTGGGCACCGACCCGACCGTCATCAGCGCATGGCTGCCCTCGACCGTCGAGCCGTCCTGCAGGTGCACGACCACGCCGTCGCCGACACGGTCTACCCGTGCCGCACGGCCGCGCACGATGTCCATGCCGCGACGCTCGAACACCTGCTGCAGCAGCTCCGCCGCGTCGCTGTCCTCGCCGGGCAGCACCCGCTCTCGCGACGACACGAGAGACACCCGCACACCCATGGCGAGGTACGCCGAAGCGAACTCCGCGCCGGTGACGCCCGAGCCGATGACGACCAGGTGCGAGGGGAGCTCGGGCAGGTCGTAGAGCTGGCGCCAGTCGAGGATGCGCTCGCCGTCGGGCTCTGCCCCGGGCACGACCCGCGGGTGCGCCCCCGTCGCGACCAGGATGACGTCGGCCTCGACCAGCTCCTCGCCGCCGCCGTTGAGCGTGACCTCGACTCGGCCCGCCCCCTTCATGCAGGCGCTGCCGTGCAAGATGCGCACGCCGTCCTTGCCCAGCCGACGCGTGATGTCGGCCGACTGCAGCAGGGCGAGGGACTTCACGCGCGCATGCACCTCGGACACCGAGGCAGAGACCGCCCCTGCACCGTGCACCCCGACCCGCTCGGCCTGCGACATCGAGGTCATGACCTCGCTCGTCGCGATGAAGGTCTTCGAGGGAACGCAGTCGGCGAGGACGCACTGGCCGCCGACACCGTCGCGGTCGACGAGCGTCACCTCGGCACCGAGCTGCACCGCCACGAGCGCCGCTTCGTACCCGGCCGGCCCACCGCCGACGATCCCGATGCGTGTCACGCGCCCATCGTTCCACTTGCCCGCCGATAGTCTGCGGCCCATGGCGCTCTACGCGGCGTACGGCAGCAACTGCGACCCGGCGCAGATGCTCCAGCGCTGTCCCCACTCCCCCGCAGCGGGCATGGGGTGGATCGAGGGCTGGCGCCTGACGTTCGGGGGCGAAGAGCTCGGCTGGGACGGTGCCCTCGCGACGCTCGTCGAGGGCCCGGGCGAGCACGTCTTCGTTGCGCTCTACGACGTCACCGACATGGATGCCCGCGAGCTCGACGCGTGGGAGGGTGCCGACACCGGGCTCTACAACAAGATCAAGGTGCGGGTCGCCACGCTCGAAGGCGACCAGCTCGCCTGGGTCTACGTGCTGGACGGCTACGAGGGCGGGCTGCCGTCAGCCCGTTACCTCGGTGTCCTCGCCGACGCGGCCGAGGCTGCAGGCGCGCCCGACGACTACGTCGCCGAGCTGCGGTCCCGGCCCTGCAGCTCGTCGGGCATCTGAGCGGGCGCATCCGCCGGCACCGCAAGCGGATCCGCGCGACGGCGCAGACCCTCCTGCGAGACCACCACGGCCACCGCGGCCAGGGTCAGCGCGCCCCCGGCGACGGAGGCGACCGTGATGTCCTCCCCGACGAACAGCGCGCCGAGGACGACCGCCACCACCGGGTTCACATAGGCGTAGGTCGCGACCTTCGACACCGGCGCGACACCGAGCAACCATGAGTACGCCGTGAAACCGACCAGTGAGCCGACGAGGACGAGGTAGGCGAACGCGATGACGGAGGACGCCTCGACGTCCGCGAGGTGGACGCGCTCAGAGCGCAGGAGACCGAAGAGCGCCAGCCCGACCGCCCCGCCGAGCATCTCGGCGACCGAGGCCACCAGCGGCTCGCTCGGCAGGTCGAGCCTCGTGGCGAGGTAGGAGCCGACCGACCAGAGCACGCTCGAGCTGACGATGAGAGCGGCCGGGCCGAGGCCGACGTCGTCCGGCCGAGCACCCGGTCCGAGCAGCACGGTGAGCCCGACGAAGCCGATGGCCACTCCGAGAACCGTCCGCGACGACGGCCGGTCTCGGTCCAGCATCCGGAGCAGCACCACCCAGAGCGGCACGACCGCGATGAGCAGCGCGGTCAGTCCCGAGGGCAGTCCCTGGTCCTCGGCCAGCACCACTCCCCCGTTGCCGCCGAGCAGGAGCAGCAGCCCGACGACCACGGCGTTGGCGTACTGGCGACCCGACGCGAGCAACGCGGCGCGGCCGCGGCGAACGACGAGGTACGCCGCGAGCAGGAGGCCGGCCAGGCCGAAGCGCGCCGAGGCAGCGAGCAGCGCGGGAAGCGACTCCACGACGTACCGAATGCCGAGGTACGTCGAGCCCCACACGACGTAGACCAGCCCGAGCGCCGTCCAGACCTGCCAGCCGGGCGGCGCCATCCGCCCCGTCACGACGTGGTGAGCGCCGCCACCGCGACCGTGACGAGGACGCGCACCGCCACCGCAAGGCATGCCTCGTCGACGTCGAACAGCCCCTGGTGCAGATCGACCGGCCGCTCCAGCCCGGGGGGCTTCACCCCGAGCCGCGCCATCGAGCCCGGGACGTGGTCGAGATACCACGCGAAGTCCTCGCCGCCGAGGGACTGCGTCGTGGCCACGGCCGCCCCGGCACCGAGCGCGGTCTGCACAGCCGCTGCCAGCAGCGAGGTCGCCGACGGGTCGTTGACGACCGGCGGCACGCCACGCACGTAGGTGACGTCTGCGCGTGCGCCGTACGGCGAGACGAGGCCCGCCACGACCCGGCGTACGAGATCGGGCGCGTCCTGCCATGCGGTCTTGTCGAGCACCCGCAGCGTGCCCTGCAGCACGCCCTCGCGCGGGATGGCGTTGCGCGCGACGCCGGCCGACACGTGACCCCAGACCAGGCACAGCCCGGCACGCGGGTCGACGAGCCGAGAGAGCGCCTCGGGCAGGCCGGTCGCCACGGTGCCGAGCGCGTGGACCAGGTCGACGGTGTTGTGCGGGCGGGACGTGTGCCCGCCCGGACCGGTCAGTCGCACCTCAACGGTGTCCGCGGCAGCGGTCACGGCCCCGGACTTCAGACCGACGCGACCGACCTCGAGCGCGGGGTCGCAGTGCAGCGCGAAGATCGCAGCGACGTCCTCCATCCAACCCTCTGCAACGACGTCGAGGGCGCCGCCGGGCATGACCTCCTCGGCCGGCTGGAAGATGAGGCGCACCCGGCCGGGGAGACGGTCGGCGTACGCCGAAAGAGCAAGCCCCACACCGACCAGCGCTGCCGTGTGCACGTCATGACCGCAGGCGTGACAGACACCTGGGACCTGCGACCGGTAGGGCACGTCCTTCTCGTCGGGCAGCGGCAGCGCGTCGATGTCGGCGCGCAGAGCCACGATCGGTCCGTCGACCGAGCCGACGTCGCAGACCAGACCCGTGCCGCCCTCGAGGACCTTCGGCGAGAGGCCGGCCCGCTCCAGGTGCTCGCCGACGAGCGCGGTGGTCGCGTACTCCTGCCGACCGAGCTCCGGCGTTGCGTGCAGCCGGCGCCGGATGGCGGACAGCTCCGCCGCGTGCCCGTCGAGCCACGCGGCCGCGATGTCAGGGCCGGTCGTGGTCACGACACTGCGCCGGCCGCACCGGGCACACCGGTGGTCGCGGTCGCCGCCTCCTGCGTGGGCAGCACCGTGCGCTCTCCCGTGGCGAACTCCGTCAGCAGGCTGTCGACGACAGCCGTCAGGTCACCGCCGCTGGCGGCGGCCACGGCGCGCTGCCGCTGGTACGACGCGCCGCCCTCGATGACCTCGAGCACGAGCCCGAGCTGCTCGGTGCAACCCAGCCGCTCGGCGGCCGGGCTGAGTCCCTTCACGAGCTCGCGGAGCGACTCCCGGATCGGCTGGGTGACGTCGTGCTCCCCGGAGATGACCTCGGCCTCCAGCCCGTACCGCGCGGCGCGCCACTTGTTCTCGCGCACCACCCAGCCCTTCGGCATCGGCAGCGTGTAGCCCTTGTCGATCTCACGGTCGAACGTGTCGACCAGGCAGTGCGACATAGCCGCGACCATGCCGATCTCGCCGAGAGTCGGCAGGCCGTCGCAGATGCGGAGCTCGACGGTGCCGTAGGTCGGGTGCGGCCGGATGTCCCACCACACCTCCTTGATCGACCCGATCGTCTTGGTGGAGATGAGCGTCTCCATGTAGTCCTCGAACTGCGGCCAGCCCGACAGCTGGAACGGCAGCCCCGCCGTGGGCAGCCGCTCGAACACCTTCGAGCGAGCCGACGCGAGACCCGTGTCGTGACCCACCCAGTACGGCGAGGACGCCGAGATCGCCAGGAAGTGCGGGATGTACGTCGTGAGCGCGTTGACGATCGGGATGACCTTGTCCGGGGACCGCACGCCGACGTGGACGTGCACCCCGAAGATCTGCAGGTCGCGGGCCAGCCACTGCATCTGGTCGACGAGCTGCTGGTAGCGCGGCTTCGGACTGATGGTCTGCGTCGTGGGGTCCGTCATCGGGTGCGAGCCCGAGCACATCAGCCCCAGGCCGCGCTTGTCGGCCTGCTCCCGGACGTCGTCGACCGTCGCGGCGAGGTCGGCCATCGCCTGCTCGACCGTCTGCGAGACGCCGGTGATGACCTCGATGCACGATTCCAACAGCTCGTGCTTGGCCTTCGGGTGCTCCACCCCGCCCGGCGACATCTCGGCGAGGATCTCCGTCGCACCCGAGCGCAGCTGGCGGGTCTCGAGGTCGACCAGCTCAAGCTCCCACTCGATGCCCAGGCTTGCGCCCTGGGACGACACGAACGGGATCTGCACTGCAGCACCGTCTTTCCGCGAGGAGACCCTCTCGACCCTACCCAGGCGGCAGGCAGGAGCCTGCCGGCGAGCGGCGAAGCAGTCCCCATGCGCCTCGTGCCGCTGCTCACCGCCTCCGCCGTCCTCGCCGCGATGGCCGCGCTCGCCCCGACCGCGGGTGCCGCCTCGAGCGGCCCTGCCGGGTCTCCGCCGGGCGACTGCCGGGCCAGGGTCGCGGGCCTCGACCTGCAGACGGCCTCGTTCGCCGACCTCCAGCAGGCGATGGCCGGGGGCCGGCTCACCAGCCGTCAGCTCACGACGGCGTACCTGAACCGGATCAAGGCGTACGACGGACCCACCAACTCGATCCGGGCCCTCAACCCGCGCGCCCTCCGGGACGCCGCACGCCTCGACGCCGAGCGCCGGGCCGGGCACGTCCGAGGGCCGCTGCACGGCGTGCCCGTCGTGCTGAAGGACAACATCGGCACCACAGACCTGCCCACGACCGCCGGCTCGATCGCGCTCGAGGGCAGCATCCCCAAGACCGACGCGTTCCTGACCGCGCGGCTGCGCAAGGCGGGCGCGATCATCCTGGGCAAGACCAACCTGAGCGAGTTCGCCAACTGGGTCGACCTGTCCATGCCCAACGGCTACTCCAGCCTCGGCGGCCAGGTGAAGAACGCCTACACCATGGGCGACCCGTCCGGCTCGTCCTCCGGATCCGGTGTGGCGGGCTCGATGGCGTTCGCGGCCGGTGCGTTCGGCTCGGAGACCTCGGGGTCGATCCTGTCGCCCAGCGACGTCAACGGCCTCGTCGGCGTGAAGCCGACCCGCGGGCTGGTCAGCCGGGCCGGCATCATCCCGCTGGCCGAGGGATTCGACACCGCGGGCCCCATGACACGCACCGTCGCCGACGCGGCGGCACTGCTCACCGCGGTCTCGGGCACCGACGCGCGCGACGCCGCGACCGCAGCCGCGTCCGAGCACGCCACCGACTACCTCAAGGGCCTGCGTGGCGCCTCCCTGAAGGGCGTCCGTCTCGGCTACAGCCCCGACTCGTTCCCGACCACCGGGGCGCGGGGGAAGGTCTTCACACAAGTGCTCACCGACCTGAAGCGCCTCGGAGCGACGCTCGTCGAGACCGATGTCGTGGACTACGGCGGCAACGCGGGTCTGACCGAGCTGGCGCTCATCCCGAACGACTTCAAGGCGAACCTCAACCACTACCTGACGACCGAGATCCCCACGCCGCGCAGCGGGGTGAAGAGCCTGTCCGCCATCATCGCCTTCAACGACAAGCACCCGGACAAGGTGAAGTACGGCCAGAGCCTGCTGCAGGCGTCCGACGCGATGCCGGGCGAAGCCAACACCGCGTCCGCCGGGTCACTCGCGCTGCGGACCGCGATGGGCGCGGTCATCGACGGCGCGCTCGCGAAGGACAGCCTCGACGCGATCCTCGCTCCGGGTGCGTCGTACGCCAACGCAGGCGCGTCGGCCGGCTACCCGACCGTGATCGTCCCGGCGGGGCTCGTGAGTGAGCAGACCGCCACCGGCATCTCGTTCATGGGTACCGCCTGGAGCGAGGCGAAACTGCTGCGCATCGCGGCGGCGTACGAAGCGGGCTCGCATCGCCGGGTGCCGCCGACGGTCGTCAACGACGACCTCGTCACCGGCTGCTAGGCCGCTCCTCCCGCAGGACGGAGACCAGCCGGTCGACGTGGTCGCTGTAGACCGCGTCGCAGCCGAGGGCGAAAAGAGCGCGGATCCTCCGCGTCGACTGCGCGTCCCAGCCGAAGGCGAGCAGGCCATGCTCGTGGACGCTGTCGACGAGCGCCTTCGACCAGCGTCGATGCCGGACGTTGACGGCATCGATCCCCCCGTCACGCAGCCGCGCCAGCTGATCCGTCCAGGGCCGGGCCTGTCGTGGATCGACGCCCGCGACGAGCCGGACCGCGGGGTCGACGTGCCGCCAGGACAGCGGGCCTTGGACACCGCCGCAGAGCCAGAGCCGCGACAGGTCGTGACCAGCGGACTGCGCGACCTGGACGGCGGCGGCGGCGGCGCGTCCGTCCTTCAGGTCGAGGGACAGCTCTACGTCCGTGCCGCACGCCGCGTAGAGATCGGCAAGGGACGGCACCAGCGGCGGGAGCTCGGCGGCCGGCGTGCTCGCGATCGGACGACGCCGCACCGAACCGCCGTGGTGCAGCACCGGGACCTCGTCCGCGGTCATCCAGACGTCGGTCTCGATCCCGGGCGCACCCATGGCCAGCGCGAGCCGGAACGCCCGCAGGGTGTTCTCGGGCGCGTGCGCGCTCGCGCCGCGGTGCGCGAAGCCGAGCCGCTCTGTCGTCACGTCGGTCAGCCTGGCATCCCCCGAACGGACCAGTCGCGCGTCGACACCCAAAGGTCTCGCGATGGACATCCGGTCTCGGTAGCGTGCGCGAGTCGTATCGATGAGGGGGATGCGCCGTGGAACGTCTTGCCGGATTCGTCCTCCGTCACCGCGCCCTGGTCGCGGTCTTCTGGCTCGTCATGCTCGTGGCCGGTGGCGCCACCTCGGCCACCACCGTCGATCGGCTGACCGTCGACTTCTCCCTGCCCGGCCAACCCGGCTACGAGACCGAGAAGGCGATCGTCTCCACCTACGGCAACGGCCCGGACGAGGGCTCGTCGATCGTCACGGTCACCGTGCCTGCGGGTCGGACCGTCGCCCAGGAGCAGGCGAAGGTCGACGGGGTCTTCGCCGCCGTCGCGAACGGGCTTCCCGGCTTCCGCGTCATCGGCACGCACAACAGCGACGACCCGGGGTTCGTGACGAAGGACGGGCGGACGGCGTACGGCGTCGTGGTGGAGAAGAAGTTCTTCAGCTTCACGCAGGAGCCGTCGTTCAAGCTCGTCAAGCCGGTGCTCGCGGAGCAGCGGACGGCAACCGGCTTCGACATCGCGACAACGGGCTACTTCGAGCTGGCGGCCGGCGACACCGGTGACACGAGCGGCCCGAGCCTGCTCGTCGAGACCCTGCTCGGTGCGGCCGGTGCGCTCCTCATCCTCATCTTCGTCTTCGCGTCCTTCCTGGCACTGGTCCCGATGCTCGTCGCGATGGTCTCGATCCTGTCGACGTTCCTGTGCGTCCTCACGATCACCTACGTCACCGACGTCAGCTTCGTCGTGCAGTTCCTCATCGCTCTCGTCGGCCTGGGCGTGGCGATCGACTACTCGCTGCTCATCGTCAACCGATGGCGAGAGGAGCGCGCCCACGGGCGAGAGAACCACGACGCCGTCATCGAAGCGGTCCGCACCGCCGGTCACACCGTCATGGCCTCGGCCGGCACCGTGGCGATCTCGCTGCTCGCGCTCATCGTCGTCCCGGTGCCGCTCCTGCGCAGCATGGGCATCGGTGGCCTGCTGATCCCGCTGGTGAGCACGGCGGTCTGCCTCACGCTGCTGCCGGCGATCCTCGGCAGCATCGGCCCGAAGGTCGACTGGCCGCGAGTCCGCCACGAGCACAAGGCCTCGCGGGCCTGGACCGGCTGGGCCCGGTTGATCGCGAAGCAGCGGTGGATCGCGGCGGGGGTCGGCCTGATCATCCTGGGGCTCATCATCGTGCCGGTCTTCGGCATCAAGGTCGGCGTGCCGCGCACCGAGGCGCTGGCCAACCACGGCCCGGCGGTCGAGGCGCTCGCCACCCTGCACGACAGCGGCGTGCCGCACGGCGTGGTGACACCGCTCGAGGTGCTCGTACGCGGCGACGACGCGGCCGCCGGCGCCCGCCAGGTCGTGGACCGCCTCGAGGGCGTCGACGGAGTGGCGTTCGCCGCCTACCCCGAGGACCCCAGCTGGACGAAGGACGGCACCGCCGTCGTCGAGGTCTTCCCCGTCAACGAGACGGTCGACCTCAAGGAGGCAGAGGTCGTCGACCGCATGCGCAAGGCGATCGACGGCGTCCCGGGCGTGGTGGGCGTCGCCGGCACAGGTGCGACCGTCCGCGACTACACCGAAGCCGTCTTCAAGAGGTTCCCGCTCGTGATGGGCCTGATCGCCTTCGTGACGTTCCTGCTGCTGGTCCGCGCCTTCCGGTCGCTGCTGCTGCCGCTGAAGGCCGTCCTGCTGAACGTTCTGTCCGTGGCGGCGACCTTCGGCTTCGTCGTGTGGTTCTGGCAGCACGGGCACGGCTCCGAGGCGGTGTTCGACATCGTGCCGACCGGCGCCATCACGTTCTGGGTGCCCGTGGTGATCTTCGGCTTCCTGTTCGGCCTGTCGATGGACTACGAGGTCTTCATCCTGTCCCGGATGCGCGAGGAGTACGACAAGACCGGCTCCACGCGGCAGGCAGTCGTCGAGGGGTTGGGCCGCACCGGCCGAGTGGTGACCTGTGCGGCGCTGATCCTGTTCATGGCGTTCATCGCCCTCGCCGCATCACCGGGCACGGACGTCAAGGTGCTCGCCACGGCCCTCGGGGTCGGGATCCTGCTGGACGCCACGATCGTGCGCGCCCTGATGGTCCCGGCGCTGGTGAGCCTGTTGGGCCAGTGGAACTGGTGGCTCCCGGCCTGGCTGGCCAAGCCGCTGCGGGTCGAGCCGTCCCCGCGCGTCCAGGAGAAGGAGTACGTCGTCGAGCGCGAGCCGAGCGCGCCGGCTTAGAAGAACTCCGTCGGGCGGTAGACGCCCCAGACCTCGCGGAGGGCGTTGCACACCTCGCCGACGGTGGCGAGCTCCTGGAGCGCCTCGCGCATCGGGTAGAGAACGTTGTCGGTGCCCTCGGCGGCCTTGCGCAGGTCAGCGAGCGCGCGGTCGACGGCGGCGTTGTCGCGCTTCTCGCGGAGCAACCGCAGCCGCTCGCGCTGGTCGTGCTCGATCGCGGGGTCGACCCGGAGCGGGTCGTACTTCTCCTCCTGCGCCGAGACGTAACGGTTGACCCCGACGACGACACGCTCGCCGCTGTCGATCCCCTTGCTCACGTCGTACGCCGACCGCTCGATCTCGCTCTTCTGGAAGCCCTTCTCGATCGCGGCCACCGCACCACCGAGCTCCTCGATCCGGGCCATCAGCTCACGTGCGCCCGCCTCCACCTCGTCGGTCATCGCCTCGACGACGTACGACCCGGCGAACGGGTCGACCGTCGCGGTGACGTCGGTCTCGTAGGCGAGCACCTGCTGCGTCCGCAGCGCCAGCGTCGCCGCCTTCACGGTCGGCAGCGCGATCGCCTCGTCGTACGAGTTCGTGTGCAGTGACTGGGTGCCGCCGAGCACCGCGGCGAGGCCCTGCACGGCGACCCGAATGAGGTTGACCTCGGGCTGCTGGGCGGTGAGCTGCACACCCGCGGTCTGCGTGTGGAAGCGCAGCATCTGCGACTTCGGGTCCTTGGCACCGAACTCGTTCTTCATCACGTCGGCCCAGATGCGCCGGGCGGCGCGGAACTTCGCGACCTCCTCGAGGATCGTCGTACGGCTCACGAAGAAAAAGG
Organism: Frankiaceae bacterium; assembly: GCA_016650445.1. Taxonomy (GTDB): domain Bacteria; phylum Actinomycetota; class Actinomycetes; order Mycobacteriales; family SCTD01; genus RYN-124. Next base: position 74,785 of record JAENVS010000034.1, on the reverse strand, counting down.
CGAGCCGCGGCGCGAACTCGTCGACGTCCTGACCGGTTGCGATCGCCGCGCGCACGTACTCGATGCCGTCGGCCAGTGTGAACGCGACCTCCTGCACGGGCGTCGCGCCGGCCTCCGCCATGTGGTAGCCCGAGATCGAGATGGTGTTCCACTTCGGGATCTCGGCCTTGCAGTACTTGAAGATGTCGGTGATGAGCCGCAGCGACTGCTGGGGCGGGTAGATGTAGGTGCCGCGGGCGATGTACTCCTTGAGCACGTCGTTCTGGATCGTCCCGGTGAGCTTGTCGCCCGGGATGCCGTTCTCCTCGGCGACCAGCGCGTAAAGCAGCAGCAGCACCGACGCCGGCGCGTTGATCGTCATCGAGGTCGAGACCTGGTCGAGCGGGATCTGGTCGAACAGGATCCGCATGTCCTCGAGCGAGTCGATGGCGACGCCGACCTTGCCGACCTCACCGCTGGCCACCGGGTCGTCCGAGTCGTAGCCCATCTGCGTCGGCAGGTCGAACGCGACGCTGAGACCTCCGGTGCCCTGGGCGACCAGGTGCCGGTATCGCTCGTTGGACTCCTTGGCGGTGCCGAAGCCGGCGTACTGGCGCATGGTCCACGGTCGACCGGTGTACATCGACGGGTAGACGCCGCGGGTGTACGGGAAGGCGCCGGGCTCGCCGAGCCGCTCCTCGAGGCCGGGCGCGAGATCGCCGGCGCGGTAGACGGGGGCGATCTCGAAGCCGGACTCGGACGCACGGGCCATGTCACAAAGCGTAGGCCGAGCGTGACGGGCCGCTTCGGTGGGTACGGCCCCTCCGTGGAGACCGTGGAGAGGACTGTTGCCGGCCGCTACCGCCTGCTCGACAGGCTCGGCGCAGGCGGGATGGGCACGGTCTGGCGGGCGCAGGACACCGTGCTGGACCGCGACGTCGCTGTGAAAGAGGTCACGTTCCCGCCGGGCGTCTCGGACGAGGAGCGCGACGTCCTGCAGGAGCGGACCCGACGGGAAGCCCGCGCGGCCGCGCGCCTCGATCACCCGAGCGCGGTCACGGTCTACGACGTGGCCGAGGAGGACGGCACGCCGTACCTCGTCATGGAGCTCGTCGATGCGCGGACCCTCGCCGAGGTCGTCCGCACCGACGGGCCGCTCTCGCCGCACGCCACGGCGGAGATCGGCCTGGCGGTCCTGGGTGCCCTTGAGGCGGCGCACCAGCAGGGGATCGTCCACCGAGACGTGAAGCCGAGCAACGTCCTGCTGCGGCCCGACGGCCGCGTCGTCCTCACTGACTTCGGGATCGCAACGTTCACCGGCGACGCCAGCATCACCTCCACCGGGCTGCTGCTCGGCTCGCCGTCGTACATGGCACCGGAGCGGGCCCGCGGCGAGGTGCCCGGTCCACCGTCCGACCTGTGGTCGCTGGGCGCGACGCTGTTCACGGCCGTCGAGGGTCGGCCGCCGTTCGACAAGGGCCAGCCCCTGCCGACGCTCACCGAGGTCGTCACCGGGGTCCACGCGCCGTTCGTCGCGGCCGGCCCGCTGGCCACAGTCCTCGACGGCCTGCTGGAGAAGGACCCGGAACGCCGGTACGACGGCCCGACCGCGCGGGCGGCGCTCGAGCGCGTCGTCGCGGCGGAGGGGGCGACCGGCACGCTGCCCGCTCGGCCGGCCTAGCCGGCGACGAGCCGGCGCACCAACCGGACGACGGCACTCGACCTCGGCGAGGTCGCCGAGGAGGTGCGCCAGGAAGAGCGGTCGCGGACACCGCTCGTCCTCGGGGGGCTGTTCCTCGCCCTCGTGATCGGTCTGGCGCTCCTGCTGTCGTCGCCGTTCCAGGGCGGCGGGCTTGGTGCGCTGCCGGGGGGCACGGAGCAGGACTCGGGCGCGGGCACCGAACAGGCTGCCGAGGTGCCGGACGGGTGGGTGACGCACGACAGCGACGGGTGGACCGTCGCGGTGCCGCCGTCGTACTCGCCGGGCTCGTTCAACGGCGCCCCGCAGTACAAGGACCAGGCGACGGGGCGCACGCTGCGGGTGTCCACGACCGCTGCGGGCGGTGGCAGAGCCGATGCGGTCAAGGACCGCCGCAACCAGGCCGCGGCGTTCGCCCGTAGCCACGAGAACTACCGCGAGATCGCGATCGGCGAGGTCGACTTCCGGGGACTCGCGGCGGCCGACTGGGAGTTCACCTACACAGACGGCGGCGCGTCGCTCCACGCGCTGAGCCGGGTCTTCGTCGTCGACGGGCGCGGCTACTCGCTGTTCTTCCAGACGAGAAGCACCGACGACTGGGACGACGCACGCGACGACTTCGACACGATCGCGGCGGCTTTCCAGCCGTAGTTCCGCGTCGTCGACGAGGCCGGTCCGGTAGCGTCCTAGCGACCATGCGGACCACCGTGCGCCGGCTGGCGCTGCTGCCCGCAGTGGCTCTCACCGTGGCTCTCGGCCACGGCCCGGCCGCTGCGGACGAGCGCCCCGTGCCGGGTCCTGGGACGACGGTCGCAGCCGGTGCCCCTGCCTTGCCCGCCGGTCTGACCGGAGTGTCTTTCCTCGTCGCCGACCTCGACACGGGCGACATCCTCGCCGCCAAGGACGCGCACCACCGCCTGCTGCCGGCCAGCACGCTGAAGGTGCTGACGGCGCTTGCCCTCATCCCCCGCGTGCCGAAGTTCTCGACCGTGACCCCGACGTTCGACGACGTCAACATCGAGGGCAGCCGCGTCGGGATCATCGAGGACCACACCTACCCGGCGTACCAGCTGTTCCGAGCCATGCTCATGGTCTCGGGCAACGACGCCGCCAACGCACTCGCGTCCGCGGCAGGCGGGCAGGCCGCGGCGGCGCAGATCATGAACGACGAGGCACGCCGGATCGGCGCCCTCGACACGCACGCCGTCAACCCCAGCGGCCTGGACGCGCAGGAACAGAAGTCCACGGCGTACGACCTGGCCGTCATCGGTCGGGCCGCGATGCAGATCCCGGACTTCCGGGCCTACGTCTCGACGAAGCGCTCGACGATCAACGGCAAGGACGGCCACCCGCTCCGGGTCTCCAGCCACAACAAGGTGCTCTGGAACTACGACGGCGCCATCGGCATCAAGAACGGCTACACCGCGCAGGCCGGCGCGACGTTCGTCGGGGCGGCCACCCGCGGCGGGCGGTCGCTGATCGTCACCGTCCTGAAGGCCAAGCCGCGGGTCTGGCCGGAGGTCGGGCACCTGCTCGACTGGGGCTTTGCGGCCCAGGCGGCGGGTGCCACGCCACTCGGCCGGCTACCCGATCCGCCGACGCCTTCTGAGCCCGCAGAGGTGGCGAGCGCGAAGGTGCGCGCTGCGGCGGCGCACACCCAGGACGACGGCAGGTCCGTGCTGGTGCCGCTCGAGATCGCGCTTACCGCCGGGCTCGTCGTGTTCGTCGTCGTACGCCGTCGGCAGGTTCTGCGCAGCCGGCAGCCGGACCTGTTGATCTAGCGCTGGGCGAGGGGTGGCCGTGCCCGACGGCAGGGCGTCGCTGTCGTAGGGCTTGGTCACGGCGAACGCCGCGGTGAGCAGGATCCAGCGCGAGATCAGGTTGAGGAACAGCAGCAGGCCGACGACGACCGCGAAGGCGCCGTACGTCGCCTCGCCCTTGGTGGTCGTCCGGGCGACGTAGAAGGCCCCCGCGAACTTGATGACCTCGAAGCCGACCGCGCCGAAGACGGCGGACGTGATGACCTTCCTGAACGGCTGGCTGACCCGCGGCAGGCGGGTGAACATGTAGACGAAGAGCAGCGTGTCCGCGACAGCGGCGAGCAGGTAGGTCAGCACCTGCGTGAACACCGTGGCCGCCGCGGTCTCGGCGAGCCCCAGCAGGTCGAGGACGTAACCGGTGGCGGCCGTCGTGGCACCCGTGATGACGATCGACACCGCGATCGTCGCGAACAGACCGACCAGGACGACGATGTCGACGAGCTTGCGGGTGATGATGTTGCCGGCCTTGACGTTCTGGTGCCAGATGCTGCGGATGGCCTCACGCAGCCCGTCGACCCAGCCGAGGCCGGACAGCAGCAGGCCGACGAGGCCGATGACGCCCGCCTTGCCCTTTGCGTCGGCGAGCGTGTCGCCGATGGTCGTCACCAGCTGCTCCGGCAGGTAGCCGCTGAGCCCGTTGGTGACGTGCTGCGGTGCGTCGTCGCCGTACACGTACCCCAGCAGAGAGATGGCGAGCAGCAGGATCGGGAACAGCGACAGGAACCAGTAGAACGTCACCGCCGCGGCCAGCCGGTCGCCGCCGTCGGCCTGGTAGCGGCCGTACATCCGGACGAGGTGGTCGAGGAAGGGGCGCTTCTCCCGGGCCCGGGGCAGCGCGTTCTTGGCAGTCGAGATCAGGGACACGTGATCCCTCTACCCCCTCAGCGGTGTCGCATCCCCCGGCTCGGTGGGTCCGGGCAGCCCGCCCCGGCCGAACGGGTAGTCGCGCTGCGGCCGCCACACCTTGTCGGGGCCCTGCTCGAACAGCGTGAAGCCCCACACGCGAAAGCGCGCGTCGTACGGCGCCAGCTCCTCGAAGGCGCGGTCGAGCAGGTCGTCGCCGACGTCGTGGGCGACCGTGACGTGCGGGTGGTACGGGAAGCTGAGCTCGCGCTGCAGCGGTCCCGACCGGACCTTCTCCTCCACCCGCTCGCAGCCACTGATGCCGACGGCCAGCGGGACGAACACCACGGGTGAGACCGGGCGGAAGGTCGACGAGCCGCGCAGGTGCACGTCGAACGGCTCCTCACCGGCGGCGACCTGCCGCAGGTGCTCCTCGACGTCGAAGAGCTCGCGGTCGTCGAGCACGGTCGGCGGCAGCAAGGTGATGTGCGGGGGGATCGCGGCGGCGTTGGGCTCGCCGAGCTGCTCGCGCCAGCGCTGCAGCTCCGAGTGGATCGGCTCGGGCAGGCCGATCGCGACGCCGAACTCCCGTCTTCTCACGGCTTCGGAGCCAGCAAGCCGATCCGTTCGCGCACGGTCGTCATGGTCGTCCTCGCAACCGCGCCGGCCGTGGCCGCACCGGCTGCGAGGACCTCGTCGAGGTACGCCGGATCCGCGATCAGCTCGACGTAGCGGGCACGGGTCGCGGCGAACATCTCGACCACGGCCTCGGCAACATCGGCCTTGAAGTCGCCGTAGCCCTTGCCGGCGTACGCCGCTTCGAGCTCGGGCACCGCCTTGCCGGTCGCGACCGAAAGGATGGTCAGCAGGTTGGTGATGCCGGGCTTGTCGTCCGAGACGCGCACCTCACGCCCGGTGTCGGTGACGGCGCTCTTCACCTTCTTGGTCACGACCGCCGGCTCGTCGAGCACCCACACGGTGCCGCTGCCGCCGATGGTCTTGCTCATCTTGCGGGCGGGGTCCTGCAGGTCCTTGATGCGCTCGCCGGGCTTGCCGGCGTACGCGCCTGGGAGGGTGAACGTCTCGCCGTACCTGCCGTTGAAGCGCGCAGCGACGTCACGCGTCAGCTCGAGGTGCTGGCGCTGGTCCTCGCCGATCGGTACGGCGTTCGCCTGGTACATCAGGATGTCCGCAGCTTGCAGGACGGGGTAGTAGAAGAGGCCGACGGTGCCGCCGCCCTTCTCCTTGAACTGCGTCATCCGGCTCGCCTCCCCGAAGCCGGTCAGGCAGCCCAGCACCCACGCGAGCTCGGGGTGCTCGGGGATGTGGCTCTGGGCGAAGACGGTGCTGCGCGCGGGGTCGACGCCCATGGCGAGCAGCTCCGCGACCGACTCCCTGGTGCGGCGGCGCAGGGCGTCCGGCTGGGGCGTCTCGGTGAGCGCGTGCAGATCGGCCAGGAAGAAGAAGCACTCGTTCTCGTCCTGCATCGCGGCCCAGTGCCGGACCGCCCCGACGTAGTTGCCGAGCTGGAAGCTCTCGCCAGTGGGGCGGATGCCCGAGAGGACGCGCGGTCGAGTCACCCCGACAGGCTAGCGATCATCAGCTCGGCCTCCTTGGCCATCAGCTTCTGCGTCATGTCGACGATGAAGCCCTCCGCCTTGCCGCCGATGAGGGGAATGCTGACCTGCGCCGTCCCGTTGATGATCTGGACGCTTCCGTCGCCGGAGGGCTCGACGCTTGCGGTGCCGCCGAGCTTGGCCGGTGCGCCGGGGATGTCGACCGACCAGGTGCCTCGACAGATGCCGTCGGGGCCGGGCGGCCCCCACGACTCGTGCTGCACCGCCTTGCCCTCCTTGGGCAGGAACCGCTCCAGGAACCCTGGTACGCCGGCCGGCAGGTCGCGCGAGACAGCGAAGTCGACGCCACCGTCGGGCCGCTCCGTCCGGCTCACCAAGGCGCTGCCGTCCTTGAGCTTGTCGGCCTTCAGGTCCACCCAGTGCTCACTCGTGCGCAGATCGAAGACCTGCTGCACGCTCGCCGAGATCTGGGTGCGACTGACGAGGTTCTTGCTCATGATGCCTCCCGGGCTTCGCGCTCGCTCTGCGTCTCGATGTGGTCGATGCGGACCCGCGCGACGCGTCGTCCGTCCAACTCGCTCACGGTCAGGCGATGCCCGTCCGCCTCGACAGCCTCCCCGATCCGGGGCACGTGGCCGAGGCTCGCCATCACGAACCCGGCAAGGGTTTCGTACGGGCCTTCGGGCAGCCGGACGCCGGTCTGCTCGTGTACCTCGTCGAGGTTGAGCAGGCCGTCGGCCTCGACATCCGCGCCGGCGACCCGGAGGGCCTCGTCGCCTTCGACGTCGTACTCGTCCCTGATGTCGCCGATGACCTCCTCGATGAGGTCCTCGAGGGACACGATCCCCGCGGTGCCGCCGTACTCGTCGACGACGATCGCGAGGTGGTGTCCCTCGCGACGCATCTCCGACATCGCCGGGAGCACCTTCTTGGTTCCCGGCAGCATCTTCACCGGCCGCATGACGTCGGCGACCTTCAGCGTGCGGGCCTTCGCGACGGGGACGAAGAAGTCACGCACGTGCACGAAGCCGACGACGTCGTCCTGCGAGTCACGCGTCACCGGGTAGCGCGAGTGCGGCGCGTCCTTCGTGAGGTTCTGCGCGCGGGCGACGGTGATGGCCGCCTCGAGGAAGGCGACCTCCGTGCGCGGGATCATGACCTCGCGCAGCTGCCGCTCGCCGGCCGCGAACACCTCGTCGATGAGCTTTCGCTCGTCCTTCGTCAGTGACTCGTGCGACGCGACCAGGCCGCGCAGCTCCTCCTCGGTGATGGCCTCACGACCGGCACCGGGGTCACCGCCGAGCAGACGTACGACGATGTCCGTGCTGCGCGACAGCAGCCAGATCACCGGGCGGAACAGGATCGCGATCCGGTCGAGCGCGGGCGCGAACAGCATCGAGACCCGCTCGGCCCGCTGCAACGCCAGTCGCTTCGGCGCGAGCTCGCTGAACACGAGCGAGAAGTAGCTGATGATGAGCGTCACGAGCACCAGAGCCAGCGTGTCGGACAGGCTCGCGCTGAGCCCCGCCCGGGCCAGCCCGTCGGAGACCGGGTCGGCGAGCCGGGCAGCGCCGAACGCCGCGGACAGGAAGCCCGCGAGCGTGACGCCGACCTGCACGGCGGCGAGGAACCGGTTGGGGTCGCTCATCAGGTGCGCGACCCGCGCACCCCGACGACCCCGACCGGCAAGCTGCTTGGCCTGGCTCTCGCGCAGGGTCACGAGCGCGATCTCCGTCGCGGCGAACACGCCCCCCACGAGGATGAACAGCGCCACCAGGAGCAGATCGACCACCGGGATGTTCACGGCCGTCGACCTGCGCGACTACTCGGAGGCTCCACGGAGGGGATTCTAGGAGTCGATCAGAATTCCGCGAGGGCCGCGTTGAACGTCTCGCTCGGGCGCATGACCGCGTCGGTCTTCGCCTTGTCGACGTAGTAGTAGCCGCCGAGGTCTACCGGCGCCCCCTGTACGCCGTTGAGCTCGCCGACGATGGTCTGCTCCTCGGACGCGAGCCGCTTCGCGAGGTCCGCGAACAGCGCTGCGGCCTCGGCATCGTCCGACTGCTCCGCCAGGGCCTGCGCCCAGTAGAGCGCGAGGTAGAAGTGACTGCCGCGGTTGTCGAGGCCGCCGACCTTGCGGGCCGGCGAGCGGTTCTCCTCCAGCACCCGACCGGTCGCCTGGTCAAGTGTCCGGCCGAGCAGCGCCGCCCGCGCGTTGTCGGTCTTCTCGCCGAGGAACTCGAACGACACCGCGAGGGCGAGGAACTCACCGAGCGAGTCCCAGCGCAGGTAGTTCTCCTTCACGAGCTGCTGCACGTGCTTGGGCGCCGAGCCGCCTGCACCCGTCTCGAACAGGCCACCGCCGGCCATGAGCGGCACGATCGACAGCATCTTCGCGCTGGTGCCGAGCTCCAGGATCGGGAACAGGTCGGTGAGGTAGTCACGCAGCACGTTGCCGGTGACGGAGATGGTGTCCTCGCCTCGGCGGGCCCGCTCGAGGGTGTAGCGGGCGGCCTCCGCGACGTCCTTCACCTCGATCGTGAGACCGTCGGTGTCCTCCTCGCCGAGGTACGCGCGGACCTTGTTCAGCACCTGCGCGTCGTGCGCGCGGGTCTCGTCGAGCCAGAACACGGCCGGCGTACCGGTGGCCCGTGCCCGCCGCACGGCCAGCTGGACCCAGTCCTTGATCGGTGCGTCCTTCGTCTGGCAGGCGCGGAAGATGTCGCCGGGCTCGACGTCCTGCTCGAGGAGCACAGCTCCCGCTTCGTCGACGATCCGCACCGTGCCGGCTGCGGTCATCTCGAAGGTCTTGTCGTGGCTGCCGTACTCCTCCGCCTGCTGCGCCATCAGGCCGACGTTGGGCGTCGTCCCCATCGTGCGCGGGTCGAAGGCGCCGTACTGCTTGCAGTGCTTGACGGTCTCGTCGTAGAGGGCGGCGTACGACGAGTCGGGGATGACGAACTTGGTGTCCTGGAGCTGGTCCGCGGCGTTCCACATCTGACCGGAGCTGCGGACGGCGGCCGGCATCGACGCGTCGACGATGACGTCGCTCGGGACGTGCAGGTTGGTGATGCCACGGCTGGAGTCGACCTGCGCCAGCGCGGGGCCGGTCTCGTACGTCTTTGCGATCGCGTCCTCGATGGCGGTGCGGGTGTGCTCGGGGAGCTTCTGCAGGTTGGCGAGCACTCCGCCCAGCCCCTGGTTGGGGTCTGCACCGACGGAGGCCAGCTCCGCGGCGTACGTCTCGAAGACGTCGGCGAAGAACTGCTTCACGGCGTGGCCGAAGATGATCGGGTCGGAGACCTTCATCATCGTCGCCTTGAGGTGCACGGAGAACAGCACGCCCTGCGCCTTGGCGTCGTCGATCTCCCGGGCCAGAAACGCCTCGAGGGCGGCCTTGCGCATGACGGCGGCGTCGATGATCTCGCCGGCCTGCACCTGCAGCCCATCCTTGAGCACGGTCGTCCCGCTGGCGCCGACGTGCTCGATGCGCAGCGTCGTCGCGGCCGGCACCGTCACCGACGTCTCGGAGTGACGGAAGTCCCCGTCGTCCATCGTCGCGACGTGGGACCTCATGTCCGATGACCACGCACCCATCGAGTGCGGGTGCTTCCGCGCATAGCCCTTGACCGAGGCGGGCGCGCGTCGGTCGGAGTTGCCCTCACGCAGCACCGGGTTGACGGCACTGCCCTTGACGGCGTCGTACGCCGCCCGCGCGGCCTTCTCGTCGGCGGTCTTCGGCGTCTCCGGGTAGTCGGGCACCGCGAAGCCGGCGCCCTGCAGCTCGGCGATCGCGGCCTTGAGCTGCGGGATCGAGGCGCTCACGTTGGGCAGCTTGATGATGTTCGCCTCTGGCGTCTTGGCGAGGGCGCCGAGCTCCGCGAGAGCATCCGGTCCGAGGTCGAAGGCCGCCAGGATGCGCGCGGCCAGCGAGATGTCGCGGGTCTCGATGTCGACGCCCGCCTTGCCGGCGTACGCCTGCAGGATCGGCAGCAGCGAGTGCGTCGCGAGGGCGGGTGCCTCGTCCGTGTAGGTGTAGATGATCTGCATCAGATGAGGCCGAGCTCACGGACGGCGTCGCGCTCCTCGACGAGCTCGGCAACCGACGCGTCGATCTTCTGGCGGGAGAAGTCGGGGATGTCCAGGCCCTGAACGATCTTCCACGCGCCGTTCTCGCTGGTGACCGGGAAGCTGGAGATCAAGCCCTCGGGTACGCCGTACGAACCGTCGCTCATGATCGCGGCGCTGGTCCAGTCGCCGGCGGGCGTGCCGTTGACCCAGTCGTAGACGTGGTCGATCGCAGCGTTGGCGGCACTCGCCGCGCTGCTCGCACCGCGCGCCTCGATGATGGCGGCGCCGCGCTTGGCGACCGTCGGGATGAACGTGTCGGTGAGCCACTTCTCGTCGCCGACGACGTCGTACGCCGGCTTGCCGCCGATGGTCGCGTGCGTGACATCGGGGTACTGCGTCGCGCTGTGGTTGCCCCAGATCGTGAGCTTCTTGATGTCGTCGAGGGTGGCGCCGGTCTTCTTCGCGAGCTGCGACATCGCGCGGTTGTGGTCGAGGCGCGTCATCGCGGTGAAGCGGTCGCCGGGGACGTCGGGCGCGTGACTGGCCGCGATGAGGGCGTTGGTGTTGGCGGGGTTGCCGACGACCAGGATCCGTACGTCGTCGGCCGCGCCGGCGTTGATGGCCTCGCCCTGGGGCTTGAAGATGCCGCCGTTGGCGCTGAGCAGGTCGCCGCGCTCCATGCCTGCGGTGCGCGGGCGGGCCCCGACGAGCAGCGCCACGTTGACGCCGTCGAACGCCGCCTTCGCATCGGCGGTGATGTCGATGCCGGACAGCAGCGGGAACGCGCAGTCGTCGAGCTCCATCGCCGTGCCCTCGGCCGCCTTCAGCGCGGGCTCGATCTCGAGCAGACGCAGGTGAACCGGTACGTCGGGACCCAGCAGCTGGCCGGACGCGACGCGGAACAGCAGGGCGTAGCCGATCTGCCCGGCAGCGCCGGTGACAGTGACGTTGACGGGGGCGGAAGGACCGGCCATGGGGGGAACTGCTCCGCTTCTTCGAGGATGTCGGAGCGAGCCTACGAGAGCCGCGTCACCCGCCGCCCTCGGGGATGGTGTTGGCGAGCGCGACGAGGGCGAAGCCGAGGGTGAGCAGCACGGCGGCGTCGAAACCGCGGCTGCGTACGACGAGGAAGCCCGCCTGCCGTTCGCGCAGCGTCAGGCGCAGCCCGGCCGCGAGCAGCAACGCCAGGCCGATGATGAACCCGCCGACCTTCCACCCTGGAGTGCCCCCGACATCACTCGCGAGGGCACCGACGAGGAGCCCGGCCACGATCAGCGCCAGGACCGTGAGGGTGGGCAGCTGCTTCACGGGTTGGTCGTCCCCGAGCGCGGCTCGGGGGGCGCGTCGCCACTCAGGACCGCGACGGCCAGATCGGCCTGAGCCGCCCGCACGAGCACGTGGTCGGTGGTGAACCCCGACAGGCTGGTGAAGGGGATCTGCGCTGCCGCGAGCCGCCCGGCCACGTCGGCGAGGAAGCCGACCTGCTCCCAGGGCAGCGGGCCGGCGAACGTCACCCGCCGCCAGCCGACCTCTACGGCTTCTCGTGACGCGTCGTCGTACCCCGCCAGCTGGTCCTCGCTGCAGACCAGCGTGACCTCGTCGACATCGACGACAACGGCGCAGAACCCGTCGGGAAGGGACGGCGGTCGCCACGAGACGGGCCACTTGCTGACCGCCAGGTGGGTGGGATCGAGCTCCGGTCGCAGGTCCGCGAGCCGGTTCTCGCTCATGGCGTCGACCCTAGCCGGGGGTGTCATCTCGAGGTCAGGGGGTACGGACAAGGAAGACACATCGACCTGACCGCCAGGCTCGACGACTCCGAGGAGCGCGCACTCGTGGACACGCCTCACCTCCGCCTGGAGGAGACCGGCGAGGTCTTCCCGCTACGCGAGGACGTCACGACCGTGGGGCGGGGCGGCGGCGTCGACATCTCGCTCGACGACCCGTCCGTGTCGCGCCTGCACGCCGAGATCGTCCGCCGCGGTGACCACCTCTACGTCGCCGACCTGGGACTGTCGATCAACGGCACCCGCGTCAACGGCCGCCCGGTCGGGCGCCGCGTGCTGGCCGACGGCGACGTGCTGTCGTTCGGCGTCGCGCGCACCCGCGTCAGTGGGATCCCCGCGCAGGCGGACACCGACGACACGGTCGAGCTGCGTCGCATCTCCGCACCCGACCTCACCCGCCGCGAGGTCGAGGTGCTGACGTCGCTGTGCCGGCCGGCGCTGCAGCAGGACGCGTTCGTCGCACCAGCCACCGCCAGGGAGATCGCCGACGAGCTCGTCGTCACCGAGGCCGCGGTCAAGCAGCACCTGCTGCGGCTGTACCAGAAGTTCCGCATCGCGGAGGGCGTCAACCGGCGGGCCCGGCTCGCCAACGAGGTCATCAGCGCCGGGGTCGTCCGCCCCCTCCCCACCGACTCCGACGCCGACGTCCGCCGCGCCGGCTGAGTCCTCTGGACCTCCCGCCATCCCCGCTCATCTCGGAGTTAGCGGGCGGACACGCCGGCGCGTTGGCCCGGTAGCTCCGAGATCAGCTGATCGTCAGCAGGAGGCGGCGCGTTCGGCGGCCTCGACGCAGTTGCGCAGGAGCATCGCCACGGTCGTCGGGCCGACGCCGCCGATGCGCGGGGTGATCGCGCCGGCGACCTCGTTGCAGGCCTCGTCGACGTCGGGCAGGAGCTTGCGGCCCTCGTAACGCACACCGCCACCGACGACGACCGCGCCCGGCGTGATGTGCTCGGGCTGCAGGATCCCGGGCACGCCGGCGGCCGCGACGACGATCTCGGCCCGGCGCGTGTAGTCGGCCCAGTTCGGTACGCCGGTGTGCACCACCGTCACCGCGGCGTTGGCCGTCGGGCGCTTCTGAGTCAGCAGCAGCGCGAGCGGGCGGCCCAGCGTCGTGCCGCGACCCAGGATGCACACCTCACGACCGGAGATCGGTACGCCGTGGAAGGCCAGCAGCGCCTCGATCCCGGCCGGCGTGCACGGCACCGGGCCGGGCATGCCGAGCGCGAGCCGGCCCATGTTGACCGGGTGCAGCCCGTCGACGTCCTTGTCGGGGTCCATCTCCAGCAGCGCGGCCTCGTAGTCGAGCTGCGCCGGCACAGGATGCTGCACGAGCATCCCGTCGACGGACGCGTCGTCGTTCATCGACCGGATCGCCGCGACGAGGTCTGCCTGCGTGCAGTCGACGGGCAGGTGCACGTGCGGCGACGTGAAGCCGAGCGCGGTCGCCTGCTCCTGCTTCATCCGGATGTAGCCGGCGCTCGCGGAGTCGTCGCCCACCAGCACCGTGCCGAGCCCCGGCTGGTGCCCGCCCTCGGTGAGCTTCTCGATCCGCGGGCGCAGGTCGGCAAGGACGGCCTCCGCGACTGGTCCACCGGGCAGCATGCGTGCGGTCACGGCGGCAGCCTAATCTCGCCAGGTGACCCGGCCACCCCTCCTCCTGCTCGTGGCCTACCGGCTGTTCGCCTGGCGCCTCGGCCCGGCGTACCAGGCCTGGACGCACGACGACATCACGCGGCGTGGCTACACCCTTCGCCAGGCGGTGCCCGTCGGGCTGCTCGTCGGTGCACTGCTGGCCACGGTGTTCGCCGCTGCGGGCTCCGACCCCCGACGGGCGATCCCGCCGATCGTGGGCGTCCTTGTCCTGGCGTACTTCCTGCGCAAGTCGCTGCGCGAGCGGGCGCTGCGCCAGCAAGGGCTCACCCCGGACGGCGAGGCAGCGGCAGCGTGGTTCGACGATGACAGCGAGCGCAACCGGCGCAACATCAACGGCGCTGTGCTGACCGTTGCGCTCGTCGTCGCCGGCGTCGTCCTGCTGGCTGCCCGCGGCGACTAGACCATCGCTAGTCCACCCGGGCACCGCGGGCCTGCGCGAGCAGCACGGCGAGGGCGACGTCGATGCGGACCTCGGTCCAGTCGACGAGGTCGACGTCGCAGCCGTCCATCACGGCGCCCCGGAGGTCGGCGCCACGCAGCTTCACGCCGCGCAGCCGCGCATGCGACAGGTCGCAGCCGGCCAGTGACCCACCCGACAGGTCGGCGTCGGACAGGTCGGCCTCGGCCAGCCGCACACCGGCCAACGACACCCCTCGCAGGTCGGCGCCGCGCAGCACGGCGTACGACCAGTCGCCGCCCTCAACCGTCAGCGGACGCAGGTCGCAGCGCAGGAACGTCGACCCGGTCAGCTTGCAGCCGACGAGCCGGGCGAATGACAGCCGCGTCCGCTCGAAGCGGCAGTTCAAGAAGGCGCAGTCCTCGAAGACCGCCGACGACAGGTCGGCACCGCTGAAGTCGGCCTGCTCGAAGACGCGCCCGCGCAGCTTCTGCTCAGAGAGGTCGGCCTCGCGGAAGTCGGCGTCGTCCTGCTCAGTGCGCGAAATGCCGCGTGCCGGTGAAGTAGAGCGGTACGCCGGCAGCCGCAGCTGCGGCGATGACCTCCTCGTCGCGCACCGACCCGCCCGGCTCGACCACCGCGCGGACACCCGCGTCGAGGAGCACCTGCAGCCCGTCGGCGAACGGGAAGAACGCGTCGGATGCTGCCACCGACCCGGCCGCTCGCTCTGCCGCGCGCGCAACGGCGAGCCGGGCCGCATCGACCCGGTTGACTTGACCCATGCCGACGCCCACCGTCGCACCGCCGGAGGCGAGCAGGATCGCGTTCGACTTCACCGCGCGGATCGCCCGCCAGGCGAACGCCAGGTCGGCCAGCACCTCGTCGGACACGGCGGTGCCGGACGCGAGCGTCCATGTCGCCGGGTCGTCGCCGGCCGTGAAGACGTCGGCGTGCTGCAGCAGCAGCCCACCGCTGATCGGCCGCATCTCGAGCCGCTGCCCGGCGGGCACCGGCGGCGCGACCAGCACCCGGATCGACGGCTTGCGCGACAGCACCTCGACAGCGCCTTCGTCGTACGCCGGGGCCACGACGACCTCGGTGAAGATGTCGGCGACCTGCTCCGCCATCGCGACAGACAACGGGCGGTTGACGGCGATGACGCCGCCGAACGCCGACACCGGGTCGCAGGCGTGCGCCTTGCGGTGCGCCTGGGCGACGTCGGCACCGATCGCGATGCCGCACGGGTTGGCGTGCTTGATGATGGCGACGCAGGGCTCGCTGAAGTCGTACGCCGCCCGCCGCGCCGCGTCGGTGTCGACGTAGTTGTTGTAGGACATCTGCTTGCCGTGCAGCTGCTGCGCACCGGCCAGGCCGCCCGGGAAGTGGTCGTCGATGTACAGCGCCGCCGCCTGGTGCGGGTTCTCGCCGTACCGAAGGACGTCGGCACGCTTCCACGACGAGCCGACCCAGCCCGGCCACGGGTCGCCGTCGGGCGACAGCACACTGCCCATCCAGGACGCGACGGCGATGTCGTACGACGCCGTGTGCCGGAACGCCTGTGCAGCAAGGGCTTTGCGCTGCTCGAGCGTCGTACCACCCGCTTGTACGGCGACCAGCACGTCTGCGTACGACGAGGGAGACACGACCACGGCGACGGACGGGTGGTTCTTCGCGGCGGCACGGACCATCGTCGGTCCGCCGATGTCGATCTGCTCGACGCACTCGTCCTGATCGGCGCCGGACGAGACCGTGTCGACGAACGGGTAGAGGTTGACCACGACGAGGTCGAAGGGCTCGATGCCGAGCTCGGCGAGCTGCTTGACGTGGTCGTCGAGGCGGCGGTCGGCAAGGATGCCCGCGTGCACCTTCGGGTGCAGCGTCTTGACCCGGCCGTCGAGGCACTCCGGGAATCCGGTGAGCTCGTCGATCGCCGTGACGGCCACGCCGGCGTCGCGCAGCCGCGACGCGGTCGAACCCGTCGACACGATCTCGACGCCGGCCTCGGCGAGCCCACGGCCGAGCTCCTCGAGGCCGGTCTTGTCGTAGACGCTGACGAGCGCGCGCTTCACGGGGATGGTGCTCATGCGGGGTCCCCGGCGCGTCGTGAGCGCAAGCGAGCGACGTGTTGGGGTGCGTTCATGGGAGCGAGACGGTCCTTCCGGTGACGGTCCAGCCGTCGCGCGCCATCCGCGCGACGGTGCCGACGAGCAGGGTGCGCTCGGCGGTCTTGATGCGCTCGTGCAGCGTTGCCTCGTCGTCACCGTCGACGACGGGTACGGCGGCTTGGGCCAGGATCGGCCCGGTGTCGACGCCGGCGTCGACCACGAAGACCGTGCAGCCGGTCACCTTCACGCCGTAGTCCAGCGCGTCGCGCGCGCCGTGCATGCCGGGAAAGGCAGGCAGCAGGGCGGGATGGGTGTTGATGTAGCGGCCGCCGAAGCGATCGAGGAACGACGCGCCGGCCAGCTTCATGAAGCCGGCGCTGACGACGAGGTCGGGCTCGTGCTTCGCGGTCTCGTCGGCAAAGGCGGCGTCCCACGCCTCGCGGCTCGGGAAGTCACCGACGCGCAGCACGAAGGTCGGCACGCCCGCCCGCTCTGCCCGGGTGAGCGCCTCGATCCCGTCGCGGTCCGCACCGACCGCGACCACCTCGGCGGGGTACGCCGGATCGCGCGCCGCGTCCAAGAGCGCCTGCAGGTTGGTCCCGCCACCGGAGACCAGCACGACCAGGCGGGCGGCCACGGTCCTCCCCGGATCGCGCGGATGGTTGATGCGCCCAGCGTATCGGCCGCGCAGCCGTCATCATGGCGGCGTGCCCCGCGCCGTCACGCTGTCCGGACTCCGGCTGGCGGTGATGCTCGGGCTGGCCGTCGTCCTCGCCAACGTGCATCCCCGCGACCGGCCGGCGACGGTCTGCCTGCTTCGCGGCGTCACCGGTGTCCCGTGCCCGTTCTGCGGCGGCACGACCGCCGCGATCCGGGTCGGGTCCGGTGACCTGCTCGGGGCACTGCATGCGTCGCCGCTCGCCGTAGTCGGCGCGCCCGTCGTCGCGGCCCTGCCGCTGCTCCGCGGCCGGCTGGCCCGGTTGTCGCGCAGCGTCCGGCTCGGCGTGCTCGCGACCGCGGTCCTGGCGTCGGAGCTGTGGCAGCTGCTGCGGTTCGACTGGTTGTGACCTCCCACGCGACAGGGGTCGCGTGGAGTTGGATGTCGGGGCCGGCCCGCGGCGCGTCAGGAGGCCCCATGACCACCCCTCAGGACCCGTTCGCCGCCCCGGGCGGCGAGCCCGACCCGAGCCAGCCCCCGGCGTACGGCCAACCACCGGCGTACGGCCAACCACCGGCTGGGCAACCCGGCTACGGCCAACCTCCGGCGTACGGACAGCCGGGCGGGTGGGCCGGTCCGCCGCTCGCCCCGTGGATCAGCCGCGTCGGCAGCGCACTGATCGACCTGCTTGCCCAGTATGCGATCTACGGGGTCGGCCTGGTCCTGGCGGCCGCCGTCGGCAGTGACAGCGGCGCCGCCGTGCTGATCGTGGTCATCACCTACCTGGCGTCGTTCGGCTTCACCATCTGGAACCTGATCCGGCAGGGCCGCACGGGTCAGACCATCGGCAAGAGCGTCATGGGCACGCGACTGCTGCGCGAGCAGGACGGTCAGGTCATCGGGCCCTGGCTGTCGGTCGGTCGCGCGTTCCTGCACCTCGTCGACGCCATCTCGTGCCTGATCGGCTACCTGTGGCCGCTCTGGGACGCCAAGCGTCAGACCTTTGCGGACAAGATCCTGAAGACGGTCGTCATCGCGAAGTAACGCGGCGTACGACGACAGCTGCCGCCAGCGCCGCCCCGAGCCCGGTCTCGACCGCGACGGCGAGCCCGAGCTGCCAGGGCGACGGGCCGACGTCGGCCAGCCGGTGGCCGCCGGCGGGACCACCGGAGAGCCAGCCGGCAAGGGCAAGAACGACGCCCGCGCAGGGACCGACGAGCGCGGCTTCCCGGCACGCGACGGCCCAGGTCGGCGTGCGGAGCCGGCGCACGACGACGACGCCCGCCGCCGCGCCGGCGGCGAGAGGCACCGCCATGGCGACGAGGCCGACCCAGCCGGGGACGGGCCCCGGCAGCGCAGCCAGCAGCGGCAGGCTCGGGACCGGCCCGAGGTGTGTGGCGTAGGGGCCGACGACCGTGCCGATGCCGACGTGGAACCCCGGGCCGGTCAGCCACGACGCACCCCACAAGGCGGCGTTGGGCACGAGGGCGAGGCCGAGCAGGAGCAGCGCTGTTCCGCCGACCAGGCCGGGCCCGGTCGCGGCCGCCAGATCACCGGCGCGGCCGAGGTGCTTGGCCAACGAGGCCGCGGCCACCAGCGAGCCGCCGGCGAGCACCACCGCGACGGCGACGGTCGTGGCGGTGACGAGCCGCGCGGCGCGGGCCGGCAGCGCAGGCAGCACCGCCGGCCACAGCCGGGCCGAGCGGACGGCGCCCGCGAAGCCGCCGACCCCACCGACCGCCCAGCCAGCGAGCAGCGCCTGCCACGGCACCGGACGCACGTCCGGCGTCGCAGCCAGCGCCGCGACGACGGCTGCCA
This sequence comes from Frankiaceae bacterium, assembly GCA_016650445.1. Classification (GTDB taxonomy): domain Bacteria; phylum Actinomycetota; class Actinomycetes; order Mycobacteriales; family SCTD01; genus RYN-124. The sequence continues at coordinate 56,375 of JAENVS010000034.1, read as the reverse complement.
GGACGCCGTAGGGCACCGCGATCGAGACCGCGAGCTGCCCGGCCTGCCGCAGCGAGGTCACCCGGCACTCGCGCGCTCCGTGACCGGCAGCCCGGAGCAGCAACGCAAGGGGCAGGACCAGGAGCCCGAGCGGGGTGAGGCCGAGCACGCCGCCCGGCACCTCGAGGGCGGCGCCGTGCGCGATGACCCACACCTGCCCGACCGCACGCATCGCCTCGGCCGCCCCCGAGCCCGAGCGCCCATCGGCCGCCCAGACGAGCAGGACCGGCACGGCAATGGCCACGAGACCGGCGCAGACCGACCACAGCGCACCGAGCAGACCGGCTTCGAGCGGTCGACGGGCCGGCTGGGCCGGCCCCCGCGACGTCGTGCGCGAAGGACGGCTCAGGGTGTCGGTCATGGCACCCCGAGTGTCGCCGCTGCGCAGGCCCCCCGCCGGGACCAACGCGCCGCCGCCCCCACCTTGCGAAGGTCTTAGAGGTTCTTCATGACCTCGCGCATGAGCTCGGCCGTCGCCGAGGGGGTCTTGCCGACGCGGACACCGGCCGCCTCGAGAGCCTCCTGCTTCGCCGCGGCGGTGCCCGACGAGCCCGAGACGATGGCGCCGGCGTGCCCCATCGTCTTGCCCTCCGGCGCCGTGAAGCCGGCGACGTAGCCGATGACCGGCTTCTTCACGTTGTCGGCGATGTAGGCCGCCGCGCGCTCCTCGGCGTCGCCGCCGATCTCGCCGATCATCACGATCGCGTCGGTCTCTGGGTCGGCCTCGAACGCCGCCAGGCAGTCGATGTGCGTCGTGCCGATGACCGGGTCGCCGCCGATGCCGACGCCGGTCGAGAAGCCGAAGTCACGCAGCTCGTACATCATCTGGTAGGTCAGCGTCCCGCTCTTGCTGACCAGTCCGATCCGTCCCGGCCCGGTGATCGTCGCGGGAATGATGCCCGCGTTGGACTTGCCGGGGCTGATCAGCCCCGGGCAGTTCGGCCCGATGATGCGGGTCGTCTGCCCGGCAGCCTGCGCAAGACTGACGTTGTACTGCCAGAACCACGCGGAGTCCTGCACCGGGATGCCCTCGGTGATGACAACCGCGAGCCCGATCTGGGCGTCGATCGCCTCGACGACGGCGTCCTTGGCGAACGCCGGCGGGACGAACACCACGGTGGCGTCGGCGCCGGTCTGCTTCATCGCCTCGGCGACGGTGGCGAAGACCGGGATCCCGTCCACGTCCGAGCCCGCCTTGCGCGGGTTCACCCCGCCGACGACGTTGGTGCCGGACGCGACCATGCGACGGGTGTGCTTGGTGCCCTCCGACCCGGTGATGCCCTGAACGATCACGCGCGACTGCTCTGTCAGGAAGATGGCCATTACTTGCTGCTCCAGGCGAGCTCGGCGGCCTTGTCGGCCGCGCCGTCCATGGTGTCGACGACCGTCACCAGCGGGTGGTTGGCCTCGGACAAGATCCGATGCCCCTCGTCGACGTTGTTGCCGTCGAGCCGTACGACGAGCGGCTTGGTCTCCTTGTCGCCGAGCATCGCCAGTGCCTGCACGATGCCGTCAGCCACGGCATCGCACGACGTGATGCCGCCGAAGACGTTGACGAACACCGACTTCACATCAGGGTCCGACAAGATGATCTCGAGCCCGTCGGCCATCACCTGCGCCGAGGCGCCGCCACCGATGTCGAGGAAGTTCGCCGGCTTCACGCCACCGTGCGCCTCGCCGGCGTACGCGACGACGTCGAGTGTCGACATGACCAGCCCCGCGCCGTTGCCGATGATCCCGACCTGTCCGTCGAGCTTGACGTAGTTGAGGTCCTTCGCCTTCGCCCGGCCCTCGAGGTCGTCATCCGCGACGACGTCGGCGTACGTCTCGAAGACGTCCTTGTGCCGGAACTCCGCGTTGCCGTCGAGGGTGACCTTGCCGTCAAGGGCGACGATGCGCCCGTCAGGTGTGCGGCAGAGCGGGTTGACCTCGACGAGCGTGGCCTCCTCCTCGACGAACACCTTCCAGAGCGATATGAGGATCTGCGTCACCTCGTCGGCGACGTCGGCCGGGATCTTCGCGGCCGCGACGATCTCGCGGGCCTTCGACTCGTCGACGCCCTTCACCGCGTCGACCGGCACCTTCGCCAACGCGTCGGGGCGCTCGACAGCGAGCTGCTCGATGTCCATGCCGCCCTCGGCGCTGGCCATCGCGAGGTAGGAGCGGTTGGCGCGGTCGAGCAGGAACGAGACGTAGTACTCGGCGGCGATGTCACTGGCCTCGGTCACCAGCACCTTGCGGACGAGATGTCCCTTGATGTCGAGGCCGAGGATGTCCTTTGCCCGGGCGACGGCCTCGTCGGGGGTGTCCGCCAGCTTCACGCCGCCTGCCTTGCCCCGGCCCCCGGTCTTGACCTGGGCCTTCACGACCACCGGCTTGCCGATCCGCTCGGCCACGCCGCGCGCGGCCTCCGCGTTGTCGACGGTCTCGCCGGGCAGCACGGGCACGCCGTGCTTGGCGAAGAGCTCTTTCGCCTGGTACTCCATGAGGTCCACGAGGGGTCCTGTCCTGTTCAGCCCCAAAGAAAGAGGGGACAGCGTTCCGGGCGAGGGTAACGACCGCGCGGGCCGGCCCGCGAATCGGGCAGGAGAGCGCCCGCCGCCGTCGAACGTCTGAGGCACCCAGCAACAGCTTCGGAGCCCACCCCATGCGCCGCGCGCGTCTGCTCGCTCTCCTCGTGCCGCTCGTCTGCCTCGTCGGCATGGCACCTGCGTCTGCCGCGACCGAGACGGGCACGACGACGGCCGGCAGCTACACCGAGCCCGGTGGACTCACGCGGCAGTACCTCGTGCACCTCCCGCCCGGCCCGTCGCACTCCGGCCGGCCGCTGGTGCTGTTCCTGCACGGCTGCAACCAGACGGCCGAGCAGGCCGAGTCGGCCACGCAGTTCAGCGCGCTCGCCGACGCGAGGGACTTCATCGCGGTCTATCCCAAGCAGGTGAAGGCGGAGAACTCCTCGGCGCCGCTCGCCGACGGCAACGGGATCGCCTGCTGGAACTGGTTCCTGCCCGAGCACCAGGAGCGCGGCAGCGGCGAGCCCGCCGTCCTCGCCGGACTGGCCAGGCACGTCGCCGCAGCGCAGCAGGCCGATCCGTCACGTGTCTACGTGGAGGGCATCAGCGCCGGCGGCGCGATGTCGGTCATCCTCGGCGCCACCTACCCGGACGTGTTCGCCGCCGTCGCCTCGCTGGCCGGCTGCTCGTACCGCGCCTGCAGTGACGACACCGGCGCCCTGACCCACGCCGCGATGGGCCCCCGGGCCCGGGTCGTCCCGATCTTCGTGGAGAACGGCACCGCCGACACGCTCAACCCGGCAGCGCAGAGCGTGGCGCTCGTCCAGTCCTACCTCGGCGCCGACGACCTCGCCGATGACGGCGCGGCCAACGGCTCGGTCGAGCGCACCGGGGAGACGACGCCGTACGCCCCCGACGGCACGCCGAACCCGGGTGGCGGCGACGCCTGCGTGCACAACAACACCTGGACCTGCCCGGGCGGCGCCGCCGGTCTGTCCGACTACCCCTACACCGTGAGCACGTACGCCGACGACCTGGCCGAGCTCTGGCTGATCTACGGAATGGCGCACGCGCAGCCGCACGCGTCGGACGGCGGCCCCTACACCGATCCGCTCGGCCCCGACATCACCGCGGCGTCGTACGACTTCTTCCTGCGTCACCCGATGCCCGACGGCCCGACCCCGGTCGTGCCCGAGGTCCCTTTTGCCGCGCTTCTCCCCATCGCGGCGCTGCTCGTGGCGGGACTCGTCGTCCTCCGGCGCCGTAGCTCCTGACCCAGCGGGCACAGTGAGGGCATGAAGGCTCTCGCTGTCCTGCTCGCCCCGCTGCTGCTGGTGGGCACCGCCGCCCCGTCGTACGCCGACACCGTGACTCCCCAGGCCGGGACGCACGCCTTCACCACGAAGGACGCGCTGGTCCCCGTCACCGACGGCCCGACGGGGACGCACGAGGCCACGATCGACACCCGGCTGTACCTCCCCGACAACGCCACGACCGCGACCCCGCAGCCCGCGATCCTCATGACGCACGGCTTCGGTCTGACCAAGCTCGCCGGTGAGGTCGTGTCGAGCGCGACCTTCCTCGCGCGGCACGGGTACGTGGTCCTGACCTACACCGCGCAGGGCTTCGGTGCCTCCAGCGGCTGCGTCACGTTGGAGAGCCGTACGTACGACGTCAAGGACGCCCAGCAGCTCATCACCAAGGTGCTCGACCCGCTGCCGGTCGTGAAGCACGACGCGAACGGCTCGGTCGTCGGGATGGTCGGCGGCTCGTACGGCGGCGGCATCCAGGCCAACGTCGCCGAGAACGACAAGCGCATCCATGCCATCTCGCCGAGCCGCACCTGGAACCATCTCGCCTACTCGCTGGACCCCAACAACTACGTCGTGCCCGGCGACCCCACCGGTTTCACTCACTCGCTGAACAAGCAGGGTGTGTTCAAGCAGCAGTGGACGACGCTGTTCTTCGTCTCCGGCAACGCGAACCCCATCGGCGGCGCCCCGCCAGGCATCCCGCCGCAGCCGGCCGGCGGCTGCCCGCAGGACAAGCTGGCCAGTGGTGACCCCGCGACCGTGGCCGGCGCTCCGTGTCCTGGCTTCTACGCGCAGGTCTGCTTGACCTACGCGGCCATCACTGCGACCGGCGACGCGCAGGACGTCGACCGCGCGCTGCTGGCGGACTCGTCGGCGACGACGCAGATCGACACGCTGCGCATCCCGGTTCTGCTGCTGCAAGGTCAGGCCGACACGCTGTTCAACCTCAACGACGCCGCGGCCACCTACACAGCGCTGCGACGAGCCGGCGTACCGGTGAAGATGATCTGGAACGACGGCGGGCACGGCGGCTACGACTCCCGCCCCGGAGAGTGCGACGTCTACGGTCGCGGCACCGGCGGCGCCGACTTCACCGGCCTCGATGACTGCTACCTGACGCTGCGCACGCTGGCCTTCCTCGACGAGGCGCTGCGCGGTGTTCCTGATGACTCACCGGGCTTCACGTTCTACCGGGACTGGGTGCAGTACGGCGGCAAGGGCGCGAACGACGAGCAGTACGGCGACGCACCCGCCTTCCCCATCGCGGGCACGACGACGTTCACGCTGTCCGGCAGCAACGCTCTCGCCATCACCGGCGCGACGGCCGGCACGGACAGCTTCATCAACCCGCCCGGGGGCCTCCCCCCGGCGTACTCCGAGACCTCGAACTTCAGCGGACCCGCGTCGAGCCCGCAGAACCCGCTGCCGCCGAGCGAGCAGCCCGGGCAGAGCGTGTCCTTCACGTCGACGCCGTTCACGGACGACGTCATCAGCGTCGGCGTGCCGTCGGCACGGCTGCGCCTGTCACACCTGGCACCGACCGACCTCGTCTTCTACGGCAAGGTCTTCGACGTCGCACCCGACGGCAGCGCGACCCTGATCCGGCGGCTCATCTCCCCGGTGCGCGTGCCGGCCGGCGCGGTGTCGGCACCGGTCGACATCAAGCTGCTCGGGTTCGCGCACCGGTTCGCGAAGGGTCACGCGGTCCGCCTGACACTGGCGAGCACGGACGCCACGTCGTACAACAACAAGACGCCCGACCAGATCACGGTCGCCACCGGCGCCGGGTCCACCTTCACGTTGCCCGGCGTGCTCGCCCGGGCGGCGACCCCACCGCGGACGGTGCCGCCGCCCGCGGCGCCTCCCGCGACCGGTCAGCTGCCGGCGACCGGCACCGACCCGATGCTCCCGCTCGGCGCGCTCCTGCTGCTCACCTCGTTCGTCGTGCTGCGCCGACGCGTCGTCTGACGAGCGAGAGACCGATCAGCAGGGCCCCTAGCGCGGCAACCTCCGGGAACCCGCCCGTCGACGGCAGCGCGCCCGACGGCGCGGACCGGGCACCTCCCGGTGCACTCGCTGACCCGCCGGCGGCGCCCCCGCCCAGACCGGCTGCGTCGTAGGCCAGCATGTTCTGCAACAGCGTGTAGCCGGTGTAGGTCACGGCGTAGTTCTGCAGGCCGTACGGGTGGAAGAACTCCTCCGTCGGCTGGGGCAGCAAGGCCCCGAGGAACCGCACCTTGCCCTTGCCGAGCGCGAGCTCCCCGTACGCCGTCCGGCCGGTGCCGTTGGTCGCGACCGTCTTGCCGCCCGCCTTCTCCCACGCGGCCTGGTCGATCGTCCAGTTCGGGCAGTTCTCGCCAGCGGGCGGGAACGCGTAGCCGATCGGCACGGAGTCGTAGGTCTGCCGCGCGACACCGCGCAGGCCCTTGGCGAGGGGGTGCGTCCGGTCGGTGAAGTCGACGTACCCGACGTACTTCTTGTCGGAGCGCACGAGGTTGTCGGAGTTGGGCACGGCCCCGATGCGCGGGATGGCGGGAGCGGCGGCGTCGGTGACGACGAGGTTGCCGCCCTTCTCGACCCACGTCCGCAGCTTCGCGTACCAGGTCGAGGCGGTGCCCGGTCCGGGCTTGGGGTTGTCGGCGAGCACGAGCGAGTCGAAGCGGTCCAGCGGCACCTTGCCCGACAGCACGTCGGCGACGTTGACGGGAGTGAGCCTGCGCGAGGCGTACGTGTCGAGGTCGGTGAAGAAGCGCATCCGCGAGACGGCGTACGGCGTCTCCTGCTCATCCGCCGACGTCTTCGCACCGGTGCCGTCGCTGCTGCGCACGACGGCTGGGTCGTAGACGTAGCCGACGTCGCCGCCGATCGGGAACGTGTAGCGCTTCTGGACCAGGGCCTGCTTGAGCATCGTGAAGTTGATGGCGCGCATCGAGTCGACCCACATCTGCGTCAGCAGGCCGCCGTACGTCGCGGTGTTGACGTGCTGGCCGGCCGTGACCTCGGTGGCGTAGCCGGTGCCGTTCAACCCGTCGAAGGTGTTGTAGAAGTCGATCATCGACCCCGACGCGGAGTAGCCGAGCATGTCGTAGAGCGTCCCCCAGTGGTACGCCCCGGCGTCCTGCCCGCTCGACGCGCCGATGGCCTGCAGCGTCGAGAGGACATCGACCTCGGCGAAGGCCGCGCTGATCGCGTCGGCGTACCGCGCGAGCGTCTCCGACTTCTGGAAGTCGAACTGACCGACGATCTGCAGCCCGGCCGCGCCGTAGGTGTCGGCGCCCTGCCCGTGGTTGTCGGTGCCGAGGTACCAGCCGCCCTTGCTGAGCAACGGCATCAGCGCCTTGGTCTCGGGCTCGGCAAGCGGCGCGTTCGACGTGTTGATCCAGCCCTTCACCGGGAACTGCCGGTTGAGGTCGCGGCCGTTGTCGTTGCCCCGGCTGGCGGTCGAGAAGACACCGGGCTCGACATCGCCCGCGACCCAGCCGTCCGGGTTGGGGAACAGGAAGTGCACGACGAAGCGGTCGAGGGCCTGTTGCACGTAGGGCTTGCTCGCCTCGAACTGCGGGTCGACGAGGTCCTCGAGCACGCGCAGGCCGCCTTCACGACCCCCGGGCTCGTTGCCGTGGATCGAGTTGACGATGAGCAGCTTCTGCTTGGGCGCCGTGACGGTCTCGTCCGTGAGGAGCACGTCGTAGACCGGGTGGCCGCCCTTCGACGTGCCGACCGTCGTGATCTGCAGCAGGTTCGGGTAGGTCTTCTCCAGAAGCTTCATGCCGCACTCGAACTCGGTGAACTTCACGAACCCGAGGCTGACCATCGGCTCGGGGAAAACCCGCCCGTCCGGCGTGAGGTCGCCGGCCGCGCACTTCACGGGTGCGGCGGAGGCGGGGCTCGGCACGGCCAGCGGCGACAGCGCCAGGATCACGACGGCGAGCACGCGGACGACGATCTGCACGATGGGCCCTCCCTCTCGGTGAGGACCGGTTTCGCCCTTTCTGTCCCGACTCCTGCAGGTCAGGCGGGTACGCCGACGTTCTCGCGCACCCAGTCGACGATCTGCTCCATCGTCGCGGCGCCCGGCGTGAACACCTTGGCGACGCCGATCTTGGTCAGCTCGGGGATGTCGTCCTCCGGGATGATGCCGCCGCCGAACACGACGACGTCGCCCGCTCCCCGCTCGCGCAGCAGCTCCATGACGCGGGCGAACAGGGTCATGTGCGCGCCGGACAGCACCGAGAGTCCGACGCAGTCGGCGTCCTCCTGGATCGTCGTCTCGACGATCTGCTCAGGCGTCTGGTGCAGCCCGGTGTAGATGACCTCCATGCCGGCGTCGCGCAGCGCCCGCGCGACGACCTTCGCACCGCGGTCGTGCCCGTCGAGACCGGGTTTGGCGACGACGACGCGGATGCGGCCGGCGGTGCTGACCGGACTTGTCACGCGGGTCTCCAAGGGAACGTCGGGATGAGTGGAAGAGTACGCGGCCATGAGCGGCTCATGAACGACAGCGATTGGCCTTCGGATTGGCGGGGCCCGCTGCTGGCAGGCGGCACCCGGCTCGACGTCGCGGTCGCCGGTCGCGACCCCGCACGGTGGCCGGGCTACGCACCACGCACCGCGGTCACCGCATGGCGGCTCGACCGCGCGATCGCGGCGGCATGGGACTTCTCGGCGTACGGCGGCAGCTTCGGCGAGGACGACGCCACCGTGCTGGAGGCGGCTGCGGCCGCCGCCGTCGCCGAGCGGCTCCCGCTGCTGACGCTGGTCCGGTCCGGCGGCACCCGCCTGCAGGAGGGCATGGCCGCCCTCGTCGGCATCCCACGTGCGCGCCTCGCCCTGCGACGACTTGCCGACGCCGGGCTCGCGCACCTGTCGGTCGCGGATGCGCCGACGACCGGGGGCGTCTGGATCGGGGTCACCTGCGCAGCGGACCTGCGCGTGGCGGTGGAGGGTGCGACGGTCGCGTTCGCCGGACCCCGCGTCGTCGAGGCGTTCACCGGCACGTTGCCGGCGCCCGGCAGTCACACCGCGGAGTCGGCGTACGCCGCCGGACTCGTCGACGCACTGCTTGCCGGCGACGCCGTGCCGGCCTGGCTCGCCGGGGTGCTCGCTGCGCTGACGGCCGACCCGGTGGACGTGCCGATGTCAGTGCCGACAGTGCCCGCCCACGTCGAGGGTCGGGTGCAGGTCGCGCGCGCCCGCGGCCGCACGCAAGGCGGACGGGAGCTGCTCGCCTCCTTGCTGACGGACGTTGTGCCGATGCGCGCACCGCACGCAGACACGACCGTCGCGGCAGTGGTCGGCCGGGTCGCGGGCCGACCCTGTGTCGGCGTCGCGGTCGCTGCCGAGGTCGGTGGACGACCGACACCCGACGGCTACCGCCTCGCCACCCGGGCCTACCGGCTCGCCGCGCGTCTTCGGCTGCCGGTCGTCTCGCTCGTCGACACCCCCGGCGCCGACCCCGGGACGACGAGCGAGGACGACGGCATCGCGGCCGCGATGGGTGAGGCGATGGAGGCACTGCTCGGGTGCCCGACGCCGACGGTCGCCCTCGTGCACGGTGAAGGCGGCTCCGGCGGGGCGCTTGCCGCCGCGACCGCGGACGTCGTGCTGATGACACCCGACGCCTACTTCGCCGCGATCGGACCGGAGGGCGCGAGTGCGGCGCTGCGCCTTCCGCCGGAGGAGTGCGCCGACCTCATGCGCATCACGCCGGCCGACCTGGTCCGGCTCGGGTTCGCCGACGCGGTCGTCTGGCCGGATGCGATGTCGGCCTCCGTCGCGGGTCTGGTCGAGATGTCCGATGACGACCGACTTGTCCGCAGACGGGCCCGATGGGGAGGGGCGCTACCGGGTCACTCGTGAGGGTGTCGTTGTGCGATTCGGGCCACGGCGGGCAGGGACCGCACTAGCGTCGGATTCTCCGGACTCCCTGACCCTGCGGAGGCATTGGTGCGCGACCCCCGACGTGCTCTGGCGCAGCTGTCAGCGGCCGGCCGCTCGACGAGGCGGGGACTCCGCGCCGTCTGCAGCCCCGCCGGCCTGCGCGGCGCGGGGACCGAGCTCGCGTGGATCACGGCGCACCTCGCGCTCTACCCGCTGGGCATGGGCGCCGACAAGGTCCGCGGACCCGCCCGCGAGGACCAGGGCCGATTCACGCTCGGCGACCTCCCGCCGCTCCAGCGCGGCTTGCTGATGGGCGACGTCGTCGCCGCGGGGACGCCGATCCTGCTCGTGCACGGGCTGGTCGACAACCGGTCGATCTTCACGTTGTTGCGCCGGGCGCTGCGCCGGCGGGGCTTCGGCCGGGTCATCACCCTCAACTACAGCCCGCTGACACAGGACATCCGGTCGGTGTCCGCCCTGTTGTCGGAGCTCGTCGAGCAGACCTGCGAGGAGACCGGCTACGAGCGGGTCCACGTCGTCGGGCACTCGCTCGGCGGAGTGGTGGCGCGCTACTACGTGCAGCGGATGGGTGGCGACGCCCGCGTCCACACCCTCTGCACGCTCGGCACACCGCACTCCGGCACCCACGCCGCAAAGCTGTGGCCCGGTGGCGTCGTGCGGCAGCTGCGGCCCGGCTCCGACCTGATGCAGGAGCTGGCGGCGCCGGCTCCCGGCTGCCGGACCCGCTTCGTCGCCTTCTGGAGCGACCTCGACCAGCTGATCGTCCCCCAGCGCGCCGCGGCCATCGACCACCCCGACCTGCAGGCGCGCAACGTCGCCCTCCGCGGGGTCGGCCACATGTCGCTGCCGATCTCCGGGCAGGTGGTGCACGAGATCGCCACGCTCCTGGCGCACCTCGACGAGGACGGCCGGACCCACACAGCCGGTGTGACAACTCTCACGACGCCGGCCGGGCTCGCGCCTGAGCCCCCGCGTGCGCGAGCGCGACGCGCCTCCGCCAGCGCCCCTGCCTGAACCGGGGCAGACCCACCCCCATTGCCCCGCCCCTTCGGGATCTTGTAACGTGCCGATAACGGCCCGCTGCTTCTGAGCGGGTCTTCGTGTGTGCCGCAGGGGGTTCAGTCAGCAGCCCTCGCGCACCTGCCTGTCCCCGATCTTCGGAGCCCAGACACTTGCCGCCGTCCCGTACGCCGCGCCATGCCGCGCCGGCACCGTCACGCCGTCGTACGGCGATGGTGCCGGCGGTGCTGCTGCTCAGCGTCGGTGCCGCGCTCGGTGGCCTCGCCGTGCTCCCCGGCAACGCGCCGGCGTCCGTCTCGCTGACCGCCGCCTCGGCCTCGTCGCCGATGGTCATCGCCGGGCAGCAGCAGATCGTGTCCAACACGCGCGACATGTCGCTGTTGGATGGGCCGTCGGCCACTCCGACGCGTGCGCCGGTGCGGGCGTCGCGCACACGGCGGATCGTCGCGCCGCCGGTGCCGGACTACGTCCGTCCCGGGGTCGGTCGCCTGACGTCGAGCTTCAAGTGGCGCTGGGGCCGGATGCACACCGGCATCGACATCGCCGGTCCGTACGGCTCACCGATCCGCGCGGTCGCTGCCGGCAACGTCATCGAGGCGGGTAGCGAGGGTGGCTACGGCTACCTCGTGAAGATCGAGCACGACAACGGCGTGGTCACCTACTACGCGCACATGAGCAAGATCCTGGTCGACGGCGGCCGCGTGACGGCCGGCCAGGTCATCGGCAAGGAAGGCAGCACCGGGCACTCGACGGGGCCGCACCTGCACTTCGAGGTCCGCATCAACGGGGCTCCGATCAACCCCATCCCGTGGCTCGCGAAGCACGGGATCTTCTTCTAGATCTTCTCCCGCGGGCGCTAGATCTTCTCCAGGGGGGCGTAGCGCAGGAGCAGCCACTTGCTGCCCGTGCCGGCGCCGAAGTCGACCTCTGCTTGGGTGGAGTCGCCGGCACCACGCGTCGCAGTGACGGTCCCCAGGCCGAACGCGTCGTGGTTGACGCGGTCGCCCACCTCGAGCGCCGGGATCGGGCGCAGCCCGGGGCCGGCCGTCCTGCCTCTCGCCGTACCGATGATCCGCGCCGTCACCGCGGTCAGTGCCGCGGGCGGTGCCGTGACGCTGGACTCGCCACGTCGCCAGTCGACCAGCGCGTCGGGGATCTCCTCGAGGAAGCGCGAAGCGGGGTTGTACGTCGTCTGCCCCCAGGCACTGCGCATGTGCGCGCGTGAGAGGTAGAGGCGCTGGCGCGCACGGGTGATGCCGACGTAGGCGAGCCGGCGCTCCTCCTGCAGCTCGCGCTCGTCGCCGAGGGTGCGCAGGTGCGGGAAGACGCCGTCCTCGAGCCCGGTCAGGAACACGGCGGGGTACTCGAGCCCCTTCGCCGCATGCAGGGTCATCAGCGTCACGACGCCGTCGCCCTCGCCGGGCACCGTGTCGGCGTCGGCGACAAGCGACACCTGCTCCATGAACTCCGGCACGCCGCCGTCGGGCACGCGCTCGCTGAACTCGCGCGCGACACCGACGAGCTCGGCGAGGTTCTCCACCCGCGACTCGTCCTGCGGGTCCGTGCTGGCCGCCAGCTCGGCGAGGTAGCCGGTGCGGTCGAGCACCGCCTCGAGCACCTCGGCCGGCGGCATGTTGCCCTCGACGAGCGCCCGCAGCTCGTCCATGAGGTCGGCGAAGTCGGTGACGGCCTTGGCCGAGCGCGGCACCAGGCCGGGCACCTCCTCGCACCGGCGTACGGCAGCGGCGAAGCCGATCCGCTCGCGTGACGCGAACGCCTCGATGCACGCCTCCGCGCGGTCGCCGATGCCGCGGCGGGGGGTGTTGAGGATCCGCCGGAGACTGACCGTGTCAGCAGGATTGGCGAGCACCCGCAGGTAGGCGAGGGCATCGCGCACCTCCCTGCGCTCGTAGAACCGGACGCCACCGACGACGCGGTAGGGCAAGCCGACGCGGACGAAGACCTCCTCGAACACACGTGACTGCGCGTTGGTCCGGTAGAACACCGCGACGTCGGAGTGCTTGATGCCTTCCTCGTCGAGCAGGCGGTCGACCTCGCCGGCGACGAACGCGGCCTCGTCGTGCTCGTTGTCGGCGACGTACCCGACGATCGCTTCACCTTCGCCCGAGTCGGTCCAGAGCCGCTTGTCCTTGCGCTCCGGGTTGCGGGAGATGACGGCGTTGGCGGCGGACAGGATCGTCTGGGTGGACCGGTAGTTCTGCTCCAGCAGCACGACCTCGGCGGCGGGGAAGTCAACCTCGAAGTCGTTGATGTTGCGGATGTCGGCGCCGCGGAAGGCATAGATGGACTGGTCGGCGTCACCGACGACGCAGAGCTCGGCGGCGGGCAGGTTGCCGACCGGAGTGGAGAGCAGGCGCACCAACGTGTACTGAGCGTGATTGGTGTCTTGGTACTCGTCGACGAGGACGTGCCGGAACCGGCGGCAGTAGTGCTCGGCGACGTCGGGGAAGGCCTGCAGCAGGTTGACCGTCGTCATGATGAGGTCGTCGAAGTCGAGGGCGTTGGCCTCGCGCAGCCGCGCCTGGTAGGTCGCGTAGACCTCGGCAACCTGCTTCTGGTGGACGTTGTCCGCGCGGTCGCGCGCAGTCTCCCAGTCGACGAGCTCGTTCTTCAGGTCGCTGATCTGGTTGCTCATCGACCGGGCCGGGAAGCGCTTGGGGTCGAGGTCGAGGTCGCGGCACACCAGCGTCATCAGCCGCTGCGCATCGGCCTGGTCGTAGATCGAGAACGTGCTGGTGAAGCCGAGCTTCTTCGCCTCCGCCCGCAGGATCCGCACGCACGCGGAGTGGAAGGTGCTGACCCACATCATCCGAGCGCGGCCGCCGACGAGCGCGGCGACGCGCTCCTTCATCTCCCCGGCGGCCTTGTTGGTGAACGTGATTGCCAGCACCTCGCCGGGCTGGACGTTGCGGGCCCCGAGCAGGTAGGCGATGCGGGTGGTGAGGACCTTGGTCTTGCCGGAACCGGCTCCGGCGACCACGAGCAGGGGGCTGCCCTGGTGCGCGACGGCCGCACGCTGCTGGGGGTTGAGTCCCTCCAGCAGGCGCTCCGGATCCATCGGTTCAGTCTAGGGAGCGGGTACGACGGGCAGGACTCCCGCGACCGACGTCGAAACCGACCAGGAAGCAACCCAGCCTGGAGGTTCCCGTGCGCGTCCGCACCGCTCTCACGATCGCGACCGCGGCCGCGCTCGCCGCGCCGCTGGTCGCGCAGGCGGCGGCCCCGACCGACGCCGTCTCGCTCGCCCGGCTGACGGCCGCCAAGCTGGGGACCAGCCTGGTGCTCGGACCGGAGCCGCTGACGAGCTCCAACGTCGAGCTCGTCGCGACGATCCCCGGCACCTACATCGGGATGCACCAGGTGGGCAAGAACCACCTGGTCGCCACGGGGACGGACGGCTTCACCACCTTCGACATCAGCGACCCGGCGCTGCCGAAGCCGATGGCGACCTTGCCGATCGCGCACTTCGAGAACGAGGACGTCGCCGCCGACAACAACGTCGCGATCGTCGGCAACGACCGCGAGAAGGGCAGCAACGGCGGGATCCTCTACATCATCGACGTCCGCGACATGCAGGTCCCCAAGCTCGCCTCCGTCCTGCCGCTCAACATCGAGGGTCCGGACGGGACCGAGCGCGGGCCCGGCCACACCACGAACTGCGTGGCGCCCGGTCCGAACCCGTGCAGCCAGCTGTGGCTCACCGGCGGCCACCGCATCTGGGTCGTCGACCTCAAGGACATGGCCGCCCCCAAGCTGCTCGGTGCGTTCGACACCCCCGCGAGCATGGGCAGCACCGGCTTCGGTACGCCAGGCAAGATCCGCACCGGCGCGACGCATGACGTCGAGCGCGACCGCACCGGCACCCTCTGGGTGACCGGGTCGGGTGGTGCCTTCGGCTACACGCTGACGAGCAACCCGCTCAAGCCGAAGCTCCTGGCCGGCTCAGGCAAGGAAGGCACGAAGGCCGACGTCAACGACTTCATCCTCCACAACTCCAAGCGGTCCAGCGTCGGCAACAACACGCTGCTCGTGACCGAGGAGGACTACGTCGACGACCGGCACCAGGACAAGTACGCGCCGGGCAGCTGCAACGGCCAGGGCAAGTTCCAGACCTGGGACATCACCGGACACCGGACCGGCCGGACGATGAAGCTGCAGAACCAGTGGAAGACCGAGGTGCAGGGCGCTCCGTTCGTGTCCGGCAACAAGGCACCGGTCACCGCCAACTGCTCCTCGCACTGGTTCCAGGAGGACAAGGGCATCGCGGCCGTGGGCTGGTACGAGCAGGGCACGCGTCTGCTGGACGTGCGCAACCCCAAGAAGATCAAGCAGATCGGCTACTGGCTGCCTCCGAATGCCGTCACGTGGGGCGCGTACTGGATCACTGACGACCTCGTCTACACCGCCGACGTCGGTCGCGGCATCGACGTGCTCCGCGTCGACCGCAAGGCCACCGCCCCGGTCGTCGCGCCGATCCGCGGCTCCTGGCTCGGCGCCGAGCCGAGGGTCGACATCATCAAGAAGAGCTCGACGTGGGGCTGGGCCTGCAGCGTCATGGTCGACCACGTCACCGCTCACTAGCCCGGCCGTCCCGCACAATGGCGGGGTGACAGACAACGAGTACGTCGTCGAGCGGGTGCTCGTCGTCGTTGCCCATCCCGATGACGCCGACTTCGGCGCCGCCGGCACGATCGCCACGTTCACCGACGCCGGCCTCGAGGTGTCGTACTGCATCGTCACCGACGGCGATGCCGGCGGCTTCGACCCCGACGTACCGCGAAGTGAGATCGGCGGCATCCGCCAGCAGGAGCAGCGCGCTGCCGCGAAGGCGGTCGGCGTCGCTGACGTCGTCTTCCTCGGCTACCCGGACGGGCAGCTCGAGGTGACCCTCGACCTGCGGCGCGACATCAGCCGTGTCATCCGGCAACGGCGTCCGCACCGGGTGCTGCTGCAGTCGCCGGAGCGCAACTGGGAGCGCATCCACGCCTCGCACCCGGACCACCTGGCCGCCGGCGAAGCGACGATGTCCGCGATCTACCCCGATGCCCGCAACCCCTTCACCCATCTCGAGCTCGCCGAGGAGGGGCTCGAGGCGTGGACCGTTGGCGAGACCTGGGTGATGTCGACCGGCGCGAGTGCCAACCGCTACATCGACGTCACCGACGTCTTCCCGCGCAAGGTGGAGGCACTCCTCGCGCACGAGTCACAGACCGGGCACATGGAGGACCTCGACGGCATGCTGCGCGGCTGGCTCGGGATGAACGCGCACGCCGCCGGCTACCCCGAGGGCAGGCTGGCCGAGGCCTTCCGGGTCATCGACACCCGCTGAGGGACTGGTCGCCAGAGTTTGCGCGGCCGTTGCAGGAAAATCCGGGCGGGGCGCGAAGTGATCCGGCATGGCTTCTTTGCGTCGTACCTCGCTGTACGCCTCGATCAGCGCTCTCGCCGTCACGGCTGGGCTGCTCGCGCCGATGTCATCTGCCGCCGAGTCCGAGGCGACCGTCACCGACGGCTGCGTGACCAGCGTCAGCGACCCGGACACGCCCGGCCCGGTGCAGATCTGCTACACGATGTTCAAGCCGGCGGGAGCCACCGCCAAGCAGCAGGTCCCGATCCTGCTCGAGGGCCACGGCTGGGGTGGCAGCCGCACCACCGACCCGGCGGTCTTCGCGCCGTACCTGTCGCACGGCTACGGCGTCATCTCCTTCGACCAGCGCGGCTTCGGGGACTCCGGCGGCAAGGCGCAGACGATGGACCCCGACGTCGAGGGCGTCGACGTCCGCAAGCTCATCGACCTGGCAGCCGCGCAGCCCTGGGTCCTCAAGGACCGCCCGGGCGACCCGCGCATCGGCGCCATCGGCGGCTCGTACGGCGGCGGCTACCAGTACGTCGGTGCGTTCAGCGAGATCGCCGCCACCGGCCGCACCCGGTTCGACGCCCTGGCGCCGCAGTACACCTGGTTCGACATCAACGAGGCGCTGGCGCCGCAGGGCGTGCCGCGCAGCGAGTGGCTGGCCGTGCTGGTTGCGGTCGCACAGCCGTCACAGGCGCTCCCCGACCACGTGATGCAGTCGTTCGCCGAGGGGACGGCAACCGGGGGCTACCCCGAGTCCCAGCGCGCGTTCTACGCCAACAACGGGCCGGCGTTCCACATCGCGAAGGGCCGGCGTCTCGACATCCCGGTGCTCGTCCGGCAGGGCATCAGCGACAACCTGTTCAACTTCAACAACGCGCTCAAGAACCTCACGGGACTGACGCCGCGAGCCCGGGCCCGCAGCGTCGTGGTCGGCTTCCACGGCGGGCACGCGCTGCCGGCCTTGCTGCCGCGCGGCTCGCACGCCGGCCAGCCTGCGGCGCTCGGCGAGGACGGCACCGACCCGTGCTCGACCGAGCTGCAGGGCGGGAAGGGCGATTACACGTCGCTGCAGGTGCGCTTCTTCGACGTGCACCTCAAAAAGATGAAGGGCATCGTTCCCGGCGAGGGCCGCTACGCCCTCATCACGCCGGACGGCGGTTGCCTGCAGACAACCCAGCTCGGCAAGAACAAGTCGTACTCCGCCGGGACGATCAACGCCCCTGTCGCAGCGTCCGGTCCGACGCAGTTCGTGCCGTTGGGCACGGGACCCGTCGACATCGCCGGAACGCCGTACGTCCGGGCGAAGGTCACGACGCTCACCCCGGATGCGCGCGCCTTCTTCGCGCTCGCCGTGGGCACGTCGCCCGCGGACGCGACGATCGTCGACAGCAACGTGCTGCCGCTCCGGGAGGCGGTCGCCGTGTCCGCTGCCCCTCGCCGGATCGAGCTTCCCGCCGTGGCCATCAAGGTGCCGGCCGGGCAGCAGCTGTTCCTCGCCGTGACGCCGTTCGCCGAGATGTACGGCGGCGCCACCAGTCGCGTCCCGGGCTTGATGACGCTGTCCGACGCCATGGTCGACGTCCCCGTCCTGACCCGGTAGCAGCGACCACTAGCTGTACTGACCAGAGAGGTTGGTTAAGCGGGTGATGGGCGGGACCTTGCCGATCGCGGTGTGGAGCCGGTGGTGGTTGTAGTGGTGGATCCATGCTGGCAGAGCGTTGCGGCGGGCTGATTCGGAGCCGTAGAGGCGGCTGTAGGCCCATCCCTCGGCGAGGGTGCGGTGGAACCGTTCGATCTTGCCGTTGGTCTGCGGCCGGTAGGGGCGGGTGCGCTTGTGCGTGATGCTGAGCTCTGCGCAGGTGTCGCGCCAGAGCAGGCTTCGATAGCACGAGCCGTTATCGCTCAGGACCCGTTCGACGCGGACGCCGCGGGCCTTGAACCAGGCCGTCGCTCGGCGCAATACACCGGCGGCGGTCAGCGCCTTCTCATCGTTGTGGATCTCGGAGTAGACGACCCGGCTGTGGTCATCGAGGACGCTGTGGATGAACGCATGGCCGAGCTTGGGCTGGAGGTATTTGTTCTTGCCGGCGTCGGGGGTCGCTGCTCGGTTACGGTCGCCCTGCAGCCTGCCGACGTAGCGCCAGCCACCGCCGGCGGGGATGTTCCCGAGTTTCTTGACGTCCACGTGGACAAGCGATCCCGGGTGCGGGTGCTCGTAGCGGCGGATCGGCTCACCGGTCCGGCGGTCGACGTGCCAGAGCTTGTTAACCCGGCACCGGACCAGGACCGCGTGGACCGTCGAGGGCGGCATACCGAGCTTCTCCGCGATCGCTACCGGCCCGAGGCGCTTCTTCCAGCGCAGGTGCACGATCTTGCGGACGATCGGCTGCGGGGTCTTGCGTGGGCTGCGCAGCGGCCGGCTGGAACGGTCCTGCAACTGGCTGCTCACGACCGGGCCGGCGGTGACCAGCTGCTGCTCGAGGTATCGGTCCGCCCACCGCTTCGCGGTCGGCCACGAGACTCGGTAGTAGTCGGCGGCGGCGCTGATCGACCAGCCGGTTTGGACGATGAGCTTCCCGAGCCTCAAGCGGGCGATCGGGGTCAGGGCAGCGTTAGCGTGGGACACGAAGACCTCCTGGTCGTGGAGCGGTTCCTAGACAGCTCCACTTCACGACAGGAGGTCTTCGCCGTTCAAGATCACTCAGATCGTGTCGTCACACGACCTCGACCAACGTGCCTGGTCAGTACAACTAGCTCTCGAGCGGTCCTCGACCGTGAGGACTTCCGCTTCGTGGGTGTTCCGCAACCACTCGCTCCGCATCAGCAGTAATGGCCAGTGACCGCGCGCAACGGCAGGGACCGCTGCTGTTGGCGGGCGATCTCCTGGAGTTGCTTTGTCGCGCGCTTTGACGGGCCGGGAGCGGTCCCCTTCCAGAGACAGACGCCGAGTACCGCCGCGACGACTGGGACGACATACAGCGCGCCGTGCCGTTCACCGTGGCCCACGATCTGGGCCGCGATACCAACTGCTACGACCACCGCAACCGCTGCCCAGCCCTGCCAGGAGACAGGGGTCCAGCCCCATCCCAAGCGGCCACTTCGCGGGCCGAACCAATAGCCCGCATCTGCGAGTTGACGCCTCGTAGCCACAGGGGCGCCTCGGTCGCTCACAGGCGGAGCGTAGGGCAAGAGCGGCACCTACCCGCTACACCCCGCATCTTGCCGGGCTGCCCGTTGCATCGCGTCGACAAAACTGTTGCCAGGGAAAGTCGCCGCGTCCCGGAGCGACTTCGGGAACCAAGCGTTGATGTCGCGGCTGTACAGGTCGCCATCACCCGGGAACTGCCAGCGCTGGACTTTCACCCCCTGCAGATGCGCCACGGCCGGGACCGACTCGCCAGCGCTCTCTGCGGTGCTGACCTCGCAACGAGTCGGCCACCAGCCGCAATGGACGCGCAGGTAGACCACCGTCAGCCCGCCGGAACGCTCGGCACCAAGGCGGCGCTCGGCGCATCCCGTGACGTTGGCTCCCGGCCTTGGCCCGAAGTGCTCCGGGAACTGACGGCTCTTGAGGTCTGCGTGCAGCGCCGCCATCTGTTCTGCGGTGACAGGATCGGACGGAGAGCGGCCGACGTTGCAGGCACTCAGTAAGAGCAGGAGCAGCACACCGCACGCACGCATTCGCCGAGGGTAAGCCGGTGATGTACCGGCTCCCCCCTGACGTCCCTAGTAGTGGTAGCGAGCCTGCAGGATGACGACGTCGTAGCCGTCGACGAGATACACGAGCCGGTGCTCTTCGGTGATGCGGCGCGACCATGCGCCGGACAGGACGTGGCGGAGCTGTTCCGGTTTGCCGATGCCATTGAACGGGTCGCGGAGGACATCCTCGATCAGGCGGTTGATCCGCTTGAGCGTCGCTCGGTCGGTCTGCACCCAGTGCTGGTAGTCGTCCCAGCCATGTGGCGTGAAGACGAGTCTCACCGCTGCAGCTCGTGCTCCTCGCGCTTACCGGCCAGCGCCTGATCGAGGCTCTCCAAGAGGCGTCGCACGTTCTTCGGTCCGCGCAGCAGGTGTGCTGTTTCCTGCAGCGCGTCGTACTCCTCGCGGGAGAGGAGCACAGCATCGCCGCGGCGAGAGGTGATCTCGACGGCCGTGCGGTCTTCATTGACCTGCTCGATGAGAGGGAACAGGTTCTTTCTCGCCTCGCTTGCCGTGATCACCATCGGACCTCCTCTGACTCGTACCGAATTATGGTACCAGTCCGGCGCGATGTCAACGAACGTGCAGCCGGCTATCACTCCCGGGGGCCAGTGACTCCGCGGAATGTCGGCCACCAGAGAGACCGGTTACGTGTAGTCCGGTGGATCTCGGAGTGGGCGGGGGTTCGTGCCCGGCGGTGGGGTCGTCGAGGCGGGCCCACAGGCTGCGGGTGTCGTAGCGGGCGCCGAGGATGTCCTCATCGAGGGGTTCGATGTCCTCAGGGGTGGGACGGTCGAACGGGTAGGTGTCGAAGATCGAGTCAGCGGGGTCGGCGTGCCAGAGCTCGTCGACCAGCTGCAGGTCGCTCAGGTCGTCGAGGGGGTGCGGTCGTGGCACGGGTGGAAGTGGCCGGACCGGCGGGGTCGGGGGTTGGTGCTGGTTGCGGGACAGCCAGCGCCGGCCGGTCTGGCTGATCCAGCACAGGTGCCCACCGGGTCGGCGTTCCTTGGTCCAGCCGAGCTGCTTGATCCGGTGGTGCCGGCGGCACAGCGGCCCGGTGTTGCAGCCGCAGGTCGGTCCGGCGGGCCAGGCCAGGTCGTGGTCGACGTCGCACCCGGCGGCGTTGCCGGTCAGGGCGGGGCGGCCGCAGCCGGGCCACTCACACCGCGGTGAGCGGACCAGGACGAGCCGCCGCAGCCGCCGGGGCAGCACGTACGGGCCGGGGGTGCCCGCGGGGTGGGGGTGGGTGCGCAGCTCAGGGCCGCCGAGAGCAGCAACAGCCAG
Organism: Frankiaceae bacterium; assembly: GCA_016650445.1. Taxonomy (GTDB): domain Bacteria; phylum Actinomycetota; class Actinomycetes; order Mycobacteriales; family SCTD01; genus RYN-124. Next base: position 35,229 of record JAENVS010000034.1, on the reverse strand, counting down.
GACAAGGTCGTCCGGCGGTGCCGGACCGTCACGGTGCCGACCGCAGCCATGGCTGTCGTGGTCAACGTCGACCGGGTCGGGCGCGATCGGCTCGGCAGGCAGTGGGTGATCGTCGGGATGGATCGGGATGCGTTCGGTGGGTGGGTCGCCGGACGCGATGTCGAGCAGCGCGTCACGCAGGGCTTGGGGGTCGGCGCGGCCGGGGGTCCAGGTCCGATCATCAACGGCGATGGGGGTGCCGGTGTCGGGATCGACCCAGACCCTGGTCAGGACCGGGTCGGCGAGCAGCAGCGCCTGGAGCAGGTCCGGATCAATCGGGCCCTGCCCGACCAGCTCCGCCGGCGCATCGGAGGCCCCGAGAGCGGAGGTGAGCGGGACGAGGACCTGGACGTTGACGCCGCACGGGACCGGCTGGCCCTGCGCGCAACCACAGCCCGGTCGGCCGCAGCGGCCAGGCACCACAAGACCGTTCTCCGCGGCGAACTCGACCAGGTCGGTCGGGAACGGCAGCGTCGTGCGGCCCAGGATGAGGTCGACCGCGGCGTCGCGCATTCGCCGCCCGACCGGGCGCTGGTCCTGCGATCCGATCGGGTCGGCATGGTCCCGGATCGTCTGCGCGCAGGCCTGCGCGTTGGGTCCGGTCAGGCCGCGGATCGCCAGGTCGTTCAGCCCGTCGTCGCGGCGCCAAAGGTCCACGTCAGCCGTGGAGTCCTCCGCCTCACGGCGCCGGTCGATGGCGCCCTGCGGGTCGGCCTCGAGCAGCCAGCGACGCAGCAGCTCCGCGGTGCGGGCCGGCGGCAGCACCGCGCCATGCAGCGCGTTCTGCTCGAGCCGGGCCCGGAGTCGTTCCCACACCCCGGCGGCAAGGTCCTCGTCGTCGACCCGACCCAGGACATCGACGAGGACCCGGCCCTGCTCGACGGTCAGCAACCCGTCGCGCATCACCTCGAGCGCACCGAGCCGACGCAACGTGTGCGCCTCATGCAACCGCACCGCCGCGAGCTGCTCCGAGCAGTGCCACGTCAACGCCAGCACCGCAGCGGTCTGCAAGGCCATCCCCGCATCGGCATACACAGCATCCAGGGCGAGCGCATCGATCAGCTGCTCGGCGTGCTGACGATGACGATCGACCTCGCGAGTCTCCAACCGGGCGGTCAACCGATCGACCTCACCCACGTCAAGCAGCGCCGAGGGAAGCACCGCCTGCCCGTTCGCCATGACAACGAACCTAGCCGCGCCCTCCGACAGAAGGACAGGCGAAACCCTTATGTGGAAAGGACTTTGAGTCTGGGGAGAAGTCGGCCGAAGTACTACTCGTGCACGCCGGCGCGGCCGCCGACGCGGGTCTGCCCCTCCTCGAGCAACCACAGCGCCGCCGGGCCTGCCCAAGTCAGGAACAGCGGGATCACGGCCACGAAGCCGGGCACATCGCGCTTGTGCACCAGGTACGCAAGTCCCAGCCCGACGACCACGGCGACACAAGAGAACGCAGCCCATCGTCCCGTCGAGAACCGACGGGTGTACGCCATCTGCAGCGCGATGAACACCGGCCCGACCGTCAGCGCGACCAGCACGGCGAGGACAAGCACGACGATGACGGTGAACGTCACCGTCGACACGATCAGACCGACCATGGCGTCAGCCTAGAGGGAGACCCAGCTCGAACACCGCGGCGACCGCGAGGCCCAGCACGAGAAGCGCGCCCGCGCGCCGGGTGTGCACGAAGCAGATCGCGGCGAACCACAGCGGCCAGACCGGGAACCCCGCCGGGGGCTCATCCGGACGAGGCCGTGACAGCGAGCCGAGGGCCTTGATCAGCACCGGAGCCGCGGCCAGCACAGCCACGACCGGCCACGGCAGCGCACCGACCGCGACGGCGGCGAGCGTGGTCACGTAGAAGCCTAGGAGCAGCACCTTCGTCACGACGCGTGCGCGCGCCTCGCCCAGCAGCACCGGCAGCGTGCGCGTCCCCGCAGGGGCGTCGTACGGGATCTTGTCGATGTGCTTGCCCATGAGCACCGTCGTGCAGAGCAGGCCGTAGGGCACGCTCGCTACCCACACCTGCCACGGCAGGTTGCCGACGGCCGAGTAGTACGTGCCGGCGACCATCAGCGGTCCCCATGTCAGGAAGACATCGGGCTCGCCGAGACCGATCTTCTTCAGCCGCAGCGGCGGCGCGGTGTAGGCGTAGGACAGGAACAACCCGGCGAGAGCGAACGCGACCACCGGCCAGCCGCGGCGCTCCCAGAGCACCAGCATGATGGCGAGGTCGACGACCTGGCACAGCAGCACGGCCGTGACGAGCTGCTTCTTCGTGACGAGCCCGGACAAGATCGGGTGCGGCGCGTAGAGGGCCCGCGGGTACGCCGCCGTGTCGGTGCCGACCTGCGTGTCCGCCAGGTCGTTCATCAGGTTGTTGGCGGTGTGGGCGACCGTGATGCCGAGCAGCGCCAGCAGGAAGTCGAGCCAGGAGAAGCCGTCGGCGCGGACGGCGAGCAGCCCCGCCACCAGCCCCGCGAACACCGTCATCGGAAGCACCGCGGCGCGCGTCACCACCAGCCAGCGGGTGATCGCGTCCGGCTCGACACCGGGCGGCGGGTTCGTCGTGCGCAGCGCATAGGCCCACGCCACGCGACGTCCGGTGCCTGGTGCTGCCAGATACCTCGTGTCGCTCATGATCCAACGCTAGGCGCTGTCGGCACCGGCACTCAGACGAGCGGCCGTGCGGGTGCGGTGCGCAACGTCGCGAAGCGACCGATGCCGCGCGGGTTCGGGTCGACGACGGGTACGGCGACGGGCCCCGCCTTGCGCGCCATCCCGCCGAGCAGCCGGGGCTGCGGCGACGGCTGCTGCGCCAGCCAGACGATGAGCCCGGACAGCAGGGCGAGCATCGAGCCGGCGATGTACCGCTCGCGGTTGCTCACCGGCTCGATCGGGCGCGACGACGCGGCAGCCAGGGCGGCCGGCGCGGGTGCCGCCTGCGGAGCAGGTACGGCGGGTACGGCGACGGCCGGTGCCTGCAGTGCCGCTGTCGGCGCAAGGGGGGCAGTGCCGGTACCCAGCGGCGCCGAGCCGGCACCCGTCGTCGTCGCGGGCGGCGCCGCGACAGGAGCCGCGACCGGGCCCGGCTCCACCGCAGCCTCGGCGAGCTGCACGACCAGCGACGCGGCGTCCGGCTTGATGATGTCGACGCTGAACGCAGTGGCATCCGCAGCCGGCACGATCGCGAGGCTGTATCCGGTGGCGCCGGTCGGGGCGTCGAGGAAGAACGTGATGCCGCTCCCGTCGGCCGCCACCATGCCCGGCTCGCCGTTGACGCAGTCGTACTCGGGCGCCGCGTCGTACGGCTGGTTGCCGCCCGCCTTCCAGGACGCGTCCTTCGTCGGACAGGCGAGGACCGCGACCGTGCCGACCGTGCTGTTGGGCGTGATCTTGAGCTGCAGGGTCGCGCCGGAGACCGCCTGACCGAACAGGTCGTAGGCAACTGCCGAGAACGCCGCGGGTCCGCTGGGTCCCTGCGACACGTGCAGGTCGTCGGCAGCGGTCGTCGGCAGCGGCAGTGCCATGCCGCCCGCGCTGATGACGTTCCACCAGCCGGTGCGCGACGGCGCGTCGGCCCACGCGGGCGCTGCCCCCAGCAGCAGCGGGGCCAACGCCGTCGCCGCAGCCACCCACTGACGTCGCCTCATCTCACACCTGCCTTCACTCCGGACCGCTCGATGGTGGAGATGTCGCCACCGAGGTACGACGCGACGACCCGCGGGTCGGTCATCACCTCGTCGGGGGTGCCCTGCAGCACGACCGAGCCCAGGTCGAGGGCGAGGATCTCGTCCGACAGCGCGGTGATGAGCGGCATGTCGTGCTCGATGACGAGCATCGCGCACCCGGTCTCCGTCCGGATCCGCTGCAGCAGCGGACCGAGCGCCTCGGTCTCGCGCTGCGCGATGCCACTCGACGGCTCGTCGAGCAGCAGCACGGACGGGTCATGTGCGATCGACATCGCCAGGTCGACGATGCGTCGCGAGCCGGTCGACAGCTCCGAGACGAACTTGTCGCGGTAGGCCTGCAGTGCCATCAGCTCGATGAGGTCGTCGACGGTGTAGGCGACGTCGGCCTCGGACTCGCGCATCGCCGGCGTGGCGAACAGCGCGGACACGTGGTCGCGCACGTCGATGTGCCGCTCGAGGCCGAGCGCGATGTTCTCGGCGACCGTGAGCGACGGGAAGATGCGGGCGTCCTGGAACGAGCGCCCCAGACCGATCCCGGCCCGGCGGTCGGCCGGCCAGTCGGTGACGTCGATCCCCTGCAGCACGATCCGCCCGCCGTCGCTCGGCAGGTGCCCGGAGATCAGGTCGAAGATCGTGGTCTTACCCGCACCGTTCGGCCCGATCAAGCCCAGGATCTGCCCCTCGTACAAGGTGAAGCCGACGTTGCGCACGGCCGTGATGCCGCCGAACCGCCGCGTCAGGCCCGACACCTCGAGCACCGGGGTGTCGAAGACCACCGGCGCGTCGCGTTCCTCGGTCGTCGCGATCGCCGTCGACTCGCCCATGCCGTCGGACGCACCCTGCAGGAAGACCGACCGCAGGATGTCGTCGCGCCCGAGCAGCTCCTCGGTCGGCCCGGAGAACCGCACCTCTCCCTTCTCCATGAAGTAGGCGCGGGTCGCGATCGTCAGCGCGACGTTGACCGACTGCTCGACGAGGATCACCGTCGCCCCGTCGGCGTGGATCTGGCGGACGATGTCGAGCAGCTGCGCGACGATCGCCGGCGCCAGCCCGAGAGACAGCTCGTCGATGATGAGCAGCCGCGGCTTGGCGACGAAGGCCATGCTCAGCGCGAGCTGCTGCTGCTCGCCACCGGACAGGTTGCCGGCCATCTGGTCCCAGCGCTCGCGCAGCCGCGGGAACATGTCGAGGACCAGCTCGGTGCGGGTCGTCACCTCGGCCGGGTCCTCGGCCGTGAACAGCCAGCAGCCGGCCTTGAAGTGCTCCGCCACGGTCAAGGTCGGGAAGACCGCCTTGCCGCCCGGCACCTGGATGATGCCCATCTTGGCCGTCGTCGCGGCGTCGGCATGCGTGATGTCCACACCGCCGAACAGGATCCGACCGGCGGTGGGATCGACGAGCCCCGACACCGCCTTGAGCAGCGTCGACTTGCCGGCGCCGTTGGTCCCGAGCAGAGCGACGATCTCGCCCTCCTCGACGTCGAGGTCGACGCCGAACAGGATCTGCACCTTGTCGTAGGCGACATCGACACCGGTGCAGCTCAGCAACGCACCGTCGTACGCGCCGGGCTCAGCCGGCAGCTGCGTCGCCCTGCGACCGAACCTCATCGGGCCACCTCCGGTGTACGTCCCAGCAGGTGCTCGTGAGTCTGCAGCTCCTCGAGCGTAAGCGCCGCGTCACAGGCAGGGCAGGTGTACGGCGCGGGCTCCTCGACGTGCTCCGCCGCCTCCTCGGCGTGCTGCACGATCGTGCGCTGCTGCTCCTCCTCCAACAGGCGATCCGCCACCAGCGACGGGACGTGAATCCCGTGCTTGTTCGCGATCCGGCGCAGGAACTTGTCGCGAATCGCGAACCCCTGCTCGGCGAGACCACCCGGGTTGAAGTAGAGGTTCAGGATGAGCAGTGGCCCGGTGAGCAGCAGCGGGATGACCGAGCTGATGGTCGAGTGATCCGTCAGCAGCGGCTGGTAGAGGTCGGGGAAGAACAGGACGAACGCCTGGAAGCCGACGACGCCGAGTGCGGCTGCCCACACCGAGGTCAAGCCGCCGATGCAGGCGGCAAGGAAGATCGTGATCGAGTTGAGCACGCTGTACGTCTGCGGGATGACGTTGTGCTGCTGGTAGGCGAACAGCACCCCGGCGAGGCCGGCGAAGGCACCCGACACCGCGAAGGCGGCGAGCTTCGTGCGGACCGGGTTGACGGAGTACGACGACGTCGCGCGCTGGTTGTCGCGCATGCCGATGAGCACCCGCCCGCTGTGGTTGCGGCGGAACGCCAGTGCCGCGAGCACCGAGAGGAAGAAGAAGACCAAGCCGCAGAAGTAGAAGTTGCGCTGGTCCTCGAGTCTGATGCGCCCGTAGACGACGGGCCGCAGGATGTTGGCTGCCTGCCCGCGCGGCAGCAGGTGCTCGCCGATCCAGTAGTTGGTGTTGAGGATGTAGTTCTGCACGGCGTACCCGAACGCCAGGGTCGTGACCGCGAGGTACAACCCCTGGATCCGTACGGCGGGAAGGCCGACGACCACGGCGGTGAGCGCCCCCGCCGCGATGCCGATCGTGAGCGCCACGAAGAAGTCGATGTTGTGGTTGGCGATCAGCCCACCCGCTGCCGCAGAGCCCATGCCCACGAGGGCGAACTGGCCGAGGCTGATCTGACCGGCCCACCCGGTCAGCACGACGAGCGAGACACCGACGATGCCGAACAGCGGCAACGTCTCCAGCTTGGCCAGCTTGGTGCTGTTGATCAGGAACGGCGTCAGGAGCGCAACGGCGAGCAGGACGCCGTAGAGCGAGTAGCGGGCGACGACGACCTCGCGCACGTTGCGCAGCTCAGTCGGGATCGGCCGGAAGGCCTTCACGGACTGCCAGGTGGCGACGCCGGTGTCCATCGCCCGCGACATCGAGCCACGCTGCGCCAGCAGCGCCACCAGGATGATGGCGAGCATCAGCGCGGACGCGACGTTGTTGCTCCCGGTGCGACTGACCGACGCGAAGATGATGAGCCCGATCCCCGCGCCCGCCCCGAGGGCGACGCCCAGCCGGTCCATGCGCGCGACGACCGCCGCGGCCAGGCCGTAGAGGAGCGCGTCGAAGCCGAGCGTGGCATCACCGGGCACGCCGATGAGCGGCGCCTGCGCGAAGATCGCCAGGCCGGACAGCAGGCCGGCCAGCGACCACGCCAGCGTGCTGACCTGCTTGACCGGGATGCCGAGCAGCGCAGCGCGGTCGGCGTTCTCCGCCGACGCTCGCAGGGCGATGCCCATCCGCGACCGCCTGAGGAAGACCGACAGGCCGACGGTCAGGGCGAGGACAACGATGAAGGCGAAGATCTGGTCGCCGGTCAGGATCGGCTGACCACGCGAGCTGTCGTAAGACAGGTCGCCCCAGGGCGTGACCACCCTGGGGACCTGGGTGGCGTTGGCACCGAACCACACCGGGATGAAGACCCCGAGGACCGCGAAGCTCTGCGCGACGCCGATGGTCACCACGGTCAGGATGAGCCGTGGGGACTTCGAGAACCGGCGCATCACGACCAGGTCGGTCAGACCACCGATGAGGAAGCCGCCAAACGCGGCGATCGGCAGCGCGACCAGGTAGCTGACGCCCGACTGGGTGACCATCATCAGCGCGGTGATCGCGGGGACCGCGCCGAGCGCACCGGCCGCGAAGTTGATGATCCGCGTCGTCCGGTAGATCAGCACGAGCGCGACGCCGATGATGCCGTAGAGCGCTCCGAGTGCCAGCCCGTTCACGGTGTCCGATGCCGACATGCCGACGCCACGGGTCATGAACAGCAGGAACGCCCCGCCGTACACCGTGGAGCGGATGGCCACCGGCCCACGAGCCCCGCTGCGCAAGAAGGCCGTCGTACGCCGACCCGCGTTGGTGTTGGCCAGCTCGGCGAGCCGGCCGGGCTCACGCGGCGGCTCGGCCTGCCGCACCGGTGGCGGGGGCGCGTACGGGCTGGCGATGGGCACGGGTCAGGTCCGACCCTCAGCCGGGGGTGCGGGTGGTTGCTTCAGGATGGGGAACTGCCCGAGCCCGAAGCGGCTGCCCTCGATCTGGACGTACTTGCCACTGACCGTGTTGTACGGGCTGACCTTGTGCTTGTTGTAGTAGATGACGCGCGTATCCAGGGTCCAGCCGTAGCTGTCCTTGAGGAACTGCCGGAGCGCGTAGCCCGTCGCCCCACCGCCACGTGCACCCAAGGACGGCGCCGCCGCCGCCATGCGGGCCGGGGTGAGGAACGGCCCGGTGTTCTGGATCAGGCTGGCGAGCAGGTTGAAGTTCTCCCAGAAGATGTTCGCGGTCGGTGGCTCGACCGGGAGCGCTGCTCCGCCGCCGTACTGCTTGAAGATCTTGACGCCGGCCATCTTGTCCGGCGCGACCTGCGCGTTGGCTGAGCCAAGACCGATGCCGTTGTCGAACGGGCAGCCACGCGTCGGGCTCGGGCAGGCCAGCGTCGGCTCGCCTCCCTTGTCGACGTAGGTCTGGCCGGACGAGTCGAAGTCCATCGACTGGTTGCTCGCGATGAGCGATTCGGGCCAGTAGTTGTTCTGCGAGGCGGCGCTGTAGGCGAACTGCGGCGCGACCGGGTCGCACAGGCAGAGCACGCTCGTCGCCGGGTTCTGCGCCGTGTTCATCGCGGCCGTGCCGGCCTGCGACTGCGCCTGCGCAGTGCTGATGTCCTGCGCGTAGAAGTACTCGTGGCCGTTCGTGCTGTCACCGCAGCCGCGCTGGAGCGCCGGGTAGAGGACGTTCTTCACCGTCGCCATGTTGTCTTCGTCGTTCGTGGAGATCACACCGAGCTGACGCGGGGTATTGCGGAAGTTCTGCTGAGGGTTCTGCGTCCCTGCGAAGGCGGCGGTGCGTCCCGAGTTGCGCTTGCTCGTCATCTGCTTGCACCAGAAATCCGCGAACTGGAGCGCCATCCGGCTGGAGTTCATCGACACGTCGTAGACGTACGGCGCGTTCGCGCGTTGGAACTCATCGGAGAAACCCGACCCCCCGGTCGAGATGACCTTGAGCCGCGCCAGCTCCGCGAAGCACTTCGAGCAGATCGAGGCGGTGGAGAACAGCACGGCGTACGGCTTGTACTTCTGGACCATCTCGTTCATCTCGGGGATGAGGCACGCCAGGTTCGGTGGCACCGTCTGGCACTTGCCCTGGAAGGTGTCGATCTTGATCTTGCGTCCGTACAGCTGATAGGTCTTGTTGAGGAACTTCTCGAAGGCGTTGTCGACAACGGTCGCGTCGTTGGCGTCGTAGAACAGCCCCTGCGCCTTCAAGATCGTGTTGACCGCGGCGCCGTAGTCGGGGACGTACTGGACGATCTGGATGGTGTCCTTGCTGACGCCCTGCCAGGTGGTGCCGCCGTTGTTGGCGAAGTCCGCGCCGGGCACGCCCTGCACGCACGGCGGCGCGTAGTAGTCGATCGCCGGGTCGAACTGGCGGCCGGCGACGCAGTGCGCGGTGCTGCCCGCGACGGCCGCCGTCTGACCCGAGACACCCGGAGGCACCGCCGCCGCGCCGGTCCCGCTGCCGCCGACCGCCCCGGTCGTGCCCGCGGCGGCTCCACCGCCGGTGGTACCCGTCCCCGCTCCGACCGCGCCAGGAGCGCCCGCCGCGCCGCCGGTGGTGCCGCCGACCGCGCCCTGAGCGACGCTGCCCGGCGCGCCGGGGGTTCCGAAGCCGGCCGCGCTGTCCAGTCCGGCTCCATCGCTCCGTCCCACGGAGGGGACGAGCAGGATGACAAGCAACTGCACCACCGCGATCGCGGCGAGGGGTGCGAACTTGCCCAGGGCCGAACTGCGGTTCACGGGAAGCCTCCGGGACGCGTCTGGGACCGGCTGTGAGCTGGTTCACAACCTGCACACAGAGTGCCTGTCGGGCGCCAAAGGCGCTAGGGAGGTTGGGGGTTTATGTCCGATTCAGATGAGGCGGCGGGCCGTCGCCCAGCGCGTCAGCTCCCGCCGGTTGGACAGCTGGAGCTTGCGCAGGACGGAGGACACGTGCGTCTCGACCGTCTTGCCCGAGATGAACAGCTCCTTGGCCACCTCCTTGTAGGCGTAACCCCGGGCGATCAAGCGCATGACCTCCTGCTCCCGCGCCGTGAGCAGGTCCAGTTCCTCGTCGGCGACCGGAGCGTCCCCGGCCGTGGAGAAGGCGTCCAGGACGAACCCCGCGAGCCGGGGTGAGAACACGGCGTCGCCCTCCGCGACGCGCCGGACCGCGTCGGCCAGGTCGGCACCGGAGATGCTCTTGGTGACGTAGCCACGGGCGCCGGCCCGGATCACGCCGATGACGTCCTCGGCGGCGTCGCTCACGGAAAGCGCCAGGAACCGCGTGGACGGGGCGTCCCCGCCGACACCGGCGAGGACGGCCTGGCCGCCCCCGTCGGGCATGTGCACATCGAGCAGGACGACGTCGGGCAGCGTGCGTCGGATCAGCGCGACGGCCTCCTGGACGGTCTCGGCCTCGCCGACGACGTCGACCGCATCGCCGAGCTCCGCGCGTACGCCGGAGCGGAACAGCCGGTGGTCGTCGACGAGCACGACACGGGGGCCCTTCGTCTCGCTGGATGTGGAATCACTCATGGGGTGCCTCCAGGCGGACCTCTGTGCCCTCACCGGGAGCACTGCGGACCTCGGCCGAGCCGCCGTTGCGCTCCATCCGGCCGATCACGGACTGGGCCAGGCCGAAGCGGTCGGCAGGCACGAGCGCGGGGTCGAACCCGGTGCCCCGGTCGCGGACGAAGACGACCAGCCGCGTCGGTTCGACCTCGGCGTAGACCTGCACGCGGTCGGCGCCCGAGTGCTTGGCCGCGTTGACCATGGCCTCGCGCGCCGCCGCAACGACCGCACCGCCGCGCGAGTCCGCGGCTCTGTCGCCGACGACGACGACATCGACCGCCACCCGGTGGGTCTCCTCGACCTCGACAGCCGCCTGCTCGAGGGCGGCGGCGAACTGGCCGCCCGCGTCGCCCGGCGGGCGGTACAGCCAGCTGCGGAGCTCACGCTCCTGGCTGCGGGCCAGGCGCGACACCTCCCGTGGGTCGTCGGCGGCCTTCTGGATCAGGGTGAGCGTCTGGAGCACCGAGTCGTGCACGTGCGCGGCCACCTCGGCGCGTTCCTGCGACCGGATCCGCTCGCGGCGCTCGTCGCGCAGGTCGCCGGTCAGCCGCAGCCAGAACGGCGCGGTGAGGACCGCGAGCCCGACGACGACGACCACGGTGAAGACCAGGCCCTGTCGGGCCTCGCCGAGCTGGCCGCGCGTCGCCAGGAAGCCGGCCAGCCCGGCGGCGAGCAACGCAGCTCCGGCAACGGTGCGGGTGAGACCGCGGGGCCCCGTGGCGGAAGCGCGCCAGCGCGAGCGCTGCGACTCGTCCGCCTGACGCCAGACGAGCGCCAGCCCTGCCAGGGCGAGCGCGACCGGCAGCAGTGTCGACGATGCGGCGACCACGCCGAGGTGGCTGAGTAGCAGCAGGCCGCCCACGGCGATCGCCCCCAGGGCCAGCAGCTGCCCACGTCCCTCGTTGCCCTCGCCGCCGGCGTCGTCGTGCTGCGGCACGAAGACCCAGAAGGCGGCGTACATGACGACGCCCGCCCCGCCCGCGAGCGTCAGCGCCGCGAAGGCCACCCGGAGCACGACAGGCGAGATGCCCAGGTGCTCGGCCAGGCCGGCAGCCACCCCGCCCAACGCGCGGCCCCGCGTCGCGCGGTACAGCCGCCGGTGCGCGGCGGGAACAGCTACGGCGGAGCTCACCGGCACAGCGTCACACGCTTGCCGCGCTCGCGGCTCAGGGTCGGACCCCGGCGCGTCCCTGACCCCGCGGATCAGGGGTCGACCGGGGTGCATCCCCGATGCCGGGGCCCCGTTGCGGCAGCATCGTCGATGCCATGACCGAAAACATGAGCACTGGCACCACCGCACCGAGTCCCCTCGGTGCCACCCGGCCCCTCGTCCGCGACCCCGACGACGACATGTTCGCCGGCGTCTGCGCCGCCTTGGCGCGTTACACCGACACCGACCCCGTCATCTGGCGCATCGCCACCGTCGTCCTCACCATCTTCGGCGGCAGCGGAATCGCGCTCTACGTGCTCGGCTGGATCCTCATCCCCAAGCTCGGCGAGGACCGTTCGATCGCCGACTCCTGGCTCCGCCGTGGTGAGGGTGACGGCCACATGACGGCCAAGACGATCGCCCTCGCCGTCATCGCTCTCCTCATCGTCGTTTTCGGGCTCAGCGACGGCCGCGGCATCGCGGCTGCCGCCGTGCTGGCTGCCGTCGGCTACCTCGTCTACCGGGAGCGACAGGGCCGGCCGCTCGCGCCGTACTCGCCGGTTTCGGGCGAACCTGCACCCGGAGCACCGGCCGTGCCGGCCTGGTCGGCACCGCCGCCTCTGGTGCGGGCACCCCGGGAGCGCTCGCGCCTCGGCCTGGCGACCATCAGCGCCACCGCCGTCGTCACCGGCATCCTCGTGTGGACGTCGTTGGAGGGCGCCGAGGGCCTCACGCCGGGGCGCATCACGGCGATCTCCCTGATGATGATCGGCGCCGGACTGGTCGTCGGGACGTGGTTCGGCAGAGCCCGCTGGCTCGTCGCGATCGGGCTGCTGCTGTCGGTCGCCGTGGGCGGTGCCTTCGCGGCCGACGCAACCGGTGCGACGCTGCGCGGCGGGGTGGGCGAGCGCACCTGGGTCGTCAACGAGGCTCGCACCGAGCAGAGCTTCACGTTGGGGGTCGGTGAGGCGATCCTCGACCTCACGCAGCTGCCCACCGACGGCCCGCACATCGTCGTGCGCAGCACGGTCAGCCTCGGTCACCTCGTCGTCCTCGTCCCCGACGACGTGCCGATCCGCCTGCACGCGACGCTGCGGATCGGCGAGATCGACGAGTTCGGCACGACCCTGGTCGACGGCAACGGAAGAATGGAGCGCACGAGGAGCTACGGACCCCCGGGCGACCCGCGCGTCGAGGTCGAGGCATCCATGGGCTCCGGACAGATCGAGGTGCGGCATGGCTGACATCAGCGGCGACATCACTGATGGCGCACGCACGCGCGGGAGCCGGCGGCACCAGTCGGACGCGTTCTCCCTCGTGATGGGCCTTCTGTTCATGGCCCTGGGTGGCTTCTACCTGGCGCACGACCTCACCGGACCCGACGTCGACCTGCGCTGGGTCGGGCCTGCCGCGCTCATCGCGATCGGCGTTGCCGGCCTCGCCGCATCGGTACGACGACGGCCACCCCCATGAGCCAACCCCGCGTCGTCACGGTCCCGCCCGAGCGCATCGAGCGGTGGGTCGCCGGCTTCGCCGAACGGCACGGGCCGGTCGCCTCGGTGACCGGCCCGAACGCCGTGCTGCTGACCGCGGCGGACGGGGCCACCGCACACTGCGAGGCGCCGTTCCCGCCGCTGACCGGATCGCTGGTGGAGCACGCCCTCATCGACCGGCGGGTGGGAGTGCTGCTGGTGCGCCTCGGTGGGTACGCCGCCGGCGTCTTCGAAGGTCGGCGCCTGGTGGCGTCGAAGGTCGGCAGCCGCCAGGTGCACGGCCGGTCGGCCGCCGGTGGCCAGTCGCAGCAGCGGTTCGCAAGGCGGCGGGAAGGGCAGGCACGGGTCGCGCTCGGTGCGGCAGCGGACAACGCCGTGCGCATCCTCGTCCCGGAGGCCGCCCGGCTCGACGCGGTGGTCCTCGGCGGCGACCGGTCCGCCGTGGACGAGGTGATGACCGACCGCAGGCTCGCGGCGCTGTGCCCCCTCGTGACCGGGCGGCTGCTGGACGTCCCCGACCCCCGCCTGAAGGTGCTCGAGCAGACGCCAGACCTGTTCCGAGCCGTTCGCATCTCCCTCGTCGACCCGGTCTGACTACTCCGCGCTAGGCCGTTCGGCTCCGTCCGGGTAGTGCGGCCTCCCTAGTCGCGAACGCACGATTTACCTGTTCTGTCCGCATTGCTGCAGATCGTGCAGGCCGCGGACCGATCTCCCCGTCACGACCAGGGGGAGACGGACATGAAGCGCACCACACGGTGGGTGACAGTCGCGGCGGCTGCCTTCGCACTCGCGACCGGATCGACGTCGTACGCCGGCGATACACCGACTCCCAGCCCGACCGCCGCGCCCAGTCCGGCGCCGGCTGCCGGCTACTCGGCGACGGGGACCTGGCAGCTGCTCGCCCTGGTCAACAAGACCCGTCGCGGCATGGGGCTGTCCGCCCTCGTCATCGACAACCGGCTCGCCTCCGCGGCCCGCGCGCACACCGAGCGCATGGCCGCCTCGGGCATCCTGCGGCACAACGACGCGCTGTTCACGCCGGCCTCTCACCGGACGCTGGGAATGAAGGCCCTCGGTGAGAACGTCGGCTGGAACTACAGCGTCACCGCGCAGCACGACGCCTTCCTGAACAGCCCCGGTCACCGGGCCAACATCGTGTCGAGGAGCTTTCGGGTGGCCGGGTTCGCGGTCGTCCGCGGCGCCGACGGCCGCATCTGGTCCACCGAGGACTTCGGTACGCCGTCCTCCTAGGGTGGGCGCCGAGGAGGAACGCCATGCCCACGCAGATCAACGGCCTGCCGGCCCATGTCCTGCTCATCCACGCGGTCGTCATCCTGGTGCCCGTTGCGGCCCTTGTGCTCGTCGGACAGGCCTGGTCCCAGCGGGTACGCCGGTGGGCCGGCGCGCTGGGGCCGCTGCTCTGCCTCGGCGCACTGGTGCTGGTCCCGATCACGACCAGCACGGGTGAGTGGCTGCGCGACCACCTGAACCCCCAGCTGGCGGCGAGCGAGCCCGTCAGGAAGCACGCCGACCTCGGCGGCCAGCTGCTGCCCTGGGTCATCGCCATGTTCGTGCTGTCCGTCGCGGTCTGGTACCTCGGCCGGCGGACACCCGAGGGCGACGAGACCGTCGTGCTGCCCTCGGCGGGAGGCGCCGTCGCCGTGCAGGTCGTGGTCGCCGTGCTCGCCACCGTCGCCGCCGTCGGCGCGGTGGTCCAGACAGCCCGGATCGGTGATTCGGGAGCCCAAGCAGTGTGGAAGGGCACGGTGGTGACCAGGTGACGGCACTCGACCGGCGCGCGTTCCTGCGTGCGGCGTGTGCAAGCTGTGCAGCGGTGGGCCTGGCGGCCTGCGCAGGCGGCTCGGAGCCGGAACCGGCAGCGGGTGCCTCGCCGACGGGCCCGGCGGCGAGCGACGCCATCGTCAAGCTTGCCGACATCCCGGTGGGCGGCTCCGTGGCCGGGCGCGCACCGTCCGGTCCGAAGCTCCTGCTCGCGCGACCGGACGAGGCGACGGTGGTCGCGTTCAGCTCGGTCTGCACGCATCGGGGGTGCACCGTCGAGCCCGACGGCAAGCGGCTGGCCTGCCCGTGTCACGGCTCGGTCTACGACGCGTTCACCGGCAAGAACATCAGCGGGCCCGCACCGAGGCCGTTGCGGGCCTTCGCGGTAAGGATCTCGGGCCCGGACGTCGTCGAGGCCTAGGCGCAGCCCGGGTGCGCACCGTTCGGGTCCTGCAGGCTGACCAGTCCGCAGTACGTCTTCTTCGAGACCACCCATGCGCCGCCCACGTACACCGCCTCGCCGGTGGACCCCGCGAGCAGCACCGCACCGCCCTTGCCGAGCAGGTCGTAGGTGACCGCTGCCGTCGTACCGCTGACGACGACCCCGGTGACCTTCACGCTGAGGTCCTTGCTGGCCGGGTCGCTGGCCTGCTTGGTGAGCTCGGCTCGGAACTTCTCGCCCTCCTCGAGCAGCGCGATGTGGTTGTCGACGGAGCCACCCGCCTTGAAGAAGCCCTCCCACGCGGCGGTGACAGCGGCCTGCGCCGCCGGGCCGGTGTCGATCGTCGGAGACGGGCTCGCGGGTGGCGCGGTTGCACCGCCGCTCGACCCACCGCAGCCGGCGAGCGCGACGAGCACGGCGAGGACAGTGAGGCAGCGGCGCGTGGTCATGTCGTCTCCCTGGTAGGGGACGAGCGTGCCGCCTAGGCCTGGGACCCCGTCAAGATCCGTTGACGGGGTCCCGGCGTAGTGCGATCAGGCGATCGGCAGCGCGCGACGGCGCCGGTAGTGCAGGAACCCGAACAGCGCCACGCCCACGACCGGCAGCAGGAGCGCGACCGGCACCTCCGGCACGACCGGCTCTGCGACGGCCCCTACCGCGTAGGGGCACGTGCCCGCAGCGGTGTCGACGTCGGGGATAACGGCATTGCCATCGCGCCTGGTCGTGACGGCCAGTCCGGTGATGAGGGTCCCGTCGAGCAGTGCGGGCGTCGTCACGGTGCGCGGGAAGGCCGTCGTCACGACGTCAGTGGTGTCGTCGAACGAGCCGGTCGTGTTGCCGAGCTTGCGTCGTCCCGGCACGGTGCCAGTCGTCATATCGCCGTACACGTACGTGATCGCGCCTCCGCCGGTCGGGCGGGTCGCCATGACGTAGTACTCCTTGCCGGCGATCTTGAAGTGCTGCTCGATGATCTGGCCGTCCGGCGCGTTGGAGAGGTTCTTGAGCTTCACCGAGAGGACGACGTGGCTCGCGGTCGTGGCGAATGAGCCTCCCAGGATGTCGAACACGTCATCGCTCGGCGCGGGTGTCTGCGCGCCAAGGACGTTGGTCGCGTCGCCGGCCGGATCGGTGTAGGCGCCGTTGGCGGTGCACACCGGCGGCTGACCGAGGGGACCACACGGCGCCGTCAGCGCGACGCCGGTCAGCGTCGTCCCGCTGCACTGGCGGGTGTACTGGACGTCGGCGGTGTTGAGCGCGCGGGTGTCGCTGACGTAGGCGATGTTGGGGCGACCCTGGCTGTCGATGTCCATGTCGAAGAAGTCGAGCATCGTGCGGGTGCCGTCGGCACAGGCCAGACCCTGGTTGCAGATCGGCCCACGGTGGATCAGCCCCGAGGCGTCGGTGACGTCCCAGGTCGGGCTGGCGGTGTCGGCGTCGGCGCTCTGCGCGTAGGCGAGGTGCCAGAGGTTGAGGCAGTTGTCGCTCACCGGGCTGTTCGTGGCCTCGCCCGCGCCGGGGCACGGCCCTGGCGCGGCGAGGGTCGAGGCGTACCACGCCACGCCGACGCGGCCCGTGCTCCCTGCAACGAGCCACGGGAACACGTTGGAGTTCGCCGTACCGGGGTCGATCGCCTGAGGCGTCGACCAGACCGCGGCGTTGCCCGGCTGGGAGTGCGTCACGAAGATGCGGTTCGTGTCGTAGCTCCCGCTGGGCGACGCCGGCAGCCCGACGTCACCGGTGAACGCGGCGTACAGCGTGCCGTTGCGGTCCATGGTCAACGTCGGGAAGTCGTTGGACAGGTTGACGGTGTCCGGCGCCGTGAAGGCCAGGTGTGAGGTCCACGTGATCGGGCCGACCGGTTCGCCGACGGTGCAGGGCAAGGTCGCGCACGGGTCACCCTCCGCGACGTAGAGAGCGTGCTGGTTGTAGCCGGTCGTGCCTTCCAGTGGCGCGAGGAAGGGGATGTACAGCTTGTGGGTCGTCGGGTCGACCACGGTCGGACCGAAGTGGTTGCTGCCGCTCACGAGGCCGATCGCGACCACGCCGGTCGACAGCGCCTTGCTGTTGGTCGTGTGGCTCAGCGCCGGGGTGTTCTGGATGTACTGGTAGCCACCGTCCGTGGCAACGCTGACCTGGATGTTGGAGGTCGCGAGGTCATGGACGCTCAAGTAGTGCCGGTCTAACGTCGCGTCAGCCGCCTGCCACTGCCGGTCGACGCCGAAGATCTGCTGGCTCACGGTGTTGGCGACCTGTCGCCACGTCTCGCCACCGTCGGTGGTCACGTTCGAGGTCAGGTTGGCCAGCGACAGGCTGGTCACCGAGACGCTGTCGTGAGGGCCGGCCAACGGGGTGCTGGAGATGTCGCAGTCCCCGCCGCCGACTGAGCCCTGGTCGACGTCCATGGTGCCGCGGTAGTCGTAGATACGACCGGCAGCGTTCGTACGGTCCGGGTGGACGTCCCAGAACGGGCACCCCCCAGTCGGTACGCCGGCCGGAGCGCTGACGTAGACGTTGTCCTTGCTGTCGATGTGGATCGACGGCTCCGACCCGAGGGTCGAGGCGCCGGCCGCGTCGTAGAGCGGGACCGCCGGCGCGAAGCCGTTCGTCCCCGTCGCGACGGTGGTGGCTGCGGCCGGGCTGACGCCGATGCCTACGCCCATGGGCGTCGTGGTCAGGGCGAGGACGAGTACGGGCAGAGCGAGATGGCGAGCGCGCATGGGTGAAGGACTCCGGTCAGCTGGGTTGGCACCCAGAATGACGCGTTTGCCCCCTTCATGCCAGGGAGGTGTAACACCCAAAAGCGGACATTGCCATCCAGAACGACGTGCCGCTAGGGCTCCTCACCCGCGAACAGCCGGTCGGCCGCGGACGACGAGCACGGCCCCCGCCAGGACGGTGAGGCCGACGAAGCCAAGTGCCAGCAGCGCCGCCGGCCCACCCTCCGAGGAGGCCGGCTCGAGGCGACGGCCGGTCGGCAGCGCAGCGAGCCCGCGGTCCGCGCCCGCCGGCGCGGCAGAGGAGCCGGGCGCGGTCGTCGACGTGGCCGCGGGAGCTGCGGATGCGCCGCTGACCGTGAACAGCGGCGCCTCGTCGCGGCTGCCGGGGGCTGGTGAAGGTGCGGGTCTCGTTGTCGTCGTACGTCTGCGACAGCGGCAGCAGGTAGGTGCCCGGCGGCGACCTGCATCGTCAGGTCGAAGTCCTCGGCCGCGACCAGGCCGGTGACCCGCTCCCAGGAGAAGCCCTTGTCGGCGGTCGCGCAGCGCCACCCGATCGGCGACCGGCAGCTCTTGGGGGTGAACCCCGGCGGCAGGGCGAGCGCGATGCGGCTGTTGGTGTGACCGACGAGCAGGACGACGAGGGAGGGCCGGCGAGCTACGGGCACGCGCCGGTCAGGCCCGCAGGTCAAGCGCGGCGGCCGTGTAGTACGCCGACAGCAAGGTGTTGCGCAGACCCGCTTCCACGAACGAGCGACCGCCGGCGACGCTCACCATCGTGGCGAGGTTGTCGTTGGGCAGGTGGTACTCCGGGTAGTCAGCCGCCTTGCGCAGGCCGGCCCACCGAAGCGTGGGGTAGCCCGCGGCGGCCCAGGACGCCTCGTCGGAGTTGCGGACGTTACGCCCCTCGATGCTGACGGTCTGCCGACCTCGCGGGAAGCGCAGGAACCCGTAGTTGACGTCGGCGAGCAGCTGGTCGAACGCCTCGTCGCGAGCGCCACGCCACATGCACAGGCAGTTCTTGTCCGTGCGCGTCCCACCGACGGGGTAGGCGATGCCCACCATGTCGAAACCGAGGTACGCCGTCACCTTGACGCCGCGGGCCTTGTAGTCGTTGGCCATCTCCTCGGACGCGAGGGCACCTTCCTCCTCGCCGTTGTACCAGGCGAAGACCATCGTGCGGTGCGTCTTGACCTTGGCGAACGATCGCGCCAGGTCCATGACCGTGCGAACCCCAGTGGCGTTGTCGTAGGTGCCGTAGATGGTCCCGACCATGCTGTCGAAGTGGCCGCCGAAGACGATGACCTCGCCGGGGCGCGTCGCGCCGAGCTTGGTCGCCGTGACGGCGGTGAGCGCTCCCTTGTAGGACTGCATGGCCACCGTGTAGCCGAGCGACCGCGCCTCTGTCGCGATGGCGTCCGCCGCGGCGAGCTGCACCGGCGTACCCGTGATGCGCAGCGGGTGCGCGGACGCGAAGGAGTCGACTCCGTCGAGCATCTGCTTGCCCGAGACCGCCGGAGTCGGGTAGTCCCGCAGGGTCTTGGGCCCCTTCGCGGCCGGCGCAGCAACGGCCGCATGGCCGAGGACCGGCAGCAGCACGGCTGCAGCCAACATCACGACAGCACTCTTCGAACGCACTCGGGGCTCCTCGGGATGGACTGCCCTTAGGTGTTCGCGCTCCGCGCCCGGCTTCCTGCCCTGCGCCGGACCACCAGAGCCATCGCGAGGAGCAGCGCAGCGGCGGCACCGACCGGGGCCCCCAGCCCGGTGGTCGGAAGACTTCCGCCCCCGCCAGCCGGCCTGGTCGGGGCAGTGCGGGGAGCACGAGCGGGCGGGGCTGCGGCCGACGGCCCCGCCACTGGCCAGGCGCCATTCGTCAGCCGCAGTGCGATGAACCCACGGTCCGCGTCGGAGTACCAGACCTCGTTGCGCTCGGGGGCGAAGGCCGGGCTGGCGTAGGAGAGGTTGGCCGGGCCACCGGGCTGGACCGGGGCGACGTAGTACGCGATCTCCTTCGGCTTGACCGGGTCGCGGATGTCGAACACGCGCAGCCCTGATGCGAGGAAGCCGCAGGCCACGATCTGCGGGTCGTTGCGGCGGGGCACGTTGCAGTAGTGCCCCGCGTAGCCGGCGCCGGACTCGGTCGCGCCGGGGTCGTTCGCCAGCATCGGCCGGACCTCCCGCTGGTGCACCGCCAGCCGCACGTCGGACACGATCCGCGGCGCCTTCTCGTCCGCGATGTCGATGATGCGGGCGGCACCCACGCGCGGTCCGTTGGACTGGATGCGGAAGCTGTCGTCGTAGGCGAACTCGTCGACCTCGAACAGGTAAGGCCGCCCCTTGATGGTGATGGGCAGCGCGGCCTGCGGGATCGTCACGATCGGCCAGGTGAGGCTGGACACCTGACGGATGACCGGGTTGGCCTTGCGCGCCTGGATCTCGCTCACATCGAGCACGATGAGCCCGTCGACCGGCCCGCCGAGCCCGACCTCGTTGCGGGGGAACCCGGCTCCCGCCGCCAGGTACGCCCGGTTGCCGTCGTCGCTGATCGTGACGGCATGGGTGTCGAAGTTGCCCACGTACAGCAGGCTCGGGGCAGCCGGGTCCGTCAGGTCTATCGCGGCGAGCGTGCCGCCCCCGAGAGACGTCGAGTAGTAGGTCTTCCCGTCCGGCGCGAACCCGCTCTCGTGGCCCAGCACACCGAACGGGGTCGAGGAGCGCCGGATGGGGGTGCGGCAGTCCGTCTTGACGTCGTACACGTCCAGGATGCCGGGCTCGGTGGCCAGGTTGCCCGAGACCGCGACGAGCAGGCCGCGCTTCGCGTTCACGAGCAGCGACTCGTGCGGCGTGAGCATCGCGGGGCTGGTGAGGGTCGCCGTCCGCTTCGGCTGGCGTGGGTTCGACATGTCCAGCACGCCGACGCCGGCGGGGCTTTGGGCGGCGTCCGTCGGGAAGACCGCGGTCGAGTCGTAGAAGGCGCACTCGTGCCCGGCCGGGTCGACGTACCGCTCGACCTTGAAGCCCGCCGTCTTCCCCTCGGTCCCCAGAACTTCCACGTTGCAGAGGTAGCCCTTCGCCGCGCCGCCCTTGGCCACGTCGTCGGCCGGCACCCGTCCCTGGATGCCGGGCTCCGGGATCGAGCCCGGCCCGCACACGGCGCGCGGGGTGGACGGCGGCGACGGCGCGTCCGCGGCGACGGAGGCACCGGCGATGGCGACGAGGGCGACAGCGAGGCAGGCCAGTCCAGCGGGGACGGCAACGGCTGGGCGTGGCATGCGGACTCCAGAGGGTGCGGGGGCGCGGTGCTCGTCCTTCATTCTGCGCGCCGTGCCACCGGCGCTGCGACGACCTCTCCTTCAGTGTCCCGGCGATGGCCCTGACGACAGGGAGCTCCAGCGAGCGATCCGCGCATCGTCGTCACCGAGCAGTCGGACAAGCCAACGCTGCACCTCTCGCCGATCCACCTCGCCGTACTCGAGCATTGCCTCGATGTCGACCCAGTCGCGAGGGCGGGCGAACAGCGCTTTGAAGATCGTGAGGTCGGTGGCGCTGATGATGGGGATCCACGTGCCGCCGAAGGCGACTGTCAGCACCCGTGCCGCGACCACGTCATGCAGCACGTGCTGTGGGAAGAACAGATCCACGGGCGTGCGGTCCCAGAACAGGCGGACCTGGCCGTCCCTCTCGACCGCCGTGATGTCAGCGTCGCCCCAACCCACCTCAGGTGGCAGACCCGCCAGAGCCGTGCGGGCGCGGTCGGTGGACATGGCGATGTTGACGTCGATGTCGGCCGTGGCGCGCGGGGACTCGATGTGGAAGCCGAGCGCGATCGCACCCCCGAAGGCGTGTGGAACGTCTGCATCGGCAAGCCGCCGGTGCACCAGCACGATCTTCTCGACGAAGGTGGGTGCGACGCTCACGGCGAGATGAGCTGCTTGAACGGCCCGAACCGAGGCCGCTCCGACGGAGGTCTGACCTGCATGGCGTCGACCAGCCCTAGCACGTCCTCGAGCTCGCGGGCCTGACGTTCGCGCTCCGAGGTGGTGCCGGCGCTGGCGAGGTCCACGCCCGCGACGGCCAGGATCCTCGCCAACGTGGCGACCGCGGGCTGCTTGGCCCCCGTCTCATAGGCGCAGAGCTGGCTGGGTGGCAGGCCGGCCCGCCGGGCCAGCTCCGCCTGGGACCACTGGCGCCGTCGCCGCGCGCGCAGCAGCAGCGTGCGAGCGACCTGGTCAGCGTCTTCCATGCACGGAGATTATCCCATCGGATAACGGCGGGCTTACTCCCACTCGATGGTGCCGGGGGGCTTGCTCGTCACGTCGAGGACGACGCGGTTGACCTCGCGCACCTCGTTGGTGATCCGCGTCGAGATCGTCGCCAGCACGTCGTAGGGGACGCGTGCCCAGTCCGCGGTCATCGCATCCTCGGAGGCAACCGGACGCAGTACGACGGGATGCCCGTACGTGCGGCCATCGCCCTGTACGCCGACGGAACGCACGTCGGCGAGGAGCACGACGGGGCACTGCCAGATGTCGCGGTCGAGGCCGGCCTTGGTGAGCTCCTCGCGCGCGATGGCATCGGCCTCGCGGAGCAGGTCGAGCCGGTCCTGCGTCACCTCGCCGATGATGCGGATGCCGAGGCCCGGCCCAGGGAAGGGCTGCCGCCACACGATCGCCTCGGGCAGGCCCAGCTCGAGCCCGACCCGGCGTACCTCGTCCTTGAACAACGTACGGAGCGGCTCGATCAACGAGAACTGCAGGTCGTCGGGCAGGCCGCCGACGTTGTGGTGGCTCTTGATGTTGGCTGCGCCCTCGCCACCACCGGACTCGACCACGTCGGGGTAGAGCGTGCCCTGCACGAGGAAGTCGATCGGCTCGTGGGCGGAGACCTCCCGCGCGGCCTCTTCGAAGACGCGGATGAACTCGCGGCCGATCGCCTTGCGCTTGTCCTCGGGATCGATGACACCGGCGAGTGCGTCGAGGAAGCGCTTCGACGCATCCGCGACGTGCAGCTGCACACCGGTCGAGGCGACGAAGTCCTGCTCGACCTGCTCCGCTTCGCCCTTGCGCAGCAGGCCGTGGTCGACGAAGACGCAGGTGAGCTGGTCGCCGACGGCGCGTTGGACGAGCGCGGCGGCGACCGCGGAGTCGACGCCACCGGAGAGCCCGCACAGCACTCTCTTGTCGCCGACCTGCGCGCGAATGCGCTCGACCTGCTCCTCGACGATGTTGGTCATGGTCCAGGTCGGCCGGCAGCCGGCCGCGTCGATGAGGAACTTGCGCAGCACCTCCTGGCCGTGCTCGGTGTGCATGACCTCCGGGTGGAACTGCACGCCGTACAGCCCTCGCTCGCGGTCTTCGAACGCCGCCACCGGCGTGGCCGGGGTCGACGCCGTGACGAGGAAGCCGGCGGGCGCCTCCGCCACGGCGTCACCGTGCGACATCCAGACGGACTGCTGCACGGGCAACCCGTCGAACAGGATCCCGGCACTCGTGACCGCAAGCGCGGTGCGGCCGTACTCCGCCGTACCCGTCTGGGCGACCCGACCGCCGAGAGCCCGCGCCATCGCCTGGTGGCCGTAGCAGATGCCGAACGTGGGTACGCCGGTGTCGAAGAACCCCGCCGGCACCTGCGGGGCGTCGTCGGCGTAGACGGAGGAAGGACCACCGGACAGGATCACGGCCTTGGGGGCGCGGGCGCGGATCTCGTCGGCCGTGATCGTGTGCGGGACGATCTCGGAGTAGACCTTGCACTCCCGGACCCGCCGCGCGATCAGCTGGGCGTACTGCGCCCCGAAGTCGACGACGAGGACGGTGTCCTGCTCGGGAGTCACCTTCGACAGCGTATTACGGCAGCATGGCCGCGTGGACGACCTGGCCCGTCAGCGCGCCGCGACGTTCCGCTTCTGGCGTGAGGACGTCAGCGTCCGACCGGCCGGCGAGTGGACGCAGATCGACGGCGTCCAGCTGCACACCACCGGGCTCGCGCCGCGGCACTGGAACGGCGCGCACGTCACGCGGGCGACCGATCTCGGGCCGGTCGTGCCGCTGGTCGCGGAGTGGTTCCAGGAGCGGCGCAAGCCGTGGGGACTGCTCGTGCCGGCCGAGCTCGAGCTCGTGCCGCCCGGTCTGAGCTACGCGGCCGACCAGCGGATGATGCTGCGGCGCCTCGAGTCCCCTGTGACGTCGGTCGTGCCCGCGGGGTTCACCGTCACGGACCGGGCGCCGGCAGCCGACGTGGCGCGGGTGCAGAGCGAGGCGTTCGGCGATCCCTATGACGTGGCGCTCGCCTTCGTCACCCCAACGGTGGGGCCTGCCGCGACTCCCCCGCAGACCACGATCACGGCGTACGACGGGGTCGAGCCGGTCGGCTGCGCGACCGCCGTACGGATGGACGGGGTCGTCGCGATCTACGGCGTTGCGGTCCGTGAGGCGTGGCGGCGGCGCGGGATCGGTACGGCGTTGACGGCGATGTGCCTGGACAACGCCCGCGGCGCAGGGTGCGACCTCGCGTATCTCAACCCGAGCGAGCTGGGCTATGCCGTGTACGCGTCACTCGGGTTCGTCGACGCGACGCCGATGCGGATCTGGGTGCCGGACTGACGCGCTCACCGGCAGGTTCGCCGGCGCGGCAGTGAGTCCTGCCGCGCCGGTAGTGGAGCCGTCCGTCAGGCCTTCGTGGTCGTGCTGGCCGCGGTGTACATCCCCGCGGCTCCGGCGTAGGTCACCTTGATGTTTCCGGCGGGGAGGCCGGCGGCCTTCGCGACGCCCTTGGCGTCCGTGCGGGCCGTGACCTTCTTGCTGCCGGACGTGAACGTGACGACCTGGCCGGTCACCGGCTTCCTGTCGTCATCGGTCAGGGTCGCGTTGATCGTGCCCTTGTTGTTCACAGCCTTGAGCGCCGTCTTCTCGACCAGCACCGTGAAGCTCACCGACGCGGTCGCGCCCTCAGCCGTGATGGTCAGCTTCCGCGTGCCCGCCTTGTCCTTCACGGTCAGCGCGCCCTTCGCGATGCCGTCGGCACCTGTGACGGCGGTGGCCTTGGACGCGCCGAGCGCGAACGTGACGGTCTTGCCGGCGACCGGCGCTCCGGCCGCGTCGACGAGCTTGGCTGCAACCGCCGCGATGTCGCCGTACTGCGCCTTGACCGCACCGACACTCGACAACGGCGGCGTCGGAACACCGAAGCAGTGGTTGTCGCCGAGCGCGTAGGTCACCTTGCTGGTCTCCGGCGTCGTCGCGCCGTCCGGGACGGTGTCGGCCGGCTGGGCGACTGCGTAGGCGTCGCCGTAGGCCCCGGCGTACACGCCGGTCAGGACCGCACCGGCAGCGGGAGCCTTGCCGTACTTCTCGACGTCGGCGATCGGCAGGATCGCCGTGACCGTGCTGGTCTTCTCGTCGAACACGTACTTCAGGCCCGACTCGACGAAGCCGGGGCCGTTGCCTGTGACCCGCTCCGGGTCCGCCGCGTTGCTGACGCCGTCGACCGCGAGCTGCGTGACGTGCGCGACCTGGCCGGTCTGGGCCAACCCGTCCTTGAACTGGGCGCTGCCGCCGTTCTTGAAGGCCGAGCCGGCCATCGTGAACGTGTGCTTGTTGTGCGTGAAGTTCACGTAGAAACGGTGCCCGTCGTGGATCTGCGGGCCCGCCGCGAGCTTGTCGACCTTGATGTAGGCGTAGAGGTTCTTGGCGTCGCTGCCCAGCGTCAGGCCGGTCAGGTCGACGTCGGGGTCGTTGGGGACGTTCGCGTTGATGACGTGCGCGTCGCCCTTCGGGTCCTTGGCCAGGAGGCAGTCGGCGGTGGGCAGCTTCGACGGGTCGCCACCACCGGCCACCGGCGGCGCGGGGGCTGCGGTCGGCGACGGCTCGGGCGAGGGGCTCGCGCTCGGCGCGGGTGCCGGAGCCGGAGCGCCCCCGGCGCAGTCGGTGCCAATCGTCAGTGTGGCCTTGCTCTCGGCGTCGTCGTAGAGGAGAAAGCCGAACTCCGCAAAGGGAATGGCGTTGGCGGTGTAGGCGGACAGGGCGGTGGCCGGCTTGCCCGCGACGTCGGCACCGGCCGCAGCCTTGAGGGACGCGACGGGGGCGGTGATCGTGACGGTCTTCGCCTTGACGTCGAACGCGGCCGTGGCGTCCTCGAAGATCGTCGGGTCGGCGTAGCTGCCGACGTGGGCCGTCGAGGTGTCGTCGACCTGCCGGTCGGCCGCGATGAAGAGGTCCGCGTCGCCGATGGTGAGATCGAGACCGAACTCGTCGCCGGCGTCGCTGGCACCCGCGGCCATTCCGTCGGTCGTGATCGTGACGATCACCTTGTCCGCGGTCGTCGACGCCGTCGCCGCGACGATGTCGAGGTTGGCATCCGTGAGATTGCCCGACGGCTCCTGTGCGGTCGTCGAGTCGCCCTTGGGGTCGGTCCAGGCGGGGCATCCCCCGGCAGGGGCGTCATCTGCGAAGGCGGTGACGAGGCCGGTGCCGATGAGGCTGGCGGCGAGGACCGAGCCGACAATGGCGCGGCGCGGCAACGAGAACGTGGTCACGAGAGCTCCTGATGGCGGGGTACGCCGCAAGGGGGGACTGCTGGGTGTCCGGGGGATTCGACGCAGCCCACGGGACTTCCTGCCGAACGGACTCAAGTGTCCGCGGTGTCCGTTTCTTGTCAGCCGATCTTGTACGTCGCGTCCGACGTCGCGTTGTCGTAGTTCAGGTCGCTCGTGAACAGATACGGCCCGACAACACCGGTCAGCGGATCGGTCTGCGTCGAGTACGCGACGAACTCACTGATCCTCGAGCCGACGGACACCTCCTTCGGCAGCATGGAGAACGGGAGGGTCCAGGTGATCGTGCTGCCCTGGACCTCCGGCTCGACATCCAGCGACGTCGTCGTGCTGCCGAGCTCGTCCGGTGCTGAGCCGCAGTCGACGAGCCCACCGCTGCCATCGACGCCCGGCGTGAAGTACAGCAGGAGGTCACCGCAGCCCGACGTCACCGCGTCGACCTCGTACAGCGTTCCGGGCACGTCAGAGGGCGGACCGGCGAGCTTCATCGTGACCACGAGCGCCTTCGGCGTGTAGGCCTGGTTGCCCTTTCCACCGCCCTTGCCGTTGCCCTTCGGGCCGATGGTGCCGCTGGTCGTGTAGGTCACCGACAGGATGTCGTTGCCGCCGGCGGTCGGGACGTGATCGCCAGCGGGGTCGCTGTACGTCAGCGCGTTCGGCGCAGCCGGACCGCCGGCCGACGCCGTGGATGCGATCGCGATGCCGGCGATCGACAGGGCAACGAGTGCTGGGCGGACGAGGCGCATGGCTGAGGCTCCTGACTCGGGCAGTCCCCCTGACTTCGCCGCGGGGCGGTCATTTCCTCCCTACCGCGCGTCTGCGCCCGTCGTGGTCCCCTGCGCCTGCTGCAGGTCCTTGCCCTCGGTCCGCAGCGACGGCGCCACCATGACCTCGACCTTCTGGAACTCCTTGATCGAGGAGTAGCCGGTCATCGCCATCGCGCGGCGCAGCCCGCCGAACAGGTTGGTCGAGCCGTCGTCGGTGCAGGCGGGACCGAGCAGCACCTGCTCCAGAGTGCCGACCTGCTCGACCTTGAGCCGGGTGCCGCGCGGGAGCACCGGGTGGTGCGCGGCGTGGCCCCAGTGCCACCCGCGACCGGGCGCCTCGGTCGCGCGCGCGAGCGGGCTGCCCATCATCACCGCGTCGGCGCCGCACGCGATCGCCTTCGCGATGTCGCCGCCGGTGCGCATGCCCCCGTCGGCGATGACGTGCACGTAGCGACCGCCTGACTCGTCCAGGTAGTCACGGCGGGCTCCGGCCGCGTCGGCGATGGACGTCGCCATCGGTACGCCGATGCCGAGGACCGCGCGCGTCGTGTTGGCCTGCCCCGGGCCGACTCCGACGAGGATGCCGGCGGCGCCCGTGCGCATCAGGTGCAGCGCCGACTGATACGTCGCGCAGCCGCCGACGATCACCGGCACGTCGAGCTCGGCGATGAAGCGCTTGAGGTTGAGCGGCTCCGCGCGGGACGACACGTGCTCCGCGGAGACCACCGTGCCCTGGATGACGAAGATGTCGACACCCGAGTCGATGACCGTCTGCGCGAACTGCACGGTGCGCTGCGGCGTGAGTGATGCCGCGACAGTGACGCCGGCATCGCGGATCTGCGAGATCCGGTCCTTGATGAGCCCGCCTTCGATCGGCTTGGCGTAGATCTCGCGCATCCGCGCGGTGACGCGCTCGGGCGGGAGCTCGGCCAGCTCCGTCAGCAACGGCCCCGGGTCGTCGTACCTCGTCCAGAGGCCTTCGAGGTTGAGGACACCGAGACCGCCGAGACGACCGAGCGTGACGACGGTGTCCGGTGACATGACGCCGTCCATCGCCGACGCGACCAGCGGCAGCTCGAACCGGTAGGCGTCGATCTCCCACGCGATCGAGACGTCCTCCGGGTCGCGGGTGCGCCGGGACGGGACGACGGCGATGTCGTCGAACCCGTACGCACGACGACCGGACTTGCCGATGCCGATCTCGACGTCTGCCATGCGTCAGCGACCGCCGGTGTAGTTGGGCGCCTCGACGGTCATCTGGATGTCGTGCGGGTGGCTCTCCTTCAACCCGGCAGCGGTGATGCGCACGAACTGGCCGCGCTCCTGCAGCTCGGGGATGGTGCGCGCGCCGACGTAGAACATCGACTGGTGCAACCCGCCGACGAGCTGGTGCGTCACCGCGGACAGCGGCCCGCGGTACGGCACCTGACCCTCGATGCCCTCCGGCACGATCTTGTCGTCGGAGGCGACGTCAGCCTGGAAGTAGCGGTCCTTGGAGTAGGAGCGCTTGCCCCGTGAGGCCATCGCGCCGACCGAGCCCATGCCGCGATAGGCCTTGTACTGCTTGCCGCTGACGAAGATCAGGTCACCGGGGCTCTCGTCGCAACCGGCGAACAGCGAGCCGATCATCACGCAGTCGGCGCCGGCGACGAGCGCCTTAGCAATGTCTCCGGAGTACTGCAGCCCGCCATCACCCACCACCGGTACGCCGGCCGGATGGCATGCACGAGCTGCTTCGAAGATTGCCGTCACCTGTGGGACACCCACGCCAGCGACGACGCGCGTCGTACAGATGGAGTTGTGCACGATGGCGTTGTCAGCGATGAAGCTGTGACTGTCGTCGTCGATCTCCAGGTCGTAGACGGGAACGGCCCCATCAATCGAGCGGGTGCCCAGGAGCTTCACGACGCTGTGCTCGTCGAGATGCCGCTTGGCGTGCGTGACGTTCAAACGGGACTTGTACGACGTGGCGCAATCCTCGTCACGGACGCCCTTCAGGCCGCCGGCAGACCCCGCCTCGGTCTCAACATTGGGCAGTGCGCCGTGAACGAGCAGGCAGAGAACGCCGAACAGCTCGGACAGTGCGCGGGAGGTGTTCTTGAAGCAGACCCGGCCGCTGCCATCGACGAAGCCGTCGGATGCGACGAGCCCGTCCAGGAGCCCGCGCTGGTAGTCCGGGTTCTCCGTCAGCCAGCCCGCCGGAAGGTGCTTGTCTGTCTTCTTGCCGCATTGGGCCAGGAGCCGAGCCCACTGCAACGAGTACAGGTGCAGGTGACGGCAACCAGCCTTGGTCCCTCCATCGGTCGGCCGGACACCGGTGACCCGCTCGACCACATCGCAGAGCTTCTCCGCGAGCTCGGTCTCGTGCGCACCGAAGTACCAGGTCACGCGACCGATGTCGGAGTTTCGAACCGTGTTGAGGAAGGCGTGGCCATCGCCGAGGAACGTTCCAATGAGGAATCCGAGGTCTTCGCTGTCCCGAATCGTGCGCTCGTAGCGGGCGAGCTGCTTGTCACGGCGTACAGCGAAGTCCTCCAGGTTGAACTCGAGGAACTCGGGGAGCTCGAAGTGAACGTGGCGCGGCATGAGGAGCACATCGCGGTCGACCTGTCCGATGTCCTTCCAGCCGAGCTTGGAGAGACCGAAGCGAGTCGGCTGCGCTAGCGCCTTTGCATAGCCCCTGGAGAGCACCGAAGCCGGCGAGACGGTGGACAGGTCCCCGACGAAGAAGCGGTGGTCCGGCGTCGCAACGGTCTCGGCGCCGGAGGCCACGTGGCGGACGGCCATGACCTCGCGGGTGCCGGTGCACCAGCTCTTCAGCACCGTTGCGGGCTTGCCGTACATCGTGATGACACGGTCGCCGGCCTCGACGTCCTCGATGTTCTTGTACGTCGCGTCAGCCATCAGGATGCGCGTGCCTGCGCCGAAGCATCCAGGCCCGACCCCAACCTTTACCCCGTCGGCACCAGCGTCGACGAGTGCTTGTGCGCCCGCCTGCGTGGCGACGTTGCCGGCGAGGACCTGAACGTGCCGCGTCGCGGAGTCCTTCTTCAGCCGCCGGATCATGTCGAGCATCAGGCGGGCGTGGCCGTTGGCGACGTCGGGGACGAGCACGTCGACGCCCGCCTCGACAAGGGTCGTGGCGCGTTCCCATGCGTCACCGAAGTAGCCGACCGCCGCACCGACCATGAGCCGGCCGTGGCTGTCGTTCGTCGCGTCGGGGAACTGCTCGGACTTCACGAAGTCCTTCACGGTGATGAGCCCCGCGAGCCGGCCCTGGGCGTCGACGCTCGGCCACCGCTCGCGCTTGTGCTTGCGCAGCAGCGCCGTCGCGTCCTCGCGCGAGATGCCGATCGGCGCGGTGACCAGCGGCATCGGCGTCATGACGTCGGCGACGTGCGTCGACGCCCAGTCGGCGACGGGGACGAAACGCAGGTCGCGGTTGGTGATGATGCCGATCAGCGTCGTGTCGTCGTCGACCACCGGCAGCCCGGAGACGCGGTACTGACCGCACAGCTCGTCGAGGTCCTCCAGCGTCGCCTTCGGGCCGATCGTGATCGGGTTGCTGATCATCCCCGTCTGCGTGCGCTTCACGAGGTCGACCTGGTAGGCCTGGTCCTCGATCGACAGGTTGCGGTGCAGGATGCCCAGGCCGCCCTGGCGGGCCATCGCGATCGCCATGCGCGACTCGGTGACGGTGTCCATCGCGCTGGAGATGAGCGGCACGCGCAGCGAGATCCCCCGGGTCAGCCGGGTCGTCGTGTCGACCTCGCTGGGGATGACGTCGGTCTCGCCAGGCAGCAGCAGCACATCGTCGAACGTCAGGCCCAGCAGGGGGAACTTCGCTGCGTAGGCGTCCCGCGTGTCCGTGGCGGCGTCTTCGAAGGGGTCCATGTCACCTTCCCGGCGCGAGCCTCGGGGAAAAGAGTCATCGTACGACGCAACGCGCTCACGCTGGTGTTGCGACGCACCCCGCTCGCCTACGCTGACAGGGATGACGCCACCCGCGGACCCCGTCGACCCGTTCAGCGGCGATCCCGACGACCCTGCCCAGGAGCTCGCCGCCCTGGACGGGGACCCGGACGCCGCGCTGGAGCCGCTCTCGCCGCTGGAGCGCGAGGACGTGCTCGAGGACCTCGAGGACCTCGAGGTCTTCGAGGCCCTGCTGTCGCCGCGCGGCATCAAGGGCCTGGTGGTGGACTGCGAGGACTGCCGCGAGCCGCACTACTTCGCCTGGGACCTGCTCAGGGGCAATCTGCGCCACCTGCTCGACCAAGGCACAACGCGCGTGCACGAGCCGGCGTTCTCGCCGGATCCCGCCGACTACGTCAGCTGGGAGTACGCCCGCGGCTTCGCGGACGCCGCGCTGGACGGCTAGCGGGCCTCGCCAGGGAACTCGCCCGAGCGTGCGCTACCACTGGGGAGCGCGGTCGGCCGGGCGCCGGGTGAAGGGTCGCTGCCCCGCCCGCTGCTGTCCGAGCGCGGGCTGCTGCTGGCGCTCTTGCCCTTGCCCTCGGGTGCGCCCTTGTCGTCAGGCTTGTGCGACGCCTTCGGGTCGGGACCGTTCGCGAACCGCGTCTGCAGGTCGATCAACCGAGAGGTGAGGCGGTCCAGGTCCGCACCCGGCAGCAGGAACGGCAGCTTGTGCACCGCGGCATCGAGCTGGGCTTCCGCCGCGGCGTACCTGCCGTCGTCGAGGAGCCGTTCGGCGCGGTCGAGATTGGCCTCGATCTGCAACGCCGCCGAGGCCGACCGCGCGGCCGCGCTGACCAGCTGACCGGGAGGAGTCGGCGTAACGGTCGGACGCGGGCTGAGGCTGGGCTTGACGAGATCGGGACCGACCGGTGCGTCCGGCGTGATGGCGCTGACAACGTCGGAAACCGCGGAGGACACAGCTGAGCGCACGCCGGACAGGGGCTGCCCCGGTGCGGACGCGGCAGCGACGCCACCGATCGACAGCACACCGGCGGTGACGAGGGCCACGGTCGCGCCCCGGCCGAGGTGACGACGGCGCGGCAGCAGCTCGGTGATGCGCGGCGGGAGCACCGACTCGCTGGGCAGGTCGGCGGACACGTCGCGCTGGAGCGAGCGCAGCAGGCCAAGCGCAGGGTCGAGCTCGTCGTCGTCGTCATCCCAGATGACGGCGGCGTCGGGGCTGAGCGCGTGTCGCAGCTGCTCGAGCAGCTCGTTGTCGGCGTTGACCGCAGCCACGTCAACGGGCTCGTCGTCGAGCGTGCCGTCGTACAGGCTCATGGCGCGGTGCTCTCAGCCGACAGGGTGCGCAACCGGGCGAGGGCCCGGTGCTGGGCGACGCGAACGGCGCCCGGGCTCATGCCGAGCGCGGATCCGGTCTCTTCGGCGCTCAGGCCGGCGACGACGCGCAGCAGCAAGAGCTCGCGATGCGCCGGAGCCAGGCGGTCGAGCAGCTCGGCGACGACCTGCGCCTCGGCGGCTGCCACGACCGTCTCCTCGGGTCCCGGCCGGCCATCGGCGTGGTCAGGCAGCTCATCGGTGACGTCACTACGGTCGCGGAACCCGGCGCGCTGCGCGTCGGCGACCTTGTGGCCGGCGATCCGTAGACGAACGCGGCGAACGGACGTCCTTGATCGACGTAGCGAGGCAGGGCGGTGATGACCGCCACACACACCTCCTGTGCCACGTCGTCCGCCGACCCGAAGGAGCCGGCGCTACGGCCGAGGCGGGCGCGGCAGTACCGCAGGACGCCAGGTCGCAGACGGACCAGAAGCTCCTCGAGCGCCACCCGATCGCCCGACTGGGCACGGGCGACGAGAGGAGACATCTCGTCCGTCACAGTCGACATCGTGACCGACGATGCAAGCGTTACAGGCGACAGCCCGGTCCGCGCAGCCACGCGTTAGCTGACCAGGCCCCGCCGGAAACCGAGCGCGACCGCCTGCGCCCGGTCGTTGACGCCCAGCTTGCGGAACAGCCGCCTGGCGTGGGTCTTGACGGTGTCCTCGCTGAGGTAGAGGTCCTTGCCGATCTGGTTGTTCGACTTGCCCTGACTCATCCCGGTCAGGACCTGGAGCTCCCGTTCGGTGAGCTGGGTGCCGGGGGCAGCGCTCCGCACGGCCTGCTGGCCGGCGAGCGCGCGCCGCAGCGACGGCTCGACCAGATCGGCCCCCTGCAGCGCGTGCGCCACGGCCGCGCACAGCTCCTCATGACTGACGTCCTTGAGCAGGTAGCCCCGGGCGCCGTGCGAGACGGCAGCGGCGACCTGGTCGCGATCGTCGGCTGCGGTCAGCATGATGACCTTCGCGTCCGGGTGCTCGTTGACGAGCCGCCGCGTCGCCTCCAGGCCGCCGAGGCCGGGCATCCGCACGTCCATCAGGACCAGGTCGGGCTTCTCGTGCGGATAGCGGGCAAGGACCTCTTCGCCGCTGGCCGCGGTGTCGACGCGGTCGACGCCGGGGACGCCGGCGACGAACTGGCGCAGGCCCTCCCGCACGATGCGGTGGTCGTCGCAGATCAACACGGTGGTGGTCACGAGGTCGCCTTCGGTCGTGGTGTGGTGAGAGGTACGGCGAGGCGAGTACGCGCCTCGGTCGAGGTGAGAGAGCCGCCGAGGGCGCGAGCCTTCGCGGTCCAGCGAGCGACGTCGGCCAGCGGCGTACCGCCGTCGATGTCGAGCACGGCCGTGCCGCCTTCTCGTCGCAGCGTCACGCGAACCGGACCCGCGTCGGGCGGTACCGCGGCGGCTTGCACGAGCCGGTACGCCGTCGAGACGACCGCGCTGGGCAGCGCCGCGGACAGCGGCTCGTCGAGGACGAAGCCGAGGGGCGCACCGCCGGCTTC
The DNA here is from genome assembly GCA_016650445.1 of Frankiaceae bacterium. Classification (GTDB taxonomy): domain Bacteria; phylum Actinomycetota; class Actinomycetes; order Mycobacteriales; family SCTD01; genus RYN-124. Next base: position 1,155 of record JAENVS010000034.1, on the reverse strand, counting down.
CTCGAGACGGTCGGACAGCAGACCGAGCGCGGCGGCGAGGCCGCCGTCGCCACGGGGACGCAGGTGCCACAGCGCGCGACGGAGCTCTACGAGAGCGGCCTGGACGGCGTCCCGAGCGGCGACGGGGTCGCCGCCGCGAGCCGCCGCCGTGGCGGCGTAGTGGGCGACGACGAGCGCCTGGACGGGGCCGTCGTGCAGGTGATCCGCGGCGGCATCGGCCTCGGCATCGGCAGCGGCGACCAGGTCGGCGGCGGCGTCGGCGAGGGGCAGGCGGCTCGGGCGGAAGAGCGCGAGCCCGAGAACGGCCGCGACAGCCCGCAGCACCGGCAGCTGCGACGGGCGCGCACCCAGGACGGACAGCACGCACGCGTCGCGCCCACCCGAACGCACGGGCAGCTCGACGGTCGCCGGAGCCGCACCGCCGGAAGGCACGACGCGCATGGCCGGCACTGCCGCGACGGCATCGCCGGCAACGGCCCGAAGGCGCCCAGCCCGATGGACGGAGCCGCCGTGGGGGTCGGTCTCGCGGAGGACGGCGCTGCGCAGGCCGAGCTCCGTCACGACGAGGTCGAGCGCCTCGGTGAGTGCGGCCTCGCCGTGGTCGCCGAGCAGCTCGGCGAGCCGACCGGGCAGGACGGCGTCGGCGAGCGGGGGCGGAGCGGTCCGGCCCATCCCCACCTCCGCTGCGGCTCGGCGCACGCCGACGGTGCGCTCTCACCGTCAGCATCGGCACCCGGGAGCCTGGACGTGAGCCGAATCCGCGCTTCTGGCCCGTCATGACCAGATCCGGCCGCCCACCCGGGTGGGTTATCGGTCTCACCCGGGTGGGTGAATCCCGACACCCGGGCGGTCAGCCCCCCAGAAGGGCCGCTATGTCCGGTCTGGCGAGCCACTCCGCCCGCACGCCCGGGGGCAGGTCGCCGGCAATGGCGAGGACGGCGGACCTGGCGGCGGCCAGACTGCGGTCGCTCTCGGTGCGGTCCTCGTCGGCCACCAGCGCGCCGAGCAGCGCCCGCGCCGGCCAGATGAGGGGGATCGTGCCCAGCGACTCGGCGAGCGTCGCGGCCCGTCGCAGCGTCTGGACCGCGTCGGGGTCGTCCCCGCTGACCTGCGCGAGGCCGAGGTAGAGCAGGCCCTTGGCGACGTGGCGGGGTG
>JAENVS010000033.1 GCA_016650445.1 Frankiaceae bacterium | reverse complement strand
CTGCACAACGCAGCGATTGCCGAGGAGTCCTACGCGACGGACAACGATGGGGTGTACTTCACGGCCAACCCGGTTGTGGACACCGCGTCGGTCGACTTCAACCCGTCCACCAACGTGACGATCGCTGCGGCCGGCACCGGCTCGACCAGCTACACGCTGACGGGCTCGCACAGCAGCTTCACCGGCTGCTCGATGGTCTTCGACAGCACAACCGGCAAGACCACCGAGACCGGCTGCTAAGCCACCGGCGACCTACGGCGAAGGGGGCGACTTCGGTCGTCCCCTTCGCCGTTTCTGGGCGTAGCCGGCGGAGCCCTTCGGCAGATCGGGGTCGACGAGTACCTCCGACTGGCTCAAGTAGGTGCGGGGTACGTGCCGATGAGCCGAACAGGTTCCTCACCATCGACCAACGGGAGCAACGGTGGGTCGCGCAAGGCTGCACGGCGATGACGCGGGCTTCACGCTGCTCGAGATCCTCGTCGCGCTCACCATCATGGGCATTCTGACTGGGCTCGCGGTCGGCCCGTTCCGTGCCTACGAGCGCGCCACCAAGGAGCAGGGCAGTGTCCGCGATGTCGTGAGCACGCTGCGCAACGCGCAGGAGCGCGCCGTGTCCGAGGCACGTACGTACTGCGTCACGTTCAACACGAGCGCGGGCACGTACACCCTGAGCCGTCCGGTCGACCCGTCCGCGACGCCGCTGCAGTGCGACGCGACGACCGTCGGCGTCCGCAAGGCGTTCGACCTCCGGTCCAGGATCGCTTTCGAGTCGGTCAGCTTCACCAGTGCGAGTGGGTCCAACACCGTGTTCTTCACACCGCGTGGCTCGGCCACCCCCGGCAACGTCGTCATCAGCCGACCTGGCAGCAGCAAGCGCTACACCGTCTCCGTGGAAGGACTGACCGCTCGTGTTTCGTCGACGTCTTGAGCGGCTTCGCCGGAGCGGCGAGCGCGGGTTCACCCTCATTGAGGTGATCGTCGCCATCTCGCTTCTCGGGATCGTGGCTGCCAGCCTGGTGCCGCTGCTGATCGCCACGGTCAAGGCGACCACCGTCGCAAAGATGAACACGCAGGCCCGCAACCTGGCTCAGGCCCGGGTCGAGTCGATGCGCAACCTGCCCTTCCACGTCGACGCGCAGAACGGCAGCTACGTCGACCTGCTCGACCGCTTCTACCGCAACCTGTCGACGACTTCCAGCACGGTCACCAATGACGTCTGCACGAGCCGCGTCTACGTCCCCGTCGGCGGCACGTCGACCGCGGGTGAGCCGGCCAAGCCCTTCTACCGCTGCACCATCGCGACCATTTCTGGCTTCTCTCTGTTCAGCCAGGTCGTCGCCGTGCAGTTCCTCGGTGCATCGGCCGGTAACAACTCAGGCACCAGCCAGGCGCCTCCCACGGTCGTGACGCCGGCGAGCACCTACGACAGCCAGGCGACCGCGCCCGCTGACGCGCCGGCGTCCAACCTGGTCGGGGTCACGTTGCTCACGAAGTGGCGGACGGGCACCACTGACCACGTCGACAAGCTCTACACGCAGATCTCCGCCGATGGTGCGGCTGCTCAGACCATCGACCTCCAGGCCAGAGCCACCGCCTTCCGCATCACCGGCACCGCGCCGGCCAGCGGCGCCAACCGCCAGGTCTCGTTGACCGGGCCTTCGGTCACCCTCGACGGTGCTCGCTACAGCGGCTCGACCGCGAATGCGGTGGCGACCGGTGCGCTGGCCGAGTCCGAGACGCTGGGGCGACTGGCCGGGGCCCAGCGCGCCGTCGCTGCACCGCCCGGCGCGACGGCGGGCGGGACCAGCGCGGCAGGCGCCTCGCTCGACAGCGGCTGCACCTACGCATGCTTCGCCAACAGCAGCGTCTCCAACGTCGGTGCCAGCGTCGCCTCGGGTCTGCCGGCGGCGGGCACCTCCGGCGCGCCGGTCACCGCCCAGCTCGTCAACAGCGGCGGCGTGACGGCGTACGGCTTCGAGTTCACGAGCGGCCCGGACAGCGCGACGCGAACCCGGCTCCTGATCCCGTCAGGAGCAATGGTGCGCACCGTCGCGAGCAACAACAGCTCCGCTGCGGCCACGGCGAGCGGCTACATCGGTGCCACGAGCTTCAGCCCGCAGACCGTGACGGCCGCGCTCAACACGTCGACCGGGACGTTCGCGGTCTTCCCGACGTCCTTCGCGCCGGCAGGCGTGCTGCAGGTCAGCTTGACGTCCGGGGCGGTGAGCTGTGGGGTCACCGTCTCCGGCTCCACGGGCACCGCCACCCCGACGGCGTCTGCCTCCTACGTCATCCAGTACCTACCGCAGGGGGCTTCGGCGTACGTCGACCTGCCCACTGGTGCCAACCTGTCGACGATCGCCGTCGGTCCCACGGGATCCGCGCTGAAGCTGTCGGACTACATCAGCAGCGTGAGCCGAAACGTCGCGGTCACGAGCAGCGAGTCCAACGGTCGTGTTGCCAAGGCGAAGTACACCGCGGCTCTGCAGGTGACCACGCAAGGCGTTCGCGAGGTGAGTGCCGGCGTGCCCGATCCCGACGCGCAGATCAACGTCGAGCTGGGCATCATGTCCTGCTCTGCCGAGGACAACCGATGAGCCGCGTCATGGCCAGGCTGCGCGCCTCCCGGGACGAGTCCGGGTTCACCCTCGTCGAGGTCCTGGCAGCGCTGCTGCTGTTCGCCCTGATGAGCACGGCGGTCTTCGGGGTCCTGAAGAGCACCCGCTCGACCGCCACGGTCAGCAAGCAGAGCAACGACATCAACGAGGAGGCTCGGCTCGCCCTGAACCGGATGACGCGCGAGCTGCGTCAGGCGAAGGCGATCACGTCCGCGAGCACCCCCAACGGCTCCACGTCCATCACGTTCACGGTCGACTTCAACGGCAACAAGGTCATCGACCAGAACGCACTCGACCCGGAGATCCTCACGTACGCCTATGACACGACGGCCAAGCAGATCTTGCTGACCGCCAACGATCCGAGCGGCACCCCCGTGACCCGCCCGATCCTCGCGGGCAACGTCAGCAGCTTCTGCATCGACTACCGCAGCAGCAAGTATGCGTACCAGGTTGCCGGTGCGCAGACGACGACGTGCGGCCAGTCGGTCACAGGTACCACGACCTGGCAGAACCTCGACAGCGGCGCGGTGTCTGCCGGCTTCGGCAACAGCAACAACGCTCTCGACGGGCCGGAACTGGGCGCGGTCGACTCGATCGTCTTGAACGTGACGGTGCTGCAGGGCGTCCACCAGCAGGTCTACCGGACACAGGTCGACCTCAGGAACCAGGGATAAGCATGACGATGCGAGTACGTCGCCGACTGGTGACATGTGGTGAGGACGCGGGCGTCGCGATCCTGACCGTCCTGCTGGTCATGGCCGTCCTGGCAGCACTCAGCACCACCGTGACCGTGATGACGATCAACAACGCGCAGAACAGCTCACGCGACCGGCAGGCGGGCGCTGCCACGACCATCGCAGACGCCGGGATCGCCGAGGCGGTCAACTACTTGCGCGGCACGGCCGGCGCCGCGCAGGCCCTTGCCTGTTCCCCGAGCTGCACGAGCAACGACTGGGGCAGCGCTGCATCGCCGCACCTGGTGACCGTCGACTCGACGCGCAGGTACCTCGTCTACTTCGAGCTCATTGCTGCTGCCACGGCGGCGAACCGCAGCACCCTCTACCGCGTTCACTCGCAGGGCTACGCCGGGCCTGGCCCGGGGGCTCGCAATGTCACGGTCGACCTCCAGTACACGCCGTCGACGTCGTTCCCGATCGGAGTCTTCACCAACTTCTTCGACGCCGGCGGTACTGGTGCCATCAGCAACGAGAGCATCTTCAGCGCCGGCTGTGTCAACCAGCGCGAGCACCTGAAGCTCACTGGCACCGACGCCTACTACGGCGTGCCCGCGGCCGTCCACTCGAGCGGCATCATCACCGACACCAACGGTGCCTGCAGTACGAACGACAACGGCAACGTCCACCGTTCCGGACCGTGCAACAACCAGCCCCAGAACGGTAACAACGTGGACCTGCGTGGGGACCAGGACTCGCTCGGCGGTGTGCTGTCGGGGGGGATGGCGTGCTACCGGTACGCCGCCACGCCCCTGGCTGCTGCCGGAACGGCCGGCAGCTACCTCGAGACGTCCTACATGGACACGTCCACGCTCACGAGCCAGTACAACTACCGACCGGGGGGCCTCACGCCGGGCGAGATGGACACGCTTCGAGCTGCCGCCAAGGCTCAGAGCAACTACTACACGGACACGACGTACACGATTCCCAATGCGACAACGCAGCCGCAGGCGGTCTTGTTCTTCGACCTCAAGGACGACGCCGTCGGCAAGGACGTCGACCTCAGCGCGCTCAAGACCTCCGGGTACACGCGAACCGTCGGCCTCAGCCGCACCGACCCTGCGTGCACGAACAAGCAGATCTTCATCGTCGTCCTGAACGGCAATGCATCGATCCAGGCCAACACCACCTTCGTCACGCAGTTGTTCGTCCCGAGCCCCGGGCCGCTCAACGGGAAGCTGTCCTTGGGCGGTGGCGCGACGATTCTGGGCACGGTCTACGCCGACAAGATCAGCCAGGCCGGTAACTCCAACTACACGCTCGACGACTGCTTCCTCGGCAACCTCAACGGAAACCAGTTCAGCATCACGCTGACCAACTTCCGCGAGGTCGACCGGTAGCACCACTAGGTTGTCGCCCGTGGAAGACCTCGACAGCGTCGCCGTCGTCCTGGCCGGGCTGCTCGGTCTGCTCATCGGGTCGTTCCTCAACGTCGTGATCTGGCGCGTCCCGCGCGGAGAGTCGATCGTCTCGCCGCCGTCCGCCTGCCCGAGCTGCGGGCACGCGATCCGGCCGAGGGACAACGTGCCGGTGCTCGGCTGGCTGCTGCTGCGCGGGCGGTGTCGCGACTGCACGGCGCCGATCTCGCCGCGCTACCCGCTCGTCGAGGCCGCGACCGGCGCGCTGTTCGCCGCCGTGGCCTGGAAGTTCGGCTTCCACGCCGCGCTGCCGGCATTCCTCTACCTCGCTGCCGTCGGGATCGCGCTGGCGCTCATCGACATCGACGTGAAGCGGCTGCCCGACGTCCTGACGCTCCCGTCCTACCCCGTCGGTGTCGTCCTGCTCGGCGCGGCCAGCCTGGAGGACCCGCACGACCTGCTCCGGGCGCTCCTGGGCGGCGCGGCCATGTTCGCCGTCTACTTCGCCCTGTGCTTCGCCTACCCGGCCGGCATGGGGTTCGGTGACGTCAAGCTCAGCGGCGTCCTGGGGCTGTTCACGGCCTGGCTGGGCTGGGACGCCTGGTCGGCCGGGCTGCTCCTCGGGTTCTTCCTCGGCGGCTTCTTCGGCATCGGGCTCCTCCTCCTGGGCAAGGGTGGCCGGAAGACGGCCGTCCCGTTCGGGCCCTTCATGATCCTCGGCGCGTTTCTGGCCATCTTCGTCGGTCACGAGCTCGTCGACGCCTACCTGGGCGCCACCACCGGCGGATAGCCGTTCCGCCGTACGGCGGACAAGACTGAGCCGTATCGCTCAAGCAGAACCCTCAGACGTCCGATGCGTCCTCTGAACACCGGTCACGAGGCCGGCACCTCACGGCATTCGCCGCAGCACGAGGGGACAGGACGTTGGCAGGCAGACCAGTAGTAGGTCTCGACATCGGGACCTCGGGCGTACGCGCCGCAGAGCTCACGATGGGCAAGGGACTGGCCACCCTCGAGCGGTTCGGTCAGGTGGCACTCCCCGCCGGCGCCGTCATCGACGGTGAGGTGATCGACAGCGACCTCGTCGCTGCGGCCATCAAGCAGCTGTGGGCACAGGCCAAGTTCAGCAGCAAGAAGGTCGTCGTCGGCGTGGCCAACCAGAAGGTCGTCGTCCGCCAGGTCGACCTGCCCTGGCTGCCGGTCAACGAGCTGCGCCAGTCGCTGAGCTTCCAGGTGCAGGACTTCATCCCCATGCCCGTGGAGCAGGCCATCCTGGACTTCCACCCGCTGGAGGAGTTCACCAACGACGCCGGCGGCCGCATGCTGCGCGTCCTGCTCGTCGCCGCGGCCCGCGACATGGTCGGCGGGGCGATGGACGCCGTCACCAAGGCCGGCCTGCAGCCCGCCATGGTCGACCTCAACAGCTTTGCCGTCCTGCGCTCGCTCGCCCTCAGCGGTTCCGGTGTCGGCTCGCTGGAGGCAGAGGCCCTCGTCGACATCGGCGCCAGCGTCACCAACATCGTCGTCCACCAGGGCGGGGTGCCGCGCTTCGTGCGCATCCTGCTGATGGGCGGCGCCGACATCACCGACGCCGTCGCGGAGCGGCTGGGCGTCCCGATGGACCAAGCCGAGTCGGTCAAGCAGGGCAGCGGGCTGATGACCGTCGCCGGCAGCGTCGACAGCCACCCGGCCAGTCGCGCGATCGAGCAGACCGGCAGCGCCTTCGTCGAAGAGGTGCGCGGCTCGCTCGACTACTACCTCGCCCAGGCCGGCGCAGCCCGGATCGGCCGTGTCGTGATCTCCGGCGGAGGCTCGCGCCTCACCGGCCTTGTCGAGCGGCTCTCTGCAGCCACCCGCCTTCCGGTGGAGCTCGCCCGTCCGATGTCCTCACTCAAGCTCGGCAAGACCGGCCTGACCGACGAGCAGCTCGCGTACGTCGAGCCCATGGTCACGGTCCCGGTCGGTCTCGCCATGGGGGTGGCCTCATGAGCCTCATGACAGAGACCCGCGCGGTCCTCAGCCTCGACAGCCTGCCCAGGGTCAACCTGCTGCCGCCGGAGATCGCGGAGAGCGCGCGTATCCGGCGTATCCAGGTCGGCCTCGGCGGCGCAGTCCTCGCTGCAGTCGGCGTCGTCGCCCTGCTCTACGTGGGTGCCTCGAGCAGCGTCACCAAGGCGCAGGAGGAGGTCGACGTGGCGGCAACCCGGCACGCCACCCTCCAGTCGGAGACGGTGAAGTACCGCGACGTCACTGCGGTCTACGCGCGTGCCGCGGCCGCACAGGCCATGCTGACGCAGGCGATGGGCGAGGAGGTCCGCTACTCGCAGTTCCTCAACGACCTGAGCCTCTCCGTCCCGGACAACGTCTGGATCAAGAACCTGACCTTCACCCAGGCCGCCTCACCGGCCGCCGTGGGCAGCGCCATCCCAGGGATCGGCACCGTGACGGTCAGCGGCGTCGGCTTCAAGCACGACGACGTTGCCGTCTGGCTCGAGTCCCTGGCCAGCCAGAAGGGTTACACCAACCCGTACTTCACCAACTCCACCGAGGCGCTCCTCGGTACTCGCAGGACGGTCAACTTCACGTCGACCGCGTCCTTGACGTCGGCCGCGTACTCCGGTCGCTACACGAAGCCGGCAGGTGGCTGACATGGACAAGCTCAAGCAGTACGTCGTCTTCACCGTGCTCGGCTGCCTCCTGGTGCTGGCCGCGGGGTGGTTCCTCCTCATCTCGCCCAAGCGCACCGAGGCCGCCGACCTGCGTGCCGTGGCGGCGACGCAGGTCACCGCCAACGCGCAGCTCGAGACCCAGCTGCAGCTGCTGAAGGCGCAGGCGAAGGACCTGCCGAAGCAGCAGGCGAAGCTCGCTGCCGTCGCGGCCCGGATCCCGGACAACCCCGCGCTGCCGGCCATGGTGCGGGCCCTCACCACCGCGGCAACGTCCGCCGGCGTCGAGCTCGTCTCGATGACACCCGGTACCCCGGCAGTCATCGCTGCTGCACCCGTCGCTGCCCCGGTGGCGCCCGCTGCGGCAGCCCCCGCGGCAGCCCCGCCCGCCCGCACGGTCGCCGCCGCCAGCACCGCCACCGCCGGGCAGCTGGCGCAGATCCCCGTCACCCTGAACGTCGTCGGCGGCTACTTCCAGATCCAGCAGTTCGTGGCCAGTCTGGAGAACCTCTCGCGATCGATGCGGCTCACGGCCCTGACCGTGGCTCCCGGTACCAACCCCTTGAAGGTGACACCGGTCAACGGCACTGGTGGGGCACCGGTAGCCGACGGTCGCACGCTGACGTCGACGATCACCGCACAGGTCTACATGGCCGCCAACCGGCCGGCGCTCACCCCCGTCACCGTTCCCGGTGGCGCCGTCGCCGGCACCGTCGGTGGCCCTGTCGTCCCCGTCACCCCGGCGAAGAAGTAGGAGCGCGAGATGAGCCAGGACACGTTCCCCTTCGCTGACGGCGACGAGGGTGCGCACGTCGAGGACGGCGCCCAGAACCGCAAGGCCATCATGGTTGCGGGCGGGGTGGCAGCTGCTCTGGTGGTCGTCGCCGGTGGCTGGTTCCTCCTCGGCGGAGGCGACGAGGCCGAGGACGCGTTCTTCGTGCCCCGCGCGAAGCCCGCAGCCGCCGCACCCGCCGCGAAGGCTCCTGCCGTCAAGGTGGCGAAGAAGCTCCCGGTTGCCTACAAGGAGCCCCTCGGCCGCGACCCGTTCCGCGCGCTGTACGTCGTACCCGCTGCCCCCGTCGCGGCCGCCCCGGTTGCGGCGGCAGCGCCGACGACTACCACGAGCGGCACGGGCACGAACGGTACGTTCGGGGCGACGACGCCCACGAGCACGCGCTACACGCTCAAGCTCGTCTCGATCAGCAAGCCGAGCCCCGAAGTCCGCTTCTCGACGTGGATGGTCGGCGCCGACAAGAAGACGGTCATCCCGGCGCAGCGCTTCGGCAAGTACGGCGAGCTCGTCGTGCTGGCGTTCAGCAAGAACGCCTCGGGCGTGGTCGACCGGGCAGTCATCCAGGTCGGCGACGACAGCCCGATGGACGTCGCGATCGGCGAGAGCGTCAGCGTCCTGTAGGGACCATGGAACACTGAACCAGTGCTTCGCTGGTTGACCGCTGGGGAGTCCCACGGCCCCGCCCTCGTGGCGGTGCTCGAGGGGCTCCCCAGCGGTGTTTCGACGTCGACGTCGGCGGTGGCCGACGAGCTGGCTCGTCGCCGCCTCGGTCATGGCCGGGGGGCGCGGATGGCGTTCGAGCGGGACGACGTCCAGTTCCTCGGTGGCGTTCGGCACGGCGTGACGCAGGGCGGGCCGGTTGCCCTCACGATCGGCAACACCGAGTGGCCGAAGTGGTCCACGGTCATGAGCGCCGACCCGGTGGCCCCTGAGGAGCTCGAGGGGCTGGCCCGCAACGCCCCGCTCACCCGGCCCAGGCCGGGCCACGCCGATCTGGTGGGGATGCAGAAGTACGGCTTCGACGACGCCCGGCCTGTGCTTGAGCGGGCCAGCGCCAGGGAAACTGCGGCCCGCGTCGCCCTCGGGTCGGTGGCGAAGGCCTTCCTCGAGCAGGCCTACGGCGTTCAGGTGCTCAGCCACGTGGTCAGCATCGGGAGCCAGGACGTGGCCGGCGGGGGCCTGCCCACGCCAAACGACCTGGGCACGATCGACGCCAGCCCCGTCCGGGTCTTCGACGCCGTCAGCAGCGACCGCCTGGTCGAGGAGATCGACGCGGCGCACCGCGACGGCGACACCCTCGGCGGTGTCGTCGAGGTGCTCGCTTACGGGCTGCCGCCCGGCCTCGGCAGCCACGTCCACTGGGACCGCAGGCTCGACGCCCGACTCGCCGGTGCCCTGATGGGGATCCAGGCGATCAAGGGCGTCGAGGTCGGCGACGGCTTCGCGGCCGCACGGCGGCGAGGCAGCGAGGTGATGGATGAGATCGTCCACGGCGACGACGGCCTCGAGCGCACGAGTGGCCGGCTGGGTGGCACCGAGGGCGGCATGTCGTCGGGCGAGATCCTCCGGGTGCGCGCGGCGATGAAGCCGATCAGCACCGTCCCCCGGGCGCTTCGGACCGTCGACACCGCAACGGGGGACGCCGCCGTTGCACATCACCAGCGCAGCGACGTCTGCGCCGTTCCGGCCGCCGGCGTGGTCGCCGAGTCGATGGTCGCGCTGGTGCTGGCCGACCTGTCGCTGGAGAAGTTCGGCGGCGACTCCGTCGGGGAGACCAGGCGCAACTACGAGGGCTACCTCGCCAGCCTTGCGATCCGGTGACCGTCCCCGTCCTGGTCCTGGTGGGGCCGCCCGGTGCCGGCAAGAGCACGGTCGGCCGGCTGCTCGCCGCCCGCCTCGGGGTGGCGTTTCGCGACACCGACGACGACGTCGAGGCAGCGGCCGGCAAGACGGTCCCCGAGATCTTCTTCGCCGAGGGCGAGGCAGCCTTCCGGGCGCTGGAGCACGACGCCGTCGACAGGGCCCTGCGGGAGCACGCCGGTGTCCTCAGCCTCGGCGGGGGAGCGGTGCTCGACGAGCGCACCCGCGCCCGGCTCAAGCCCCACAACGTCGCCTTTCTCACGGTCGGTCTCGCCGACGCGACCAAGCGCATCGGCCTGTCGGCGCCCCGGCCGGTGCTTCAGCTCAACCCCCGCGCGCAGCTGCAGCAGCTCCTCGCCGAACGGCTCCCTCTCTACCGCGAGGTGGCCAGCATCGAGATCTCGACCGACGGCAAGACACCCGAGCAGGTTCTCGAGGAGCTGCTGCTCAGCGAGTGACCGATACCGTGGCCACATGCCTGCGCCGACGCACATCACGGTGGCCGGCCCCGCGCCGTACGACGTCGTCGTCGGGCACGGCCTGCTCGGCTCCCTCGTCGAGCTGGTCGGCAGCGGCGAGCGCACGGCGGTCATCCACCCGGCGGCCCTGCGGTCGATCGCCCACGACATCGGCGACGGTCTGCCAGACGCCCACATCATCGAGGTGCCCGACGGCGAGGCGCAGAAGACGGTGAAGGTCGCGGCGTACTGCTGGGACATGCTCGGCAGAGCCGGGTTCACCCGGACCGACACCGTCGTGGGGATCGGCGGCGGAGCGACCACGGACCTGGCGGGGTTCGTCGCCGCGACCTGGCTGCGGGGTGTCGCCGTCGTCCAGGTGCCCACCACTCTCCTCGGCATGGTCGACGCCGCGGTCGGCGGCAAGACCGCGATCAACACGGCAGCGGGGAAGAACCTCGTCGGCGCCTTTCATCCCCCGAAGGCGGTGCTCGCCGACCTCAACCTGCTCGAGACCCTGCCTCGCACCGACTACGTGGCCGGCCTCGCCGAGGTGGTCAAGGTCGGCTTCACCCACGACCCGGTGATCCTCGACCTCATCGAGGGAGGCGACGTCACCTCGCCGCAGAGCGTGCACACCCGGGAGCTGATCGAACGGGCGATCGCCGTGAAGGCCAAGGTGGTCGCGGCCGACCTCACCGAACGCGGTGAGCGGGAGTTCCTCAACTACGGGCACACCCTCGGCCACGCGATCGAGAAGGTCGAGGACTTCCGATGGGCCCACGGGGAAGCGGTCAGCGTCGGGCTGGTCTTCGCCGCTGAGCTGAGCCGGCTCGCCGCGGGGCTCGACGACACCACGGCGCGACGTCATCGCGACCTGCTCGAGACGCTCGGGCTGCCGACCTCCTACGACGGCGACTGGCAGCAGGTGCACGCCGCCATGGCGATCGACAAGAAGTCGCGGGGGAGCTCCCTGCGTTTCGTCGTGCTCGACGGGCTCGCGCAGCCCAGGATGCTCGAGAACCCCGAGCCGTCCCTGCTGACGGCGGCGTTCGACGCGGTCCGGAGCGAGTGAGGGTGACTCAATGACAGTGCTGGTGCTGAACGGTCCCAACCTCGGCCGCCTCGGTTCACGGGAGCCGCTCGTCTACGGCGACACGACCCACGACGAGCTGGTCGCGCTGTGCAAAGCCGAGAACCCCGACGCCGACGTGCGCCAGACTGACGACGAGGCGACGATGATCGGCTGGCTGCACGAGGCCGCCGACAGCGGCGTCCCGGTCGTCCTCAACGCGGCGGCCTGGAGCCACTACTCGATCGCCCTGCGCGATGCCTGCTCCCAGCTGACCGCGCCCCTCGTCGAGGTCCACATCACCCAGACGGCCGCGCGGGAGGAGTTCCGGCATGCCAGCGTTGTCAGCGCCGTCGCGACGGGCACCATCACCGGGCTCGGCGTCGATGGCTACCGGCTTGCGCTGAGCTGGCTCGCGCGCCGCCACTAGACTCGCTGCTCATGGCCTCCACGAACGACCTCAAGAACGGCATGGTTCTCGACCTCGACAACGGGCTGTGGTCGGTGATCGAGTTCCAGCACGTGAAGCCCGGCAAGGGCGGTGCGTTCGTCCGCACGACGCTGAAGAACGTCGTGAGCGGCAAGGTCGTCGACAAGACGTTCAACGCCGGCACCAAGGTCGAGGTCGCGACCGTCGACAAGCGCGACATGACCTTCCTCTACAAGGAGGGCACCGACTACGTCTTCATGGACAGCGACACCTTCGACCAGGTCTACGTCTCGGAGCCGACGCTCGGCAGCGGCAAGGACTACCTGCTCGAGAGCATGAAAGTCATCGTCGCCATGCACGAGGGCCTCGCGCTCTACGTCGAGCTTCCCGTCAGTGCGGAGTACGTCGTCGCGCACACCGACCCCGGCCTGCAGGGCGACCGGTCCACGGGTGGCACGAAGCCGGCGACGCTCGAGACCGGGGCCGAGATCCAGGTGCCGCTCTTCCTCACCACCGGCGAGAAGATCAAGGTCGACACCCGCGACGGGCGCTATCTCGGCCGCATCAACGAGAAGTAGGGGTGGGCGCCCGCAGCAAGGCGCGCAAGCGCGCGGTCGACGTCCTCTACGAGGCCGGCCAGCGCGACGGCGACGTCCTGCAGACCTTGAAGGACCGGCTCGCGCAGGGCGATCCGCCCGTGCCGGAGTACGCCGTCGAGCTGGTCGAGGGCGTCGTCGCCCACCGGGTCCGGATCGACGAGCTGCTCAGCACCTACGCCGAGGAGTGGACACTCGACCGCATGCCGCCGGTCGACCTCGCCATCCTGCGGCTGGGCACCTACGAGCTGCTGTGGCGCGACGACGTGCCCGACGCCGTCGCGGTCAGCGAGGCGGTCGAGCTGGCGAGCAGCCTGTCGACCGACGAGAGCCCGGCGTTCGTGAACGGCCTGCTGGCGCGGCTGCTCTCGCTGAAGCCCAGCCTCGCCGTCTGACCGGTCTTGCGTCAGAACGCGCATGCGGCGACCGCGCATGTGGCGACCGCGCACCCGTCTTCTGACACTGCAGCCCGAGGGCGAGCTCAGACCTCGATGGCGCGGCGGGCGTCTGCGGACAGCACGCCCCAGCCGATGAGCTGCTCGGTGAGTGCGGAGGGTGACGCATCGTAGATCACCGCGAGTGACCGGAGGTCTTCCTGCCGGATGGACAGGACGCGGCCGTTGTAGTCGCCGCGCTGGCTCTGGATGGTGGCGGCATAACGGGCCAGCGGCGCGGCCTTCTCGGCCGGGACGCCCTGCAGCTGCTCCAGGTCGATGATGATCTTGGCGGCCGGCTCGGCGGCGGCGATGGCCACGCCCTCGGGCAGCAGCTCGCTCACCGGTACGCCGTAGAAGTCGGCCAGCTCAGCGAGTCGCTGGACGGTCACCGCGCGGTCGCCACGCTCGTAGGAGCCGACGACGACGGCCTTCCAGCGGCCCTGGCTCTTCTCCTCCACGCCGTGCAGGGACAGCCCCTGCTGCGTGCGGATGGCTCGCAGACGCGACCCGAGGGCCTTCGCGTAGTCGGACATCGGCTGTGCTCCCGTCGTACGGCGTGAGCTGGAGCTCGCGCTGCTGGGGGCGCCGGTCTCACCACTGGCTCTACCGGGAGACCGTCCCTTTCGGAACGGGGTGACCGTGTTACTCCCGGCGTCGAAGCCTCGCCACTGCGATTACGTTGAGTAACGATAGGGCCAATACCCCTCACCGTCAACGGTTGTGCAGTGACACGCCGTGACAGGTGCCGGCGTCGAGCCGCACCCCCACGCTGGGGTACCGTCGCATCCGCAAGCTTCCCTCCACCGAGCCCGTCCCGTGAGGCGGGGAAGGAGGTGCAGCCGGTGACGGCTGGCCAGGCAGACCCCGCACATCCCCCTGTCGGCCCGATGGCCGCACCGGATCGGCCCATTTCGGGCGATCCCGCCGCCGCGAAGCCGGTCTTGACGTCCGCCGAGGTGGGCCGGGCCGTCGACCGCATGGCGCACGAGCTCCTGGAGAAGACCGGCGGTGGCGCCGACGTCGTGCTCCTGGGCATCCCCACGAGGGGCACCTCCCTCGCGGCCCGTCTCGCCCGGCGGATCGAAGCCTTCGAGGGCCTCGTCGTCCCCACCGGCTCGCTCGACATCACGCTCTACCGGGACGACCTGCGGCTCAAGAGCCCGCGGGCGCTCGAGGAGACCGAGGTCCCGCCCGACGGCATCGACGGCAAGCTCGTCGTCCTCGTCGACGACGTGCTCTTCTCGGGCCGGACCGTGCGCGCCGCGCTCGACGCGCTCGCCGACCTCGGCCGGCCCCGGGCGGTCCAGCTCGCAGTCCTCGTCGACCGCGGGCATCGCGAGCTGCCGATCCGGGCCGACTACGTCGGCAAGAACATCCCCACCAGCCTGCGCGAAGCGGTGCACGTGCAGCTCACCGAGCACGACGGGCAGGACGCGGTCCTGCTCGGCCCGGCACGGGTCGGGCCGGCGTCGTGAAGCGCCACCTGCTGTCCGCTGCCGACCTCAGCCGCGACGACGCCCTCCTCGTCCTCGACACCGCCGAGGAGCTCGCCCAGCTGACCGAGCGCGCCACCGTGAAGAAGCTCCCGACCCTGCGCGGGCGGACGGTGGTCAACCTGTTCTTCGAGGACTCGACGCGCACCCGCACGTCCTTCGAGCTCGCCGCCAAGCGGCTGTCTGCCGACGTCATCAACTTCTCCGCCAAGGGCTCGAGCGTCAGCAAGGGCGAGACCCTCAAGGACACCGCGTTGACCCTCGAGGCGATGGGCTCCGACGCGGTCGTCATCCGGCACTCGTGGTCGGGCGCTCCGGTCAACCTGGCCCGCTGGGTCAAGGGCTCGGTCATCAACGCCGGCGACGGCACGCACGAGCACCCGACGCAGGCGCTCCTCGACGCCTACACGATGCGCCAGCGGCACGGGCGCGTCGAGGGCCTGCGCGTCACGATCGTCGGTGACGTGCTGCACAGCCGGGTCGCCCGCAGCAACGTCCTGCTCCTGAGCACGCTCGGTGCCGACGTGACGCTGGTCGCGCCGCCGACCCTGCTGCCGGTCGGCGTCGAGTCGTGGCCGTGCGAGACGTCGTACGACCTCGACGCCGTGCTCCCCAAGAGCGACGTCGTGATGATGCTCCGGGTGCAGCGCGAGCGGATGGGAGCGGCGTACTTCCCGAGCAGTCGCGAGTACTCCCGGCGCTACGGCCTCGACGTACGCCGGGTGACGACACTCAAGGACGACGCGATCGTCATGCACCCGGGTCCGATGGTCCGCGGTATGGAGATCGCGCCCGAGGTCGCCGACGGAGTCCGCAGCACGATCCAGGAGCAGGTCGCCAACGGCGTGAGCGTCCGGATGGCCGTCCTCTACCTCCTGCTCGGCGGCGCCGAGTCTGCGATCGGGAGTCCCGAATGACGTGGGTCATCAAGGGCGTCCTGCTGTACGGCGAGGGCGACCCGGTCGACGTCCGCATCGCTGACGGCCGGATCGACGCCATCGGCGCAGAGCTCACCGCCGACGACAGCCTCGACGGCGCCGGCATGGTGCTGCTGCCTGGGCTCGTTGACCTGCACACCCACCTGCGCGAGCCCGGTCGTGAGGACGCCGAGACCGTCGAGACCGGCACGCTGGCGGCGGCGCTGGGTGGCTTCACCGCGGTGCACGCGATGGCCAACACCGACCCGGTGGCCGACACCGCCGGAGT
>JAENVS010000032.1 GCA_016650445.1 Frankiaceae bacterium | reverse complement strand
TGTCCAGGCCGACCGAGGCGCACCAGTCGCGAGCGATGCCCACAGCCCCGCCCCACGAGTGCGTGATCGCAGCACCCCCGACGGCAGGCAGCAGGTCGACCAGCACCCGGTGCAGCGCAGCGAACACGGCGGGCTCCCGGTCGTGCTCGGGCCGGATGCCCGAGCCGAAGTGGTACGGCGCGCCACGCCCGCCGAAGGCCAGCCGATCGTCCGCGGTGCGCTGGCCGTAGATGACGAGGTGCCGGTGGTCGGCGAAGGTCTCCCGGTCGCGCAGGCCGACCCGGTCCCAGACGTCGGCGGTCAGCGGCTCGGTGGCGACCATCAGCGAGTAGACCGGTGCGAGGGTCCGTCGCAGCCCGGGCAGCTGGGCGGTGAAGCCCTCGGTAGCCCGGATCACCACCTCGGCGCGCACCGTGCCTTGCGTTGTGGTGACCCGGCCCGGCTCGATGCGGGTGACCGGGGTTTGCTCGTGCAGCGCCACCCCTCGTCGTTCCACCGCGCGGGCCAGCCCGCGCACCAGACGAGCCGGGTGGATGGCAGCGCAGTGCGGCGTGTACGTCGCGCCGAGGACGTCCGATGCGTCCAGCCGGTCGCCTGCCTCGACGTGGTCGAGCAGCGCCAGGTCCTGCTCGCCGAACCCCCAACGGCGAGCCTCGGCGACCTGCTCACGCGCTCGGGCCAGCTGCAGGGGAGTGCGGGCGACCGTCACCGTGCCGCCCTTGGTGAAGCCGCAGTCGATGTCCTCGGCGGCCGCGGCCCGGCCGACCTCGTCGACGCTGTCCTGCATCGCGCGGTGCTGCGCCACCGCCGGCTGCTCGCCGTACCGCTTCGCCAGCCACCCGACCGATGCCGGGAACAGGGCCGAGCACCAACCCCCGTTGCGGCCGCTGGCCCCGAAGCCCGCGACCTCGCGCTCCAGCACCGCGATCCGCAGCGACGGGTCGGCGAGCGCGAGGTAGTAGGCGGTCCAGAGGCCGGTGTAACCCGCTCCGACGATCGCGATGTCGACGTCGGTGCTGCCGGGCAGCGCGGGCCGCGGAGCCCAGGCCTCGTCGGCGGTGTCGTGCCAGAGCGACAGCGAGCGGTACCCCGGTAACGGCTCGGTCACCGGCGCGTCCAGCCGCGGACGTACTCGGGCACGTCCAGGCCGTCCCGCAGGTCCGGCGCCGGCGTGGGCTGGCCGTACCGCTCGTGCAGCGGCAGGATGCCGGCCCACACTGGCAGGGCGAGGTCGTCGGTGGCGTCGTCGGGCGGGCCGTCGCTGACCTTCACCGACCACTCCACCAGCGGCAGCGAGAGCACCAGGGTCGCGGCCAGCTCCTTGCGGCTCGGCTGCCGCGCGTCGGCCCAACGACCTGGCATCAGGTGCTCCGAGACCCGTTCCAGCCCGCGGACCTGGTCGGGGCCCTCGAGCGTGGTGGCCATGCCGAGCACCATCGCCGACCGGTAGTGCATCGACGACTCGAACACCGACCGGGCGAGCACCAGGCCGTCGAGCAGGGTCACCGTGAGGCAGGTCGGGGCACCCTCGGCCAGCGACCGGAACAGCCGGCTCGCGGTCGACCCGTGGATGAGCACGCTGTCGCCGTCCCGGGCATACCCGACCGGGACGACGTAGGGCTGGCCGCCGTCGTCGTGCACCGCGACGTGCGCGACGAGACCGGCGTCGAGCACGGCGTCCAGCGCTGCCCGGTCGTGGACCTGCTTCTCGGGCAGCCGCCGGACGGCGGTACGGCCTACAGGCGGGACCATGCCTCGGTCAGCACCGACCGGAGGATCTGCTCCATCTCGTCGAAGTGCGACTGGTCGCAGACCAGCGGCGGCGAGAGCTGGATGACCGGGTCGCCGCGGTCGTCGGCCCGGCAGTAGAGCCCGGAATCGAACAGCGCCTTGGACAGGAAGCCGCGCAGCAGCCGCTCCGACTCGTCGTCGTCGAAGGTCTCCCGGGTCGACTTGTCCTTGACCATCTCGATGCCGAAGAAGAACCCGTCGCCGCGCACGTCGCCGACGATCGGCAGGTCGGTCAGCTTCTCCAAGGTGCGCCGGAACGGGCCGGTGTTCTCCAGCACGTGCTGGTTGAGCTTCTCGCGCTCGAAGATGTCGAGGTTCGCCAGCGCCACGGCCGCCGACACCGGGTGACCCCCGAAGGTGTAACCGTGGGCGAACATGTTGTCGCCCTTGAGGAACGGCTCCATGATGCGGTCGGTGGTGAGCATCGCGCCGATGGGGGAGTAGCCCGAGGTCATGCCCTTCGCGCACGTGACGATGTCGGGTTGGTAGTCGAACCGCGCCGAGCCGAAGTAGTGCCCGAGGCGGCCGAACGCGCAGATGACCTCGTCGGACACCAGCAGCACGTCGTACTTGTCGCAGATCTCGCGCACCCGCTGGAAGTAGCCGGGCGGCGGCGGGAAGCAGCCCCCCGAGTTCTGCACCGGCTCCAGGAACACCGCGGCCACGGTGTCGGGCCCCTCGAACTCGATGGCCTCGCCGATGCGGTCGGCCGCCCACCTGCCGAATGCCTCGAGGTCGTCACCGTGCTCGGTCGCCCGGTAGAAGTTGGTGTTGGGCACCTTGTGGGCTCCCGGGACGAGCGGCTCGAACATCTCCTTCGCAGCCGGGATGCCGGTGATCGACAGCGCACCCTGTGGGGTGCCGTGGTAGGCGATGTTGCGGCTGATCACCTTGTGCTTCAACGGCTTGCCGGTGAGCTTAAAGAACTGCTTGGCCACCTTCCACGCGCTCTCGACCGCCTCGCCTCCGCCCGTGGTGAAGAAGACGCGGTTGAGGTCTCCCGGGGCCAGGTGCGCGAGGCGCTCGGCCAGCTCCACCGCCTTGGGGTGGGCGTAGGACCACAGCGGGAAGAACGCCAGCTCGCTGGCTTGCTTGGCAGCGGCCTCGGCGAGCTCGGTCCGACCGTGACCGGCCTGTACGACGAAGAGGCCGGCCAGGCCGTCGAGGTAGCGCTTCCCCTTGTCGTCGTAGATGTAGGGCCCGTCCCCGCGCACGATGACCGGAACGTCGGTCGAGTCGTAGGTCGACATGCGGGTGAAGTGCATCCACAGGTGGTCGTGCGCGCTCTTGGCGAGAGTGCTGTCGCTGACTCGAGCTTCGTGGGGCTGCAGCGTGCCCGCGGCTGTCGCAGGCCCGCCCCAACCACGTCGACCCTGCTGGCTGCCCTGTGCGGAGGTGGTCATCTGGTTCCCCAGTTGTAGAGCTGCTTGCGCAGCTTGAGATAGACGAAGGACTCGGTGCTGCGCACCGAGGGGACTGCTCTGATGCGCTTGCTGACCAGCTCGAGGAGGTGGTCGTCGTCCTCGCAGACGACCTCGACCAGCAGGTCGAAGCCGCCGGCGGTGATGACGACGTAGTCGACCTCCGCCATGTCGGCGATCTTCTCGGCGACCGCCTCGACGTCGCCCTCGCAGTTGATGCCGATCATCGCCTGGCGGGGGAAGCCCACCTGGAGCGGATCGGTCACCGCCACGATCTGCATGACGCCGGAGTCGAGCAGCCGCTGGACGCGCTGCCGGACCGCTGCCTCGGACAGGCCGACGGCCTTGCCGATCGCTGCGTACGGCCGGCGGCCGTCCTCCTGCAGCTGCTCGATGATCGCCTTCGAGACGTCGTCGAGCACGACGGCGCCGGCCCGGTCCCTGGTCCCCATGGAGGCGATCCTGACCGTTGGGCAGCCCTCTTGGCAAGTGAATCCGTGGCTCAAGGCTTCGAAAGTTGCTGAATCTGTCGTTAGGGGGGTCGCTCACTGTTGAGAACGGTGTCCTGGCGGTTACCCTCGCGGTACTGCCCGCTTGCCGCGAAGGAGCCTTCTGTGAGCACCCAGCCCCGTAACCTGCGCAACTTCGTCGGCGGCGCCTCCGTCGACACCGTCGACGGGCGCACGACGGAGCTCGTCAACCCCAGCACCGGGCAGGTCTTCGCCGCGGCGCCGGTGTCCTCGGCTGCTGACGTCGATGCGGCCATGTCCGCCGCCGCCGAGGCCTTCGACGGGTGGCGGGACGCGACACCGAGCGAGCGGCAGAAGGCGCTGATCCGGATCGCCGACGCGATCGAGTCGAAGGCCGACTAGCTGGTGGCGGCCGAGTCGGAGAACACCGGCAAGCCGATCGGGCTGACGATGTCGGAGGAGATCCCGCCGATGGTCGACCAGATCCGGTTCTTCGCCGGCGCGGCCCGGATGCTCGAGGGCCGGTCGGCAGGGGAGTACATGGCCGGCCACACGTCGTTCGTCCGCCGCGAGCCGATCGGCGTCTGCGCCCAGGTGACCCCGTGGAACTACCCGATGATGATGGCGGTGTGGAAGTGGGCCCCGGCCATCGCCGCCGGCAACACGGTGGTCCTCAAGCCCTCCGACACGACACCGGTGTCGACGCTGATGATGGCCGAGATCATGGCCGAGTTCCTGCCCGCCGGCGTCTTCAACGTCGTGTGCGGCGACCGCGACACCGGCCGCGCGCTGGTCGAGCACGCCACCCCGCAGATGGTCTCGATCACGGGCTCGGTGCGTGCCGGGATGGAGGTCGCCGGGTCGGCGGCCGCAGACCTCAAGAAGGTGCACCTCGAGCTCGGCGGCAAGGCACCGGTCGTGGTGTTCGACGACGCCGATCTCGAGGCGGCAGCCGAGGCGATCGCGGTGGCGGGCTACTTCAACGCCGGCCAGGACTGCACCGCCGCGACCCGGGTGCTGGCAGCACCGGGCATCCACGACGATTTCGTGTCTGCGCTCTCGCAGCAGGCCAAGGACAGCGCCCGGACCGGCCTGCCGGACGACGAGGACGTGCTCTTCGGCCCGTTGAACAACGCCAGCCAGCTCGACCGGGTGATGGGCATGCTCTCCCGGGCACCGGAGCACGCGTCCCTGTCGGCGGGCGGCAGCCGGGTCGGCGGCGATCTGGCGAACGGCTACTTCCACGAGGCGACCGTCGTCTCCGGGCTACGTCAGGACGACGAGCTGGTCCAGGACGAGGTGTTCGGGCCGGTGATCACGGTGCAACGGTTCACCGACGAGGACGAAGCGGTCCGGTGGGCCAACGGCGTGCGCTACGGCCTGGCCTCCTCGGTGTGGACCAGGGACCACGGCCGGGCCATGCGGATGGCCAAGCGGCTCGACTTCGGCTGCGTCTGGATCAACACGCACATCCCCCTCGTCGCCGAGATGCCGCACGGCGGGTTCAAGCACTCCGGCTACGGCAAGGACCTCTCGATGTACGGCTTCGAGGACTACACCCGGGTCAAGCACGTGATGTCCAACATCGAGGCGTGAACGCGGCCACCACAGCACGCGTGCGGACACGTCGCTACGCCTGCCCGGGTGCTGTCGCGTCCGCGGGCGTGCTTTACGTGGTCGACCGCCGAGGCGGACCAGCGGTGAGTGTCGACCTGGTGCTGCACGGCGGGGTGGTGGTCACCGGCGACCCGGCAGCGCCGCGGGTCCGGGCAGTGGCCGTCCGCGACGGCGTGGTGGTGGCTCTCGACGAGGACGCCCGGGCCCTGCTCCCCGAGGCCCGCGAGGTCGTCGACCTGGAGGGCGGTGCGGTCCTGCCGTCCTTCGGTGACGGTCACGTCCACCCGCTCTGGGGCGGTGTCGAGCTGGCCGGGCCGCAGGTCCGCGACGCGACCTCGGTCGCCGAGGTCGTCGAGGCCGTACGCCGGTGGACCGCGGCCCACCCCGAGACCAGCTGGGTGCTGGGCGGGCCCTACGAGCCGACGCTGGTCCCGGGCGGCCGGTTCGACGCCGCCTGGCTCGACGTGGCCGTGCCGGACCGGCCGGTCGTGCTCCAGTCGACCGACCACCACTGTGCCTGGGTGAACACCGAGGCACTGCGTCGCGCCGGTATCGACGCGACCACCCCGGACCCGGCGGCCGGCGAGGTGGTCCGGCGCCCGGACGGCACCCCGATGGGGACCCTGGTCGAGTGGACCGCGATGGACCTCGTGCTGCGCCACGCCCCGCGCGCCACTGCCGTCGAGCGGCAGGACGGGCTTGCGGCGGCGAGCCGGCTGCTCGCCGCCGCCGGCGTGACCTGGGTGCAGGAGGCCGCCCTGTCCCCGGGTGACGTGGAGGTCTACCTCGCGGCCGCGGCCGCCGGCAGGTTGGCCGTCCGGGCCAACATCGCGCTGCGCGCGGAGCCGGACTGCTGGCCGGACCAGCGCGCCGAGTTCGTGCGGGCCAGGCAAGCGGCCGCCGAGTCCTCGGTCGCCGGCGAGGTGTCGGCGCGCACCGTGAAGATGTTCGCCGACGGCGTCGTCGAGGCCGGCACGGCGGCGATGCTGGCGCCGTACGACGACGCACCGCACTCCTGCGGGCTGCCCGTATGGTCGCCGGACGAGCTGGCAGCGGCAGCCGTCGCCTTCGATGCCGACGGCTTCCAGCTCCACGTGCACGCCATCGGCGACGCCGGGGTGCGGTCGGCGCTGGACGCGGTCGAGCGGGTGACCGCGGTGAACGGTCCCCGCGACCGGCGTCCGGTGATCGCCCACACCCAGGTCGTCGACCCGACCGACCTGCCGCGGTTCGCCGCACTCGGGGTCGTGGCGAACGTCGAGCCGCTGTGGGCCCAGCTCGACCCGCTGCAGCTCGAGCTCACCGCACCCCGGCTGGGTCCGGACCGGACCGCGTGGCAGTACCCGATGGCCTCCCTGGTCGCCACCGGCGCCGTGCTCTCGATGGGCAGCGACTGGCCGGTCAGCTCTTTCCGCCCCCTCGACGGGTTGTCGGTCGCGGTCACCCGCCAGACGCCCGCCGGGGTGCCGGCGGGCGGCTGGCTCCCGCACGAGCGGATCCCGGTAGGCACCGCGCTGTCGGCCTACACCCGCGGGGTGGCCTACCAGGCCTTCGAGGAGGACCGGTGGGGGGCGGTCACCGTCGGGCGCCGGGCCGACCTGGTCTGGCTGGGCAGCGATCCCACGGTCACCGACCCGGCCGGCTGGCCGCAGGTCCCGGTCCGCGGCACCTGGCTGGCCGGCCGGCGCACCTGGCGGCCGGCGACCTGACAGCCCTCCAAACGGCGTTCCGGCACCTGATTTCGTGGTAACGATCCTGTGACGCAACGGAATCACTTGTCCGAGGCGACACCCTCTGTCAGGATCGTCCCCGCCGGGTGGATAGGCAGCCCGTGTCGTGCGCAACGAAGGGTCTCGAGGAGCGTGCACCAGTTCATCGCCGGCAGCCGCCGTACCGGCGGCTCGGGTGAGCACTTCGAGGTCACCGACCCCGCCACCGGCGAGACCGTCGAGCGGGTCGTGCTGGCCGATGGCTCGGACGTGGACTCCGCCGTCGCGGCTGCCCGTGCCGCGTTCCCCGCCTGGTCGAGCGCGCCGCCGGTCGAGCGGTCGGCCGCGCTCGGCCGGCTGGCCGCCCTGCTGGCCGAGCGCACCGGCGACCTGGCCCGCACCGAGTCGCGGCAGACCGGCAAGCCGATCCGGCTCTCCACCGGCTTCGACGTCCCCGGGACCGTCGACAACGTCGCGTTCTTCGCCGGCGCAGCGCGGGTGCTCGAAGGAAAGTCGGCGGGGGAGTACTCCGGCGACCACACCTCCTACGTCCGGCGTGAGGCGATCGGCGTGGTGGGCTCCGTCGCCCCGTGGAACTACCCGCTGCAGATGGCGGCCTGGAAGGTGCTGCCGGCCGTGGCTGCCGGCAACACGATCGTCCTCAAGCCCGCCGAGCTCACCCCGCTCACCGCGCTGATGTTCGCCGAGGCGGCCACCGAGGCCGGGGTGCCGGACGGTGTCGTCAACGTGGTCACCGGTACCGGGCGGGTGGCCGGCGAGGCGCTGATGGCCCACCCGGACGTCGACATGGTCTCGTTCACCGGCTCCTCGGCCGTCGGGCGCCGGGTGATGGAGCTCGCGTCCCGGGGGCCCAAGCGGGTGCACCTCGAGCTCGGCGGCAAGGCGCCCTTCCTGGTCTTCGACGACGCCGACCTGGCGGCGGCCGTGCAGGGGGCGGTGGCCGGTGCGCTGATCAACACCGGTCAGGACTGCACCGCCGCGACCCGGGCCTACGTGCAGCGTCCGCTGTACGACGCGTTCGTCGCAGGTGTCGCCGACCTGATGGGCACGGTCGTGCTGGGCGAGCCGTTGGACGAGCGGACCGACCAGGGGCCGCTGGTGTCCCGCCTCCAGCAGGAGCGGGTGGCGGGCTTCGTCGAGCGTGCCCGGCGCGACGGGGCGAAGGTCGTGAGAGGAGGCGCCGTGCCGGGTGGGACGCTGGCGCGCGGCGCCTACTACGAGCCGACACTGGTGGTCGACGCAGCCCAGGGCTCCGAGATCGTGCAGGACGAGATCTTCGGCCCGGTCCTCGTGGTGCTGCCCTTCGACGGTGACGACGAGGGGCTGAGTCTCGCCAACGACTCGCCGTACGGCCTCGCCGCCTCCGCATGGACCCGCGACGTGTTCCGCGCCCTGCGTGCGACCCGGGAGATCCGGGCCGGTTGCGTCTGGGTCAACGACCACATCCCGATCATCAGCGAGATGCCGCACGGCGGCTACAAGGATTCGGGGCAAGGCAAGGACATGTCGATGTACTCCATGGAGGAGTACACGACGATCAAGCACGTCATGTACGACGGGACGGCCGCGGTCCGCAAGGATTGGCACCGCACCGTGTTCACCGGACCGAGCCCTGCGACCACCAGCCGAGGAGAACCAAGCCACGATGAGTGACATCCGACAGGACCCGAGGTTCCGCGCGATCGTGCGAGCCCAGCTCTCCCGACGCTCGCTGATGCGTGGCGCCGGCGGCGTCGGCGTGGCAGCAGCGCTGGCCGCCTGCGGTACCGGTGGCGGCGACACCACCAGCAACCCCGAAGCCACAGTCGAGGACAAGTCGGAGACCGAGAAGCTCGTGCGATGGGCCAACTGGCCGGCTTACCTCGACTACGTCGAGGACACGAAGAAGTACCCGACCCTGGACAAGTTCCAGGAGGCGACGGGGATCAAGGCGACCTACGCCGAGGACATCGACGACAACGACGCGTACTACGGCAAGGTCCAGGGTCAGCTCAAGAACGGTGACGACATCGGCAAGGACGTCATCACGCTGACCGACTGGATGGCCGGCCGGCTGATCCGGCAGGGCTACGTGCAGAAGCTGGACAAGGCGAACATCCCGAACGCGAAGAACCTCAACGCGAAGCTGCAGGACGTCGACTTCGACCCCGGCCGCGACTACTCGATGACCTGGCAGAGCGGCTATGCCGGCATCGGCTACCGCAAGGACAAGGTCGGTCGCGACCTGAAGACCCTCGATGACCTCTGGGCCCCGGACCTCAAGGGCAAGATCGTGGTCCTGTCCGAGATGCGCGACACCGTCGGGCTGATCATGCTGGCCCAGGGCACCGACATCTCCCAGGACTTCAGCGAGGACGACTTCAAGAAGGGCCTCGAGGAGCTGCAGAAGCACGTCGACTCGGGCCAGATCCGCCAGGTGAAGGGCAACTCCTACCTGGAGGACCTCAGGAGCGGCAACGCTGTCGCCTGCATCGGGTGGTCCGGCGACATCCTGCTCGCCCGCTTCGAGGAGGAGGACGACAACTACACGTTCAACCTGCCGGAGACGGGCGGCACGCTGTGGTCGGACAACCTGATGGTGCCGATCGCCTCGCCGCACAAGGCGAACGCCGAGAAGCTCATCGACTTCTACTTCGACCCGGCCATCGCCGCGGAGGTAGCGGCCTACGTCAACTACATCTGCCCGGTCGACGGCGCCAAGGCGGAGATGGAGAAGATCGACCCGTCGCTGGTCGACAGCCCGTTGATCTTCCCGACCGAGGAAGACCTGGCCAACGTCAAGGTGTTCCGCAGCCTGGAGCCGGACGAGGAGACCTCCTTCTCCGAGCAGTTCCAGCAGGTGATCGGCAACTGATGGCAGACCCTGAGACGGGTGGGCGGGATCTCCGGCTCGAGCACGTCAGCAAGCGGTTCGGGTCGTTCGTCGCCGTCGACGACCTGTCCCTGACGATTCCGTCCGGCTCGTTCTTCGCGCTGCTCGGACCGTCCGGCTGCGGTAAGACCACCACCCTGCGGATGGTCGCCGGCCTCGAGGAACCGACCGACGGGACGATTCTCATCGGGGACGACGACGTCACCCACGCCAGGCCGTACAAGCGGCCGGTCAACACCGTGTTCCAGAGCTACGCGCTGTTCCCGCACCTCGACATCTTCGAGAACGTCGCGTTCGGCCTGCGGCGCCGGGGCAGCAAGAAGGTGACGGCCGAGGTCGAGGCGGCTCTCGAGCTGGTCGAGCTCGGCGGGATGGCCAAGCGCAAGCCGGCTCAGCTGTCCGGCGGCCAGCAGCAGCGGGTCGCCCTCGCCCGGGCGATCGTCAACCGGCCTGCGGTCCTGCTGCTCGACGAGCCGCTCGGGGCGCTGGACCTCAAGCTGCGGCGGCAGATGCAGATCGAGCTCAAGCGGATCCAGATCGAGGTCGGCCTCACCTTCGTGCACGTCACCCACGACCAGGAGGAGGCCATGACGATGGCCGACACCATCGCGGTGATGAACAGCGGGCGGATCGAGCAGATGGGTGGCCCGACCGAGCTCTACGAGTCGCCGACGACAACTTTCGTCGCCAACTTCCTCGGCCAGTCCAACCTCATCCGGGCGACGGTGTCGGGCAGCGACGGCGACGACCTCGTCCTGGAGGTCCATGGGCAGAAGGTCGCGCTGCCCTCGGCCCTGAGGAACGGTGGCGAGAGCGACCTGCACATCGGGGTCCGGCCGGAGAAGATCCAGCTCGTGCCCGAGGGGGCTGCGGTCGAGGGGGCGCGACGCAACGTCCTGCCCGGTGGCGTCGTCTCTGACGCCAGCTTCACCGGCGTGAGCACGCAGTACCTCGTCCGGATGCCATGGGGTCAGGAGCTGATGGTCTTCGCCCAGAACCTGGGGACCGGCGGGTTGCTGCGTCGCGGCACGACCGTGGACCTGCACTGGGACCCGGCCCACACCTTCGCGCTCGACGGCAGACTCGACGTCAACGCCGGCGTCGATCGCACCGAGGGCGTCGCGTCGGTCCCGGTGGGCTGACCCGATGAGCGCAGCCCAGGGCATCGGCATCGGCGAGCGTCAGACGCTGGAGGACCCGCAGCACGACCGTGGGTCGACTGCCCCGTCGCAGCCGGGACGGCGGCGGTTGACGCCGTACCTGCTGCTCCTGCCGGGCATGGCCTGGCTGACGATCTTCTTCATCGTCCCGCTGGTGACGCTGCTGTCGACCTCGACGCAGACCAGGCCGGACGGCGCCGAGATCGGGGTCTACACCCAGACCTGGCGGTTCGCGAACTACACCGACACCCTGGACGAGTACCTCACCGTGTTCGGCCGGTCCTTCTTCTACGCGCTGATCGCGACGGTGCTCGCGCTGGCGATCTCCTACCCGCTCGCCTACGCCATCGCCTTCAAGTCCGGCCGGTGGCGCAACCTGCTGCTGGTCCTGGTCGTAGCACCGTTCTTCGTCAGCTTCCTCCTGCGCACCATCGCGTGGAAGCAGATCCTCGCCGACCAGGCCTGGGTGGCCGATGCGTTGCGTACCGTGCACCTGCTGGGGCCTGACGGCCGGATCATCAACACCGCACCCGCGGTGGTCATCGGCATCACGTACAACTTCCTCCCGTTCATGATCCTGCCGATCTACGCCTCGCTCGAAAGGGTCGACCCGCGGCTGATGGAGGCGGCCGGAGACCTCTACGCCAGCGCGCTCACGACGCTGCGCAAGGTCACCATCCCGCTGTCGTTGCCGGGGGTCGTCGCGGGAACGCTGCTCACCTTCATCCCGGCGGCCGGCGACTACATCAACTCCGCGCTGCTCGGGAACCGCGACACCACCATGGTGGGAAACGTCATCGACAGCCGGTTCCTGCGGGTGGTCGACTACCCGACCGCGGCCGTGCTGTCGGTGTCGCTGATGCTCTCGATCCTGCTTCTCGTCGCCATCTACATCCGCCGCTCCGGGACCGAGGAGCTGGTATGAAGCTCTCCCCACGAGATCCCTCGCTGCGCTCGCGATCCCGCGGGGGCCCCGAATGAAGGCGCGCCGCTGGCTGGGACGGAACGCGATCCGGATCTACGCTGTCGTCGCGTTCGCCTACCTGTTCGTCCCGGTCGCCTACACGTTGGCGTTCTCGTTCAACGACTCGGGCAAGTCGAACATCTCCTGGAAGGGCTTCACCCTCGACAAGTGGAAGAACCCGTGCGGTGCGCCGGACGTCTGCCCGGCCCTGGCGAACAGCCTGAAGATCGGGGTCCTGGCCACGCTCGTGGCCACAGTCCTCGGGACGATGATCGCCTTCGCGCTCGCCCGGCACCGGTTCCGCGGACGCACCGCGACGAACCTCACCATCTTCCTGCCGATGGCGACGCCGGAGGTCGTGCTGGGTGCCTCACTGCTGGCTCTGTTTCTCAACCTCGGCGTCAACCTCGGCTTCGGCACCATCGTCATCGCCCACGTGATGTTCTGCATCTCGTTCGTGGTGGTCACCGTGAAGGCCAGGATCGCCGGGCTGGACCCGCGGCTCGAGCAGGCGGCGATGGACCTGTACGCCGACGAGTGGCAGACCTTCCGTCGCATCACCCTGCCGCTGGTCGCGCCGGGCATCGCCGCCGGCGCGCTGCTGGCGTTCTCGCTGTCCTTCGACGACTTCATCATCACCAACTTCAACTCCGGCGCGGAGAACACGTTCCCGAAGTTCGTCTGGGTGTCCTCGCTGCGCGGCATCCCCGCCCAGGCCAACGTGATCGCCTCGGCCATGTTCTTCATCGCCCTCCTCTCGGTGCTCTTCGGCCAGGCCGTCACGAGCCGGAAGAAGCAGAAGGGCTAGAGACTGTGCCGCCTCCCGGCTCCGGACCCGCGGCGGCCGCCCTCGTCGATGTGCGTCACACGGCGTACTGGCTGGACGGGCCGGCCCCGGACCCGTGCCCGGCGCTGGCCGGACCCGCCGAGGCGGACCTCGCTGTGGTGGGCGGTGGCTACACCGGGCTGTGGACCGCGCTGCTGGCTAAGGAGCGCGACCCCGGCCGGGACGTCGCGCTGCTGGAGGCGCGGACCGTCGGCTGGGCGGCTTCTGGTCGCAACGGCGGCTTCTGTTCCGCCAGCCTGACTCACGGTCTGCGCAACGGCCTGGACCGGTTCCCCACCGAGATGTCCCTCCTGGAACGGCTCGGCCGGGAGAACCTGGACGGCATCGAGCGGGCTGTTCGGGAGCACCGCATCGACTGCTCCTTCGAGCGGACCGGCGAGCTCACCGTCGCCACCGCGCCCTGGCAGGCCGACGACCTGCGCGAGCTGCCGGGCCTGGCCGAATCCGTGGGAACGACGCTGGAGTGGCTGGAACAGGACGAGGTGCGGTCCAAGGTCGACTCGCCGACCTACCTCGGCGGGGTGCTCGACCGCGGCGGTGTCGCCATGCTGGACCCCGCCCGGCTGGCCCGCGGGCTGCGCGAGGCGTGCCTGCGGCTGGGCGTGCGGATCTGGGAGAACACGCCGGTCACCGACCTGGCCGGGACCAGTGCCGGTGTGGTGCTGCGGACGCCGTACGGGCGGCTCACCGCTCGGCACGTGGCGCTGGGCACCAACGCCTTCCCGCCGCTGCTGCGCCGGCTCTCGTCCTACGTCGTTCCGGTGTGGGACTACGCCCTGATGACCGAGCCGCTCACCGACGCTCAGCGGGCGGCGGTCGGCTGGGCGGACCGGCACGGCATGGCCGACGCCGGGAACCTCTTCCACTACTACCGGGTCACCGACGACTGGCGCATCCTGTGGGGCGGCTACGACGCGGTCTACCGCTTCGGCGGCCGCACCGACGACGCGATGGAGCGCAACCCGGAGACCTTCCTGCGACTCGCCGAGCACTTCTTCGAGACGTTCCCCCAGCTCGAGGGGTTGCGGTTCACCCACGCGTGGGGCGGCATCATCGACACGTGCTCACGGTTCTCCCCGTTCTGGGGCACGGCGCACGGCGGACGGGTCGCGTACGCGGCCGGCTACACCGGGCTCGGGGTGGGTGCCAGCCGGTTCGGGGCCACGGTCGTCGTCGACCTGCTCGCCGGCGAACAGACCGAGTGCACCGCATTGGA